>NZ_CP120210.1:6084058-6726087 GCF_029369745.1 Amycolatopsis sp. QT-25
CGGGCAGCGCGGGCGCGCTTCTCGAACACACCGAAGCCGGTGATGTTCACCTTCTCGCCCTTGTTGACCGTCCGGATGATGATGTCGACAAGGCCATCGACGGCCTCCGACGCGACCTTCTTGTCGCCCAGGCGCTCCGACAGCGCCTCGATCAGCTGGGCCTTGTTGGCCATTCCAGTCCTCCAAGAAGAACTACTTGTACACGGCCCCGTCGGCCGACTTAGCGCACACGGTATTACCAATGCAGCACAAATTCCAAACGACGCGCGGAAATTTCCCTTGTCTCGGGGGCTGTTCCGCCTCCTGAGGGACCCCTTGGAGGCCTCTGGAGGTGCCGTTCGGTGTGGTTTCGGGGCTGGCGTGGAGGGCACCGGCCGGGGTGCGGATTCCCTGCTCAGCAAGGGAATCCGCCCCCTTCGGCCGACCTTACGAGGAGGCCGCCGGGAGGGTCACCGGCTTCCAGGAGGGGCGCTGGGTCTCGAAAGTGTCGATCTCCTCCGCGTGGCGGAGTGTCAGGGCGATGTCGTCGAGCCCTTCGAGGAGCCGCCAGCGGGTGTAGTCGTCGATCTGGAAGGGCGCGGTGAAGTCCTTGGCTCGTACCGTCTTCGACTCGAGGTCCACCGTGACCTCCGTCCCCGGCTCGTTTTCGAGCAGCTTCCACAGCAGTTCGACGTCCGCCTGCTCGACCTGAGCGGCGACGAGGCCCTGCTTGCCCGAGTTGCCGCGGAAGATGTCCGCGAACCGGGCGGAGATCACGACCCGGAAGCCGTAGTCCATCAAGGCCCAGACGGCGTGCTCGCGGGAGGAACCGGTGCCGAAGTCCGGGCCCGCGACCAGGACCGACCCGCTTTTGAAGGGCTCCTGGTTGAGGATGAACGACTCGTCGGAGCGCCAGGCGGCGAAGAGCCCGTCCTCGAAGCCGGTGCGGCTCACGCGCTTGAGGTAGACCGCCGGGATGATCTGGTCAGTGTCCACGTTGGACCTGCGCAGCGGGACCCCGACGCCGGTGTGGTGGGTGAACGCGTCCATGATGGGAACTCCTTCGCGGATGTCAGCGATGTCGGTGCCGTCGGTGCCGTCGGCGCTGTAGGTGCCGTCAGCGGGCGGCGGCGGGTTGCAGGTCTTCGGGGCTGGACAGGGTTCCCCGCACGGCCGTGGCGGCCGCCACGAGCGGTGAGACCAGATGCGTCCGGCCGCCCTTGCCCTGCCTGCCTTCGAAGTTGCGGTTCGAGGTCGACGCGCTCCGCTCGCCCGGCTTCAGCTGGTCCGGGTTCATGCCCAGGCACATCGAACAGCCTGCCTGACGCCATTCCGCGCCGGCTTCGGTGAAGATCCGGTCCAGCCCTTCGGCTTCCGCCGCCTGGCGGACCCGCATCGAACCGGGGACGACGAGCATCCGGACCGAACCGGCGACCTTGTGCCCGCGCAGGACGTTCGCGGCGGCCCTCAGATCCTCGATCCGGCCGTTCGTGCACGAGCCGAGGAAGACGGTGTCCACCGCGATCTCCCGCAGCGGCGTGCCCGGCTTCAGATCCATATAGGACAGGGCTTTCTCAGCGGCGATGCGCTCGTTCTCGTCGCCGATCCGCTCCGGGTCGGGCACCTCGGCGCCCAGCGGGAGCCCCTGGCCCGGGTTCGTGCCCCAGGTCACGAAAGGCGTGAGCTCGTCGGCGTTCAGGCGCACCTCGGCGTCGAAGACGGCGTCGTCGTCGGTGCGGAGTTCGCGCCAGTTCTCGACGGCGGCGTCCCAGTCTGCGCCCCGCGGCGCGTGCGGGCGGCCCTTCAGGTACGCGAACGTCGTCTCGTCCGGTGCGATGAGCCCGGCGCGCGCGCCGGCTTCGATGGACATGTTGCACACCGTCATCCGGGCTTCCATCGACAGCTTCTCGATGGCCTCGCCGCGGTACTCGAGGACGTAGCCCTGTCCGCCGCCGGTGCCGATCTTCGCGATCACCGCGAGGATGACGTCCTTCGCGGTGACACCGGGACGCAGCACACCGTCGACCGTGATCGCCATCGTCTTGAATGGACGGAGCGGCAGGGTCTGGGTCGCCATCACGTGTTCGACCTCGGAGGTGCCGATCCCGAAGGCCATCGCGCCGAACGCGCCGTGCGTCGAGGTGTGACTGTCACCGCACACCACGGTCATTCCCGGCTGGGTCAGGCCCAGCTGCGGGCCGATGACGTGCACGATGCCCTGTTCGGCGTCGCCCATCGGGTGCAGCCGGACGCCGAACTCCTCGCAGTTGGCGCGAAGGGTGTCGACCTGGGTGCGGGACACGGGATCCGCGATCGGCAGCTCGATGTCGATCGTCGGGACGTTGTGGTCCTCGGTCGCGATGGTGAGGTCGGGGCGGCGCAGTTTCCGGCCCGCCAGGCGAAGTCCGTCGAACGCCTGCGGGCTGGTGACCTCGTGCAGCAGGTGCAGGTCGATGTAGAGCAGATCGGGCTCGGCCCCCTCGCCGCGCCGCACCAGATGCGACTCCCACACTTTCTCGGCCAGTGTCCGGGGCATTTCCGGCTCCTCACATGCGGTGAAATCGGTACTTCCCACCATCTGGACATCTCAAACTTCGGGAAGATAGTATCGGCTTGTGGGACAGCATAGCGGTATCGGAGTACTCGACAAGGCCGTGGCCGTGCTTCAGGCCGTGGCCGAAGATCCTTGTGGCCTGGCGGAACTGTGCACGCGGACCGGTCTGCCGCGCGCGACGGCGCACCGGCTCGCGGTCGGCCTCGAAGTGCATCGCCTGTTACGCCGCGGCCCCGACGGCCGCTGGCGGCCGGGTACCGCACTCGCGGAATTGGCGGGCGGTTCGACCGACCCGCTGCTCGACGCGGCGAGTTCGGTGCTGCCGAAATTGCGCGACATCACCGGCGAAAGCGTTCAGCTCTACCGCCGCGACGGCGTCCAGCGCGTCTGCGTTTCGACCGCGGAGCCGCCGAGCGGGCTCCGTGACACGGTGCCGATCGGTTCCCGGCTGCCGATGACCGCGGGCTCCGGAGCGAAGGTGCTCGCCGCGTGGTCGGATCCGCACACGCAGCGGACGATCCTCACCGAGGCGGTGTACGGGGAGCGCACCCTGCTCGAGGTCCGCCGCCGCGGCTGGGCCCAGAGCGTGGCGGAACGGGAGCCCGGTGTGGCGAGCGTCTCGGCCCCGGTGCGGGATTCGACGGGCACCGTCGTCGCCGCGGTGTCGGTTTCCGGGCCCGTCGAACGCATAGGGCGTAAACCGGGGGCGCGCTGGGCCGCGGACCTGCTCGCCGCCGCGGACGCGCTCCAGGAGCGCCTCTGACCCCAAGACGGGTGAAGGCCCCCTGCGGCGGCAGGGGGCCTTCTTCGTTTCCGTCCTGAATGGACCGGCAGGCTCAGAACTCGTCGGCCTCGGTCAGCTCGTGTTCGAGGGTGTCGGCACGCGCGACGAGGGACTTCAGCGGATGTTCGAACTCGTTGACCAGGTTCAGGTCGACCAGCGGGACGGTGTGCTTGAGCAGTGCCACCCCGTCCACCACCGCGGCGCCGCCGACCGAGTCGCCGCCCGCCAGTTCGAGCAGGCGACGGAGATCGATCTTGTCGGCCCAGCCGACCGGAGACGAGATCTCCACCCACTCCGCGCCGTCGTGGTCGGGCAAGTGGTGCAAGGACACCTGCTGGCCGCGGCCGTCGCCGGTGTCGACCCGGAACCGGAGCCAGCCGTCCCGCTCTTCGAGCACCTCGTACCGCGCCCGGACGAAATTGATCACGCCTGCCCAGATGGACACCCTCGTCACCTCTCGGTTTCGCCGCCTCGTGCGCTGTCGAGCATGGCACATCGGGGGCGGGTTCAGCCCGTGGGATACAGCGCGGCCATCGCCCGGACGGTCTCGGCCAGGTGGGTGACCAGGCAGGCGGGTTCCAGCGCCTGCGCGTCGAGGCCGAGTTTGAGCACTCCGGCGGCGGCGTGGGACACGCTCTCCATCGGGATCGTGACGCGGCACCAGCCGTCCTCGTCCGCCGCGCTGAGCGTGCGGCGAGCGAGACGCGCGGCCCTCGGACCGAGGACATCGGGCAGGGCGGCGATCCCCCGCGGCGACAAACGGACAAGTGCCGTCTCGGTTTCTTCGGCCTCTTCGTAGCGCTCGACGTGTGTCCGCCAGAACGCGGGAAGTTCGAACCCTTCGGGCCTTTCGGCCTTCTCCGGCAACGTCCGCACCCGCTGGATGGACGAGACCTTGTACGTGCGCGGCTGATTCCGCCGGGCGGCGATGAGATACCAGACACCCGCCTTGAGCACGAGACCCAGCGGATGCAGCCGCCGCGTGACCACCTCCGGCCGCGGCGACCAGCGCCGGTACCGGACTTCGACGACCTGGTCCCGCCACAGCGCTTCCGCGACGGCGGTCAGATGCGGCACCGGATCCGCTTGCCGGTACCAGCCGGGCGCGTCGAGATGGAACCGCTGCCGGATCCGCGTCGACGCGTCCCGGTACGGGATCGGCAACGCGGCCGTCAGCTTGAGTTCGGCGGCCGCGACCTGGGCACCGAACCCCAGTTCCGCGGCGGGTTCCGGCATCCCGGTGAGGAACAGCGATTCCGCCTCGGCGGCGGTGAGCCCGGTCAGGTGGGTGCGGTACCCCTCCATCAGCCGGTATCCGCCGGACGGCCCCGGCTCGGCGTAGATCGGCACTCCCGCGGCGGAAAGCGCCTCGACGTCCCGATAGACGGTGCGCGCGGTCACGCCGAGTTCCGCGGCCAGCCTGGCCGCGCTCATCCGCCCTCTGTTCTGCAGCAACAGCAGCAGGGACACCAACCGTCCGGCACGCATGGCCGGGAGTGTGCCAGTGACCACTGACAGAAGATGTCAGTGGTGACGCCGCAGGATCACCGCCATGAACGATTTCGACTTCTTCACCGGCTCCTGGAACGTCGTCAACCGGCGCCTCGGCACTCTTTTCGAGAACAGCGACGACTGGTACGAGTTCCCCGGAATCTCCACCTGCCGCCCGATCTTCGGCGGCGGCGGCAACACCGAAGAGATCCATTTCCCGACGCTGGGCAGCAGCGGCTACACCCTCCGGCTCTTCGACGTCGCACGGAAGGAGTGGTCGCTTTACTGGGCCAGTAGCCGGACCGGTCTGCTCGCGCCGCCGGTGGTGGGGACTTTCGCCGACGGGCGAGGCGACTTCTACGGCGACGACACCTACGACGGGAAGCCGATCAAGGCGCATTTCCTCTGGTCCGGCATCACCGGGACGTCGGCGCGCTGGGAACAGGAGTTCTCCGCCGACGGTGGCCGGACCTGGGAATCCAACTGGGTCATGGAGTTCAGCCGGGCGTGACGGGGCGAAGCCGGTGGGCCGCTCAGCCCGGCACCACAGGTCGGTCAGTTCGACGGTCTCCGCGTATTCACCACCCGCGATGGTGATGACGGCGCCGTCGGACGCTTCCGTCAAGGCGTCACCGATGGCCGGGTACGCGCCTGGCCGCTGGGTCACCAGCAGGACACGACCGGGAATCGAGGTCGTAATCAGCCCGCCTTCGCCATCAGCCAGCCGCGGTCGACCGCTTTGGCGCCTGCCTGGAACCGGCTGCGGGCGCCGAGCCGGTTCATGATGTCGGCGACCATCCGCCGGACCGTGCGCACCGAGATGCCGAGCCGCGCGGCGGCGGATTCGTCGGTCGTGCCGGAGAACAGCAGTGTCAGCAACTCCTGCTCGCGGCCGGTCAGGATCGAGGCGTTTCCGGACTCCGGGAGGTCCAGCGGGACGAGTGGCGCGGCGGCCTGCCAGATCCGCTCGAACAACCCGGCCGTAGCGGTGACCACGCCGGGCAACCGGAACACGGCGGAACCGGCCTGCCCGCGTTCCGCCGGGAGTACGACCGAGGTCCGGTCGATCACCAGCGCGTCCATCGGGATCTCGGTGTCGGTCCGCACCTCGGCCCCGGCCCGCGACATCCGGTCGAGCGCGCCGGACATCCGGGCGGAGTCGGGGAAGAGCACCTTGTGGCGTGCGTCGGGGCGTACGTTCGCGAGCGCGATCCGCTGGAAAGCGGTGTCCGTTCCCGTGCTCATCACGAGCACCTCGCCGGTCGCTTCCGCGAGCAGCTCGCCGAGCCCCGCCCGGTCGCTGCCCGGACCCGCTCCCGTGACCAGGCTGAGCCCGCCGGTCTGCACGGTCATCACAGGTACCTCCCTCTTCTCTCGGCGCGGTGCCGACGACGACGTCCTGTTCCATGCCAGTTCTCGCCGTCCGGGCGGCCGCGGGCATCCGAGGCGTTAGCGTTCGGGGGCACCGGGAACTGCATGCGTCCACTTTCGCTGTCCGAACATGAGATTCCGATGACACGGGCGCCGGTGCTGTTCCTCACCGCCCGCGACGCGCTCGCCGACCGGGTGGCCGGTTTCGAGCACGGCGGTGACGGCTACCTCGTGAAGCCGTTCGTCATGGCCGAACTGACCGAGCGGGTCGCCAATCCGTGTCACCGCGCCGCGTTCGACCGGCCCTCGGTGCTGCACCACGAAGACCTGGTACGGACTGCGCCCGGCGTGAGGTGGGGCAGCTCGCAGAGCGAGCCGTTGTCGACGCTGTGTGACCACACCGTGCCGTCGTTCGTCGCGACCGGCCGGGACAGCGGCCCCCCAGCGGGCACTGTCGCGGCCGGGTCGCCGAGCCGCACGATCTGCCCGGCGTTGCGGTAGATCAGGTACGGACCGCCCGCGATCTCGAGCACGAACGGGGTTCCGGCGCGGGCGGCGGCGTGGATTCCTCGGCGCGCTCGCGCCGCTGGCGCACGTCACGGCGGGCCGGGCGCGTATCCGGGAGGACTGGCGGTGCCGGCACAGCGGCCCGATCTGCCAGGCGACCTTCCGCCTCGGCGGCTGGGACACGCTTTCGCCGGTGCTCGCGGCGGATCTGACGCGGCGCCGCCGAGACCGATACCCGCGTGGGGGCAACGATCCGGATCGCCGCCGCGGGGGCTCAGCCGGTGGAACACGCGGTGCGGGACCCGGAACTCGCCGCACGCCGGGGCGGAGTGGTGCTGGACCGGCTCGACGGCGGGCACGCCAAGGGGGTGGCCGCCACGCTGCCGATCGGTGTCAGTTGAGCACGACGATCGCGAGGGTGAGCGCGGTGGCGTACAACGTCCAAGCGAGGTACGGCAGCAGCAACGCGGCGGCGAGCCGGGAAGACCGGCGGAAGTACAGCGCGGTGACGACGATGGCGACGTCGAGCACCAGGATGTCGGCCAATGCGAGGCCGTACGCGCCGGCGGCGAAGAACAGCGGGGTCCAAGCGGCGTTGAGGAGCAGTTGCACCGCGTACCAGACCAGGCCCCGGCGTTCACCGCCGGATTTCCAGTACAGCCAGCCCGCCACCGCGATCCCGAGGTACAGGACCGTCCACACCGGACCGAACAGCCAGGCGGGTGGCGCGAAGGGAGGCAGTTCGAGTCCACTGTAGACAGCTCGGGCGCTCGACGCGGCCAGGCCGCCGACGAGCGCGACCACCGCGACCGCGACCAGGAACGGAAGAAGCGCCAACGGCGCGCGAAGTCGTCCTGGCATCGTGGTCATCCTCGGCTCCTGTCTTCGGCTCGTTCGAGCGTAAGTCAGGAAGCACACCCGCGCAGTTCCGATCCGCGCCACACCAGGAAATTACCTACACCGTCCGGGTGGCCTCGGCACGGAGTGCAATACCCACCGTGATGTCCACCCGGTCGATAGCTCGGCAAAAACCCGGTTCGCGCCGATCCAGTAGTGGACATCACATTCGGCGTCGCTGTGAAAGCGGTACCGCGGCAGGCCTCGTGTGACCAGACTCGGTGCAGGGGGTGCTGCGGAATGGATTCAGGTGACAGACGCGAGAACAGGATAACCGGAGACGTCTCCGGCACGTCGGTACAGGTCGGCGCCGTGCACGGTGACATCTTCCTCCAGCAGGGAGTGAAACCGGTCGTTCCGCGGCAACTGCTTCCGGTTTCCTCGTCCTTCACCGACCGGGAACGGGAACTGACCGCGCTGACCCGGTTGCTCGAAGACGACCAGCGGCAGGGGCCGGCGCTGGCGGTGATCACCGGATCCGGCGGAATGGGGAAGACGGCGCTCGCGTCACGCTGGATCACGAACCACGTCGACCGTTTCCCCGATGGCCAGCTCTACGTGAATCTGGGGGCCTTCAGCGCCGACGGGCCGACGACTCCCGCCGACGTGCTCGGCGGCTTTCTCCGCGCCCTCGGCGTGCCCGCGGAGCAGGTGCCCGCCGAGATCTCGGAACAGGCGGCCATGTACCGGTCGGTCACCGCCGGGAAGAGGTTCGCCGTCCTCGCCGACGACGCGGACTCCGCCGCGCAGGTCCGGCCGCTGCTGCCCGCGTCACCGGAAAGCGTCGTCGTCGTGACGAGCCGCTGGCGGCTCGGCGCGCTGGCCATGGACGGCGCGCGGGCGTTCGTCGTCTCCCCGCTCGACGAAGACGCGGGGGTGCGGCTGCTCGAAAGAACCGTCGGCACGCACCGTGTGCTCACCGAACCCGAACGCGCCAGGGAATTGGTCTCGCTCTGCGGCGGGATGCCGATCGCCCTGTGCGTGGCGGCCGCACGGCTCTCGACCCGGCCCCAATGGCCGATTTCGCGGCTGGTGGGCGTGCTTTCCGACGAAAAACGCCGGCTGTCGGGCCTCAAGATCGCCGACGAAGCGGTCGTACAGGCGAGTTTCGATCTCTCCTTCGCCGAACTGGACGCGGAGACGGCGCGGGTCTACCGCCTGCTCGGTCTTCATCCCGGCCGCGACTTCGGTCTCGGTCTCGCCGCGGCCGCGATCGACCGTCCCGCGACCGAGACCGAGGACGCGCTGGACTCCCTGGTCGTTTCGAGTCTGCTGACCGACATCGGGCCCGACCGGTTCCAGTTCCACGATCTGACGCGGGTGCACGCGCGTCAGCAGGCGGCCAAGACAGAGGACCAGTCGACCCGATCCGACGCGTTACGGAGAATGCTGAACTGGTATCTCGACCACGTGGCCGAGGCCGATCTCGCCATCATCCCGCACCGCCATCGGCTCAGTCCGCGCCCCGAACTCACGCGGCCGGCGCGGTTCTCCGACACCCGGGTCGCCTTGGACTGGGTGGAACAGGAACTCGCGAACGTCGTCGCCACCATGCGCACGGCCGTCGAAGAGGGCTGGTGGCAGGAAGTCTGGCAGTTCTGCGAGGGCCTGTGGGGTTTCTTCCTCTACCGCAAGCACTATCGCCAATGGGAGAAGACCCACAAATGGGCGGTGGACGCGGCGCGGCACTGCGCGGATCCCGCCGCGGAAGCGCGTATGCACATCCAGCTCGGTTACGCCTATCTCAACACCGAGAAATTCGAAGACGCGCGGGCACAATTCGCGGCAGCCATGGAGGCCTCGCGCACGATCGACGACCCGGCCGGTGAGGCGACCGCGTGGGAACACCTGGGGGTCGTCGCGCAAAGCACCGGCGAACCCCAGCGCGCGCTGGAGTACTTCACCCGTGCCCTGCGGCTCGCGGAGCGAGCGGGACAGCACCGCGGCGTGGTGCTGCATCTGAGACGGATAGGCGAAGTCAGCGCGGCTTTGGGACGGACACGGGAGGCGATCGGGCATCTGGAGCGCTCGGCCGCCGAAGCACTGGCGATCGGCGACGTGGTCCTCCACGCACGGGCACAAACCCGGCTCGGCAACGCCCACCTCACCCTCGGGCGGGTCGGCGAAGCCTCCCGGCTGCTGACGGAAGCGGCGGCGACGTTGCACCACGCGGGCGCCGACCCGTACTACGCCGAAGCGCTCGAAAGCCTCGCGGAATGCGGGCTGCGCGAGGGCGACACTCACGCGGCCCGCACCCATCTCCAGCGAGCGCTGGAGATCTACCACGGGTCGAGGGATCTCAAGGCACGTCGAGTGGAAGCGCGGATCGCGGCGATCGCGGACGACACCGAAAGCTCTTCCGGGCCACCGCCGGAACAGCGCGGCCAGCCGTCGATCCCGGACTCGGGCGGGCCAGGGACGAACCGGTGATCCCGAAATCGGAGCACACCCCCGGCGAGGACCACCAACGCCCCGGGCAACGCGCTCAGGACGTCGCCCGCGTGCCGCCACGCGTCGTCCGGTGCGGCGGCGCAGATGACCAGATCCGCGCGGTGCAGCCAGGTTTCGGGTGTCTTGCCCGCCCAAGCGACCAGCACGTGGTCCGGCAGCCCGCGTTCGTCGGTCCACCACACCTCGACGACGGCGCCGCGCGCCCGCGCTCTCATTTCTCCGGCCATTCCCGGGTGAGCAGCGGCACCGGCGTGCTCTCGGCCGGGCGGTCCGGCTCGGGCATTCCGAGGATCCGGTAGATCTCCTCGCGCAGCCGCGCCGCCGCCTCCCCCGGCATCGAGGTGATCCGTTTCT
This sequence comes from Amycolatopsis sp. QT-25, assembly GCF_029369745.1. Lineage (NCBI taxonomy): Bacteria > Bacillati > Actinomycetota > Actinomycetes > Pseudonocardiales > Pseudonocardiaceae > Amycolatopsis > Amycolatopsis sp. QT-25. The sequence goes on from NZ_CP120210.1 coordinate 6,094,447, forward strand.
CGATGGCCGTAAGCCGGCGCCGGGCACCCCCGGTGAGGAGTTCGTCCACCTGACCCCGCAACGACCGCGCGGGATCGAGAACGGACGCGGACTTCCAAAGCAGGTCGGCGAGACTTCCCTTCCGGACGTCGAGTACGGAACCGGGATTGAGCAGGACCGGTTTCCCCAGCCCCGCCGCGTACTGCGTCACCGAGCCGTGGTCCCCGAGCACGCAGTCCGACGCGACCAGCGCCGCCCGCCAGCCTTCCTCCGGCGGCAAAAGCCGGATCCCGGCTTCGAGCCCCTCGGCGAGCCACGCGCGAACCTGGCGCGCCCCGTGGGCCGACCACGTGAGCGGGTGCAAGGCCACCATCACCCGGTACTCCGGACCTCGCAGCACCGTGGCGAGCCGGGTGATCAGGTCAAGATTCCCGCCGAACAAGGAATGCGGGGACCACGTCGAACTGATCACCACCAGTTTCTGCCGCGCCTCGATGCCGGCCGAGTCCCGATACCGCAGCCGCAGTGGCATGCTCGCCCGGATCCGGTCGTAACAGACATCACCGGCGACGACGACGCGTGAAGCCGCCTCGGGAAAGACCCGGCGCATTCGCCTGGCGTCGTCCTCGTGCGCGAACACCATCGCTTCCGGGACCACCCGGCCGTCGCGGACGAGCAGATCCCTGGGATGCCCCGGGATCCCCGCGCCGTGCGGACTGACCCGTGACCGGATCCCCCCGGTGCCGTGCGGCAGCACCAGCACCGGCGCCTCCAGTTCGTCGATGCCCACATGGCTGGACGCGAGCGCCAGATCGAACCGCATCCGCGAAGCCTGGTGCCAAGGCAGGACGAGACCGCCCGAACGCCTCAGGTACTCGTCGACCCCGGGCCACGTGTCCGGACCGTCGGGCGTGGTGAAGGCGATCTGCACCCGGGCGTCCGCCTCCAGGAGGGGCAGTACGTCCGCCAGCCGGGTGCCCGCCGTCAGATGGGGCACCACCGCGAGCACCCGGCGGCACCCCGTCCGGGTCAGCCATCGCTCCGCCGTCCTGCTTCCCGGCACCCGCGCCCACGAAATCCCCGTCATCGTCGCCCCCGTCCCGTCGCCGACGAAATCCGCAGTCGTTCCACCATTTCCGCCTCCACTCGTTTCAGCGATTCATCGTCACTGCGGAAAAGAGTGGCGGCCCGATCGGTCAGCCTCCTGTTCCGGGAATAACACCGCTCTTTCAGCAGCTGCCAGAGACTTGACAGATGCCTGTCAGACACGCGTTGACCTGGCCAGATCCGGATCCACCTGCGAAACTCGACCGTGGGAGGGCGGTCACTTCGGTGACACCTTGGGAGGGGAGGTGCCGTGGAGCAGCACATTTCGCTCGGATTTCTCGGCAAGACAATCGTCCGGATGCACGGTCGTTTGACCGTGCAATGGGGAAGGGCGCAAGAACACGCGGTTCTCGCCGTCCTGCTCGCCCAGGCGGGACGGCACATTTCCATCCAGACACTCGTGAGGCAGGCCTGGCCGGAGCATCGGAGTCCACGAAATCCCGCTGCGACACTGCATACCTACGCCAATCGGGTGCGCGCGATCCTGCAGGACAGCGACACGGACGCGAGACTCGACAACACCGGTGGCGGTTACCAGCTCCTTGCCGACCGTAAGTCGATCGACTACTTCCGGCTCAGCGAATCGATCACTTCCGCGCACCAGGCGGTCCGGAAACACGATCACGAACGAATACGCTCACTGCTCGAAGACGCCCTTCCACTCTGGCGCGACGATCCCCTCGCCGAGGTGCACACGGAATGGGCGGAGAACTGGCGTAATTCCGTCATCTTCGATGAATGGATACCCGCCAACGGCCTGTTGATCGACGCGTACATCGGCCTCGAAAAATTCGATCCCGCGCTTCGCAGACTCAACGATCTCCAACGCGAGCACGGTATCATCGTCGGTCTCGCCCGGCGCCGGCTGACCCTCCTGCACAAACTCCGGCGGCACACTGACGCCACCGAATACTATTTCGCCGCGCGGCGGCAACTCCTGGACGACGGCGACGACCGGGGAGCCGAAGAACTCCGCCGTTTCCAGGACTCCCTCACCGAAGCCGATCCGGCGCCGGCCGCCGCCTGGCTCACCCCGCCCCGCCACGAACCGAACGTCCCCTTGCTGCTGCGCCGATTGCCTCGCGACATCACCGACTTCACGGGCCGCGAAGCGATCCTGACATCGCTCGACCGGCTCACCGGAGCGGACGAAGGACCACCCCGTCCCGCGGTGATCGCGCTCGTCGGCGCGGCCGGGGTGGGCAAGACGGCCACCGCGCTGAGATGGACCCATCGCACGAGCGCCCGGCATGCCTGGAGCACCTTCTTCATCGACCTCCACGGCGACGGCACCGCGCCGCGGGTGGAGACCACCCAGGTGATCGACGACCTCCTCGACGCCTTGGGCTACGAGATCACCTCCATCAGCGGCCCCACCGGACGGGAGGCCAAACTCCGCACCCTGCTCGCCGAACGCCGGATGCTGATCGTCCTCGACAACGCCGCCGACAGCGCGCACGTCGGCCCGCTGCTCACCGCGCTGGCCGACTGCGTCGTCGTCATCACCTCACGTCGTCGCCTCACCGCGCTGTCGGTCCGGCACGACGTCCGGAACCTCACCATGAACCCGTTGCCGCCGAAGGATTCGGCCGAGTTCCTGACCCGGCGCATCGGCGCGCGGACGACACGGGAACCGGGGGCCGTGGCCCAGCTCGCGCGGATCGGCGACGGACTCCCGCTCGCCCTCACCCTCATCGCCGAACGCGCCGCCAACCGGGCCGGGACCACCTTGACGACCCTCGTCGGCCAGTTGGGGGATCCCGACATCCTGCTGCACATCGGCGACGACGGCGACAGCGCGGACGCCAGCCTCAATTCGGCGTTCTCCTGGGTCTATCGAGCGCTGCCGCCGTCCCACGCCCGCGTCTTCCGGCTGCTGGGCATCCACCCCGGCGCGGAGATCAGCGTCGAAGCGCTGAGCGCGATGGCCGCCACCAGCCGCCTGGAAACCCAGCGGGCGCTGGATTCGCTCGTTTCGGCACATCTCGTCTTCCAGCCCGCCGACATCGACCGCTACCGCGTCCACGATCTCCTGCACCGGTTCGCGGCGGTCCTCATCAGGGATGATCACGAATTCGTGCCCGCCAGGAACCGCATGTTCTCCTATTACCTGCACAGCGCGGACGCGGCACAGCGGACCGCTTCCCCGCATCGTCAGGCGCCGCCGATGCCACCGCTCGAACCCGGCTGCGTCCCCCACCGCTTCGACGACGTGTCCGAGGCGCTGCGCTGGACCTTGCTCGAGCGGTCGAATCTCGTGTCCATGGTCCGCCGCGCCGCGGAGGAGGGCATGCACGGCTACGCCTGGCGGCTGCCGCATTGCCTGATCGACACCCTGAAGCGCTATGGGCTGTACGAAGACTGCGTCTGCACGATGACCACCGCGGTCTCGTCCGCCGCCGTGGACGGGAACGTCCACGCGGAAGCGTCCTCCAGCAACGACCTCGGCGAGATACACCTGATCACCGGTGCGTACGACCTCGCGGATCGATACCTGGGCCGAGCGCTCGAACTGTCCCGCCGCCACGGGATCGCGGTGGGGGAACTGACGGTGACGCTGAACCTGGCGCGCCGCCACCAGTACACCGGACGGCTCCCCGAGGCCGTCACCGCCTACCGGGACTGCCTGCGGCTCGCCGAATCCCTCGGCGACCGCGAGCGGCAAGCCGTGGCCGCCCACCGGCTGGGCGACGCACTCGTCGAATCGGACCTCCACCACCAAGCGCTGCCCCACTATCGACTCGCCCTCGACCTGCGCCGAGAGGCCAAGGACGTGGCGGGCACGGTGGCCACCCACACCGCGCTGGTCGAGGCCTACACCAAACTCGGGAACCTGGACGCCGCGGACGCGCACCAGCGCCCCGCACACGAACTCCTCGATCAGGTCGGGCTGACGGTCGCGACGCGGCTGTACACCGTGATGGCGGAGCTCGCGCACGCCCGCCGCCAGGACCGTGACGCGTTACGTCACGCGCAGCACGCCCTCGAACTGGCCGAAAGGGCCAACCATGTCAACGGGAGGGCGCGAGCGTACGTCGCGCTCGGTTCGATACTGGCCGATCGCGGGAACCGTGAGGACGCGCGGTGGGTGTGGCGACAGGCCGCCGGGCTCTACCGGGACACGGGCAGGGACCGCAAAGCCGAGAAAATCGACGGGCTCGTCGCCGAGATCGACGAGGCCGATCCGGTCGTCCCGATCGCGAGGTCGGGCGACGAGGACACCGTGGCTTTACCGGCCCCTCCTCGCCCAATAGGTCCACGTACTCCTCGAAAGAGTGATCAATTGCGTCACGGCACGCCACCGACTACTTGATTTTTCTCGAATGTGCATGTCCAACGAGTATCACCCGGATGGCCGAACAACTCTCAGTAGAGGGCGGCATTTGCGGACCGGCAAGTGGATCTTCTAGGCTGCGCGCGAGGCTGAATAGGCCTCTTCGGCTTCATATTCCTAGGAGAACCTTGAGCATAACCACGTTTTTTGCCGTACTGCCTGACGTCCCCACGCTTTTCGCGGTCGTCGCGACTTGGTGGAACTGCTGACACACCCCGGGTCGCCCGGACTTCGGTCCGGGCCCCATCAAGCTCCTCGAATACCGGTACCGTGAGGGTGACCGTGCCCGACCGGACCCGACGGGGAGCGATCCGATGCCAGAACCGGTCCTCATCTCTCTCGCCGCCGCCTTGGCGGCCCGATCCGTGGTCGGATTGTACAAGCTGGTGAAGGAAAAATTCTCCGAAGACCCTGAGGCGACGGCGGCACTCGAAGCCGCCGAAGGCGCCGCCGAGGATTCCGCCGAAGTGCGCGCCCTGGCGACGCGGCTGTCCACGGCCGAAGCCGAAGACCCCGAATTCGCGGACCGGCTTCACCGCGAGTGGGACAAGGCGGGCGGGAACAGCGCCGAGACCGGTGGCGTGGTGAACACGGTCTCGGGCACCGTATCCGGGAAGGTCGTCCAGGCCCGCGACGTCCACGGGAACATCTCGTTCTGATCCGGGGCCGCGGAAAACGCGTCGCGTCCACTCTGGCGCGTCACTAACATCATCGCGCGATGAACGACGACACTTTCCTCGCCCACGTGGCGGACGATCTGGCCGCGTTGCCCGCCGTGCACGCCGTCACGCTCGGCGGCTCACGCGCCGAGGGGACCCACGGCCCCGGCAGCGACTGGGATTTCGCCGTCTATTACCGCGGCGACTTCCATCCGGCGGACCTGCGCGCCCTCGGTTGGGCAGGCGAGGTCTCCGAGATCGGCGCCTGGGGCGGCGGCGTGTTCAACGGCGGTGCCTGGCTCACGATCGACGGCAGGCAGGTGGACGTCCACTACCGCGACCTCGACGCGGTCGAACGGCACCTCGCCGAAGCCGGGGAAGGCCGGTTCCACTGGGAGCCGCTGATGTTCCATCTCGCGGGCGTGCCCAGTTACCTGCCGGTCGCCGAACTCGCCGTCAACCGCGTCCTGCGCGGCGGCCTGCCGCGACCGGATTACCCGGAAGCGTTACGGGAAACGGCTCCGGCGATGTGGCGAGGCCGCGCGGAACTGACCTTGCGCTACACCCGCGGCGCCTTCGTTCCCCGCGGGCAGGCCACGGAGGTCGCCGGCGCGCTGGCCACCGCGGCCATGGAGACGGCGCACGCGGTCCTCGCGGCCCGCGGCGAGTGGGTCACCAACGAGAAACGGCTGTTGCGAAGGGCGGGACTGCGTCAGGTCGACGCCGTCATCGCCGGGTTGCGGACGGACACGGAGGCCCTCGCCAAGGCGGTCGACGACGCGGAGTCGCTGTTCCGCTCGGTGGACTCCACCACCGGGTAGCCGAATCGGCCCCTGTGGCACGCGTCACGGAATCACCGGCGATCTTCAGCGCTACAGAGAGATGAGACCCGTTCCGCGCCAAGGGAGTGACATGTCCGCCACCGCCACACCGGAAGAGGCCGCTCTGGCCGTCCCCGCCCTCGACGACTTCGACTTCCCGCTCACCGACGGTGCCGCGTGCCGCATCGACGACCCGGACTGCGAAGCCTGCCAGTAAGCCTGCCGGCCTGTTCAGGGGTGAAGGGGACTTTCCCTTCACCCCAGCAACGGCGGTCGCTTTCCTCGCATGCGATGCGGGGGAAGCGACCTTCAGCCCGCCTGGGGGCGGACGGACGGCCGCCTTCGCGATGGGGGCGGTCACGAGTCCCACGCGGGACGGGCTCAGTTCACCCGTCCGTCGACGGCCGCCACGATGAGCGCGGCACACCGCTTGACCGGCAGACGCCGTTCCCGCGCCATCGCCTCGAGCGCGGCACGGGCGGCCTGCCCGCGTAACCCCTGCGTGCCAAGCACTCTCAGCGCCAGGCTGATGACGTCGGCGGAAGACGGCACTTCGGGCATGAGGATCTCCGGCTCGCTCGGCGGACAAGAGGAACCTCTCTAGGTACCCGCTCCGGACCGTGCTCACACTGCCGTTTCACCGTGAAGACCGCCGGTCGTCGACGGCGTCGCGCCGGACCCGCTCGGCGTGCACGCCGATCTCCCCGAGCCGTTCGGCGAATCCGGTGTGCTCGCGGGGAAGTCGCGCGCGCAGCTCGGCCAGCGGCGCCAGCAGGCCGGTGACGTCGTCCTCGCCGAGCACCGCGCGCACCCGGTCCGCGCTTTCCCTCGCCCTGGCGGTCAGCCCGTCCAGCGCGCCGGCCTGACCCGCCAGCTGCCGCAGGATCGCCGAATTGCGCCGGGCCCACTCCGCCACCGCGCGATCACCCGCCCGCCGATCGCGTTCCGCGTCGACCCGCGCCTCTCCCGTGTGCTCACCGCCGTCGGATGGCCGCAACCGCAGGAAACGCCGCTCCGCCGCCTGACGGCTCGCGACCCCGAGGGCCGGGGCGAGCGCCGTCCAGCTGGTGCCGCCCTCGCGGGCCGCCGCGATCAGCTCCGGTTCCCACGCGGCCAGCTCTTCGCGCACCGTCTTCAGCGCGACCAAAGCCTCCAGGAGCCGCTCCGGTTTCGAGGCACCGGAGCGGGCTTCGGCCACGACGTCGTGCACGGAACGCACTGTCCGAGCGGGGTCTACGTCCATTTCATCATCCCCTCCGTCATCCCGGTCTGCCGTCCCGCCTGTCATCGTAGTGACGACTTGCCACTTGTCATCATTTCGATGACATGTTAGAACAGTAGTGCGTGTTGACACCAGAGACAACGAGCCAGGAGGTGGAACCCGATGTTGATGCGCACCGACCCGTTCCGTGAGCTGGACCGGTTCACCCAGCAGATGTTCGGCAGCGCGACGCCCGGGACGTGGTCCAAGCCGGCCACCATGCCGATGGACGCGTACCGCGACGGCGACGAGTTCGTCGTCTGCTTCGATCTTCCCGGTGTCGTCGCCGACGCGATCGAACTGGACGTGGAGCGCAACGTCTTGACGATCAAGGCGGAGCGGCGGCCGATTCCCGGTAAAGACGTCCAGATGCAGGTCTCCGAGCGCCCGCTGGGGGTTTTCTCCCGTCAGCTGTTCCTCGGCGACGCCCTCGACACCGACCGCATCGCCGCCGGATACGAAGCCGGCGTGCTGACCCTGCGCATCCCGATCGCCGAGAAGGCCAAGCCGCGGCGCATCGAAATCCAGGGCGCCGAGTCCGATCGCAAGGAAATCCAGGCCTGAGTGTCCCTTCCGGTGCGGGGCCCGCCAGGGTCCCGCACCGGAAGGAGACCGGGGCGGAAAGGAAGTCCTCGTTGCTCACCATGCCTGTCCGTCATCCCCACACCCGCGAAGCCGTGTGGGGATACCTCGCCGACGTCACGGAGGCCCTCGGCGTCGGCCTCGAATCCTGCACCGTCGACCACGACAGCCCGATCTCGGCGTACGTCGCGCTCGACGGACGCCTTCCCACCCATCCGGACCGCGACGTCGCCCTGCTGTGGGACGAACTCCACGGCTGGGCGGTGGCGATCGAGACCCATTCCGGCGAAGACCTCATCGTTCTCCGCTACCTCGGCGGGCAGACCGCCACGCCGAAGCCCGCCACGGTGGCGCGCTTCGTCCGGGCCGTCCGTGAAGAGGACCATCGCTTCGGGCAGCTCACCCCACCGGATTTCGGCCTGCTGTCCGCCGCGCACGAGTGACCGCGGCTCGCGTCGGGTATCGATGGACGGGCTTCGGCGAAGTACGCCGTGACCAGGATCGGCCCGTCGTACCCGACGCGGGACTGCGGCGAGGGCGATTTCCTCGATCCGCCCGGCCTCGGGCAGTCGTTCGCGACGGCCTCTACGCCTTGAGCCTGCCGCGCAGTTCCTGCAAGGTCTTCGTGAGCAGACGCGAGACGTGCATCTGGGAAATCCCGATACGCTCGGCGATCTGAGATTGGGTCAAGCCGTCGAAGAACCTCATGGCGAGGATCGCCCGTTCCCGTTCCGGCAGCTTCTCCAGCAGCGGGACCACGGTGTTGCGGTCCTCGATGTGCTCGAACCGGGAATCCAGCTCCCCCACCACGTCGGCCAGGGCAAGTGATCCTTCGCCGTCGTTGACCGGCCGGTCCAGGGACGAAGTCTGGTAACTGTTGGCGGCGAGCAAGCCCTCACGGACGGTGTCGACGTCCAGGTCGAGGTGAGCGGCGAGTTCGGTGGGGGTCGGCGCGCGGCCCACGGTCTGGGTCAGCTCCGTGGTCGCCCGCGAGAGCCGGCTGCGCAGTTCCTGCATCCCGCGCGGGACGTGCACCGCCCAGCCCGTGTCGCGAAAGAAGCGCCGCACCTCACCCATGACCGTCGGCACCGCGAAAGCGAGGAAATCCCCGCCCACTCCGGGATCGAACCGGTCGACGGCCTTCATCAGCCCGATCCGGGCCACCTGGACCAGATCTTCCCTCGGCTGGCCTCGCCCGCTGAACCGGACGGCGATGTGCTCGGCTATCGGCAGCAGTTCGAGGATCAGACGTTCACGCAGACGAAGCCGGTCCGGGTGACCGTCGGGCAATGCGGCCAACTCGTCGAACAACGGGCGGCAATGCGAATAGTCGTCCTTGCGCGCCCTGCCGCTTCGGCGTTCACGAGGCGCCGACAGGCCCTCTTCGCGCTCTTCGCGCAGGATGGAGTGGTCGATGTCTTCCATGACCGACGGTGCGTTCATCAAAGTCACATTCGTCCCTTGTGGACTGGCATGGTCCGCTCCCTCTGTCTTCTTTCAACTACCCAAAGGATGGGAACGACAAACATCCCCCCACGCCGACCCGGACGGGTGAGTTCACGCTTCGCCCGTGGCCGGAAGGGGTAGCCGCAGGTCACGACCGCAAGAAGGAGCCGTGCCGGAACAGAGCTGGAGCGACAAGCGCGAACGTCAGTACGAGCACATCAAATCCTCTCAGCAGAAACGCGGTGGCCGCCGGTCCGGCAACCGGCAGGGCCCCGGTGGGCCGACCAAGGACCAGCTCCACAACGAGGCGAACGAGCGCGACATCAAAGGCCGCTCGCGCACGACCAAGAAAGGCCTGCAGAACGCTCTCGGCCGCTGATCACCGCGAAACGCGGGCACGGTGGGCGTCGTCACCTGAGCGTCGTGAGTGCTCGGGGCGGCAAACCACCCGTGTCACCACAGCGATGTCACGTGACCGGACGGACGACACGCGTGCCGGGAGAGCCGACACGCGTGTCCAGCCGGACGACTCGCGGCACTCACGATTCGGGCGTGACCACTTTCAGGGTCGGCACCAGCCCCGTGAGTTCAAGGGCGCGGAGCAGGACCTTGGATGGCATCAGACTCAGGTCGATGCCGGACTCGGCGCAGTGACGATTCAGCTGTACCAGCACGGAAAGACCCGACGAGTCACAGAAGCCGACCCTGCTCAGGTCGAGCAGCACGACGTCGGGCCGGCGCTCCAGCGACGCCTGGAGCTCGGCCCGCAACCGGGGGCTGGTCGCGATGTCGATGTCACCCGCCACCTCGACGGTGAGCGCGCCTTCCGCGCGCGCCCTCTCGACCACGACAAGGGAAGCTGCCTGCCCGGCTTCAGTGTCGATCGCCATGCTCCGACGGTAAGAGGGCTCGGTCCGGACCGCAACCGTCATCCGCTCAGGACGACTGGACGATCTGCCGCGCGATCTCGTCCTTGCCCATCTTCGAAGCGCCCGTCACACCCGCGTTGCGCGCCTGGGTCAGGCGTTCTTCCTTGGTGGCTTCGCCGGGGCGGTCGCCAAGGTGCGCTGTGCGGCTCGTCACGAAGGCCTCACCCAGTTCGTGTCGCCGTGTCTCGTCCAGTTCGCGCCGCATCTTCGGCAGGATGGTGGATTCCTCTTCCTTCACGTGATGCGTGACGGCCTCGACGAGGTCGGAAAGCACCTTGTCGAACTGCTTCGATCTGGGATCGGTTCCGTTGAGCTTGACCAGCAACTCCTCGGCCTCGGCGTGTTCCTTCTGGCCATGCGCGACATCGTCGGACTCGTCGGCCTCGCTCTTGGCCGCCGGGTACACCTCGGCCTCCTCGGCCCGGCTGTGCGCGGTGAGCAGCGACGAAAGCACCGGGACGAGCAGCGGCCGCTTCTCGGGATGCCGTTCGAGTTCGTCGAACAGCCGCTCCACCTCACGATGGTCCTGCATGATCAAATCCACGACATCGGCCGTCACAGCCGCCTCCTCGGTCCGGGATCACTTCGACGCCGACAGATACCCGCCCGGAGCCGATTTATTCCTCTTGACGCCGGACTATCCTCGCCCCATGGCCTGCCGTATCACCGAACTCGTCCTCGACTGCGCCGACCCGATCCGGATGGCGGCGTTCTGGTGCGAAGTACTCGGCTACACCGAGATCGGCAAGGAAGGCGACGACATCGAGATCGGTCCGCCCGGAACTGGTTTCGGCGGCCCGCGGCCCACGTTGATCCTGAGCCGCAGTGACGATCCGAAGCCCGGCAAGCTCCCCCTGCACATCGACGTCAACCCCACCGACCGCGATCAGGACGCGGAACTGGAGCGGCTGCTCGCCGCCGGGGCGGTGCCCGCCGACGTCGGCCAGACGGGGGAAGAGTCCTGGCACGTGCTCGCCGACCCCGAAGGAAACGTGTTCTGCCTCCTTCGCAAGCGGGTCGACCCCTGAGGCGGTGTCCCCACGGGACAGGCCGACGAGAACACCGAACGCGAGTGGATGGTCAGTGATGGCGGACGAAGGACTGTGGCAGCGGGACAAGGCCGGATTCGGCTCCGCCGAGGACATCTCGGCGGGCCCGCTGGCCGAGCAGTTCGTCGAGCTCACGCGTCTGCTGCTGACCGCATCGACACCCGCCCAGGTCCTCCAGCAGATCGTCGCCGCCTCGTACCGGGTGGTCCCGGGCGCGGATCTGGTGTCGATCACTCTCCGGGCCCCGGACGGGACCTTCCACACACCGGTCTCGACCGGTGAGGTGGCGATGGAACTCGACGAGGTGCAGTACCGCGCCGGGACCGGACCCTGCGTCGACGCCGCGGACAGCGAAAGCCCCGGCCACGTTCGCAGCGACGACCTGGCGACCGAGATGCGGTGGCCGGACTTCTCCCGCGCCGCCGCGGGGCACGGTTTCACCGCGATCCTGTCCACCGTGCTGGTCCCTCGCGCGACTCCGCCGAAGCTGCCAGGGGCGTTGAACATCTACAGCCGCCGCCCCGACGCCCTCGACGCCGTCGCGGAGGACACCGCACTGCTGCTGGCCACCCACGGCTCACTCGCCTTGGCGAGCACCAACGCCGTGAGCCGGACGGAACTGGAAGCACACCACCTTCGCCGGGCCGTCGAGTCGCGCGACGTCATCGGTCAGGCGAAAGGGATCCTCATGCAACGACGCGGCCTGACCGCCGAAGAGGCTTTCGACGTGCTGCGCCGCACCTCTCAGGACCTCAACGTCAAACTCGCCGAACTCGCCGGCACCCTCGCCGCCCGGCACACCGAACTCGACCTTCCCTGAAACGGGGAAGGCTCCCTTCCCTCGGCTGAAACGAGGGAAGGGAGCCTTCACACGACACGCCGGTCAGGCGAGGTCGAACCGGTCCAGTTCCATGACCTTGGTCCAGGCGGCGGCGAAGTCGGCGGCGAACCGCTCGCGCGCGGCCTGACCCGCGTAGACCTCGGAAAGCGCCCGCAACTGGGAGTTGGAGCCGAAAACGAGGTCGACGGCGGTGGCCGTCCACTTCACCGCGTCCGTGGCGACGTCACGGATCTCGTACACGTTCTCCTCGGACTCCGACACCTTCCACCGGGTGCCCGGCGAGAGGAGGTTGGTGAAGAAGTCGTTGGTGAGCACGCCGGGCCGGTCGGTGAGGACACCGTGCCGGGTACCGCCGGTGTTCGTCCCGAGGGAACGCAGACCGCCGACGAGGACGGTCATCTCGGGCGCGGTGAGGTCGAGCATGTAGGCGCGCTCGACGAGCAGGACCTCCGGCTGCAACTTCTCCCCGGAACGCAGGTAGTTGCGGAACCCGTCGGCACGCGGCTCGAGCAGCGCGAACGAATCGACGTCGGTGTCCTCCTGCGCGGCGTCGGTGCGGCCGGGGCGGAACGCCACGGTCACCTCGGTACCGGCGTCGCGGGCGGCCTTCTCGACGGCGGCCGAGCCCGCCAGCACGATCAGGTCGGCCAGCGAGATCTTGGCGCCACCGGCGTCGTTGAACTCGCGCTGGATGCCTTCCAGGGTCTCCAGCACGCTCGCGAGCTGCTCCGGCTGGTTGACCTCCCAGCCACGCTGGGGTTCCAGGCGGATCCGGGCACCGTTGGCGCCGCCGCGCTTGTCGGTGGACCGGAAGCTCGCCGCGGAGGCCCACGCGGTGCCGACCAGTTGAGCGACCGTGAGGCCGGACTCGAGCACCTTCCGCTTGAGCGCGGCGATGTCGTCTTCACCCACGAGTTCGTGGTCGACCTCGGGCACGGGGTCCTGCCACAGCTGCGGTTCGGGCACCCACGGTCCCAGGAAGCGGCTGACCGGCCCCATGTCGCGGTGCAGCAGCTTGTACCAGGCCTTGGCGAAGGCGAGGGCGAACTCGTCCGGGTTCTCCAGGAAGCGGCGCGAGATCTTCTCGTAGGCCGGGTCGACGCGCAGCGCCAGATCCGTGGTGAGCATGGTCGGCTTGTGCTTCTTCGCCGGGTCGTGGGCGTCGGGGATGATCGCCTCGGCGTCCTTGGCGACGTACTGCTTCGCGCCACCAGGGCTCTTGGTGAGTTCCCATTCGTAGCCGAAGAGGATCTCGAAGAACCGGTTGCTCCACTGCGTCGGCTTGTCGGTCCACGTCACCTCCAGACCACTGGTGATCGTGTCGGCGCCCTTGCCGCTGCCGTGGTCGCTCAGCCAGCCGAGGCCCTGCGTCTCGAGCGGGGCCGCTTCGGGCTCCGGGCCCACGTGGTCGTCGGCGATGGCCGCGCCGTGGGTCTTGCCGAAGGTGTGGCCGCCGGCGATGAGCGCGACGGTCTCCTCGTCGTTCATCGCCATCCGGGCGAAGGTCTCCCGGATGAACCGGGCCGCCGCGGCCGGGTCCGCGTTGCCGCGGGGTCCCTCGGGGTTGACGTAGATGAGGCCCATCTCGGTCGCGCCGACGTCGGGCACCATCTCGGAGTCACTGGCGTAGCGCTCGTCACCCAGCCAGGTGTCTCCCGGACCCCAGAAGATCTCCTCGGGCTCCCAGGTGTCCACGCGGCCGAAGCCGAAGCCGAACGTCTTGAAGCCCATCGACTCCAGCGCGACGTTGCCGGCGAGCACGAGCAGGTCGGCCCACGAGACCTGTTGGCCGTACTTCTCCTTGACCGGCCACAGCAGCCGCCGCGCCTTGTCGAGGTTGGCGTTGTCGGGCCAGCTGTTGAGCGGGGCGAACCGCTGCCCGCCGTCACCGGCCCCGCCGCGGCCGTCGTGGATGCGGTAGGTACCCGCGGCGTGCCAGCTCATCCGGATCATCAGGCCGCCGTAGTGACCGAAGTCCGCGGGCCACCAGTCCTGCGAGGTGGTGAGCACCTCGGTGATGTCCTGTTTGAGGGCCTCGACGTCGAGCTTGGCGAACTCGTCGGCGTAGCTGAAGCTCTCGCCGAGCGGGTTCGCCTTGGAGGAGTGGGCGTGCAGCACCGAGAGATCGAGCTGGTTGGGCCACCAGTCCTTGTTGGTGCGCGGACGGCCACCCGTCTTCGGCGTCGGCGAGTCGATCGCCGGGTTCTCGCTCTCGCTGCCGTGCGCGGTCACGGAGTCGTGGGCCACCGGGCAGCCCTTCTCCGGGGTGTCACTCAATTTCTTTCCTTCCGAACTGGCGATTTCATCGTTGGACGGGTTCGGCCGCGCAGTCGGGGCAGACGCCCCAGTAGACGACCTCCGCCTCGTCGATCACGAAACCGTGGTCGTCGGAGGCGGTGAGGCAGGGCGTATGACCGAGGGCGCAGTCGACGTCCGCGATCGCGCCACAGGACCGGCACACGACGTGGTGGTGGTTGTCCCCCACGCGGGTCTCGTAGCGGGCGAGCGTGCCCGCCGGCTGGATGCGGCGGATCAGGCCGGTTTCGGTCAGCGCTCGCAGCACGTCGTAGACCGCCTGGTGCGAGACCGTGGGGAGGTCGGCCCGCACCAGCGCGATCACCGTTTCGGTGTCGATGTGCGGATGATCGCGCAGCGCGGCGAGCACGGCCAGGCGGGGCCGGGTCACGCGCAGCGAAACCGCTCGCAGCTGTGCTTCGAAGTCGGACATCATCAAGAACGATAAGAGCGTTTTTGGAACGAGTCAAATCAAGACCCCTGGGGGGTGACGCCCGGTTTCGACCGGTTCTACGCCGGGTAGCCGGTGAGCAGGCCATGACTTGCGCGAGGTGAGTTCATGACAACGACCGGAAACGCCCAGCCGCCGGACCGCATCGAGACCGCCGACGTCGAGTGCCTCGAAAACGCGGTAGACGTCCTGCGCGCGCTGGACTACCGGCAGGGTGGTGCCTTCTCCCGCGACGCGGTCCACGTCGTGAAGAGGGTCAGCCTCCTGCTCCATTGGGGCGCGCTCCCCGGCGCGCTCCGGGCGCGACTGCTGACCGTGCTCGCCGATCTGCACAATCTGCTGGGCTGGACGGAATTCGACATCGGCCGCCGGATCCCGGCGCGGCTCCGGTTCGATCGCGCGCTCGCTTTCGCCACCGAGGCGGAGAACGACGGTCTGGTGGCCAACATCTGTTACCGCCTCGGCAGGCTGGAACTGCACCATGACGACGTCGACGCGGGGCTGCGCCATCTCCGCCGCGGGCAGGCCGCCGCCCACCGGTCCGGTTCCGGGCGGGCGCGGGCGATCCTGACCGTCAACGAGGCGTGGGCCTTGGCGAGGGCCGGGGACGAGCGTGCCGCCCTCTCCTGCCTCTCGGCGGCGGAGACGCAGTTCGAGCGGGCGGACACGTGGGCGGCCGCGCGCCCCTGGGAGGCCTTCTTCGGTACCACGGACATGGAAGCGATGCGCGGCACCGTCCTCACCGAACTGGCTCAGACGGTCACCGCCCGGCACAGCGACGAGGCGATCGCCCGGCTGCGCGACGCGACCGGCCACTACGGCGCGGAGATGTCCCGCAGCCTGGCGCTCACCCTGATCATGCTCGCGCAGAATCACGCGCTCCAAGGCGATTTCGACGAGGCCGTCCGCATCGGCACCCAGGCGGTGGACCTCGCGGGCGGCCTCGGTTCCGCCCGCACCAAGGACCGGCTCGCGCCGCTGGCGGGGCTGCTGCGCGACCACCCGGCCGACCCCGCCTCCCGCGAACTGCTCGCGCGGATCGACGCCTATCGCGCCGAACCGGTCCCGAGTCCGGCGAACCGCCGCCCGAGCAGTGCCGCGGTCGCCGCGAAACCCACGCACAACCCGGCCCAGACCCCCCAGCCACCCCAAGCGAACACGTAGGCGCACAGGACCATGGCCGGCACGCCGACCGCCCAGTACCCGACGAGGGTGCAGCGGAGCCCGGAAACGGTGTCGCCGAGCCCGCGCAGCAGGCCGACGAGGATGTTCTGCGTTCCCTTGCCGTACTGCTGCGCGATGGCGAACACCAGCAGGGCCGACGCGGTGCCGAGGACCACCACGTCGGCCTCGTCGGGCAGGAACGGCCACAACAGCACCTGCGGTATCACCAGGTACGCCAGGCTCACCACCGCCATGAAGGACCACGAAAGGGTGAGCGCCTGCCGGGCGATCACCGGCGCCCGCCGTCGTTCGCCGTGGGCGACCGCGCGACTGACCAGAATGGAAGATCCCTGCGAAAGTCCGATGTTGACCTGGTAGACGAGGTAGGCGAGCTGGTTCGCGACGTTCGACGCGGCGAGCATCGCCGGGCCGAACGCCCCCATCAGCACCGTCGCGATCGAGGTGATCGCGGCCTCCGAGCCGTAGGTGAAACAGATCGGGGTCCCGTGCCGGAAGATATGCCGGACCACCGCCGGATCCGCGCGCCAGAGCGCGAGCGACACCATGGGGCGCAACCGCGGATCCCGGCGGACGGCCGAGGCGAACACGGCGAGGGTGAAGAACTGGACGAGTGTCGTCGCGAGACCGATCCCGGCGATGCCCAGGGCCGGCAGGCCCGCCCAGCCGTAGACGAACACGGCGTTGAGGGCGGCGTTGACCGCGATCGACACCAGCGTCACGGCGAGCAGGGAGCCCGGACGCCGCAGCCCGACGGCGAACTGGCGCAGCACGTTCAGCCACACCATCGGGAACAGCCCGCCCGCCAGCGCGAACAGCATCGCCCTGGCGGGCGTAACGATCTCCGGTTTCTGGCCGAGCAAAGGCAAGGCGGCCGCGAGGCCGCCAAGGACCACCGCGCCGATCGCCGCGGTCGTGGTCGCGACGAGCAGTGCCGACCGCAAAAGCGACCGGATCTCGTCCCGCGCGCGTTCGTCGAGTTCGCCGGTGCCGGTGCGGAGTTCGCCCGCCCCGGCGGCCGTGGCCACGAGGTTCCCGACGCCGGTGACCATGCCGACGCACATGGTGCGGATCTGGTTGTAGAGCAGGATCGCCAGCCCGCCCGCCGCCACCGCGGTCACCCCGAGCAGGCCCAGCATGACCAGGTCGACGCTGGTGAGCGCCACCTGGGCCAGCTGGATTCCCGCGATCGGCGCGGCCAGCGCGACGAGGGCCCGGTATCCGCGCGTGGCCACCATCGTGGTCATCCGCCCACCGCCACCGGACGAGCCGTCCTGTCCCGGACGGCCACTCGCACGGACTCGGCGTAGGCGGCGAACCAGCGGTCCATCCGGCGGTGGGCGAGTTCGTCGAGCACTCCCCTGGCACGCAACCATTCGTCGTCGTAGACGGAGTCGAGATACTTCTCGCCCGCGTCGTTGCACAGCACCACGACGACACTTCCTGCCGGATACGCGTAGAGCCGCCGGAGCGCGACCTGGATCGCGCCGCCGGTGGTCCCGCCGACCAGTACCCCGGTGCGCCGCCCCACGACGCGTGCCCCGGCGAAGGCGTCACCGTCGGACACGCGATGGGCTTCGTCGATCACCGATCGGTCGACGTTGGCGCCGACCGGGAAGCCGGCCGGACTGCCCGCCCCGGTCTGGTGGTAGATCCCCGGCGCGCCACCGAAGATGATCGAGCCGACGGGTTCGACCGCCACCGCGTGCGTGCCCGCTCCCACCGCGCGCAGGGCGCGGGCCGTGCCGCACAGCGAACCACCGGTACCTATCGCCGCGACGAGCACGTCGACGGCGCCGAGCTGCTCGAGAAGTTCCCGCGCCAATCCGGTGTAGCCGTTGCCGTTCCCGGGATGGTTGTGCTGATCGGGATGGTAGGCACCGGTTTCCGCGGCGATCCTGGCCGCGACCCGCCGCCGCTGGACGGAACCGACCCCGCCGTCCGGCGGGTTCTCGACGAACACCAGTTCCGCCCCCAGCGCCCGCAGCATCCGGAGCTTCTCGCGGGCGGCGTGGTGATCGACCACGGCGGTGAACCGGTAACCGCGTTCCAGCGCCACCAGCGCGAGGCCGTTGCCGGTGTTGCCGGAGGTGGGTTCGACGATGTGCCCGCCCGGCCGCAGCCGTCCTTCGAGTTCCGCCTCGTCGATCATCTGCCTGGCCATGCGCACCTTGCACGAACCGGTCGGGTTGAGGTGGTCGAGTTTGAGCAGGAGGCGCGTGCCGGTGCCGGTGCGCGCGAGCTCCAGCAGCGGCGTGTTCCCGATCAGCTCGGACGCGCGCTGGACGATCGTCATCGGATCTCCTGGATCGGGTAGTCGGTGTCGACGTGCCAGTGATCGCCGTCGACCACCACCTTCGGCGGCAGCGGAAGCTGGTGGAAACCGCTCTCGTTCTTGTCCATCTGGTAGCCGGCCGTGTTGGGGTACACGAGCAGGTCGCCGGTCCTCGGCCGCGCGGGCAGTTCCACCGCGCGCCAGGTCAGGACGTCGTACTCCATGCAGCTCGAACCCCCGACGACGGTGCGCACCGGCGGGCCGGCCGTGCTTTCCCTTACTTCCCCGGCTTCCCGGCGCACGAGGACCGGGTCCGGCAGGAACTCGCTGCCCTTCCACTGCTCGGACAGGCTCATCGACAGGCCCGCGACCGTGGTGATCAGATGTCCTTCGGCCGGTTTGCAGCCCAGCACCGGGAACACCGAGAACCCGGCGCCGTCGACGAGCGCCCGGCCCGGTTCGAGCAACAGCTCGATCCCGGCCGCGCGCAGCAGCTTCGCCAGCGGTGTTCCGCCGATTTCGTGCCGCAGGACGGCGGTGACCATGGCCGCACCGGCCGGTGACTGGTGATACGGATAGGTCCGCGCCGGATTGCGCTGGGCGTGGAACCACCCGTCGTGCCTGCCGGACTCGAACCGCGCCCAGTCCTCGGCGTCCACATAGGACACGGCGATCCCGCCACCGGCACTGATCTTCGACGCGGGATGCCCGAGCACGCGGGCGTCCCGGCACAGCCCGATCAGGTACGCCGCGAGTTCCGCCCGCGGCACGGGATCGTAGCCGTCCAGGTGGAACGAGAACCCCCGCAGGACGACCGGGCTGCCCGGCTCGGCGCAGCTCCGCACCGCCGCCGAAAGGGCGTCGGACGCGAAGCCGAACCGGCTCTCCGGCGCGGACGGCGGCCGCACCCGCAGCAGCACCTCGGCCGTCTCACCGAGGTCCGCGGCCAGGCGCAGGACGCGTTCCAGTTCGTCGGCCGCGTCCACCGCGAGCAGGCAGCGATGCCGCAGGGCGAGCCAGAGGAGACCGTCCGGTTTGGCGGCACCGGTCACCCCGATCGCCTCCCCGCGCAGGCCGTTGCCGAGGGCGTGCACCAGTTCGGGCACGCTCGCGACGTCGACCCCCGTACCGGGCCGGGTGCACTCCCGCAGCCACGCCGCCGCCTTGTTCGCCTTCTTCCCGTAGTAGACGGTGCCGTCGACGCCCTCGGCGGCGAGTGCCGTGACCATCGCCCCGAGGTTTTCGGCGAAGGTGGCCGGATGGATCACGTGGAACGGGCCGCCGCCGATCCCGCGGGCGATCTCCCCCAGGGTTTCCGAGTCACGCAGCCGGTGCGCCCAGGGACGTTCGAGCGCGGGCAAGGGCGGGGACAGCGTGTCGGTCAGGTCCACAGGGCCACCTCACGCCCGCGGCCCGCCGCGATGGCGCGAGCGGCCAGCGCGTGCGCCACCGGGATGTCGGTGATGATCATGCCGCTGCTGAAGGCGAACACCCGGTCTTCGTCGCCGCGGCGGCCGGGCGCGCGACCGGCGAGGATGTCGGGCAGTTCGGCGTCGATGCGGAACACGCCGTCCGGACCGGCCATCCGCTGCCCGGTCACCTCGACCTGCGCGCCGTTGGTGGCCACGGTGTAGTCGGCCTCGGCGAGCGTGCCCTCCTGGACCCCCTTGCTGGCGACCGAGATCAGCAGCCCGCCCGGTGGCAGCCAGCCGAGGCGGATCTTCGGATGCGCGGCCCGGCCCGAAGCGGCGACCACGATGTCGGACTCGCGCGCCGCGGCCTCCACGTCGTCGACCAGCTCGACCCCGCGGTCCGGGAACCGCTCTTCGAGCGCGGCGACGCTGTCGCGAAGACCGTCGGGATGCGTGCCGAACAGCCGCAGCCGGTCCAGCTCTGGCAACGCGGTGAGCAGGTACGGCAGCGTCCGGATCCCCTGCGCGCCGGTGCCGACCATGAGCGCGGATCGCGCACCCGGCCGGGCACACGAACGCGCGATCAGCGCGGTGCTGGCCGGCGTGCGGGTGGCGCCGACGCGATGGCAGTCCATGAGCGCGAACGGCAGGCCGGTCGTGTCGTCGTAAAGGGTGATCGTCGTGTAGTACTTCTCGGCCGACGTGCTGCCCTGCCGGTAACTCGTCTTGAACGCGGCCTGCTCGAGGGAGCCGTCGTAGCCGAGCATCGAATACGCGACGGCGTCCCGCGCGGGATCCGGCATCGGCACCATCAGCTTCGCCGGATTCCGCGAGGCTCCGGACGCGTAGGCCAGATAACCGTCTTCGACCATGGTGATCGCCTCGTCCGGCGTGAGTTCGAGGTTGTGCAGATCCGTGCGCGTGAGAATGTGCAGCGAGGGACCGGAGCTCATGAACGTTCGGCCTTTCTGGTGGACGGGTGACGGGCGCGTCCCGGATCTCGGGAGCACGACGGGAAAGCCCGGCCGCAGCTTAATGAAAATGATTGTCCTTATCGATAACTGTGGCCTTTGTCACGCCGTGGGCGACATGTCGCGAAAGCGAGTTACGCCTCCAAGCACGCGAGTTTCGCGTCTGAACACGTGAATCACGCCTCTGACCACAGCCCAGAAGCACTAAAGCGCCTTCGCGACGGCCAGGAGGTCCGGCAAGTCGCGGCCCACCTCCCTTCCCTCTCGCTAAGCTGGCCGCCCGCGACCCCAGGAGCTGCCGGTGAGTGGAACTCGAAGTGCCGCCGAATGCCGCGCTCGGGCGGAAGAGGTCCAGGACCTCCACGCGCTCAGCCACCTCGCGCCGGAACCGGTCGGCCCGCCGACGGGCTTTCCGGTGGTCGTCAAGGACAACATCCACGTCGCGGGCATGCCGAACGCCGCGGGCACCCCGGCGCTGGCGCACCACGTTCCGCGTGCGCACGCGAGCGTGGTCCGGCGCCTGCTCGACGCGGGCGCCACCGTCATCGGCAAGGCGGCCATGCACGAACTCGCGTTCGGCATCACCTGCGACACGACTCCGCTGGGTCCGGTGCGCAACGCCTGCGACCCGTCCCGGTTCGCCGGGGGCAGCAGCGGCGGGACCGCGGTGGCCGTCGCGGCGGGCATCGTCCCGATGGGCCTCGGCACCGACACCGGGGGTTCGGCGCGCGTGCCCGCGGCGCTCAACGGGGTCTGCGGTTTCCGGCCCACCACGGGCCGCTATCCGTCCGACGGCATCACGCCGTTGAGCAGCACCCGCGACACGGTGGGCCCGATCGCCCGCACGGTCACCGATCTCGCGTTCCTCGACGCCGTTCTCGCGGCGGAGGAACCGGGGCCTCCGCTGGAACTCCCGCCGATCCGGCTGGGTGTGCCGTACGGTTTCCTGACCGGCGACCTGGCCGAAGACGTCGAGGAACTGTGGACGGCCGCGCTGACCCGCCTGCGCGCGGCCGGGGTCACGCTGGTGCCGGTCGACGACGCGCCCCTCGCCGAACTCGTCGCCGATCAGGGCATGCCGCTGGTGATCCACGAAGCGGGCATCGGGCTGCGGGCGTACCTCGCCCAGTACGTGCCCGAGGTCTCGTTCGAGCGACTTGTCGACGAGGTCGCCGCGGCCGACGTCCGGGCGATCTTCGCCGAATCGGTCGTGCCGGGCGTCGCACCGGCCGTCTACGAGGCCGCTCTCGCCGACCGCTCGGCCCTACGCCGCGCCTACGCGAAGATCTTCGGCGAGACCGGCATCGACGCACTGGGATTCCCCACGACACCGGCGACGGCCCAGGACTTCACCGCCGTCGAGAAGTTCGTCCACCGTGGGCGGGCGGTTCCGACCTTCCCCACCTTCATCCGCAACTGCCAGCCCGGCAGCATCGCGGGCGTTCCCGGCTTGACCGTCCCGATGGGCCGCGGCCGCGGTGGCCTGCCCGCCGGGCTGGCGCTCGACGGCGCGGTCGGCACCGACCGGAAGCTGCTGGCGGCCGGGGCTTTCGTCGAACGGGTCCTGGGCGCCTAGCGGCTTCGTGGCACACCTTCCGGCCATGCCGCGGCCTGTGCACGCGTTCTTCCGACGAAGGGGGCAGGCCGCTTTCGGAGATTTACGTTACTGCTCCGGTAATCCGGCGGTTAGCGGGTGCCCCCGCGGGTATGTGCTCAAGATGAACGAGGAGCGGAACCCCACGGCCGAGCCGGATGTCGGGTCGTTCACGGAGGAATTGCTGGCCGCGGTGCGGGCGGAAGCACTCGATGACATCGCCGGCGCGCTCACGGTCTTGGCGAACGCCGGTTCGGCGACGACCTCGGCCGCCGTCCTGAACGAGCTCGTCGACCGGTGTGCGGCGACGATCCGGGCGAGGTTTCCCGCCGCGCCCGAGGATCTCTACACCGTGGCCCTGACGGATCGAGCGGGTTTGGGGGTCACCATCGAGTGCATCCCCCCGGGCCCGCGTGCGGCGTTGCGCGCGCTGCTCGCCGAGTTGGCCGGGGACGGTGCCGGCCGGGCCATCCAGGTGCGGCTGGCGGACAGCGGTGAAACGAACGATTTCGTGTTCGCGGTCTTCAACCTGCTCATGTGGCTGACGGAACTGTCCGACACCACCGCGACAACACCGCCGGTCTTGAGTTGCTTCACCCCCTGACACGTCGGTTCGCCCGGCCATGACCCGATTCTCTCGAGGAGAAGGCCGAATCGCCTAGGGGTGCCGGACAGGGCCGAAGGTGCCGAAGCGGGACTCGAGTACGCGGGCCGCCTCCAGGCAGACGTCTTCGCGGTTGCGCGGCCCGATCAACTGCACGCCGAGCGGTTGGCCATCGTCGAGACCGGTGGGCACCGCGACCGCCGGGACGCCGACACAGGTCGTCGCGGTACACAGCCGCATGCCGAACATGACCCGCAGACCCTGCTCCGAGTCGAACGGGTCGGCATCGAACGGGCGCCAACTGGAGACCGGGCCGAGGATCAGCGGATACCGCTCGGCGAAAGCGGCCCATTCGCGCATCACACCGAACCGGGTGGCCGTCGCGTCGAGATAGTCGTCGAGGGTCGCCTCCGGCCGCTGGGCGAAGGACAACTCCATGTGCTGGGCCGATTCGTCGGTGAGCAGCGACCGGATCGACGGCCAACGACGGGAGAATTCCGCGGTGATCAGCGTGCCGTACGAAGTGAGCGCGTCCGCCAGCCGCGGCGGCTCGGCTTCCTCGACGTCGTAACCCGCGTCGGCCAGCGCGGCGGCGGCGTTGTCGATCTCGGCCCGGATCACCGGATCCACTCCGAGCCCGACGGGGTCCGCGCAAACGGCCACCCGCCGTGGCAGCGCGGGAAGGGACCCGGCGTGCGGGATGGCCCGCGGATCGCTCGAATCGCTGCCCGCGAGGGTGTCGAAGGTCAGCGCGAGATCCGCGACCGTCCGGGCGATGGGCCCGTCGACCGGGAACAACTGCGACGCCAGCGTCGGATCGGAACCACCGATCCGGTGATCCGTCGCGATCCGCCCATAGGACGGCTTCAACGCGGTCAGCCCGCAGAACAGGGCGGGCAGCCGGACCGAACCCCCGGAGTCGTTGCCGAGCCCGATCGCCGCCATTCCGGAGGCCACCGCGGCCGCGTCGCCGCCACTGGACCCGCCGGGCGTCCGGATCGCGCCCCACGGGTTGATCGTCTCGCCGAACAACTGGCTCACCGTGACGTTGCCCGCCAGCGTCAGATCCGGCATGTTGCCGTGCCCGACCGGAATCGCCCCCGCCGCGCGCAACCGGCGCACCGGCGGAGCGTCTTCACCCGCCACGGCGTCCTTGAAGTGCGGGACGCCGTGGGTCGTCGGATGCCCGGCGACGTCGATGTTCTCCTTCACCGTCACCGGCACACCCGCGAGCGGGCCGGGATCCGCACCGTCGCGCACCAGCCGGTCGACCCGATCGGCCTCGTCGGCCGCCTCCCCGAACTCGACCGTCACCGCGTTCACCCGCGGGTTCACCTCGGCGATCCGGGCCGCGTGGACCTCCAGGACCTCGCGGGCCGACACCTCCCCCTCGCGAACCGCGCGGGCGATCTCCACCGCGGACCACATCCAGATTTCCGTCACGCCCGAAAATATACACATCTGTATCTGAATACGGGCATGGATCTCTTCCGCACCCGGTCCCCGCGACTTGCGATGCCGTCCAGGACACCGGCGAGACCCGCGGCGAACAGGGCGTCGAGATCCCACGGGTCGGCGCCCGCGGGGTGAGCCGCGGATACGCGCCGGGATCGAAGATCCGGCGGCGTTCACCTTCCCGGACGGGCGAAGGCATGACCGAAGAAAACAACAGAGCCGGCGCCGCCTCCGCCCTGGCGGAAACCTCCGCTGAATTCGGCGGAGCACTAGGCATCGCGGTCCTGGGCAGCATCGGCGCCGCCGTCTACCGCGCGCGCATCGGCGCCAACGCCCCCACCGGCCTCGACCCCGCGGAACCGGCGGCGACGGAGGAAACCCTGGGCGGAGCCGTCGACATCGCGCAGGCCCTGCCGCACCAGACCGCGGAGGCGCTGGGGAACGTGGCCTTCGACGCCTTCATCCATGAAATGCGGATCGCCGCTTCGGTCAGTGTCCTCGTGACAGCCGGCGGCACACCCTGCTCCGCGCCGCACGCGGCACCCACGACCAGGCCGACGAATCCCGCACCGGGAAACGCCGATCATGAGGGCACGGGTGGTGGTCAGTCCAATCGGAGGCGGCGGGTGAGGGCGTCGCGGGCGAGGTCGGTCAGGGAGCGGTCGTGGCGGAAGGCGTGAGCGCGAAGCCGGGCGAGCGCGTGATCCGGTGGAATCGCGAGGGTGGTGGCGAGGAATCCGGCGGCTTGCTGGACTTCTTCGCGGTAGCAGCGGAGACCGTCGCCGCGGCCGGAATCGCTTCCGGCCGCACTCGGCGCGCTCCGCGGCACCAAGGGCAGCAACGCTCGGCGGACACGATGGAAGTCGTGTGTTTGCGACGCCGTCATGGCGCCGGGCGTGGCCCGGTACCCGGTGAGGGCGCCGAGCGTCTCGCCGCCGACCTGCAACGGGGCGGCGATGACGGCTCGGGCCGGGGACCGCATCGCCGCGGGCAGGAACAGCGGCCAGCGGGCCTGGTCGGTGGCGGCGAGATCGGGTTCGGACACCGTGTAGCCGTGCTGGGCGGCTTCCAGCGTGGGACCGTCACCGAGGGTGTACTGCAGATCGTCCAGCTCGGGCCCCGGCCCGTCGGCGGGGTCGCACCACACCAGTTCCAGGGTTCCGGTGCTGTTGATCAGGTCGATGGTGAGGGCGTCCAGGCCGAACAGCCCGGCGATCCGCAGCGAGGTGAGGGCGCCGAGGTGCTGCCCGTCGGAGGCCGCACGGTGCAGGCGAGCCAGGATGGTATCGAGGTCATCGGGCGGTGTCATGCCCGCACCGCGAGAGTCGCCGCAGCAGGCGCCGCCTCGGCGGCGGCGAAAAGACTTACAGGGTTGTGCAAGTGGAGTCACCTGTCGAGTGGGTTCCTCGACCGCGGTGACGTGAAACCGGCCACCAGCGAGCTCAGGAACAGTCACCCCGCGGCGGGGTAGGTCATGCCCGCTGGCAGGTGCTCGGCTCGCCTCGTTCTCGGTGGCCCGCCCGAGGCCACAATCCGACCGGTTCCACACAGTCTGAACGACCTCACGATACGTGACTCATTGTAGCGCTCCCCCAAAACGAGAGAACACGGCGCCGCCACGGACTTCCTGGCACCCCGTCCCGGAGTGCCTTGACCGGACGATCGTCGCGTCACGGCGCACTTCTGAAAAACACGGGTTTGCCCGCCTGATCCGGAGCATCCGCCACTCATGCCGGCGTGCGGCCCGACGAGCCGGGGTATCCGCCACCGGTCGGCCCAGCGGAACGAGTTCAGAAGATGAACATGGCCGCAGAGGCGAGACCGGTTTCGACGACGTCAGCTTCGACCCGGTGTCCGTGCGGTACCACGCCTTGAAGGCGGGGCACGATTACGGCCAGTATGTCGGGACGCCGAGAACGCGGGACGCCAGGACATCGCCGACTTCTTCCGCGAGGTCATGGAGAAGGACGCGGCTCGCGCCCAGCAGTGCCACGAATGTCTGAGGGATCTGTCCGGTGCCTCGGCCTCCGGACCCGCCGTCTCCCGACAGCGCCGGCCCTGAGCGCGGCGAGGACAACTTCGGCGTGCTCAGGGCCTCGTCGACGAGCCCGTCCGGATGGGACAGAACGAGAGGGCGGCGTCGTAGTGCGCGACGGGAGCCGGAGGGGGCACCAGCTCAGCGGGAGTCGCGCTCGTGGTTCCGACGCTGCCCGATCCGGCCGTCCCGGTTTCGGACAACATGCTCGACCTTGCGCTTTTGCGCCATTTCCCGCCCTTTGGCGACGGCATCGGTCTTCACGTCGTGGCTGTTGGCTGCTCGGGAACTGCCGACGACCCGGTTCTTCCACCGTCCGTCCTCGTACGAGGTCTCGATGGCGCCCTCGGCAACTGCCATTTCCGCGTCTGCGTCAGCACCTCCGTCCGCTCCCCCGGAGGTGACGTAGAGGGCGGGGTCCGGCGGCGGTGCGACACCCGGACCACCGAGGGCTCGGGGGTCCATCAAGTACTCGATGCCCTCGGGGCCGCTGCTCCATCCGCCCTTGGCACCGTCCGGACCGTCGGACAGATGCCAAATGGTGTTGTCGTGCGTCTGGTCCTCTTCGTCGAACAACGCCGACGGGGCGATGTCGCCCTCGATTCCGTCCGCCTGCAACTCCTCGATAGCGGCCAGCCATTGCTTCTGATGCACCGTGTCACGCGCCAAATTGAATTGCAGCATGGCCTTCACACCCGGGTCGTCGCTCATGTTGTACAACCGCGCCGTCTGCACCCGACCCTGTGCCTCCGCCGCCACGTTCGCCCGGAAATCCGCCAGCAGATTGCCTGAGGCGACGATGTACCTCCCGTTCCACGGATAGCCGTTCGAATCCGCGGGCAACGCGCCACCGGCTCCGACAATGGCCTGCTGGACATCCATCCCGCCCAATGTCGCCGCCATCACCGGATCCTTCACCGCCTCCGCGGTCACCGTCGCGGGAGCGCCTTCCAGCAACCGGGCGACCATCGTCGCGAGCATCTCCACATGCCCGATCTCCTCCGTCGCCGTATCCATGATCAAATCCTTGTACTTGCCCTCGATACGGCAATTCCAGCCCTGGAACAGGTACTGCATCGTCACCGACATCTCACCGAACGCGCCCCCGATCAACTCCTGCAACTTCCGCGCGTACAACGCATCCGGCTTCTCGGGCTTCGCCTCGAACTGCAACGACTTCGTGTGTCGGAACATCAGTGGAACCCTTCCTCGACGTGCCCGCGATACGGAGATCATCGAGTTCCCCCCTGGCCTCGGAGATAATCATGCTGACGACACCTACCCCGTTCGAATGGCGGCGACGGGGGGCGTGCGAGTCGGCCGGAGTGCATGCGCCTCCACGAGGGCAGCCGGAGGACGTGGACCTCGAGAGCTGCTCCGCGTCGCAGAATCCTTCCGTGCCGCGTCTGTGGCGACGACGTCCCAGCCTCCTCGGCGGTGTTCGACCTCCGCTCCGCTCGATCGGCTCGCCGGGCTGAGGTCGCGCCTGCCCGGTACCGGCTTCCCGCGGTTGATCGGGCGGGCCTGCGGACGACCATCCCGCTCCGTGAGGAGGGATCACTCGAAGTCGTTTCAGCTTTCTACGCCGACCGACTCTTCAGTCCCGTTCGGCAGCAGAGCCGGCCACAGTGGACGACAGTGCCGCTCAAGAGCGTCGAACCGGCTCAACTCGGTTAAGTGACCATTACGGCTGTAGCGGTAAAAGAACGGCAGACGCGATGACTTCCACCGAAAAACAAAAAGTCCCGACCGCTTCGGTCGGGACTTTTCGAATGGTAGCTGTCTGTACCCCCGATGGGATTCGAACCCACGCTACCGGCGTGAGAGGCCGGCGTCCTAGGCCGCTAGACGACGGGGGCTAGGATCTGTCTCCTCCGGGAGGAGCTTTTCAGTTGTTCACCTGCTGTGTTGCTGCGGAGAAACTTACCAGACCGGGTTTCCCTCCTTCGCAGGGGGGTCACTCTGTGTTTCACTCCGGAGAGTTCTCCAGCTGGGGTACCAGGACTCGAACCTAGACTAACTGGACCAGAACCAGTCGTGCTGCCAATTACACCATACCCCAGTGAGGTACCGTTCCGATCTTGACCGGCTCGGTGCCGCACGAGAAAGAATACTAGAGCACGCTGTTCCGCACCGTGAAAGCGGGGGTCTCCGTGGCGCGCTGGACCGGGACGCAGAGCTTCGCGAACTCGGAAACGAGCAGCTCAGGCAGCTCGTCGAGGCCGGCGATGGTGTGCATGCCCGCCGGGGCACGCTCGGCGATACCGTCCCGATCGAGCCAGACGGCGCCCAGTCCGGCGTCGCGTGCGCCGATGGCGTCGGTGTCGAGTTTGTCGCCGACGTGGACGGCCTGCGCCGGATCACAGCCGAGGCCGAGGCAGACCGAGTGGAACATGGCCGGGTCCGGTTTGGCTACTCCGAGTTCACCGGCGATGGCCACGTGGTCGAAGAACCGGGCGAGCCCGAGGTCGGCGATCTTCTTGCGCTGATGCGCGCCCGAGGCGTTCGTGACGGCGGCGACGAGGACACCGGCGGCCCGCAGCCATTCCAGACACGGGAGGACGTCTTCGAACAATTGCCACGAACGGGTGAGGATTTCACGGCGACGTCGTTCGAAGCCGCCGACCTGCTCTTCGTCGGCGAGAATGCCGATCTCGGCGAGGAAACATTCAGTACGCCGGTGATGCATGGTCGCGTAATCGATTTCGCCCGCGACCACCAGCGCGACGTGCTCTTCGGTGATGAGATCCCACAGTGGCCAGAGATCGTTCTGGCCGGTGAGCGTGCGCAGGCTGAGCCGGATCGCCGCCGTGCAGTCGATCAGCGTGTCATCGATGTCGAGGCACACCAAGCGCAACTCCGGAGGCTCCCACGGGGCTCCCTCCGGAGCGTCCGGCGTGGTTCGTGACGGGGTCCGGGGCGCGAGAGCGAAATCCACCAAGTGAGGCTAGGGCACCCAGCGCGATCGCGACTCTGCCGATGAGGTGATTAAGGCTGCTCTGTTCCGGCGCGGGTACCTACTCCCAGTTGGTGAGATGTCGTGTTTTAGTTACCCGACAACGAGTAACGCGGGCTGTCGGGTGAATTGCCGAGGCTCGGGCTTTCTTCCGATTCACGGCGCGTACCCCCGGTGACGACAACGAAATCCTTACCCCGCTTGAGACCCGGACCGTCCACAAGGGCGCCTTCGCGCTTGCCGTCCTTCCGGGACCGTAACGCCACACCGGTAGTCCTTTTCGGACAGTCGTCGCCCACCGCCGGAAGCACGCGGCGACCGGCGAGCCAGGCCCTGGTCCGCACCGGGCATCCGCCCGGATGGCGCTTGACGCACCCACCGGAGAGGTGCATGCTGAGCTTATTCAACAAGTGATGAATAAAGATTTCGAAGGGGTGGGACGGATGAACGAACACACGGACTGCGTGGTCGTCGGCGGTGGCCCCGCGGGCATGGTCGCCGGATTGCTGCTGGCCAGGGCCGGGGTCGAGGTCACCGTGCTGGAGAAGCACGAAGACTTCCTGCGGGACTTTCGCGGCGACACCGTGCACCCGTCGACGTTGACGTTGCTCGACGAGCTGGGTCTCGGGGAAAAGTTCCTCAGCTTGCCGCACAGTGAGATCTCCTATGCCGGTTTCCCCGCCGAGGACGGCACGATGATGCGCCTGGCCGATCTGACCCGGCTGAAGGTGGCACACCCGTACATCGCGATGGTGCCGCAGTGGGATTTCCTGGACCTGCTCGCCGACGCCGGCGCGAAGGAGCCCACGTTCACGCTGCGGCAGAGCACCGAGATGACCGGGCTGATCCTGGAGCGTGGCCGGGTGAGCGGGGTGCGTTACCGCGACGCCGACGGGAAGACCGGCGAACTGCGCGCCGATCTGGTGATCGCCGCTGACGGCCGCTGGTCACTGGCCCGGCGGGAGGCCGGGCTGATGACGAAGGATTACGCCATTCCGTTCGACGCGTGGTGGTTCAGGATCTCGCGCCGGGACGGTGAAGCCGAGGGCATGCTGACCCCGAAGATGCGGGATCGCCGTTTCGCCGTGCCGCTGCCACGCAAGGGCTACTTCCAGATCGCCTATCTCAGCCCCAAGGGAGCCGACCTCCGGGAAAAGGGCATCGAAGCGTTCCGGGAGAACGTGGCCGCGATCCTTCCGGATTTGGCCGACCGCCTGGACGAGCTGAAGACGACCGACGACGTCAGATTCCTCGACGTCAAGATGAACCTGCTGCGGAAGTGGCACCTCGACGGGCTGCTGTGCATCGGTGACGCGGCGCACGCGATGTCACCGGTCGGCGGGGTCGGCGTCAACCTCGCGGTGCAGGACGCGGTCGCGGCCGCCACCCTGCTCGCCGACCCGCTGCGCCGGGGCAGGCCGTCGGTGGCGGAGCTGGCGAAGGTCCGCAGGCGCCGTCTCGCGCCCACGATGCTGGTGCAGGGGCTGCAACGGATGTTGCACAAGAACGTCCTGGGGCCGGTCATGGCAGGCAAGCGCAACGGCCCGCCCGCGGTGATGGTGAAGCTGTTCGGCCGGTTCCCCGTGCTGTCCTACGTCCCCGCCCGGCTGCTGGGCCTGGGCCTGCGGCCCGAGCACGCCCCCGCGTTCGCGCGGCGGGCGATGGAGCCGGCCGGGGGTTGACGGCCCCGAACGCCGGGAACGGTCCGTTCCCCGCGAGATTCGCGAGTAACGGACCGTTCCCGGCACGCGAGGTCAGCTCTCCTGCACCGGGTTGGTCAGCGTGCCGATGCCTTCGATGGTGATCGAGACGGACTGGCCGTCCTCGATCGGGCCGACGCCCTCGGGCGTGCCGGTCAGGATGACGTCGCCGGGCAGCAGGGTCATCACACCGGACACGAACTCGACCAGCTCGGGGACCTTGTGCACCAGGTCCGCGGTCCGGCCGTCCTGCTTGAGTACACCGTCCACCTCGGACTTGAGCGCGAGGTCGGCCGCGTCGAGCGAGGTCTCGATCCACGGGCCCAGCGGGCAGAAGGTGTCGAACCCCTTCGCCCTGCCC
Source organism: Amycolatopsis sp. QT-25 (assembly GCF_029369745.1). Classification (NCBI taxonomy): domain Bacteria; kingdom Bacillati; phylum Actinomycetota; class Actinomycetes; order Pseudonocardiales; family Pseudonocardiaceae; genus Amycolatopsis; species Amycolatopsis sp. QT-25. The sequence continues at coordinate 6,125,746 of NZ_CP120210.1, forward strand.
CACTGGCCGTCGGACTTCTGCAGGTCACGGGCGCTGACGTCGTTCGCCACGGTGTAGCCGAGGATCGCGCTCGCCGCACGGGCGGCGGGCACGTTCTTGACCGGCTGGCCGATGACGATGGCCAGTTCGCCCTCGAAGTCGACGCGGCCGACGCCGCGCGGGCGGCGGATGGGCACGTTGGGGCCGATCACCGTGGTCGACGGCTTGATGAACAGCATCGGGTCCCGCGGGACCTCGTTGCCGAACTCGGCCGCGTGCTTGGCGTAGTTCCGGCCGACCGCGATCACCTTCGACGGCAGGATCGGCGCGAGCAGCCGGACGTCGGCGAGCGGCCAGCGCTTGCCGGTGAAGTTGGGGTTGCCGAAGGGGTGCTCGGCGATTTCCAGTACCTGGGCGTCGTCGCCGTCCCCTTCGATCGAAGCGAACGCGACACCACCGGGATGAGCAATTCGGGCTAGACGCACTCCCCCACTGTACGACTCCTCACGCCGGGCCTTCGCTGAGGGACTTGTGCACGAGCGCGTCGCACAGCGCGAGCCAGCTCGCTTCGACGATGTTGCCGTGCACGCCGACGGTGGTCCATTCCCGCTCGCCGTCGCTGGTCTCGACGAGCACCCGGGTGACGGCGTCGGTACCCGGATGGCCGGGCAGGATCCGCACCTTGTAGTCGGCCAGCTCGACACTGTCCAACCAGGACAGATGCGGGCTGAGCGCCTCGCGCAGGGCGGCGTCGAGCGCGTGCACGGGACCGTTGCCCTCGGCGGTCGCGAGCACGCGCCGCCCGGCGACGTGCACCTTCACCGTCGCCTCGGAGACGACCTCGCCGTCGGACCGGTGATCCAGCACGACCCGGTACGACTCGAGTTCGAACGGCGGTTCGTCGAGGACGTCGCTCTGCGGGCCGCCGACCTCCCGCCGCAGCAGCAGTTCCAGTGAAGCGTCCGCGGCTTCGAAGGACCAGCCCTCGGATTCGAGCCGCTTCACCTTGCGTATGGCGCTCGTCAGCGCCTCGGGCTGGCCGGCAAGGTCGACCCCGAGCTCACGTCCCTTGAGCTCCAGGCTGGCCCTGCCGGCCATCTCGGTGACCAGTACCCGCATGTCGTTGCCGACGGAAGCTGGATCGATGTGGTTGTACAGCAACGGATCCACCTTGATCGCGCTCGCGTGCAGTCCCGCCTTGTGGGCGAAGGCCGACGCCCCTACGTACGCCTGATGGGTGTAGGGGGCGATGTTCGCGATTTCGGCAAGGGCATGGGAGACCCGGGTGAGCTCGGCGGCGCCTCCGGTCGGGAGCACCTCCATACCGAGCTTGGTCACCAGATTTCCCGTCACGGCGAACAGATCGGCGTTGCCCGCCCGTTCGCCGTAACCGTTGGCGGTGCACTGGACGTGCGTCACGCCGGCCTGCACGGCGGCGACGGAATTCGCCACCGCGCAGGAAGTGTCGTCCTGACAATGGATCCCGAGCCGGAATCCGGTCCTTTCCTTGACCTCGCGGACGGTTTCCGCGAGGCCGAGCGGCAGTTGGCCGCCGTTGGTGTCGCACAACACGGCGACGTCGGCGCCCGCGTTCACTCCCGCGTCGAGCACCTTCAGCGCGGTGTCCGGGGAGAACGCGTAGCCGTCGAAGAAGTGTTCCGCGTCAAGGAAGACGCGACGCCCTTCACGGACGAGGAACGCGACGGTGTCTCGCACCATCTCGCACGCCTCCTCGACGTCGACCCGCAGCGCCCGCTCGATGTGGCGTAAGTCCGATTTGGCCACCAGCGTGACCACCGGTGCCTGGGCCTCGATCAGGGCCCGCACCTGCGGATCCTGCTCGGCCTTGGCGCCCGCCTTCCGCGTCGCGCCGAACGCGACGAGCGCGGCGTGGCGGAGTTTCAGTTCGCCCGAAGCCGCGCGGGCGAAGAATTCCGTGTCCTTGGGCAGCGCGCCCGGCCATCCGCCTTCGATGAACCCGACCCCGAGATCGTCGAGCAGCCTCGCCACCGCCAACTTGTCCGTGACGGAGTAGGAGATCCCCTCGCGCTGCGCACCGTCGCGCAGCGTCGTGTCGTAGAGGTGGAACGCGTCGCCGAGCGGTGTGCCGGCGGGCTCCGTGCGAGTCACGGGGAACTCCTCATGGTGGTGGCAAAACGTGTCCAGGCAACAAAAAAACCTCCCGCATGGGTGCGAGAGGTTGCGCGCCGGGGGCTCTTGTGGAGCTGTTATCCGGCGCGCTCGGCGATAATGATGGTGCAGGAGGTCACGGACGCATCATGGCATACGGTCCGGCGGGCGTCCACAAACCGGGCGACACTTCCCATCCCCTGAGATGCCCTCAGTACATGAAGGCCCCCTTCCTGTACCTGGGCGCAAGGAAGGGGGCCTTCATGTACTAGGGAGTGTTACTGGGTGACCGGGCGTACGTTCGACGACACCAGCGCCGCCAGCCGGTCACCGATCGCGTGCGTCGCACCCGGCGACGCCTGGTCGCGGGTCGCGAGGTCGAACGCCACCGAGGCCTCGATCCGCCGCGCCGCTTCCTTCTGTCCCAGATGGTCCAGCAGCAGCGCGACCGAAAGCACCGCGGCGGTCGGGTCGGCGAGACCCTGGCCCGCGATGTCCGGGGCGCTGCCGTGCACCGGCTCGAACATGCTCGGGTTCCGCCGGGTGATGTCGAGGTTCCCGCTCGCCGCCAGCCCGATGCCGCCGGTCACGGCCGCCGCGAGGTCGGTGATGATGTCGCCGAACAGGTTGTCGGTCACCACGACGTCGAAGCGGGACGGGTCGGTCACCAGGTGGATGGTCGCGGCGTCCACATGGGAGTACGCGACGGTCACCTCCGGGTGCTCCAGCGAAACCTCTTCGACGATCCGCGACCACAGCGAGCCCGCGTACTCCAGCACGTTCGTCTTGTGCAGGAGCGTCAGGTGCTTGCGGGGCCGCGCCTCGGCACGGTTGAACGCGTCGGTCACCACGCGCCGGACGCCGAACGCCGTGTTGACGCTGACCTCCGTCGCGATCTCGTGGTCGGTGTCCTTGCGCAGCAAGCCACCGTTGCCCGCGTACGGGCCTTCGGTGCCTTCACGCACGACGACCATGTCGATCTCGCTCGAATCGGCGAGCGGGCCGCGCACCCCCGGGTACAACCGGGCGGGCCGCAGGTTCACGTGGTGGTCGAGCTCGAACCGGAGGCGCAGCAGCAGACCGCGCTCCAGAATGCCGCTCGGCACCGTCGGGTCGCCCACCGCGCCCAGCAGGATCGCGTCGTGCTGACGGAGTTCACCGAGTACCGACTCCGGGAGCAGCTCACCGGTGGAGTGCCACCGGGCGGCGCCGAGGTCGTAGTTCGTGGTCTCCGCCGTCGGGACGACCTCACCGAGCACCTTGAGCGCCTCGGAGACCACTTCGGGCCCGATCCCGTCTCCTGGGATCACCGCGAGCCGCATCCACACACCTCCGTAGACCAGGCCACCGGCAGTCCGGATGGCCCATCCGCAAGAAAACGCCAGCAGCGGAAGGTTACCGGCCGTAGCCCGGTAGCCGTAGCCGCACCACCCTTATGCCGGAATCTCCCACAGAGCGAGACAGCCGAAAGGGTGAATACCAGAAGGGACGCCCCGGCGGAAAGCCTGCCGCCAGGGCGTCCCTCACCTCATCGAACGCGAATTACCGCACTACCGCGTCAGCCCACACCGATCGGCTGACGCCCGGTGTGCCGCCCGCCGTTGCCCGGCCGGTCGACACCCGCGTTGCCGCCACCGGCGTTCGTCTGGATCTTCACCACGCTCGCCCGGTTGCCCGAGGCGTTGTGGTGCTCGATCGCCAGCAGGCCCAGCACGGTGTCCTGAGCGGCCGCGTTGCGGTTGACCACCAGCGCCGTGCCCGGCTTCGCGACGTAGCCCAGCGCGGAGTCGCCGCCGCCCTGGACGGTGTACGCGGGAGCCAAGGCGTCGAACGAAAGCGGCGTGCCGACGTAGTCGATCGTCGACGAGTCCGCACCCGGCGCCGCGTAGAACCCGGAGGTCCCGACCGTGTAGCTGATCTTGTGCGAAGCGGCGTTCGGGTCGATGCCCAGCGCCGCGATGCTCACCGGCAGCACGACGACGTTGGTGTCGTACACGTTCGTGTCGACGTCGCCGAGCTGGCCGTTGATCGGCTGGAGGTCCACCTGCGGGAAGCCCGGCTTCAGCGCCACGGTGACCGCCACGAGGACGTCGGTGGCCGTCACCTTGGTCACGTAGGTTTCGAAGTCCGGCTGTCCGTCGCCCGTGGTGTCGATGTCCACGAACGGCGAGGTGTTGCTGCCCAGGTTGGCCAGGTCGCTCCAGGTGGTGAGACCGAAGGCCAGCAACGCGTTCTCCGGCTCACCCTGCGCCTTGGCCAGCGGGGCGGTGGACGCCGCGCCGATGTAGCGCAGGTCGGCGCCCTTGGCGGTCTGGTTCAGGGTGCAGTCGGTGGTGACGTCGCCGTCGCACTCGGGCAGCTGCGGGGATTCCGCCTGCAGCTCGAGCACGCTGATCAGCGAGCGGTACCGCTGCGGACCGGTGCCCTGGTCCACGCCCTTGCCGGTCAGGTTCAGCACCGCCTGGTTCTGGCCCGTGCCGAAGTTGACGGTGCCAGGAGTGTTGATGGACGAGACGGGCTTAGGCGCGGAGTACACCGAAAGCCGCAGCGGAACGGTCGTGCCGCTCTTCGGGGTGAACGCGATCCGGCCGGAGGCGTCCGCCACGAACTGCCGGGCGAGCCCGGCCTGCGTGGCCGCCATGGTCGGGTCCATGACCTTGCGGAGCGCCTTGGGGTCGGCGATCTTCAGGGTCACCTTCACCAGCGCGATACCGCGCGGGCTCAGCTTCACCGTCGGCTTGTCCACTGTGTACTCGACACCGGGGAGCGAGTTCACGGCTTCGTAGCCCACCGCGTACTCGACCGGCTTGATGCCCTTGTTGACCACTTTGACCGTCTTGGTCAGCGTCACCGGGCCACCCGCTTCGACGACACCGAAGTTCACCGAGACGAAGCCGGGGTTGTCGACGACGTAGGCCAGGACCTGGTTGTCCAGCGCGGCCTTCGCGTCGATCCGGCCGCTGCCGACGCGCTGTGGGCCGTAGACGCGGCCGGAGGCGTCGCGGATGTCGTGGCCGGCGGTGTTGACGACCGAGGCCTTGACCTCCTCGACCGACCAGTCGGGGTGCGCCTGGCGGATCAGGGCGGTGATGCCCGAGGTGTGCGGAGCCGCCATCGACGTCCCGGAGATGACCAGGCGACCGGCCCCGCTCCCGCTCAGCGCGGACGAGATCGAGTCACCGGGCGCCGCGACGTCCGGTTTGACGGCCGGGCCGCGCCCGCCCCGCGAGGTGAACGAGCTCGGGGTGTCCACGATGGACTGATCGGTGGTCGGCACGGACACGCGGCCCTTGCCGGTCATGCGGACCTGCAGCGTGCCGGCGGCCAGCGCCGGGCGGATCGAGGCGGTCGCGCCGCCGGTCAGCTGGAACGTCGGCAGGGCCGCGTTGCCCGCGATCCCGGCCGAGAAGTGCTCCAGCGTGGACGAGAACAGCGCGCCCTTGGCCCCGGCGGCCTGCGCGTTGTTCGAACGGGCACCCGAACCGCAGGCGCGGGTCGCGTCGTTGTCGTCCCATTCGAGGAACACGATCTTGCCCGCGGCCTTGGCCTTGTCGGCCTCGGAGTACGGCTTGCAGCCGGCGGCGTTGTCGGCCGACAGGGTGACCACCGGCGCGGTGACGTCGAGCGTGTCGTAGGCCGCGTAGTTCTGGCTGAACTGCCCGGTCTTCGCACCCTTGACACCGTCTGGAGCGACGGCTTCGACGGCGTCACGGAGGACGGACGCGTCACGGCTGCTGGCGACGGTCAGCGCCTCGGGCGTGTTGCCCGGCGCGCCGCCGACGTCGTTGAGGTCGCCGCCGTTGCCCGCGGAGAACACCGGCACGACGTTGTTCGCGGCGATCTTGCGCACGAACAGCGAGTCCGGGTCGTCCGGGGTGGCGAAGTCGCCGCCCAGCGACAGGTTGACGACGTCGAGGTGGTCGGTGAAGTCGCCGTCACCGTCCGGGTCGAGCGACCAGTCGAGTGCCTGCGAGGTGACGTTGGTCGAGCCGTCGCAGCCGAAGACCTTGATCGCGTACAGCAGGGCCTTGGGTGCGGTGCCAGGGCCGATCCGCATCGCTTCGATCTTCTTCTTGGTGAGCTTCTTGTAGTCGCCCGTGAACGTCTTGCCCGCTTCGTCCACGCCGAATCCGGCGACCGTGCCCGCCACGTGCGTGCCGTGGTGGCCGCAGGAGATCGGGTTGGGGTCGGGCTTCGGCGTGTTGAGGGCCGGGTCGTCGCTGCCCGAGTCGTAGGCGTCGCCGACCAGGTCGACACCGCCGACGACCTTGTCGGTCGGGAAGGCGGGGGTGGCCTGGTCGCGGTTGATCGCCTGGTACGCCTCGGCCGTGCCCGGACCACCGAAGGTGGCGTGGGTGTAGTCGATGCCGTCGTCGATCACGCCGACGCGGATGCCGTCGCCGTAGCGGCCGGTCTGCTGCCACGACGCGAGCGTGTTGGTCAGCTGGACCGCGCTGGAGTTCGTGCGGGTCTTCGGCACCACCTTCTTGACCGAGACGACGTCCGGCCGCTTCGCCAGCTCGCGGATCTTCGCCGCGTCGGCCGTGACGACCGCGCCGGCGACCGCGTTCGAGGTCTGGGTGACCAGCCGGGTGCCGGCGTCGGCTGCCTTGAGCTGCCCGACGACGGAGTCCACCGTCGCCGCGGCGGCGGCCTTGGCGTCCTTCGCGGCCTTCTTCGCCTGTTCCTTGCCTGCGCCCTTGTTCTGCTCGGCGTTGAAGGCGTCGACGGCGGGCTGCTTCGCCAGCTCGACGAAGGCGGTGATCTGGCCCTGGGCGGCCTTGAGCTTCGGCTCGACCCTCCCCTGGAATCCGTTACGGTCGATCTTCGCCGGCGTGACGCCGTCCGCGAGCGGGACATCCTGAGCGGCTGCCGTCGCCCCGGTCACGGACGTCGCGAGCAGTGCGGCGAAGACCGCGGCCGATGAGCGGATGGCCCACCGGGGTACGCGGGATCTGTTCATGAGTAAGTGCCCTCACTCGAGGCCTTGACTTCGAACCTGCCTGCCGCTCGAACACACCCCCGACGGTGAGCCCCGGCGCCGCGCCGTGCCCTTGACGACGCGATGGTTCCGGCCTCGCCGGAGAAACCTATCCGGGGACCAGCCCGACTTCAGTAGGCATTTTTCACCGTTATTGAATCTTGCTCGTGTTCGCGAACCCTGCACCTACAACGACCGCAGTTGGTCGACCAATGGCGAAAAAGCACTGAAGGCCTCCTACCTTGCGTCAGGCGCAAGGTAGGAGGCCTTCAGGTACTCGGACGTCAGCCGAAGTCGACCGCGCGGATCGTGTGCGCGCCGACGGCCGCGCCGATCGGCTCGAGCAGGTGCGAGTCGATGGAGCGGTCCACCCGCAGCAACATGACGGCGTCCGCGCCGTCGGTGGTCTGGCTGATCTGCGCGGCCTCGATGTTCAGGCCCGCCTCGCCGAGCAGCGTGCCGACGCGGCCCATGATGCCAGGGCGGTCCGGGTACTCGAGCAGCAGCACGTTGCCCTCGGCACGCAGGTCGAAGTGGCGGCCATTGACCTCGACCAGCTTCTCGACCTCGTCCTTGCCGGTGACCGAACCGGACACCGAAAGGGTCGTGCCGTCGGCGTGGACCGCGCGAAGGGTGACCAGGCTGCGGAACTTGGGGCTTTCCGGCTCGGTGACCAGATCGACCTGGACACCCAGCTCTTCGGCCACGCGGGGCGCGTTCACGAAGGTGACCTGGTCCTCGACGACACCGGAGAACACGCCGCGTTCGGCCGCGAGCGGCAGCACGCTGACGTCCTCGTTGGACAGTTCGCCCTTGACCACGACGGTGACCGAAGCGGGCGCCTTCGGGTTGAGCGCGGTCAGCACGGTGCCGAGCTTCTGGGTGAGCGAAAGGTACGGCCGCACGTGCTCGCCGACCGTGCCGCCACCGGCGACGTTCACCGCGTCCGGCACGAAGTCGCCGCGCAGCGCGAGCAGCACGGACTTCGCGACGTCGGTGCCCGCGCGGTCCTGCGCCTCGGCGGTCGACGCGCCGAGGTGCGGGGTGACGACGACGTTCGGCAGGCCGAACAACGGGCTCTCGGTGGTCGGCTCGGTGACGAACACGTCGATCCCGGCGCCGCCGACGTGGCCGGAGCCGACCGCGTCCGCCAGCGCCTGCTCGTCGACGAGGCCACCGCGCGCGGCGTTCACGATGATGACGCCCGGCTTGGTCTTCTTGAGCGCGTCGGCGCCGATCAGGCCCTTGGTCTCCGGGGTCTTCGGCAGGTGGATGGAGATCGCGTCGGCGCGCTCCAGCAGCTCGTCCAGCGTGACCAGCTCGATGCCGAGCTGCGCGGCGCGGGCGGCCGAGACGTAGGGGTCGTACGCGATGAGCTTGGTGTCGAACGCGGCGAGGCGCTGCGCGAACAGCTGGCCGATCTTGCCGAGGCCGACCACGCCGATGGTCTTGCCCTGGATCTCGACGCCGGAGTAGGCGCTGCGCTTCCACGCGCCGCCCTGGAGGCTCTGGTCCGCGGCCGGGACCCGGCGGGCGACCGCGAGCAGCAGCGCGACGGCGTGCTCGGCGGCGGAGACGATGTTCGAGGTCGGCGCGTTGACGACCAGGACACCGCGTTCGGTGGCGGCGGGGACCTCGACGTTGTCCAGCCCCACACCGGCGCGGGCGACCACCTTGAGCGAGGTGGTGGCGGCGAGGACCTCGGCGTCGACCTTGGTGGCGGACCGCACGAGCAGCGCGTCCGCCGTCTTCACGGCTTCGAGCAGCGCGGGGCGGTCCGTACCGTCCACATGCTGGACCTCGACCTCGTCGGAGAAGACGCTCAGCACGGAAGGCGCGAGCTTCTCGGCGATGAGGACGACGGGCTTGTTCGGCTTGGTCACGATACGGCTCCCACTATCTGGTCTGTGCCTGCGACTCGGGGTGGATTGGCTTCTCGACGGGAAAAAGCGCCTCGAAGCGGTTGACGGTCACGCCGTTGTGCCCGGTTGCGCCGCAGTTTAGCCCTGGTGGCAGGGGATTGTTAACTCGCCCGTAATCCGGTGAAAACGAGGTCGAGGAGCCGTTCGAGGCTCTTGTCACCCGAAAGGTGTTCACTGGCCCAGGAAAGCGCGTGCAGCAGCACCAGCAACTCGTGCACCGTGACGTCCGCCCGGAGCTCACCCGAGGCCTTCGCCCTTTCCACCAGGTGGGACACCTGGTCCCGCATCGCGTGGCAGGAGGCGTACAGCGGTGAGGTCTCGTCGTCGAGGACGTCGACCATCAGTTCGGGCAATCCGCGATAGCGCGTCGCTTGTTCACCCATCCCGGCGAACCATGCCTTGAGCGCGTCCACCGGCTCTGAGGAGCCGAGGAGTTCGCGGGCCACCGCGGCCTGGGCGTCGTAGCCCTCGCGAAGCACCGTCTCGACCAAAGCCTCCCGCGTCGGGAAGTGCCGGTAGAGCGTTCCGATGCCGACACCGGCACGGCGCGCGATCTCTTCCAGCGACGCCTCGACCCCGTGCGCGGCGAAGGCGCGCTTCGCCTCTTCGACGAGGCGCTCGTAGTTGCGCCGGGCATCGGCCCGCAGCGGCTTCTTCTCGGTGTCCATCGCGCTCCCGAGCTTAGTCTCGACAAATCGGAGGCAGCCTCCGTATAGTCGGAACGCGTAAGCGGAGGCTGCCTCATGTTAGCTGGGGAGACTGGGAATGACCTTGATCGAAGAAACCCGGAAGCGGCTGGGCCCGGTGGGCGTCTGGCTGCCGGTCGGCCTGTTCACGCCGACACCGGACGAGGAACGGCGGGCCGTGCGGCGCCTGGAAGAGTTGGGCTATCGCACCGTCTGGGGCGGCGAAGGGCCGGGGAACCGGGAGCTGTTCGCGTACAGCGCCATCACGCTGGCCGCCACCGAACGGGTGGTGATCGGTACCGGGATCGCGAACATGTGGTCGCGGCCCGCCTACACCGCCCACAGCGGCGGGCGGACGCTCGCGGAGGCCTTTCCCGGCCGGTTCGTGCTCGGTGTCGGGATCGGGCACTCCCATCAGGCGGCGAAAGCGGGCTCGGACTACCGGCCGCTCGAGCAGACCCGTGACTACCTCACGGCCATGTCCGCGGCGGCGGAGGAATTCCCTTCACGGGTACCGTTCCCGCGCGTCCTCGCCGCCGTCGGCCCGAAGATGCTCGAACTCGCGCGGGATCTCACGGACGGCGCGCACCCGTTCGCCCAGCCCTTCGAGCACACGCCGTACGCCCGCGAGATCCTCGGCCGGGACAAGCTGCTCATCCCCACCCATTCGGTTCTGCTCGGCGATCGCGAACAGGCGCGGAAGAGCGTGGTGCGGGACATCGGGCTGATGAAGCACTATGGCATCTCGCACTATTTCAAGGGCTGGAAGCGGCTCGGCTACACCGACGCCGACATCGACGACGTCAGCGATCGGCTCGTCGACGGGCTGACGGCGTGGGGTGACGAAGAGCGGATCGCCGCGCGGATCGAGGAACTCGTCGACGCCGGCGCGGACACCGTGCTCGTCAATCCGGTGGGCGACGATCTCCCGTCCATAGTGGACCAACTGGAACGGCTCGCCCCGGCGTTGACGGCGGTGAGCCGATGAGCGTCGGGATCTGGACGTTCTCGTTCGACGGCAAGGACATCGGCGCGGTCCGCGAGGCGGCCGCGGAAGCCGAAGAACTCGGCTTCGACACGGTGTGGTTCGGGGAGTACCGGGGGCGGGAGGCGTTCACGCAGGCGGGCCTGCTGCTGGCGGCGACCTCCCGGCTGACCGTCGCCACCGGCATCGCGCGCTTCTCCCACCGGACACCCGTCGCCGCGGCCGCCGCCGAACGGACTCTCGCCGAGGCCTACCCCGGCCGGTTCGTCCTCGGACTGGGCGGTCATCTGCCGGGCATGAAACCACTGGTGGCGATGCGCGGCTATCTCGACGGAATGGACGAGGCCGAACTGTCCACACCGGACTCCCCGCGTCGGCGCGTGCTGGCCGCGCTGGGGCCGAAAATGCTCGCACTGGCCGCGGAACGCACCGATGGGGCGCATTCGTACTTCGTCCCCGTCGAGCACACCGCGCTGGCGCGGGAGGTCATGGGGCCTTCGGCCTTCCTCGCCGTCGAGCAGGCCGTCGTCCTCGGATCTGACCGGGAGATCGCGAGGCGGCACGTGTCGATGTATCTGGACCAGGCCGTCCACCACCAAGCGAATCTGCGGCGGTTCGGGTTCACCGAGGAGGACTACGGCTCCGACCGGCCGGTGGACGCGTTGGTCGCCGTCGGGGAGGAGGAGATCGACGCCCGGGTGCGGGCGCATCTGGACGCGGGGGCCGATCACGTCTGTTTGCAGGTCCTGACCGGGGACGACCGGATCCCGCTGGCCGAATGGCGGGTTCTGTCGGGGGTCGGGGGTAACGTGCGGGAGCGTGACGTCACCGGCTGAACTCGCTTTCGAACAAGCACGGGAACTGATCGACGCGCGGGACCTGGCCGGGCTCGCGCGCCTGATCGGTGACCTGCCCACGCTCGTCCACACGCACGGGAAGAACGGGAACGACCTGCTCGGCATGGCCACTGCCACCTGTGACGAGCGGCTGTGCCGGCTCCTGCTGGAGCACGGTGCCGATCCGGCTTCGGCCAACGTCCACGGCTGGACGGCGTTGCACCAGGCCGGATACGTCGGGCTGCCACTGCTGGTCACGATGCTGCTCGCCGCGGGCGCCCCCGTCGACGTGTCCGCCCGCGGCGACGGCGGGACGCCGCTGGTGGTCGCCTTGTTCTGGGGCCACCGCGAGGTGGCGGAGCTGCTGGCTGCGCGCGATCTGTCCCCCGGCAACCTGCGGGTGGCGGCGGGTCTCGGCCGGGCCGAGCTGCTCGACTCCCTGATCGCGCCGGACGGGACGCTCGCCCCGGCGGCGGGCGCGCATCGCGAGTTCTACCGGCCGCACAGCGGTTTCCCGGACTGGCGACCGAGCGACGAGCCGGCCGAGATCGTCGACGAGGCGCTTTCCTGGGCCGCGCGGAACGACCGGTCCGACACGGTGCGCACGCTGGTGGCGCGGGGCGCCTGGGTAGACGCCGACGTGTACCGCGGCACGGCGCTGACCTGGGCAGCCGCTCAGGGAAAGGCGTCGGCGATCAGGACCTTGGCGGAGCTCGGCGCTTCGGTGAACCGCCAGGGCACCTTCGGCGGGCTCTCGCACGGAGAAGGTGTCACGGCGCTGCACCTGGCCGTGCAGGGCGGACATGTCGATGCGGTGCGGGCCCTGCTGGAGGTGGGGGCGGATCCTTCGCTCAAGGATTCGCTGTACTCGTCGTCGGCCTGGGGATGGGCCGAGCACTTCGGGCAGACGGAGATCCTGTCGCTTCTTCGGGAGGCCTGAGCGCACGCTATGACGCCTGAGCGCGCAATGAAGGGGCCTTTCATCGCAAATTTTGCGATGAAAGGCCCCTTCATTGCGCTACCGGAGCCCGTGGAGCCGTCGCCGCGCCTGTCCCGATCCTGACGCCTCCTGGCCCGCCCGAGCCTCGTCGAAGTACGACGCTCACCGAACAATGAGCCCATGCGAGCGATCAGCCAAAACCGCCTGGGCGGCCCCGAAGTCCTCGAACTCGTCGACGTCGAGAGGCCCACGCCCGGCCCGACTCAGATCCTGGTCCGGGTGCACGCCGCGGGCGTCAACCCGGTGGACCGGAAGACCCGCGAGACCGGTGGGATCGGCCCGATGGGCGACCCGCCGTACATCCTCGGCTGGGACGTGTCCGGCGTGGTCGAGGAGGTCGGCGCGGGCGCGTCCCTGTTCTCCCCCGGCGACGAGGTCTTCGGCATGCCGTCGTTCCCGTTCCAGGCCGGGGCCTACGCCGAGTACGTGGCCGCGCCGAGCCGTCACTTCGCGCGCAAACCGTCCACTTTGGATCATGTGCGCGCGGCGGCGGTCCCGCTCGCGGGGCTCACCGTCTGGCAGAGCCTCGTCGACACGGCCCACATCCAGCCGGGGCAACGGGTCCTGATCCACGCGGCGGCGGGCGGGGTCGGCCATCTCGCGGTTCAGATCGCCAAGGCGCGCGGCGCGTACGTGCTCGGCACGGCCAGCGCCGCCAAGCACGATTTCCTTCACGGCCTCGGCGCGGACGAACTCGTCGACTATCGCACCGCGGACTTCGCCGAGGAGGTCCGCGACGTCGACGTCGTGCTCGACACGATCGGCTTGGAGTACGGACCGCGGTCGCTCAAAACCCTGCGCCGCGGCGGCAGGCTGATCCAGCTGACCCGCACCAACGACGAGCGGATGCCCGAATTGGCCGCCGCCGCGGGCGTCACCTGCGGGTTCACCCTCGCCGAGCCGGATCGCGCCGGTCTGCTGGCACTGGCGGAACTGGTCGACAGCGGACGGCTCAAGCCGACCATCGACACCGTGTTCCCGCTGGAAGAAGCCGCGAAGGCGCAGGAACTCGTGGCCGGCGGCCGCACCACCGGGAAGGTCGTACTCGCCGTCGCCGAGTAGAACCGGTGGACAAGTGGAGTCTGTAGTCCGTATCTTCAGAGACGGACTACAGACTCCGTTTCGTCTGACTGGGAGGATCCATGACCACACCCCGCGACGTCTTCGCCGAGCTTTCCGAACTCGTCACCACCCGACGGTGGGACGAACTGTTCGAGCTCTACGCGGAAGACGCCGTCGTCGAGAATCCACAGCGCCCGCCCGTGCCGTCCCGGTTCGAAGGTCGCGAGACGCTGCGGAAGATCTTCTCCGGAGGACTGAACGTCAGCATGAAACGGGCGGATGTCCTGATTCATGGGACAACCGACCCAGAAGTGCTCATCGCCGAGTATCGCAACGTCGGCGAGATGCTCGACACGGGGAAGTCCTTCGACATCGCCAATGTCCAAGTCCTGCGAGTACGAGACGGACTCATCGCGCACTCTCGCGACTACCACGACTACCTGCGCCTGACCGCGGCACGCGACGGCCTCGAAGAACTCGCCAAGAGCTACGAAACGGCGGAGGGGGAGATCACACCGGTCCCGCCCCGGCTCGAGTCGACAGCGGATCCGAAGAGCCCGCGCGGAGTGTTCGAGCGACTTGTCTACGGCGTCGCGGACGGAGCGTGGAGTGAACTATCCGCGCTCTACGCCGAGGAAACCCATGTGACGCATCCCTTCCTTCCCGGCGCGAAGACGCTGAAGAACAGGACGGATCTGCACGAGCATTTCAAGTTCGGCGAGCAGGGCAAGGTCCGCTTCCAGGTACGGGATCTGGTGATCCACGAGACCCTCGACCCCGAGGTGGTGATCGGCGAGTTCGACTACCAGGGCACGGCGCGAGACAGCCCGGAGTTCCGCGTCTCCAACATCTTCGTGCTGCGCGTGCGCGACGGGCTGATCGTCGAATCGCGCGACTACGCCGACCATCTCGCCGTCGCGGCCGCCACCGAACGGCTCGGCGAACTGATCGCGAACGTGCGTGCCGAAAGCTAGGCCGGCAGGTTGAATTCGCCGTCCCGGACGCCTTTCACGAACGCGTCCCATTCGGCGGGCGTGAACACCAGGATGTTGACGTCCGGGTTCGAGGACTGGCGCATCGCGGTGTAGGTGACGCCGTCGGTGTGCGGCACGAAGGCGTACTCGACGCAGTCGTCGAGATCGGCGCCTTCCGGCTCCGCCCGGATCCACTTCGCGTCGCTCAGGTCCAGCTTCGGCCGGATGTGGGCCTTGTCGTCCACCGGCTGCTCACTCATGATGTCCACGCTATCGCTTTCCGGCACGCAAAACGAAGGGGCCCTTCACGATGAAGGGCCCCTTCGGCGGTGAAACTAGGCGGTCTCGGTGATCGGCCGGTCCACCCACGACATCAGGTCGCGCAGCTTCTTGCCGGTCTCCTCGATCGGGTGCTGGTTGCCCTGCTCCTCGAGCTTGGTGAAGTTCGGCCGTCCGGCCTCGTCCTCGGCGACCCATTCGCGGGCGAAGGTGCCGTCCTGGATCTCACCGAGGATCTTCTTCATCTCTTCCTTGACCGCCGGCGAGATGACGCGCGGGCCGCGGGTCAGGTCGCCGTACTCGGCGGTGTCGGAGATCGAGTAGCGCTGACGCGCGATGCCGCCCTCGTACATGAGGTCGACGATCAGCTTCAGCTCGTGCAGCACCTCGAAGTAGGCGATCTCCGGGGCGTAGCCGGCCTCGGTGAGCACCTCGAAACCGGTCTGCACCAGCGCGGAGGCGCCACCGCAGAGCACGGCCTGCTCGCCGAAGAGGTCGGTCTCGGTCTCCTCGGTGAAGGTCGTCTTGATGACACCGGCGCGGGCGCCACCGATGGCGGCCGCGTAGGACAGCGCGAGCGCCTGCGCGGTGCCGGAGGCGTCCTGCTCGACCGCGATGAGCGCCGGGACGCCCTTGCCGTCGACGAACTGGCGGCGGACCAGGTGGCCCGGGCCCTTCGGCGCCACCATGGCGACGTCCACGCCCGCCGGCGGCTTGATCAGGTCGTAGCGGATGTTGAAGCCGTGGCCGAAGAACAGCGCGTCGCCGTCCTTGAGGTGCGGCTCGATGTCCTTCTCGTAGATGGCGCGCTGCTTGGTGTCCGGCGCGAGGATCATGATCAGGTCGGCTTCGGCGCTGGCCTCGGCCGGGGTGAGCACGCGGAGACCCTGCTCCTCGGCCTTGGCCCGCGACTTCGAGCCCTCGGGCAGACCGATGCGGACATCGACACCGGAGTCGCGCAGGCTCAGCGAGTGCGCGTGACCCTGGCTGCCGTAGCCGATCACGGCGACCTTGCGACCCTGGATGATCGAAAGGTCCGCGTCGTCGTCGTAAAAGATTTCCACTGCCATGAGGGGTACTACTTCCTTTCCTGACTTACCGACTTTGAATGCACCCTGTGAAGCGAAGCTTCTCCGTTGAGGGTGGTGGCGGGGGCATGGATGGACTAGCGGGCGGAGGTGGCGGTGATGGACCGGGCGCCCCGGCCGACCGCGACCATTCCGGACTGGACCAGTTCGCGGATGCCATAGGGCTCCAGCATCCGCAGCAGGGCACCGATCTTGTCCGAGGTCCCGGTGGCTTCGACGGTGAGCGCCTCGGGCGAGACGTCCACCACTTTCGCGCGGAACAACTGCACCGTTTCGAGGACCTGGCTGCGCACGGTGTTGTCGGCCCGGACCTTGACCAGCAGCAGTTCGCGCTGCACGGCTGTGGACTTTTCCAATTCCACGATCTTGATGACGTTGACCAGCTTGTTGAGCTGCTTGGTCACCTGTTCGAGCGGTAGCTCTTCGACGGCGACCACGATCGTCATCCGGGACACCTCGGGATTCTCCGTGGGCCCGACGGCGAGGGATTCGATGTTGAACCCACGCCGGGAGAACAGTCCGGAAACCCGTGCGAGGACACCGGGCTTGTTCTCGACCAGAACGCTCAGGGTGTGCACGCTCATCGGGCGTCTCCTTCGGTGGCGGCGTTCAGCTCCGCCTCGGCGGCGACTTCGTCGTCGTCGAAGAGCGGGCGGATCCCGCGCACGGCCATGATTTCGTCGTTACCGGTGCCCGCGGCCACCATGGGCCACACCTGGGCATCCTTCCCCACCACGAAATCGATCACGACGGGGCGGTCGTTGATCTCCATGGCGCGCCGGATGGTGGCGTCGACGTCCTCCTTGGTCTCGCAGCGGAGCCCGGCGCAGCCGAGCGCCTCCGCGAGCAGGGTGAAGTCGGGGATGCGGTGTTTGTGCGTACCGAGATCGGTGTTGGAGTACCGCTCGGCGTAGAAGAGGTTCTGCCACTGGCGGACCATGCCCAGGTTGCCGTTGTTGATGACGGCGACCTTGATCGGCGCGCCTTCGATGGCGCAGGTGGCCAGTTCCTGGTTGGTCATCTGGAAACAGCCGTCACCGTCGATGGCCCAGACCTGCTTGTCCGGCACGCCGAACTTGGCGCCCATCGCGGCGGGGACGGCGAAGCCCATCGTGCCGAGGCCACCGGAGTTGATCCAGGTGCGCGGGTTCTCGTACTTCACGAACTGCGCGGCCCACATCTGGTGCTGGCCGACGCCCGCGGTGTAGACCGCGTCCGGGCCGACCAGCGAACCGATGCGCTCGATGACGTACTGCGGGGAAAGCGTTCCGTCTTCGGGCCATTCGTAACCGGCCGGGTAGTCGTCACGCCAAGCGCTCGCCTGCGTCCACCAGTCCTTGAGATCCGGCTTCGCGGACTTGTCGGTCTCGGCGCGGACGGCCTCGATCAGCTCGGTGATGATCTCCGCGCAGTCGCCGACGATCGGCACGTCCGCCTTGCGGTTCTTGGAGATCTCGGCCGGATCGATGTCGGCGTGGACGATGGCGGCGTCCGGCGCGAACGAGGACAGCTGCCCGGTGACGCGGTCGTCGAAGCGGGCGCCGAGGGCGATCAGCAGATCCGCCCGCTGCATCGCGGCGACCGCGGCGACCGAACCGTGCATCCCCGGCATGCCGAGGTGCTGTGGATGCGAGTCGGGAAAGGCACCGCGGGCCATCAATGTGGTGACGACCGGGATCCCGGTCAGCTCCGCCAGTTCCCTCAGCTGGCGCGAGGCGTCGGCCTTGATCACGCCACCGCCGACGTAGAGGACCGGGCGGCGCGACTTGCCGATCAGCCGGGCGGCCTCGCGGACCTGCTTGCCGTGCGGGCGCAGCGTGGGCCGGTAGCCCGGCAGCCGCATCTCCGTCGGCCAGGAGAAGGAGGTCATCTCCTGCAGGACGTCCTTGGGGATGTCCACCAGCACCGGGCCGGGGCGCCCGGTCGAGGCGAGATGGAAGGCCTCCGCGATGGTGCGCGGGATGTCCACCGGGTCGGTGACCAGGAAGTTGTGCTTGGTGATCGGCATCGTGATGCCGCAGATGTCGGCTTCCTGGAAGGCGTCCGTGCCGATCAGCGCGCGGGACTGCTGACCGGTGATGGCGACCACCGGGACCGAGTCCATGTTCGCGTCGGCCAGCGGGGTGACCAGGTTGGTCGCGCCCGGACCGGAGGTGGCCATGCACACCCCGACCTTGCCGGTCGCCTGCGCGTATCCGGTGGCGGCGTGGCCGGCACCCTGCTCGTGGCGGACCAGGACGTGACGGACCTTCGTCGAATCGAGCAGCGGATCGTACGCCGGGAGAATGGTGCCGCCGGGAATACCGAACACGACTTCCGCGCCCACCGACTCGAGCGAGCGGACGAGCGACTGCGCGCCCGTGACCCGCACCGGGGTCCCGGCGGGCGGCGCCGGCTTGGGTCGGGCACCGGAGGTACCGGTGTTCGCATCAGCTCGCGAGGTGGCACTGGTCATCGCTGTTTGCCTCGTCTTTGTCTAGTCACTCGTTCGGGTATTCATTGGCTGGTCGGCAGTGAATATTGTTCCAGGCAACGCTGCGCCAAGTTTTGAACATCAAAAAACCCCCGCCGACCGGAGTGGTCGCACGAGGGTCGCGCGTCGACGCAGCGGAGACTTCCCTAAGCGTCGACGCGCTGGGGAAGTACGAGGCCGGTCTGCGTTGTCACGAGAGTGAAGTTAGCCGGTCGCCGTCAAGAGTGTCAACTCTGCGGGACGGCGATTCCGCATGCTGGACACCATCGGTGGATGGCGCGACCCGCGTTCGAGGCCCGGAAGGCGGCGGTGCACCATCTTTGACGTGGCAGAAGAAAAGCAGCAGGAACAGGCGAACGAGGACCGCAAGGCCGTCTTCAAAATCCCGAACACGGCGTTGCTGGCGATCGCTTTCCTCGTCGTTTGTGTGACGCCTGTCGCGTTCGGTGACGTGCCGTACCTCCAGTGGCTCTATCTCTTCCCGATCGCACTGGCGGTGTTCGTCGTCCGGACCCGGACGACGGCGACGGCCGAGGGGTTGGAGGTCCGCACGATGTTCGGACGGCGGGATCTGCCGTGGACCTCGCTCAAGGGCCTCGCCATCACCGAGAAGGCGAAGGTGCAGGCGGTACTGAAGGACGACAGCAAGATCGCGCTCCCCGCCGTGCGTACTCGTCACTTGCCGGTGATCTCGCTGGTCAGCGCGGGTCACGTGGCCGATCCTTCCGGGCTGACCGACGACATCGGCAAGACCGGGGAGAAGGCTCCGGAGAAGAGCGAGGACTCCGAGGAGTAGGATTGGTAGGACCAGTTTGGCGCCCGTTCGCCCTGGTCCTCATCCCGAACCTTGGAGTCAGCCGTGCCTCAACTCCGTTCCCGGACCACCACCCACGGCCGCAACGCGGCGGGTGCCCGCTCGCTCTGGCGCGCCACCGGAATGACCGACAGCGACTTCGGCAAGCCGATCGTCGCCATCGCGAACTCCTACACCCAGTTCGTGCCGGGGCACGTGCACCTCAAGGACCTCGGCGAGATCGTGGCCGGCGCGGTGAAGGAGGCGGGCGGGGTCGCCCGCGAGTTCCACACGATCGCCGTGGACGACGGGATCGCCATGGGGCACAGCGGAATGCTGTACTCGCTGCCCTCGCGCGAGATCATCGCCGACTCCGTCGAGTACATGGTGAACGCGCATCAGGCCGACGCGCTCGTCTGCATCTCCAACTGCGACAAGATCACCCCTGGCATGTTGAACGCCGCCATGCGGCTGAACATCCCCGTGGTGTTCGTCTCCGGCGGGCCGATGGAAGCCGGGAAGGCCGTGGTCGTCGGCGGCGTCGCCCAGGCGCCGACCGACCTGATCACCGCGATCGCCGCGTCGGCCAGCAGCGAGGTCGACGAGGACGGGCTGTCCATTGTGGAGCGTTCGGCCTGCCCGACCTGCGGTTCGTGCTCGGGCATGTTCACCGCGAACTCGATGAACTGCCTCACCGAGGCCCTTGGGCTCTCCCTGCCGGGCAACGGTTCCACCCTCGCCACGCACGCCGCCCGCCGGGCACTGTTCGAGGATGCCGGGCGCACCGTCGTCGAACTGTGCGAGCGCTGGTACTCCCACGACGACGAGTCGGCGCTCCCACGCTCGATCGCGACGAAGAAGGCGTTCGAGAACGCGATGGCCCTCGACATGGCGATGGGTGGTTCGACCAACACGGTGCTGCACATCCTCGCCGCCGCGCAGGAGGGCGAGGTCGACTTCACCATCGACGACATCGACGCCATCGGCCGCCGCGTGCCGTGCCTGTCGAAGGTCGCGCCGAACTCGGACTACCACATGGAGGACGTCCACCGCGCGGGCGGCATCCCGGCCATCCTCGGTGAGCTGTACCGCGGCGGCCTGCTGAACACCGACGTCCACTCCGTGCACTCGCCGGATCTCGAATCCTGGTTGTCCACTTGGGACATCCGCGCGAAGGAGCCGTCGGCGCGCGCGATCGAACTGTTCCACGCCGCGCCGGGCGGGGTCCGCACCACGGAGGCGTTCTCCACCGAGAACCGCTGGTCCTCTTTGGACACCGACGCCGCGGGCGGCTGCATCCACGACGTCGAACACGCCTACACCAAGGACGGCGGGCTCGCGATCCTGCGCGGCAACCTCGCCGAGAACGGCGCCGTAATCAAGTCGGCGGGCATCGACGAGGAACTGTGGCACTTCGAGGGACCGGCACGGGTGCTGGAAAGCCAGGAGGAGGCGGTCTCGGCCATCCTCAAGAAGGAGATCCAGCCCGGCGAGGTGCTGGTGATCCGCTACGAAGGCCCGGCCGGCGGCCCCGGCATGCAGGAGATGCTGCACCCCACGGCGTTCCTCAAGGGCTCCGGCCTCGGCAAGAAGTGCGCGCTGATCACCGACGGCCGGTTCTCCGGTGGCTCGTCGGGCATCTCGGTCGGGCACATCTCACCCGAGGCGGCCGCGGGCGGCGCGATCGGCCTGGTCCGGAACGGCGACCGGATCCTGCTCGACGTCCACGAGCGCCGTCTCGAACTGCTCGTCGACGCGGACGTCCTCGCCGAGCGGCGCGCGAAGATGGAAGCGAGCGAGCGGCCGTGGCAGCCGGTCTCGCGGGACCGGAAGGTCACCGCCGCGCTGCGGGCCTACGCGCGAATGGCGACTTCGGCCGACACCGGCGCGGTGCGGGACCCGAGCAAGTAGACCCCGCTCGCAAGTACATCCGGCTGCTATGAAAGGTCCTTTCCTTGCAAATTTTGCAAGGAAAGGACCTTTCATAGCACGCGCGGTGGGCCCAAAACCGCATTCAGCGGACTGAACGCGGGCAGCGTCAGCGGCAGAGGACGAGCACCACGACCGAAGCGGCCGCCGCCACCACAAGACCGATCAGCCCGAACGAAAGCGGCCGCTTCCGCCACGGGGTGTTGACGTCCAGCGCGATCCGCCCGGAGCCCGCGAGCAGGACGGTGAGCGAAGCCGCGGCGAGCAGGAGTTCGAACTCGAAACCCTGCCCTTCCTTCTGGAAGAACCCGCCGCCGAACTTCACGTACACGATGTTCGCGCAGACACCCAGCAGCGCGGCGGCGCCGACGGGGGTGAACAGGCCCACCAGCACGAGCGCGCCCCCGACCACCTCGCTGATCCCGGTGATCCAGGAAAGCAGCGTGGTCTGGGTGTAGCCGAAGTTGCCGAGCACCCTGGCGAAGCCGCCGACCCCGGGCCCGCCGAAGGCGCCGAAGAGGTGCTGTAGCCCGTGCGCGCCCATGGTCACGCCGAGCACCACTCGCAGGACGAGCAGACCGAGGTCGATTCCGCCCCGGGTCTCCGTCGGGGCCGGGCCGTTGCCGGGTTCGGCCACGTCCGAGATCATGCTGGTCTGGTAGTCATCGCTCACGGGCGAAGGGTAGGCGAAACCGGCTCGGCAGGCGACCAGCGCCACGTCCTACGCCGACCGCCGTGCCGAGAAGGCCTTCACGCGTGTTCAGGCGGACGACACCCGTGCCGGAACGGACGGCACCCGTGATTGGAAGGACGACACGCCCGAAGTCCGGTTCCGCCGCCGTGTCGTCCGTCCAGTCACGCGAGTCGTTTGTCTGGAGGCCGAACCGCCGGACCGGTGGTGGCTCAGAACAGGGTCGCCGGCTCGATCGCTTCGGGCTCGGGCAGCGGGGCGAGGCTGGGCACCAGGGCGCGCACGTCGTCGTGGAACCGGCGGGCGAGCGCCGGTGCGTCGTCGTTGTCGGGGGTGTGCACGAAGACCGTCGGCGACCGGCCCTCCCGCAGCCACTCGGCGACCACCTCGGTCCACGGCCGCCATCCCTCGACGGTCTCCTCGGTCGAGTCCCGGCCCAGGTAGCGGACGATCGGCCGGTCGGTCAGCGCCCGCGTCCGCCTCGGCAGCCGGGGTTTCTTGCCCCAGGCGTCCTGCTCGGCCTCGCTGCCGGGCGGTTTTCCAAAGAAGACCGTGGTGTCGAACGGCACCCACTCGGCGTCCGCGTGGGCGAGTGTCCTCTCCAGCAACGACGTCGAGCGGGCGTCGGTGTGGAAATCGGGATGCCGCACCTCCACGGCGCGCCGGCGGCCGGCCGGGAGCCGGCGCAGGAAGCGGCCGAGGGTGTCGACGTCGGACGGGCCGAACGACCCTGGCAGCTGGGTCCACAGGACCGCCCGGTCGCCGAGTGGTTCGATCGCGTCCAGGAACGCCCGCATCTCGGTCTCGACACCGGCGAGCCGTCGCTCGTGCGTGACGACCTTGGGCAGCTTCAGCACGAACCGGAAACCGGGATCGGTCTGCCGTGCCCACGTCGCGACGGTGTCCCGGGTGGGCGTCGCGTAGAAGGTGGTGTTGCCCTCGACCGCGTTGCACCAGCCGGCGTAGGCCCGCAGCCGCTCCCCCGTGGGCAGCGACCGCGGCACGAACCGCCCGGTCCACGCCTTGTGCGTCCACATCGCGCAGCCGATATGAAGATTCACCACGCTGGTCAGTATTCGCCGTGGACCAGGTTCTTCGGCAGCTCCCCACCCAGATAGTGGCTCAGTTCCCGCGCCACCACCGCGTAGGCCCGCTGCCGCCTGCCGCTCACCGAGCCCGCGACGTGCGGTGTCAGCAGCAGTCCCGGCACGTCCCACAGCGGATGACCGGCGGGCAGCGGCTCGGGATCGGTGACGTCGAGGGCGGCACGCAATCGCCTCGAAGCGAGTTCCGCGACGAGCGCGCCGGTGTCCACGACAGGGCCCCTCGAGACGTTGACGAGGATCGCGTCGTCCGGCATCGCGGCCAGGAACTCCGCGTCGACCATGCCCCGGGTGTGCTGGGTGAGCGGCACCATCAGGACCGTGACGTCGTGCTCGGGCAGCAGGGCGGGGAGTTCGTCGACGCCGTGGACGCCCTCGCGGGCGCTCGCGCCGACCATCGTGCAACGCACGTCGAACGTCTCCAGGCGGCGGCGCAGATGCCTGCCGAGGTCGCCCGCCCCGATGACGAGGACCCGTTTGCCCTGCAGGGTGTCGGTGGTCCGGCGTTCCCAGCGTTTCCGGCGCAGGCCGTCGGCGAAGTCGCCGAGACCGCGGTAGATCGCCAAGAGGACCGCGACGACCCATTCGGCCGAGCTGCCGCCGTGCGCGCCGCGGCAGGTCGAGAGCAGGACTCCGTCCGGCACCTTGCCGATCCAGTCTTCGGCGCCCGCCACCAGCAGCTGCACGAGTTTGACGTTCGGCAGTTCGCGCCAGAGTTCCTCGGTGGGCCGGTCACCGGTCACGAGGACCTCGGCCTCGGCGGCTTCGGGCGGCACCGGCTCGCCGTGGCGGTACACCACCGGGTGCACGCCTTCGATCTCCGAAAGCGCGGCCACTCCCACTTCGTCGGGCACGAGAACGGTCACTGTCATGATCGCCACGGTAGCCACCGCCGCTTACCCGTGGCTCACGCACGCCCACCTAGGCTTGCCCCGTGCGTAACCGGTACCGGCGGAAGTGGACCGCGCCGCTGGCCATGCTGGCCTGCGGTGCGCTGCTGCTTTCCGGCTGCGCCGATTTCGACAACACCGCCGCCGGGCAGAAGTTCACCCCGGTCAATCCGCCGTCCCCCGTGGCCCCGCCGCAGGTCGGGCCCGGCGGTGAAGCGGGCGACGCCGGTCCCGGCCGCGGCAACGGGCCGAACCAGACGCCGACGCCGGTCCCGCCGCCGCAGGGCTGCAAGGACTTCGACAAGGCCGTCATCGCGACCTGTCTGGACACCGTCGCCGCCGTGGCCGCGATCCCCGGCGACGGCACCGCCCCCAGCGCGCTCGCGGGCGAACGCAAGAGCGGCCGGATCGTGCTCGCCGCCGTGGAGAAGGACCCGGCCGCCTGGGCCACCGTCCCGGTGGACGGCTCCGGCGACGGCGGTCTCACCTCGCTCGCCCTTTCCCCCGGTTTCGCCGAAGACCAGCTCGTCTTCGCCTACATCACCACGCCGACCGACAACCGGGTCGTCCGGCTGGCGAAGGGCCAGGCGCCGAAACCGGTGCTGACCGGCATCCCCAAGGGCGCCACCGGCAATCGTGGCGCGCTCGGCACCGACGCCAAGGGCGCCCTCCTGGTCGCCACCGGCGACGCGGGCAACGCCGGACTCGCCGCCGATGCCGCGTCGCTCGCCGGGAAGGTGCTGCGCATCGACACCTCGGGCAAACCGGCGGCGGGCAACCCCACGCCGGGGTCGGCGGTCTTCTCGACCGGCGTGCACTCCCCCGGCGGGATCTGCCGCGACCAGACCGGTTCGCGCCTGTGGCTGACCGACCGGCTGGCCGACAAAGACGTGCTGTACCGGCTCCGGGGCGGCCAGCCGCTGACCGCCCCGGCGTGGAGCTGGACCGACAAACCCGGCGTGGCGGGCTGCGCGGACTTCATCGGTGCCACCGGTTATCTCTCCATCACGACGTCGATCGCGGGCAACCTGCAGAATCTCCCGGTCACCCCGGACGGCGCGGTGACCGGGAAACCCGACGTCGCCATGGACGGCAAGGTCGGCAAGCCGCCGAAGACCTTCGGCAGGCTTTCCGCGATGAGCATGGTCAACCCGCAGGTCGCGATCACCGGGACGCTCAACAAGGACGGCGGCGCACCGGTTTCGAGCGACGACCGCGTCGTCATCATCACGCCGTCGGCCAGCGCCGGCGGGGGCGGCAAGGACTGAGCGGCCGTCACCTGGACGGCCTCGGCTGGGCAGGCGGCGTGAACCGGGTGAACGACGGCGCCATGGGCTTCTCCTTGCCCTGCGGATCGAACAGCTCCGGCACCAGTCGATACGCGGAGCCGAGCGCGGTCGCGGCGGCGGTGAGCCGGCGCGGATCGGTGGACGGCCAGTGGCCGGTGTCCACCCGGGACAGCAGGGTGCGCAGCAGGACGATCTCCTCGGCCGCGTTGAACGAGCAGTGACCACCCCGGCTGACGTAGGTCTGCCGCAGCAGGCCGGGAGCACCGTTGTGCCGGACCTGATCGCCATACCACCGGGCCTGCCCCGCGACGGCGCCGCCGTCACCGGTGGTGTGCGCGGTCAGCACGGGTGACGGCGTGCTCCCGCGAGCCACCGTGTAGCGGTGCATGTAGGTCTGCGCCTGGGGATCCGCCGAAATCCGCGGGGCCGCGGCGAGCCGGTCGAGATCGGCTTCCAGATCCACGCCGCCCGCCCGGTAGGCATGCCGCACCAGGTCGAGCCCGGCAGAGCGAGCGAGCTGTCGCCGATAGTCGATCCCGGTGTTCGATGAAGGGTTGCCACCGGCCCGGCGTTCGATTTCGGGGCGTGCGGACGGACCGTAGCCGTACAGGTGGGCCCCGGTGACCCAGAGCGCCTGTTGCGCGAGGCGGTCGGCGGACGCCTTCGGCTCCGGTTCGTGCGCCGACGCCCAGCCCGGGATGGTACCGAGCGCCCCGGCCAACGCGATCCGCGCGCGGCCCGCCTCGGTCTTCTGCGCTTCGGCCACGACGGCTTCGAGTGCCGCCTGCGCGGCCCGCGGATCACGGGGCCGGACGAGGTCGATGTCCGCGTCGGACGCCAGCAGGGTCTTGAGCGCGAAAAGCATGTCCAGCGCGCTGTTCCACGTGCCGTTCGCGTCGTACTCGCCGCACTGCGTCAGGACGCCGTCGAACCGGTCAGGATTGTTCTCGGCCAGCTTCAGGGAGATCACGGCACCCATGGACATCCCACTGGTGATGGTCCGCCGCGGTTTTCCCACCTCGGCCCCGAACCAGTCCAGCAGCGCGATCTGATCGGTCAAGGCCTCCTCGATCGCGTGCCCGAACACGCCTTGGTAGTTCGACGCGGCCAGCGCGTAGCCCCGGTCGAGCAGCCAGGACTCGGTCTCGGGTCTGGTGGCCAGCATGATCCGCGCCGGCTTCCACGGGTCCACGTAGAGCCCGTGGCTGTAGAGCACCAGCGTGCCGTTCCAGCGTTTCGGCACTTTGACCAGGAACTCCGCGCCGTCGATCGTTCCCTCGTGAACGCGCGGGCGTTCTTCGGCGGCCGCCGGCGTGGCGATGGACAGCGCCCCGAACAGGAGCGCGACGAGCACGGTGACGAGTGTCCTGCGGGTGTGAGTCATACCGGGAAAAATAGGTGACCATATGGTCACATGTCAAGGCGGTACTCCGTCCGGCGCCCGCACATGCCATAACCGTCCTCTTTGGACGGATTGGCCACCCGGAGGCCCGGCCGCTCGAGGTGGCTCACGTCGCCGTTCGCGAGCGCTGCCAGGTGTTCCCCGGTCGACTCGGCGGCGGCCAGCGCACCGGCGCGCCAGCGCGGGATCCAGGCGTCGACCTTGGGCGCGACCA
The DNA here is from genome assembly GCF_029369745.1 of Amycolatopsis sp. QT-25. Classification (NCBI taxonomy): domain Bacteria; kingdom Bacillati; phylum Actinomycetota; class Actinomycetes; order Pseudonocardiales; family Pseudonocardiaceae; genus Amycolatopsis; species Amycolatopsis sp. QT-25. The sequence goes on from NZ_CP120210.1 coordinate 6,152,452, forward strand.
GCGTGGCGGCCGCGCGGTGGAGCTCCCTCAACGGGCCGGGGTCTCCCGAGACGAGGGCGTCGCGGATCGGCAGATAGCCCTCGACCGCGAGATCGCGGCGACGGCGGGCGGCGGCGTCGTCCGCAGGCGTCGCGGCGGCCTCCGCGTACGCGTGCGGATCGGCGAGGATCCGCGGCGGGAAGGTGAAGACCGCGTCCCCCGCTTCGGGCAGTCCGCCGTTCTGCATGAGCACGGTGATCCGCAGATCGTCGCGCTGCACCATCCGGTGGACCGTGCCGGGCGCGAACCACGCGACGACGCCGGGTTCGAGTTCGGTCTCGCGATAGCCGCCGACGTCGAGGGTCTGCACCGCGCCACGTCCGCCGGTGACGACGTACGCCTCGGTGCAGGCCAGGTGCAGATGCGGGCTGCCGCCGCACACGCCGTCCACCGCTTCCCACTCATAGGCGCGAAGATGGGAAAGGCCGATACCACCGGGAAGGGGGAACACGATGACCTCCTCGGGAAGAAAGCGCTTTCTCGATGCAATTAGGTGACTGATTGCGAGACGGGGGAAGGTCAGGGGCGGCGGGTGCGGGTTTCCGCGCGCAGGCGCCGGACGTCGAGGAACGCGACGACCACGGAGACGACGGCGGCGAGCAAGCCGAGGTAGCGGCCGAGGCCGGAGCCGATTTCGACGCCGGCGGCGGAAAGGATCCCGCGCTGGTCGGCGTCGAACTGCCAGTCGAGGCTGAGCCGGCCGAGCAGCATCAGCAGCAGCGCGCCGATGGCCGCCATCAGCCACAGATGCGGCAGGCCCGCGCGGCGGACGGCGTCGACGCGGCCGAACAGCACGACGGCGAGACCGGGCAGGAACACCAGGAACACCGGCGCCCAGGCGAGGAAACCCGAACGCCACGCGTCCCGCGTGACGTCGTCGGCGGGCAACGTCGCCAGGACGTCCTCGATCTCCGGGCGCGACGCGGTCAGCGTGGTCCACGGCAGGAACAAGGCCGCCAGCGCGAGCAGCCCGGCCGCGAGGCCGAGCCACTCACGCCAGGTGACCTTCTTCGGTGACAGCACAGCGAACTCAGGCACCGACTCGCTCGACGATCAGTTCACGCACGCGCTTGGCGTCGGCCTGGCCCTTGGTGGCCTTCATGACCGCCCCGACGATCGCCCCGGCCGCGGCCACCTTCCCGCCGCGGATCTTCTCGGCGACGTCGGGCTGCGCGGCCAGCGCCTCGTCGACCGCCGAGATGAGCGCGGAGTCGTCGGAGACGACCTTCAGGCCGCGCTTCTCGACGACCTCGGAGGGCGAACCCTCGCCGGCGAGCACGCCGTGGGTGACCTCCTTGGCCAGCTTGTTGGTCAGCTCACCGGAGTTGACCAGCGCGATGACCTCGGCCAGCTGCGCCGGGGTGATCGCCAGCTCCGCCAGTTCGATCTCGCGGGAGTTGGCCTCCTGCGCCAGCGTGTTGACCCACCAGCTGCGGGCCTCGTCCGGCGTCGCGCCCGCTTCGACGGTGGCGGCGACCAGGTCGACCGCGCCGACGTTGAGCAGGTCGCGCAGTGCCTCGTCGGTCAGGTTCCACTCCCGCTGGATGCGCTTGCGGCGCTCCGACGGCATCTCCGGGAGCGTCTCGCGCAGCTCCTCGACCCAGTCGCGCGACGGCGCGATCGGCACCAGGTCGGGCTCCGGGAAGTACCGGTAGTCCTCGGCGGTCTCCTTGGTGCGGCCCGGCGACGTGGTGCCGTCGGCCTCCTGGAAGTGCCGCGTCTCCTGCTTGATCGTGCCGCCCTCGGCGAGGATCGCCGCCTGACGGGTCATCTCGTACCGCACGGCGCGCTCGACACTGCGCAGCGAGTTGACGTTCTTGGTCTCGGTACGCGTGCCGAACTCGGTCGCGTCCTTGGCCATCAGCGAAACGTTCGCGTCGCAGCGCAGGGAACCCTGGTCCATGCGGACGTCGGAGACGTCCAGCGCGCTCAGCAGATCCCGCAGGGCGCTCACGTACGCGCGGGCGACCTCGGGGGCGCGGCCACCGGTGTGCTCGATCGTCTTGGTGACGATCTCGATCAACGGAACGCCCGCGCGGTTGTAGTCGAGCAGTGAGTGCTCGGCGCCATGGATCCGCCCGGTCGCACCGCCGACGTGCAGCGACTTGCCGGTGTCCTCCTCCATGTGCGCCCGCTCGATCTCGACGCGCACGACCTCGCCGTCGTCCAGCGTCACGTCGAGGTAGCCGTCGAAGGCGATCGGCTCGTCGTACTGCGAGGTCTGGAAGTTCTTCGGCATGTCCGGATAGAAGTAGTTCTTCCGGGCGAACCGGCACCACTGCGCGATCTCGCAGTTGAGCGCGAGACCGATGCGGATCGCGCCCTCGACCGCCTTGCCGTTCACGACCGGCAGCGAACCGGGCATGCCGAGACAGGTCGGGCACACCTTGGTGTTCGGCTCGCCGCCGAACTCGTTGGCGCAGCCGCAGAACATCTTGGTGTTCGTGTTCAGCTCGACGTGCACCTCGAGGCCCAGCACCGGGTCGAACCGCTCGATGACGTCGGCGTAGTCCATGAGTTCCACCACGGCGGTCACTTCTTTCCTCCTACTGTCCTGGAAGTCATTCTATGAATCCGATCCGCCGCAGCGCCGTTTCGGTGTCGGTTTGCCAAGCATGAAAAGACGGCACCGCGCGCAGCCTGTCGAGCTGGATCCGCCTGGCGATGGTGTCCAGATAGTCGTGGACGGACCTGCTTCGGCGCTTTCGCCTCGTGCCGGATCGCAGGGCCTCGGCCAGGGTGCGCTTGGGATTCGTGAGTTTCTCCACCCTCGAAAGCAGATCCACCTCGAAAACGCCGGTCGTCGTGACGTCGACACCCGCGAGCTCGTTGACCAGGGTGACGTCGGCGAGCGCCCAGCTTTCCATCTCCCGGACCGGTACCAACGGTACGAAACAAGGAGCAGCGGCTTTGCCGCTCGTGACCTTGCCCCACTCGTCCATCATCGGAGCCCAGCTTTTCGCAGCTTCTCGATCCGGATTGGCCGTTCCGTCGTAGTGGAAGAAGACCAGGTTCAACCGGGGCGTTTGATCCAGCACCTGCTGGGCGAACGTCCGCCACGTATCGGCTTGACGTTCGAAGACCAGGGGCCTGTCGACGTCGAAACCTTTGCCTGGTCGCTCTCTGCCGATCTCCTCGAGCGCACGGGCGAGCAACTGGCTGAAGAACGTGTCGTCCGTCGCCCCTTCGACGGCGACAACGGTGCGTAGTTGTCGCATCAGCCCTCCAGGAGCCGACGGGCTTCGTCTTCGGTGATCGCCAGAAGCTCCCGCTGCTCGAAGCGGGACATAGGCTCCAGCCCTGACCCAGCCTGGTCCGCGAGCACACGAACCCGCGAAACGCGGCTGGTGGGCTCACCGGGCGAGACACGCGACACCCAATCCATGACCACTATGTCCTCCGGTTCGAGGACCGCCAGCATCAGGGGCGAATGGCTGGTCAAGATCACCTGGGTCAGCGGCTCGCCCGGCCCAGGTTCGGCGGTCAGCTCCTTGAGCACGTGCATGAGCTTTCGCAGACGCTGCGGGAAGATGCCGTTCTCCGGCTCCTCGAAGCAAAGCAATCCGCGGTGTTCTGGGTCGTACAGGGCTGCGAGCAGAGCCAGCACCCGAAGCGTCCCGTCCGAGGCGACCCGTGCACTGACTTTGCCTTCGTCGCCCGTGGTCAGCTCGATCTCCCACTGACCCGCCGCCTTGTTCTCCTTGACCTCGACCCCGCTGAACCCTTGGATTACCTGGGCCAGATCGACCGCGATCTCATCGAGCCCGCTCCCGAACTCGTCACGGGTGGCGCGCTGGATCCGATGCAACACAGCGGCGAGGTTGGCCCCAGTCGGCTCCAGCTGTTCGTCGGACAGGCCGATCCTGCTAGGCATCCGCAGCGCGACGGGGTCGAGCTGCAGGAAACGCCAAGACTCGAGCTCCCTGCGAATGGCCAGCAGATGGGGGAAGTCCGTCGCGGAGGTGATGCTGGACAAGACGGTGGACATGGCTGAATCGGCGCGAATGAGCCTGGGTTCCTCCCCCGCCCGGTACAGGGCGAAGGTAGGCGTCCCGTCTCGGACGAGAGTCTTCAACAGTGGCGAAGGCACCTCACCGGTGCTCATGCCGCCCGAATCGCGCGCCACCTCGGTGTGGCCCGGGCCGAGCGGGTACGCGACCTCCTGGAGCACCATCGGCGAGACGTACTCGTCTTCCTTCGTCAGCACCACACGCAGTTCGTAGCGGACCCGGGTGTGATTGATCTCCGCATGCTCGCCGAAGGAGTCGACAACGGAGGGCTCGAGCGTGAGCTCGACCGCGAAGCTCATCATTCCGAGGAACGTGCCGTCGCCACGTCGGCGAAACTGCTCCAGAAGATCACCACGCTGGTCGTTGAAAACCTCTTTCACTCGCGGTGCTGTAGCGAGGCGGCTCAGGAGCTGGATCGCATCGAACAGGTTGGACTTGCCACTGGCGTTCTGGCCGAGGACGACAAGGAACGGCGGCAAGTCCAACCCGAAGCGATCGAACGACTTGAAGCCGTCGATCTCGATACGTGTCAGCAAGTCAAGCCTTTCCCAGCTCCGGAACCTCGTGCACCAGCGAGCCACCGTTGGCGGCGTCGCGTGCGACCTCGTAGGCGGCGCCGACGCGGTACAGCCGGTCGTCGGCCATCGCGGGGGCCATGATCTGGAGGCCGACCGGCAGGCCGTCCTCATGCGACAGTCCGCTCGGGACGCTCATCGCGGCGTTGCCGGCGAGGTTCGACGGAATGGTGCAGAGGTCCGCCAGGTACATCGCCATCGGGTCGTCGACGCGCTCGCCGATCTTGAACGCGGTGGTCGGCGTGGTCGGCGAGACCAGGACGTCCACCTTTTCGTAGGCGGCTTCGAAGTCGCGCGTGATGAGCGTGCGGACCTTCTGCGCCGAGCCGTAGTAGGCGTCGTAGTAGCCAGAGGACAGCGCGTACGTGCCGAGCATGATGCGGCGTTTGACCTCGGGGCCGAAGCCCTTCTCGCGGGTCAGCGACATGACCTCTTCGGCGCTGTGCGCGCCGTCGTCGGACACGCGCAGGCCGTAGCGCATGGCGTCGAACCGGGCGAGGTTCGACGAGCATTCGCTCGGCGCGATGAGGTAGTACGCGGGCAGCGCGTAGGTGAAGTTCGGGCACGAGACCTCGACGACCTCGGCGCCGAGCGCGCGCAGCTGCTCGACGGCGGCCTCGAACGACCGCAACACGCCCGGCTGGTAACCGTCGCCGGCGAATTCCTTCACCACGCCGACGCGGACGCCCTTGAGATCACCGGTGAGACCCTGGCGGGCCGCGGCGACCACCGGCGGGACCGGCGCGTCGATCGAGGTCGAGTCCATCGGGTCGTATCCGGCGATGACCTCGTGCAGCAGGGCGGCGTCGAGCACCGTCCGCGCGCAGGGGCCGGCCTGATCGAGCGACGACGAGAAGGCGACGAGACCGTAGCGGGAGACACCGCCGTACGTCGGCTTCACGCCGACGGTGCCGGTGACCGCGCCGGGCTGGCGGATCGAACCACCGGTGTCGGTGCCGATCGCGATCGCGGCCTCGAACGCCGCGATCGACGCCGAGGAGCCACCGCCGGAGCCGCCGGGGATACGGGCGTGGTCCCACGGGTTGTGCGTCGGGCCGAACGCGGAGTTCTCCGTGGAGGAACCCATCGCGAACTCGTCCATGTTGGTCTTGCCGAGCACCACGACACCGGCCTCGCGCAGCTTGCGCGTCACGGTGGCGTCGTACGGCGGGATCCAGTTCTCCAGGGTCTTCGAACCGACCGTGGTCGGGATGCCCTTGGTGGTCAGCACGTCCTTGAGCGCCAGCGGGACCCCGGCGAGCGCCGACTTCGGCGCCTTGCCCTCGGCGACGTCGGCGTCCACCGCGCGGGCCGCGTCGAGCGCGCCTTCGGTGTCCACGTGCAGGAAGGCGTGGATGTGGTCGTCGACCTCGGCGATCCGGTCCAGGTGGGCCTGGGCGACCTCGACGGCCGAGACCTCACGGGACCGGATCTTCTCCGCGAGGTCGGCGGCGGTCAGTTTGATGAGTTCGGTCACTGTTCTTCTCCCAGAATCCGCGGCACCCGGAAACGACCCTCTTCGCTGGCGGGCGCACCGGCCAGCGCCTGCTGCTGGGTCAGCCCCGGTCGGACGGTGTCCTCACGGAACACGTTGGTCAGCGGCACGGCGTGCGACGTGGGCGGGACGTCCTCGCCTGCGACCTCGCTCACCTTGGCCACCGAGTCCAGGATCTGGTCGAGCTGGCCTGCGAAGACGTCCAGCTCCTCTTCGGTGACGGCAAGCCTGGCCAGCTTGGCGAGGTGCGCGACCTCGTCGCGGGAAATGTTGGGCACGCGGGTGACTCCCGGGGTGTGCTGTGCGGGTTCTGTCGGAAGCTGCAAGTCTATGGTGGCGGCGTCGGCTTACTCGACTGGGTTATGCCGCGGCCTGCGCTCCCATGTCGGGTGAGGAGTGCCTGGTTCGTTATCCCACGCCCCGGACGTCGGGTCCCATTACCTCGTCCGGTCTGTCACAATCGGCGCCCGGCGTAGCGCGTTCCACGGCGAGGCTGGGACGCCTGAGGCGAGAGGGGCGCGTGTGTCGTTCCTGATCCGGGTCCAATTACCGGACACCCCGGGGACCCTCGGCGCGGTCGCCACCGCGCTCGGCACCGTCGGCGCCGACATCCTGAGCGTGGACGTGGTCGAACGAGGCGGCGGCGTCGCCATCGACGACCTCGTCGTCGAGATCCCCTCGGGCAGGCTGCCGGACGCGCTGATCACCGCCGCCGAAAGCGTCGACGGTGTCGAGGTCGACGCCGTCCGCCCGTACGCCGGGGTGCTCGACACCCATCGCGAACTCGAACTGGTGGAGGAGATCGCCGCGAAGCCCGCTTCGGGGCTGGAGATCCTCGCCGAGGGGGTGCCGCGGATCATCCGGGCGGGCTGGGCCGTCGTCGTCGAGCACGCGGAGTCCGGCGCGGTGCGCCTGGCGTCGTCCAACGCCGCGCCCGAGACGCCGATCACCGACCTGCCCTGGCTGCCGCTGGAACGCGCCACCATCCTCGACGCCGAGGAGGCGTGGGTGCCGGAGACGTGGAAGGAACTGGGGACCGAACTCGCGGCCACGCCGCTGGGGAAGCCCGGGAAGGCGCTGCTGGTCGCGCGGCCCGGCGGGCCGAACTTCCGGGCCGCCGAGGTGGCGCGGTTGGCGCACTTCGCGGGCATCGTCGCCGTCGTGCTGGACAGCTGAGCCGCTCCGGCACCCTCAAGAGTCGAAGATCGCCTCGGCGCGAAGCGCGGGGACGACTTCGGCGATACGCACGTAATCGACGTCCTTGTGGATGAGGACGGCCTTGTGCCGCACCGCCACCGCCGCGATGAGGCAATCCATCGAAGAACGAACCCTGTGCCCGTCCGCCCGGACTGCTCGTGAGATCTCCGCGGCGCCCTTGAAGTCGATCGCGGGATCCACGCCCAGGTTCACGAAACCGGCAAGCGTCCTTTCGAGGCGAGGGAGCGCCTCGGCGTTCGCTCCCGCGAGCAGTTCCATCACGATGGGCTCGGAGGTCACGATCATTTTCGGCTGAGCGGCCAGCTCGACGACCAGATCCCTCGCCCGTGTGGCGCGCTTGCGCAGGAAATCGATCCACACCGAGCTGTCGATCAGGCAGCGTCGTTCAGGAGGCATCGCGCCATTTACGGTCCGCGGGGTCAGCACGCATCTCGTCCAGATCCGCTTCCCAGCCGACACCTTCCAGCGCCAGGATGTCAGCGGTGGTGATCACCGGCGCCGCTTTCCGCAACGCGAAATCCACCGCGTCCTTCTTGGTCTTGAACCCGTAGCGATGCATCACGGCGGCGACCAGCTCGTCGTCGATGTCGATGTTGGTCCGGCTCATACACCAACGATACACCGACAAGGTGTATCAAAGTTCCAGGCCGTAGGCGATCAGGATCACCCCGGGCTGCGGCTCCCAGTCCCGTTCGGGCAGCCGCACGAAGCCGAGCCGCTCGTAGAGCCGGTGTGCCCGCGTCATCGTGACCAGGCTGCACAGCACCACCCTCGCCACGGCCAGTTCCCGCGCTCGCGTGATCACCGCCCTGGTCAGGGCCTCGCCGATGCCGCGGCCGGTCGCCGAGGGCAGCACCCCGAGCATGCGGAACTCCAGTTCGCCCTCACGGGACAGCTCGGCGAACTCGGTGCCCGGCCGGACAATCGTGACCGTGCCGACCGGCGTGCCGTCCCCGTCCACCGCGACCAGGAGTTCGGCCAGCTCCGCGCGGCGGGCGGCGTCGGCGAGTACGGCCGCGTAGCCGACGCCCTCCACGAGGCCATAATCCGCGGCGTACGCGGCCAGGGTGAGCTCGCCGATCGCCCTCAGCTCCTCGGGGCGGGCGGGCCGGATCTGCAGGTCACTCACCGCTTTCCTCCTCGGTCGGCAGCGCGAGTTCGGCGGCGGCCTCAGGACCGCTTTCGAGCAGCACGCGGAAGCCGTTCTCGTCGAGCACCGGCACCTTCAGCTGGACGGCCTTGTCGTACTTCGTGCCCGGCGCGTCGCCGACGACGACGAACGCCGTCTTCTTCGACACCGAACCGGCCGCCTTCCCGCCGCGGGCCATGATGAATTCCTTGGCCTCGTCACGGGAGTAGTCGTTCAGCGATCCGGTGACGACGATCGACAGGCCTTCGAGGTTGCGCGGAATGGACTCGTCGCGTTCCTCCTCCATCCGCACGCCCGCCGCGCGCCACTTCTCGACGATTTCGCAGTGCCAATCGACCTCGAACCACTCCTTCGCCGCACGTGCGATGGTCGGGCCGACGCCGTCGACACTGGAGAGCTCCTCCTCCGAGGCATTCTCGATCCGTTCGAGCGAGCCGAATTCCCGCGCGAGCGCCTGCGCCGCCGTCGGGCCGACGTGCCGGATCGACAGGCCGACGATGACCTTCCACAGTGGACGGTCCTTCACCGTTTCCAGGTTGTCCAGCAGCTTGCGCCCGTTGGCCGACAACTCCCCCGCCTTGGTGCGGAACAGCTCCACCTGGAGCAGCTTCTCCTCGTCCAGCTCGAAGATGTCACCCTCGTCGTGCACGACACCGGCGTCCAGGAGCGCCATCGCGGCCTCGTAGCCGAGCACCTCGATGTCGAACGCGCCGCGCCCGCCCAGATGGAACAGCCGCTCTCGCAACTGCGCCGGGCACGACCGCGAATTCGGGCAACGGATGTCGATGTCGCCCTCCTTCTGGTACGCCAGTCCGGTGTCGCAGTTGGGGCAGCGCAACGGCATGACGAACTCGCGCTCTTCACCGGTGCGCGCGTCGGCGACCGGGCCGAGCACCTCGGGGATGACGTCGCCCGCCTTGCGGATGACGACCTTGTCCCCGATCAGCACGCCTTTGCGCTTGACCTCTTCCTGGTTGTGCAGCGTCGCCATCGACACCGTGGACCCGGCCACCTTCACCGGCTCCATCACCGCGAACGGGGTGACCCGCCCGGTGCGGCCGACGTTGACCTGGATGTCCAGCAGGGTGGTGATCGCCTCTTCCGGCGGGTACTTGTAGGCGATCGCCCAGCGCGGCGCCCGCGAGGTCGTGCCGAGACGGCGCTGCAGCGCGACCTCGTCCACCTTGATGACGACGCCGTCGATCTCGTGCTCGGCGTCGTGCCGGTGCTCACCCCAGTATTCGATGTGCTCCAGCAGTTCCTTGCCCGAACCGAGCACCTTGCCGTACGGCGAGACCGGCAGGCCCCACGCGGCGAGCGCGTCGTACGCCTCGGACTGGCGTTTCGGCTCGAAACCCTCGCGTTTGCCGAGACCGTGGCAGATCAGCCGCAGATTGCGGGACTTCGTGATCTTGGGATCCTTCTGCCGCAACGATCCGGCGGCGGTGTTGCGCGGGTTCGCGTACGGATCCTTGCCCGCCTCGACCATCTTCGCGTTGAGCGCCAGGAAGTCCTCGACGCGGAAGTACACCTCGCCGCGGACCTCCACCAGCGCGGGCACCGGGAACCCGTCCGTCGCCGTCAGCCGCTCCGGCACCTGCTCCAGCGTGCGGACGTTGAGCGTGACGTCCTCGCCGGTGCGGCCGTCGCCCCTGGTCAGCGCCCTGGTGAGCTTGCCGTTCTCGTACAGCAGGTTGATCGCGAGCCCGTCGATCTTCAGCTCGGCGAGGTACTTCGTCGCGCCGATCTCCTTCTGGACCCGCTCGACCCACGTCTCGAAACTCTCGGTGTCGAAGACGTTGTCCAGGCTGAGCATGCGCTCCAAATGGTCGTGCGCGGCGAACTCGGTGGAGAACGTGCCGCCGACGTTCTGTGTCGGCGATTCCGGCGTCACCAGCCCCGGATGCGCGTCTTCGATGGCCTGCAGTTCGTTGAGCAGCTCGTCGAACTGGCCGTCGGACACGATCGGTGAATCCAGCACGTAGTACCGGAACTGGTGGCCGCGGATCTCCTCCGCCAGCTCGCCATGCCGTTCACGGACGTCGGCCGGCACGTCCGTGACGTCCTGCACGGGCTCGAGGTTTTCGGGAAGTTCGCTGCTCACGGGGGTCAGCCTAGCCGGAGGCACCGACATTTCCGGGCTCCGGTGAACCGAGCCTGTCGACCACCTCGCGTAGTTCCAGCAGGGTCAGCTGCCCGTCCTGGGCCCCGGTCGCCAGCTCGACCTTGCCCAGTCGTTCGGCCGCGACCCGCTCACCCAGCGTGGCGTCCAGCGGGAGGAAGGTCATGGTCGTCCGGGTCTCCGGTGCGAGCTCGCCGATCAGCGGATGGAACACGGTCACGTCCACCCGTCCGGCTGATTCGTCCACCTTCGCGGTCACCCGTACGTCGGCGAGCGCGATGCGGGTCTCGCCCAGGTTGACGGTGACCTCACTCGGATCGGGGACCGGCGGCACGGAGTCGTGGTACTCCCAGATGGCGTCCTCCGGCGGCGCCGCGGCCTTCCACGCGTCGGTGTACGGGCGCAGTTCCGGATCCTCCTGGCCGGTCAGCACCAGCGAGTAGATCGCCCGGTGCCCGCGGTCGAGGGAGAAGTGCAGCCGGGGGTGCAACGCCTCGACGATGGTGCAGAGGTCGTGCTCCACCCGATGCGGTTCTCGGTCGCCGAGGGCGGCGCTGACCTCGGGCAGGAGCGCGAACCACGCCTCCCAGAACGTCGCCGCCGCGGCGGCCGCGTCCTCGGGGACCGGCTGCTCCGGCCAGGCGGTGCGGGGGTCGGGGACGTCCTCGGCCTTACGAGGTCGGCGGAACAAACGCATGGGAGGCACGCTACCGCGCCGTTCACCAGCCTTCAGGCGGTTCGGTGAAAGCCTTGCCGGCCTCCCGGCTGAGCGTGAGCGCGCGGCGCATCCAGTCGGGGGTGGCGCCCGCGAGGCCGCACGCCGGGGTCGGCACGACCCGTTCGGCGAGGATCTCCCGGCGGAAGCCCAGCCGGTCGACGAGGTGGAACACGGGCGTGACCACGTCACGCAGTTCCACCGGCACGCCGGGGTCGGTCGTGGGGACGAGGCCGAGCATCAGCGTCGTCCCGGAGTCCAGCGTCTCGCCGATCTCGTCGAGCTGCGCGGGCGAAGCGCCTTTCAGCAGGGTGAAATCGAAGGCGATCGCCCGCGCCCCGGCCGCGCGCAGCAACGAGATCGGGGGCTTTTCGGCGCAGCAGTGCACCGCGACCGGCTGCCCGGTGACACGCTCCGCCCCGGAGATCACCGTCGACAGCAGTTCCCGTGCCTCCGGCGCGGGCACGGCGGGAACGGTGCCGTAGCCGGACGCCGTCGGCAGCTCACCGGCGAGGATCTGGGGCAGCGACGGTTCGTCGAATTGGATCACCACCGGCGCGCCGATGCGCGACTTCAGTTCCGCGACGTGCCCGGCCAGTCCGCCGAGCAGCGAGGCGGCGAAATCGCGCAGCGCGCCCTTGTCGGTGAGGATCCGGTGCCCGCGCGGGAGTTCGACGTTCGCGGCGAGCGTCCACGGTCCGGCGACCTGGATCTTGAAGGCGGGCGGCGCGGCGCCCGCCTTCTCCCTCGCCTCCTGGACGGCGTCGAGGTCCCAGTTCATCAGGTCGACGGCCCGGCGGTGGTCGTGTCCCGGACGCGCGGCGACCCGGTACCCGCTCGGCACCACCTCGACGGCGAGGTCCACGAGCAGCGCCGCCGTCCGGCCGATCAGGTCGGCTCCGACGCCGCGGGCGGGAAGTTCGGGCATACAGGGGAATTCGGGCAGTTCGCCGAACACGATCGAAGCGGCCTCGACCGGGTCGGTACCGGGCAGGGAACCGATCGCGGTGGCCGCGCCGAGAGGCCAAGGTCGTTCGTTCACACCCGGATTCTCCCCTTGGTCCGACCTGAGAGAACGGCGGGGCGGGGAAGGACACGGACATTCGACGCAATTGCCGTCGGCGAACCCGTGACGGCGTCGAGCGGATTACGCTGACCTGCCATGACGAGCTCTCCACAGCCCGCCGGCTGGTACCCCGACCAGCAGAACCCCCGGATGCACCGGTGGTGGGACGGGCAGGCCTGGACCGCGGACACGCGGCCTTCGCACGACGCCGAGATGATCGAGCTGGACATCGAAGGCGCGCACGACCCCGCGAAAGTCCGGGCACAGGCGGCGAGGGGGACCCAAGGCCGGAGCGGCGGGGTCACCGGCGGCGGCACCCTGTTCTCCGAACCCGTGCTGGTGGTCGACCAGCGTGCGAAGCTCGTCGAGATGTCGAACGAGTTCGGGATCTCCGACCAGCACGGCAACCGCCTCGGCGGGGTCGTCCAGGTCGGTCAAAGCACGTTGAAGAAGGCCATCCGGCTGCTCACGAACTACGACCAGTTCCTCACCCACCGTTTCGAGATCCGCGACGCGAACCACAGCACCGTGCTGAAGGTGACGCGGCCGGCGAAGGTCTTCAAATCCCGGTTCCTGGTGACGAAGGCCGACGACTCCCCGATCGGCGAGATCGTGCAGGAGAACGTCTTCGGCAAGATCCGGCTGGGGTTCGTGGTCGACGGGCAGAGGATCGGCGGCATCTTCGCCGAGAACTGGCGGGCGTGGAACTTCGCGATCAAGGACGACTCCGACGTCGAGATCGCGCGGATCACCAAGACCTGGGGCGGTTTCGTGAAGGCCGCCTTCACCACGGCCGACAACTACGTCGTCGAGATCCACCGGCCGCTGCGGGATCCGCTGGCCTCGATGGTGGTCGCCTCGGCGCTGACCATCGACACCGCGCTGAAACAGGACGAGGGCTGACCGGCACCCCGCAATCAGTCATCCGGTTGCGGTAAGTGCACGCGCAACGACCGCAACCGGATGACCGATTGCGGGCTGGCGAGTGACCGGGGTCTCACCCGCACAAAGTGGACACTCGGCTTCCGGCGGCTCAAGGTGGAGAGGACTGGGGCGGCACGCCGGAGTGCGTCCGGGACGGAGGTCACCATGGAGCCGTCGCCCGAAGACGGCGAGCGGGACTGGGCCGAGCCGGGTGTCTACACGGTCTCGCCGGGGGTCCACCGGATCCCGTTGCCCCTGCCGCAGGACGCGCTGCGCGCGGTCAACGTCTACGTCGTCACCGACGGCACCCGTCTGGTCCTCGTCGACTCGGGCTGGGCACTGGCGTCGGCCCGCGAGCGGCTTTCGCGCGGGTTGAAGGCGCTCGGCGCCGACCTGGGCGACATCGACGAATTCCTGATCACGCACGTGCATCGCGATCACTACACCCTCGCCGTGGAACTGCGCCGCGAGTTCGGCGGCACGCTCGCGCTCGGCAAGCTGGAAGAGCCGTCGCTGACGCGCTCCGGCGATCCCGACCGGTTCCCGATGGAGGCGCAGGTCGGCCTGCTCGAACGCTGTGGCGCGGGTCCCGTCGTCGAGGAACTCGCCAAGGCCTTCGGCGGTGTCCGGCACACCGAGGCGCAACTGTGGGAGCAGCCGGACGAATGGCTCACCGCCGGCAGACGCGCGATCGTGCCCGGACGCGAGTTCGACGTCGTGCACACGCCCGGCCACACGGCGGGACACGTGGTCTTCGTCGACGACGAGGCGGGCCTGGTGTTCTCCGGCGACCACGTGCTGCCGCACATCACGCCGTCCATCGGGTTCCAGCCGGTGCCCGCCGCCCTGCCGCTGCGCGACTACCTCGACTCCCTGCGCCTGGTGCGCGGGATGCCCGACCGGCGCCTGCTTCCCGCGCACGGTCCCGTCACCGGCAGCGTTCACGCGCGCGTCGACGCGCTGCTGGAGCACCACCGCGACCGGCTCGAGGTCATGGGCGCCGAGATCACCGCGGACGTCACGACGGCGTACGAGGTCGCCCTGCGACTGGGCTGGACGCGCAAGCAGCGCAAACTGCCCGACATGGACCCGTTCAACCGGATGCTCGCCGTCCTCGAGACCGGTTCGCATCTGGATCTGTTGGTGGCGCAAGGGAAACTGACCGCGACCGAGACCGGCGGGGTGCGACACTACGCCTCATGATCATCCGTCAAGCACGCCGGGAAGACGTCGCGGCGATCGTCGGGATGCTCGCCGACGACCAGATCGGCAGCACCCGCGATTCCGCCGACGACCTCACGCCGTATCTGAAGTCCTTCGAGGAGATCGACGCCGATCCGGCGCATCTGCTGATCGTCGCCGACGACGGCGGAGAAGCCGTCGGCACGCTCCAGTTGTCGATCATTCCGGGCCTGGCCAGGAAAGGCGCGCTGCGCGGGCAGATCGAGGCCGTCCGCGTGCGGGCGAGCCATCGCGGCTCCGGCCTCGGGGCCGAGCTGATGAGGTGGGCCATCGACGAATCGCGACGACGGGGCTGCGCCCTCGTGCAACTGACGTCGGACGTGAAACGCGAAGACGCGCACCGGTTCTACGAGCGCCTCGGTTTCGAGGCCACACACACCGGCTTCAAGCTCAAGTTCTGATCCCCTCCGCCGCAATTCGGCACCTGGTTGCGATAGTTGCACGCGCAAGGATCGCGACCAGGTGCCGAATTGCGGGAGTCAGCGGGTTCCGGAGATCTTCGCGCTGCCGAGCACGAGGTCGCCTTCGGTCGCGTCGGTGCGGTACAGCACGACGACCTGTCCCGGCGCGACGCCGCGCAGCGGCTCGCGAAGCTGGATGGTCACCTCGTCGCCCGACACCTCGGCGACGGCCTCGACGATCCCGCCGTGCGCGCGCACCTGCACGACACATTCTGTCGGGCCGTCCAGCGGCCGCTCACTCGGCCAGATCGGACGGTCCGCCTCGATCACGTGCACGCCGAGGTCCCGCGCGGAACCGACCTTCACGGTGCCCGAAACCGGCTCCAGCGAAAGCACGTAACGCGGCCGCCCGTCCGGCGCCGGTGCCTCGATGCCGAGCCCCTTGCGCTGGCCGACGGTGAACCCGTGCACGCCGGTGTGCTCACCGAGCACGGCGCCGGTCTCGGCGTCGACGAGCCGGCCGGGACGCTGACCGAGCCGCTTCTCCAGGAAGCTCTTCGTGTCACCGTCCGGGATGAAGCAGATGTCGTGACTGTCCGGCTTCTTCGCCACCGAAAGGCCACGGCTCGCGGCCTCGGCGCGCACGTCGGTCTTCCAGGAATCGCCCAGCGGGAACAGCGAATGCCGCAGCTGCTCCGGGGTCAGCGAAGCCAGCACGTAGGACTGGTCCTTGCCGGAATCGACGCTGCGCCGCAGCTCCGGCACACCGTCCACAAGGGACAGACGGGCGTAGTGCCCGGTGGCGACCGCGTCGAACCCGAGGGCCATCGCCTTGTCCAGCAACGCTTCGAACTTGATCTTCTCGTTGCAGGTGACGCACGGGTTCGGTGTCCGGCCCGCGGCGTACTCGCCGACGAAGGTCTCGATGACCTCTTCGGTGAACCGCTCGGCGAAGTCCCAGATGTAGAAGGGGATGCCGAGGATGTCCGCGGCGCGGCGCGCGTCACCCGAATCCTCGATCGTGCAGCAGCCCCGTGATCCGGTGCGCAGCGTGCCGGGCTTCGCCGACAGCGCCAGATGCACGCCGACGACCTCGTGCCCGGCGTCCACGGCGCGCGCGGCGGCCACCGCCGAATCCACTCCCCCGCTCATCGCGGCCAGTACGCGCATCTTCCTCACACCTCTTGCTTCTGCGTCTGCTTGCGCATTCCGGCGAGTCCCGCCTGCCTCGCCCTGTCGACGACGCCCGCGATCTCCCTCGAAACCGCTTCAACGTCTTCCGGCGCCGAGGTATGCCCGAACGAGAACCGCAGCGAACCGCGCGCGGCCGCGGGCTCGGCGCCCATGGCCAGCAGCACGTGGCTCGGCTGCGCGACCCCCGCCGTGCACGCCGAACCGGTGGAACATTCGATGCCCTTGGCGTCCAAGAGCATCAACAGGCTGTCCCCCGCGCAACCGGGGAAGGTGAAATGGGCGTGCGTGGGCAGGCGCTCGCCCTCGCCGCCGTTGAGCACCGCGTCCGGCACCTCGCGCCGGACGGCCTCGATCAGGTCGTCTCGCAGTTCGGCGACCCGTTTGGCGTACTCTTCGCGGCCTTCGATCGTGGCCTTCACCGCCGTCGCGAACGCGATCACCGCGGGGACGTCGAGGGTGCCCGACCGCACGGCGCGTTCCTGGCCGCCGCCGTGCAGGACCGGCACGCACGCGGTGTCGCGGCCGAGCAGCAGCGCGCCGACGCCGTACGGGCCGCCCAGCTTGTGCGCGGTGAGGGTCAGCGCGGCCGCGCCGCTCTCGGCGAAGCCGACCGGCACCGCGCCGACGGCCTGGACGGCGTCGGTATGCAGCGGGATCTCGTGTTCGGCGCAGACGGCGGCGAGCCTGGCGATCGGGTTGACCGTGCCGACCTCGTTGTTCGCCCACATCACGGTGGCCAGCGCGACCGTCTCGGGGTGGTCGCCGATCGCGGTGCGCAGCGATTCCGGGGTCACCCGGCCCGCCTGGTCGACCTCGACCCAGACGATCTCGGCGTCCGCGTGCTGCTCCAGCCACTCGACGGACTCGAGGACGGCATGGTGCTCGACGGTGCTGCACAGCACCCTCGTCCGCTTCGGATCTTCGCCGTTGCGGGCCCAGAAGATGCCCTTGACCGCGAGGTTGTCGCTCTCCGTGCCACCGGCGGTGAAGATCACCTCGGACGGCCGGGCGCCCAGCGCCTCCGCGATCACTTCGCGGGCTTCTTCGACCCGGCGGCGGGCCCGGCGTCCCGAGGAATGCAGCGCGGAGGCGTTGCCCACTGTGGACAGCGCCTCGGACATCGCCGCTACGGCTTCGGGCAACATCGGGGTGGTCGCCGCGTGGTCGAGATAGGTCATCGCACCGTTCAGGGTAGCTCGCTCCGGGGCGTGACCAAGCCCACCCTGCTCAGCGGGTGGCGCCGCTCATATCGGCGGGCCACCGGCCGGTCACCCGCACCCCGAGCACCGCGATGCCGGTCAGCACGACCGAAAGCACCACGATCGCCACCGAAGGTTCCTTCGCCGATGCCAAGGAAGCGAGCAGAACCCCGCCCAAACCGATGGTCAGAGCCGATCCGACCCAGTCGCCGAGTTGCAGTGCCGAGGTGTTGACCCCGCGTTCGGCCTCTGGCGAGTAGCGGAGCAGCAGCACCGAGATCGCGGGCATCGCGATCCCCATCCCGGCGCCGCCGACCGCCGACGCCACGAACGCCATCCAGCCGGGGAAGGCGGGCAACGGGACGAAGACGAAGATCGCCAAACCGGCCGCGACCAGCGCGAACCCGGTCCGCAGGGACGCTTCGCGCGACCAGTCGAGCATGCGGCCCTGCAGCATCGAGCCCGCCGACCAGCCCAGCGCGGTCACCGTGAGCGGCAGCCCGGCCAGCGCGGGGCTGTAGCCGTGGACCTCGCTCATCGTGAGCGGCAGATACGCCTCCATCCCGGCGTACGCGCCCGCGATCAGCGCACGCGAGGCGATCACTGTCGGCAACCCCGGCCGCGACGTCAGTGTCCCGGCGGGCAGGAGTTTGCGGAGCGCGTACGCGAGGGCGAAGAGACCGGCGCCGCCGTAGGCCAGCGCCGGGAGGGACGGGTGTTGCGCCGCCCAGGTGAGCGCGGCGACACCGAGCGCGGCGACCACCGCGGGCACGACCCCGGCCCGGACGGCGGAGTCACCCGTTACGTGGGCGGGCAGCTTGCGCGTGACGACGACCAGCAGGGCGAGCCCGATCCCGGTGAGCGGGATCAGCCCCAGGAACACCCAGCGCCAGCCGAGGCTCACGGTCACCACTCCCGCGATCGAAGGACCGATCACCGCGGGCAGCACCCACGCGGCGGCGTTGGCGGCGTAGATCACCGGGCGTTCGCGGTCGCTGAAGGTGAGCGCGATCAGCAGCGACACCGAGACCAGCAGGAGACCGGAACCGAAGCCCTGCAATCCCCTGCCGAGCAGAAGCAGCGGCATGTCGTGCGCGAGCCCCGCGACCAGCAGTCCGGCGGCGAACAGCGCGGTGCCGGCGAGCAGCGCGGGCGCCGGGCCCTTGCGGTCGCCGAGGCGTCCGGAAAGGACGGTCGCGACCACGCTGGCGACCAAGAACGTGGTGAAGGGCCAGGCGTACAACGCGAGGCCGTCGAGATCGGCCACCATCGTCGGCATCGCGGTGGCGACGCCCATGCTTTCGAACGCGATGAGGGTGACCATGAGCAGCAGCCCGATGGTGGTCACGCGGTGCTCAGGTGTCCAGAGCACCCCCTTCGATTCGGCCTTGTCCCCAGTGATCGGCATACCGGCGAGTCTGCAACCTCCAGTTCGGTGGAAGTCAAGCGCTGACGGACTCCAAGCGCAGCTCCCGCGCCGGCACGGCGGCTTCGCCGCGCGAGGTGACTTCCCGCTTCCCGAGGGTCTTCCGCACGTGGGATTTCACCGTGTGCCCGGTCAGCGCCGGCTCTTCGGCGATCTGCCGGTTCCGCTTCCGCGCGCGATCCCGGCGGGGACTTCGAGTTCCTGCGGGTTCAGCCGGTCGTGCGAGCCCACCGGCGGGTGCAATGAAGGAGCCGTTCCTTGCAAATTTTGCAAGGAAAGGCTCCTTCATTGCACGCGAGGGTCGCCACACGGGCCACCTCGGCCACACCGGGCCCTGGGCGAGTGTCAGGGGCATACGCGCTACGGAGAGACCGTCGCGGAAGTCTCGGAAGTCTCGGAAGTCTCGGAAGCCAGAGGCACCGAAGGAACGACCTGAGCCAGAACCGGGGCCGCCACGCGACGCCGCCGCTGCACCGGGATCTGCACCCGGCCGAGCGCCGCCTGCACCGCGGATTCCGCCAGCGAGGCCAACTCCCGCCGGTCCGAAGCGCGACCCGGCGCGATCTCCGGGCACACGTGTACCTCCAGCACCAGACCGCGCATGGCCGCGACCCGCCGCAGGGAAGCGATGAGCGACTCCGGTCCGATGAAGGCGGGCTGGGTCGTCTCCCGTCCGTCGGCGAGCCGGAAGCGCAGCGCGAGCGGCCGCACCGGGACCCCGCCGTCGATCGCGGCCTGGAAGGTCGCCGGCCGGAACCGGCCCGAACCCAGACCGCACCAGGTGGTGCCCTCCGGCGTCACGCTGACGAGTGATCCGCCGCGCAGCGCGCCGGCGAGTTCGGCCATCGTCGCGGGCAGGCTGCGCAGGTTCTCCCGGTCGAGGAAGATGCTGCCGCCGCGGCGCACCAGCAGGCCGAGCACCGGCCAGGCGCCCACCTCCTTCTTGGCGAGCGCCCGCATCGGCTGGACGGCGTTGACCGCGATGATGTCCAGCCACGAGATGTGGTTGTTCACCACGAGCGCGCCGCGGCCGGGCACGGCGCGGAAACGCTCGTCGCCGAGCACTCGCAGCTTCACCCCGAACGAGCGGAGGATCCCCACGAAAAGCAGGCGCACCACCCTTTCTCGCGCCATGCCGCGCAGCACGAGCACCAGCGGCGCCGACAGGAAAGCGCCGAAGATGACGCCGATCGCCGCGGTGAACCGCAGGACGCGTCGCGGGAACGCCACCGTCGGTGCCCCGTCGCTCAGGCAGCCGTCACCGCACGGCGACTTCGGCATCCAGGCGTGAGTCATCACTGCACTCCCAGGAAGAACTTGAGGTAGCGCTCGTCGACGTTGTGCAGATCCAGCAGCACGAAGAAGTCCGCGACACCGAAGTCCGTGTCGAGCGCGGGCGGACCGTAGATCTTCGCGCCCAGGCGCGTGTAGCCCTTGATCAGCGGCGGGAGGATCGCGCGGGCCGGCCGCTCCAGCCCCTCGGTCCGCCAAGGGTTCAGCGGTGTCACGCGCTGGGATTCGTCCGCGTAGTGCTTGGCGCGCAGGACATCCCAGACGCCCGCCGCGTAGACCCCGCCGTCGGTCAGCGGTACGGAGGCGCAGCCCGCGAGGTACCGGTGACCGGCCAGCAGCATGTAGCGCCCGATCCCCGCCCAGACGAGGCTCACCACGGCGCCGCTGCGGTGGTCGGGGTGCACGCACGAGCGGCCCGTCTCGACCAGCGAAGGGCGCAGCGAATCGAGCGCGGTGAGATCGAATTCGCTGTCGGAGTAGAGCTTTCCCGCCCGCGTCGCCCGATCGGGCGGCAGCATCCGGTACGTGCCCACGATGTCGCCGGTGTTGTCGTCCCGCACCACGAGGTGATCGCAGAACTCGTCGAAGTAGTCGACGTCGAGGCCGGGTTCGAGCGAATTGAGCGTCGCGCCCATCTCCTCGGCGAACACCTGATAGCGAAGGCGTTGGGCGGCAACGACTTCTTCGTTCCCGTTGGCCACGAGGAGGGAGTAACGCGGCGCGTCGGCCGGAAGTCCGACACCTGCCTGGTCAGTACTGACGAGGAGCTGTGACGTCGTCATGACCCAGGTCTACTCCCCGGGAGGTACCAACGACGATGCGCCCGATGGCCGATTAGTGCACGTTCCGTTAATTGCGGGTTCTCAGGCTTCTCTCAGGATGAAAGATCACTTCCAGGTAACAGAAAAGGGGCCGCCCGGGAAAGAAATCCCGGACGGCCCCTCCGCGAAACGAGGGGCTCAGCCCTTGCGCTTCCGGACCTCTTCGGTCAGCTGCGGCGCGACGCTGAACAGGTCGCCCACCACACCGAAGTCGGCGATCTCGAAGATCGGCGCCTCGGCGTCCTTGTTGACCGCGATGATGGTCTTCGAGGTCTGCATACCGGCGCGGTGCTGGATCGCACCGGAGATGCCCAGCGCGATGTACAGCTGCGGCGAAACCGTCTTACCGGTCTGGCCGACCTGGAACTGTGCCGGGTAGTAGCCCGAGTCGACGGCGGCGCGCGAAGCACCGACGGCGGCACCGAGGGAGTCGGCGAGCGACTCGACGACGTCGAACTTGTCGGCCGAGCCGACACCGCGGCCACCGGAGACGACGACCGAGGCCTCGGTCAGCTCCGGCCGGTCGCCGCCGACGATCGGCTCGATGCCGGTGACCTTGGCGGACTTCGCCGGGTCACCCGCGGGGACCTCGACGGTCTCCTCGGCGGCCGCGCCTTCGGCCGGGGCGGCCTCGACGGCGCCGGGGCGGACCGAGATGACCGGGACACCCTTGGTGGACTTGGACTTCACGGAGAACGCGCCACCGAAGATGGACTGGTCGACGCTGCCGTCACCGTTCACGCCGACGGCGTCGTACAGCAGACCGGAGCCGAGGCGGACCGCGACCCGGGCGGACACCTCCTTGCCCTCGGCGCTGGCCGCGACGAGCACGGCGGCCGGGGAGGTCCGCTCCGCGAGCGCGGTGAGGACGTCCACCTTCGGGGTGACCAGGAAGCCGGTGGCGTTGTCCCCCTCGGCGACGTACACCTTGGCGGCACCGTGCGCGGCGAGGGCTTCCTTCGCCTTGGCGGCGGTGCCGGTGGGGCCGACGACGACCGCGGACGGCTCACCCAGTTCACGAGCGGCGGTCAGCAGCTCGAGCGTGACCTTCTTGACTTCACCGTCGACGTGGTCGACGAGGACGAGTACTTCAGCCATTTCCCTATTCCTCCTCGAAACCTGTCTCAGATGAGCTTCTGCGCGACCAGGTAGGCGGCCACCTTGCCGCCGCCGTCACCCTCGTCCTCGACGCGCTCACCGGCGGTGCGCGGCGGCTTCGGGGAGGCTTCGAGCACGGACGACCAGGCGTTGCCGAGACCGACCTCGTCCGCGTCGACGCCGAGGTCCGCGACGGTCAGCGTCTCGACCGGCTTCTTCTTCGCGGCCATGATGCCCTTGAAGGAGGGGTAGCGCGGCTCGTTGATCTTCTCGCCGACGCTCACCACCGCGGGCAGGTTCGCCTCGAGGTGCGTGACACCGTCCTCGGTGTAGCGGTCGGCCTTGATCGAGGAACCGTCCACGGTCAGCTCGTTCACGTGGGTCAGCTGCGGCAGGCCCAGCAGCTCGGCGAGGATCGCCGGCACGGCACCACCGCGGCCGTCGGAGGCCTCGTTACCGGTGATGACCAGGTCGAAACCGTCGACCTTCGAGATCGCGGCGGCGAGCACCTTGGCGGTGGCGATCGCGTCGGAGCCGTGCAGGGCCTCGTCGGAGACGTGGATGGCCTTGTCGGCGCCCATGGACAGCGCCTTGCGGATCGCGTCGGTCGCGCGGTCGGGACCCACCGAGACGACGGTGACCTCGCCCTCGCCCGCTTCCTTGATCTTCAGGGCTTCTTCGACGGCCTTCTCGTTGATCTCGTCGAGCACGGCGTCGGCGGATTCGCGGTCAAGAGTGTTGTCGGCACCGGAGAGCTTCCGCTCCGAGTAGGTGTCCGGTACCTGCTTGACCAGGACAACGATGTTCGTCATGGGTCTACTTCGACCTCCCGTTGGTGGCCGGCGTCGGCCACGGGGCAACAGCTCTACTGGCCGGTAGATTAGGGCCATTTCTGCGCCACGGCCCGCCGAGGTGACCTCATTCACCTGGATGCGCGTTTTAATGAGACGATCGTCCAGGTAGTTCACCCAGAAGTGAGTGTAACCGGCCGACTAACCCGAACGGCCGTATTCCGGGGTACTCCCGGGGCGTCCGGCGGGCTAATCTGCCCCACCATGCGTTCCATGCCCGGCCCCGTCGCCGTGATCACGGACTCGACCGCCTGCCTCCCCGTCCAGGTCGCCGCACGCTGGGGAATCGGCGTCGTTCAGGTCCGACTCCAGGTCGGAGAGCAGTACGACGAAGAGAACCGCTACGACCGCGAGGAGATCCTCGGCCACCTGCGGGCCGGCACCCCGGTGCAGACGGCGCCGCCGGAGGTCGCCGCGTTCTTCTGGGCGTTCCAGGACGCCGCGAGCAAGGGCGCCTCGGCGATCGTCAGCATCCACCTCTCGGGCCGGATGTCGGAGACGGTGAACGCCGCCCGCGAGGCCGCCCAGCAGGTGAGCGTCCCGGTCCACGTCCTCGACAGCGGGACCACCGGGATGAGCCTCGGCTTCGCGGCGACTTCGGCGGCCAAGGTCGCCGCCGCCGGCGGGCAGGCCACCCGGGTCATCGACGCGGCGGAACGCCGGTTCCGCGGCAGCAGGGAGATCCTCTACGTCGACACGCTGGAGTTCCTGCGGCGTGGCGGCCGGATCGGCGCCGCGCGGGCGTTCCTCGGTTCGGCGTTCTCGATCAAACCCCTGCTGACGCTGAAGAACGGCGAAGTCGCGCCGCTGACCCGGGTGCCGGGCCGGCGGCGCGCGCTCGACAAACTCGTCGACCTCGCGGTGGAGTGCGCGGGTGACCGGGACGTCGAGGTGGCCATCACCCGGTTCGGTCCCGACGAACGCGACCTCGAGATCGGCGGGCGGCTGCGGGCGCGGCTGCCGCAGATGGTCGGCAGCACCCTGGCCGACGCCAGCATGATCCTCGGCGCCCACCTCGGTCCCGGCGCCATCGGCATCACGGTGTCGCCGGTGTAGCCCGCGATTCGTCACCTGCTTGCGAGAGCCCTCCCCCGCAAGCAGGTGACGAGTTGCGGAGGGGAGGAAGGTGACCGGCCGGTAGGGTCGCGGCGTGACCACCCCAGCCACCAGGGCCGAAGCGCTGCACCTCACCGGTGAACGCACCGTGCCGGGCATCGCCGAGGAGAATTACTGGTTCCGCCGCCATGAAGCGGCGTATGCCCATCTCCTGCCGCTGTGCCAGGGCAAGACCGTCTTGGAGGCAGGCTGTGGCGAGGGTTACGGCGCCGGGCTGATCGCCACCGTCGCCGAGCGGGTGCTCGCGCTCGACTACGACGTCCCCACCACCGAGCACGTCGCCCGCCGCTACCCCGGCATCGGCGTGGCCAGGGCGAATCTGGTGTTCCTGCCGCTGCGAGACGCCTCGGTCGACGTCGTCGCGAACTTCCAGGTGATCGAGCACCTCTGGGACCAAGGCGCCTTCCTCGCCGAATGCCACCGCGTGCTCTCCCCCGGGGGGCGGCTGATCGTCACCACGCCCAACCGCCTGACCTTCACCCCGGACAGCGACACTCCACTCAACCCGTTCCACACCAGGGAACTCGCACCGTCCGAATTGGACGAACTGCTGCGTGACGCCGGTTTCGAGGTCGAGACGCTGCACGGTCTCCACCACGGCGAGGGCGTCGAGAAGCTCGACGCCAAGTACGGCGGCTCGATCGTCGACGCCCAGCTCGACGTCGTCATGGGGCAGCTCCCGGGGCAGGCGACCTGGCCCGCGGAACTGCTCGCCGACGTCGCGGCCATCCAGGCGGCGGATTTCGCGATCCACGGTGACGATCTCGACGCCGGCCTCGACCTCGTGGCCGTGGCGGTGCGCCCATGAGCGAGTACGAGGGCACCTTCTGCCTCGTCGTGCACAGCCATCTGCCGTGGCTGCCGCACCACGGTTCGTGGCCGGTCGGCGAAGAATGGCTCTACCAGGCGTGGGCGCATTCCTATCTGCCGATGGTCGACCTCCTGCGCCGCTTCGCCGACGAGGGTCGCGAAGACGTCCTCACGCTCGGCATGACACCGATCCTCGCCGCCCAGCTCGACGACCCGTACTGCATCGACGCCTTCCACGACTGGCTCGGGCACTGGCAGCTGCGCGCCTGGCACGCCTCCACCCTCTGGCGCGGCGACCCACTGCTGCGCGACCTCGCCGCGAACGAGTACCGGACCGCCATCAAAGCCTCGGAAGAACTCGAAACCCGGTGGCGACATGGTTTCTCCCCGGTTCTCAGGTCCCTTGTGGACAACGGGACGATCGAACTGCTCGGCGGCCCGCTGGCGCATCCGTTCCAGCCGTTGCTCGACCCGGCGGTCCGCGACTTCATGCTGCGCGGCGGCCTCGCCGACACCGCACGACGGATCGGGCGGCGTCCCGAAGGCATTTGGGCACCTGAATGCGGTTACGAGCCGGGCATGGAAGCCGGGTACGCCGCCGCGGGGGTTCAGCGCTTCCTGGTCGACGGGCCGTCCCTGCACGGTGACACGTCGGCGGCGCGGACCGTCGGCGATTCCGACGTCGTCTGCTTCGGCCGCGACCTCGAAGTCACCTACCGCGTCTGGTCGCCGAAGGCCGGCTACCCCGGCCACGCGGCCTATCGCGACTTCCACACGTGGGCGCACGAAGTCGGCCTCAAACCGTCGCGGGTGACCGGCAAGAGCGTCGAACCGCCGGACAAGGCGCCGTACGACCCGGCGATGGCGGCGGCCACCCTCGGCGGCCACGTCCAGGACTTCGTCGACACCGTCGTCGCCCGGTTGCGTTCGCTCAAGGCCGAGCACGGCCGCGAATCACTCGTCGTCGCCGCGTACGACACGGAACTGTTCGGGCACTGGTGGCACGAGGGCCCGGCGTGGCTCGAAGGCGTCCTGCGCGCGCTGCCCGAGGCGGGTGTCCGCGTCACCACGCTCAAGGGCGCGCTCGAAGCCGGGCAACTCGGCGGGAAGGTCGACCTCCCGGCGTCGTCGTGGGGGTCGGGCAAGGACTGGCGGGTCTGGGATGGCGAGCAGGTCGCCGACATGGTGCGGGACAACACCGCGCTCCAGCACCGGATGTTCGACCTGGTCACCGGGATGGACACGACGACGCGCGACGCCGTCCGCGATCAGGCCGTCGCCGAAGCGATGCTGGCGCTTTCGAGCGACTGGGCGTTCATGGTCACCAAGGATTCCGCCGCCGACTACGCGCGGCGGCGGGCGAAAGTGCACACCGGACGGTTCGACACGCTCGCCGGACTGCTTCGAGAGGGAGCGCTCGACCGCGCGCGGGCGACCGCGGCCGCGTTCCGGCGCGACGACGGGCCCTTCGGCCACGTCGACGCGCGTGACCTGCTGAGGAAATGACGAAAGGGGCGACCATGGGCATTCACGACATTCCGCTGAAGACGCTCGCGGGCGAGGACACCACGCTCGGCGCGCTCGACGGCAAGACGCTGCTGGTGGTGAACGTGGCGTCGAAGTGCGGGCTGACGCCGCAGTACACCGGACTGGAGAAGCTGCAGGAACGCTACGCGGACAAGGGTTTCTCCGTCGTCGGCTTCCCGTGCAACCAGTTCGCCGGACAGGAGCCGGGCACCGCCGAAGAGATCCAGGCCTTCTGCTCGACGACCTACGGCGTGTCGTTCCCGCTGTTCGAAAAGCTCGACGTCAACGGGGAAACCCGCCATCCGCTCTACGTCGAACTGACCAAGGCGGCCGACGCGGACGGCTCCGCCGGCGACGTGCAGTGGAACTTCGAAAAGTTCCTCGTCGCCCCGTCCGGTGAGGTGGTGGGCCGATTCCGCCCGCGCACCGAACCCGGAGACGACGCGATCATCAAGGCGATCGAGGCCGCGGTCGGCTGAACCGCGCTTTCCCGGCAGCGGGCGCCGCCTGTGATCTCGGGCACAAGGATCACTTCGTCGAGGTCCGGGGTCCTCTGAAGCATTCACCTGGAGGGGTGATCGCCCCGTCCCGGTGACGACTGACTCACGAGTAACCTCCACCCATGCGCGTGCTGATGTTGTCGTGGGAGTACCCACCCGTGGTCGTCGGCGGACTCG
Source organism: Amycolatopsis sp. QT-25 (assembly GCF_029369745.1). Lineage (NCBI taxonomy): Bacteria > Bacillati > Actinomycetota > Actinomycetes > Pseudonocardiales > Pseudonocardiaceae > Amycolatopsis > Amycolatopsis sp. QT-25. The sequence goes on from NZ_CP120210.1 coordinate 6,179,421, forward strand.
CACGGCACGTCCATGCCCTGGCCCGGCACCTCGCCCGGCAGGGGCACGACGTGGTCGTGCTGTGCCGTCACACGGCGGGCACCGACGCCGAGACCCATCCGCGGACCGATCGCGTGGTCGAAGGCGTCCGCGTCATCCGGGTCGCCGAGGACCCGATGCACCTGACCTTCGAACTGGACCTCGTCGCGTGGACGCTGGCGATGGGGCACGCGATGGTCCGCGCCGCCACCGAGCTGCTGCGCACCTGGCGGCCGGACGTCGTGCACGCGCACGACTGGCTGGTCACCCATCCCGCGATCGCGATCGCGGAGGCCGCACGGGTGCCGCTGGTCGGGACGATCCACGCCACCGAGGCCGGGCGGCACTCCGGCTGGCTCTCGTATCCGCTGAGCCAGCAGATCCACTCGGTCGAATGGTGGCTCGCGAACCGATCGGACGCGCTGATCACCTGTTCGCAGGCCATGCGCCGGGAGGTGGCGCAGCTGTTCGAGGTCGACGGCGACGCGGTCACGGTGATCCACAACGGCATCGAGGAACGCACCTGGCAGGTGCCCTCGGAAGAGGTCGCGCACGCTCGCGAGGTCTACAGCCCCTCCGGCGCGCCGCTGCTGCTCTACTTCGGGCGGCTGGAATGGGAGAAGGGGGTACAGGACCTGCTCGCCGCGCTCCCCCGGATCCGCCGCGCCAAACCGGGCACGCGACTGGTGGTCGCCGGCAAGGGACGGCACTTGGAGGAACTGGTCAACCAGGCGCGCAAACTGCGGGTGCGCCGCGCGGTGGACTTCGTCGGGCACCTGTCCGACCGCGAACTGCGTGCCGCGCTGGCCGCGGCCGACGCCGTCGTGCTGCCCAGCCGCTACGAACCGTTCGGGATCGTCGCACTGGAGGCGGCCGCCGCGAAGGCGCCGCTCGTGGCGTCGACGGCGGGCGGACTCGGGGAGGTCGTCGTGGACGGTGAGACCGGCCTGGCGTTCAGCCCCGGTGACGTCGACGCCCTCCGGACCGCCGTCGAAGCGGTGCTGGACGACGAGGTCGCCGCGGCGCGGCGGGCGCTGACCGCGCAGTCGCGCCTGGCCGCGGACTTCGACTGGGGCCGCATCGCCGAGGCGACCGTCGCCGTCTACCGGCGGGCCCGCGTCGGGGAGCCCGTGGAACTCGGGCGCCCGAAGATCGCGACAGGCAACGCTTTCGAGCCCCGATCGGCCGTACCCGTGCAGCGGACTGGACGCGGAGGGTCATGAAGGGCGGAGGGCGGACCCGGGATGTCGGGGGAACCCGGGCCCGCCCTCCACGAGCGTCGCGGGTCGCGAGGGGCGCGACCCCCGGGTCTGCTCTAGGTGGCGAAGATCAGAAGTGGCAGGGCCGGACACAGTCCGGCCGCACCGGAACCCCGGCCGAAGCGGACACCGCCGGGACGGCGAGAACGACGGCGAGGACGGCGAAGGCTACGGCCAAGACGGTTCTCGACTGCTTCTTCATGGTGGCTCCTCGGGGAAACGGGCGGCATTCCCACCCGGCGCCGAGCATTCGCGCGCCCCGCCGCCGAAACAACAGGGGCATCGGTAGGTACCGCTACCTATTCGCGGTCCGTGACCGTTTCGTCCGGTCCCGTGAGTAGGTCCGGCAGGAGAAAGCCGCGAAGACCCCGCCCACTGCGGTATGGGGTGAGCGGGGTCTCCGCGGTGAGGCGCACGCCCGACAGGCGCTACCGGAGGGGCGCGCGCGAAGCGGGTCCGATGGCGGGGAGCCGCCGCCACCGGACCCGATGGGCCACACCGTCCCAAACCGGTGTGGAACCGGCCGCCCCGCGTCAGGTAGGGGCGGCCGGAGCCTGCGTCACCGCGCGGTCAGGTACCGCGCGTACGCGCCGGTGGTGAGGAAGCTCGGCAGCTTCTCGCCCAGCGCGGTTTCGGTGAAGATCTCGTAGGCGTCGCCGAGACGGTTGCCCTCGCCCAGTTCGGCACGCACCGACGCCAGCTCTTCGTCCAAATAGGACACGGCGAGCTCGTGGGTGAGCGCGGTGCCGTCTTCGAGCTTCGTGCCGTTGCGGATCCACTGCCACACCTGGCACCGGGCGATCTCGGCGGTGGCGGCGTCCTCCATCAGGTTGTGGATCGCCGCCGCGCCGGTGCCGCGCAGCCACGCGTCGATGTAGCGCAGCGCGACGTTGATGTTGGCGCGGACACCCGCTTCGGTGACCTCGCCGCCGGCGCTGGCGACGTCGAGCAGGTCCTCGGCGGTGACGTCGACGTCTTCACGAAGCTTGCCGAGCTGGTGGGGCCAGCCGCCGAGCACGCCGTCGAACACCTCGCGGCAGACCGGGACGAGGCCGGGGTGCGCGACCCACGAGCCGTCGAAGCCGTCGTTCGCCTCGCGTTCCTTGTCCTGGCGGACCTTTTCGAGCGCGGTCGCGTTGATCTCCGGGTCCTTGCTCGGGATGAACGCGGCCATGCCGCCGATGGCGTGCGCCCCGCGCTTGTGGCAGGTCCGCACCAGCAGTTCGGTGTAGGCCCGCATGAACGGGACGGTCATCGTCACCTGCGCGCGGTCCGGCAGCACGAAGTCCGCGCCGTGCGAGGAGAAGTTCTTGATGACGCTGAAGATGTAGTCCCAGCGGCCGGCGTTCAGCCCGGAGACGTGCTCGCGCAGTTCGTAGAGGATCTCCTCCATCTCGAACGCGGCGGTGATCGTCTCGATCAGCACGGTGGCCCGGACGGTGCCGCGCGGGATGCCGAGTTCCCGTTGCGCCAGCAGGAAGACGTCGTTCCACAGCCGAGCTTCGAGGTGGTTCTCGAGCTTCGGCAGGTAGAAGTACGGGCCGCTGCCGCGCGCCAGCAGCTGGCGCGCGTTGTGGAAGAAGTACAGGCCGAAGTCCACCAGGCTCGCCGAAACCGGGCGGCCGTCGATGCGGATGTGCTTCTCCACCAGGTGCCAGCCGCGAGGACGGGCGACGATCGTCGCGGGTTCGTCGCCGATCGTGTAGCGCTTGCCCGCCGACGTGTTCTTTCCCGCGGAGGCGGCATCAGCCACCGCCGACGTGTTCTTTCCCGCGGAGGCGGCATCAGACACCGCCGACGTGTTCTTTCCCGCGGAGGCGGCATCAGACACCGCTGACGTGGTGAAGTCGATGTTGCGGCGGATCGCGTCGAACAGGTTGAGCTGGCCGTCGATGACGTTGTGCCAGGTCGGCGAGGTCGCGTCCTCGAAGTCGGCGAGCCAGACCTTCGCGCCGGAGTTCAGCGCGTTGACCGTCATCTTGCGATCGGTCGGGCCGGTGATCTCGACGCGGCGGTCTTCGAGACCGGGCGCGGCCGGGGCGACCGACCAGCTGCTGTCGTCGCGGACGGAACGCGTTTCGGGCAGGAAGCCCAGCGGCTCCTCGCCGGACTGGAGCTTCTCGCGGCGCAGACGGCGGGCGTCGAGCAGCTCGCGGCGGCGGCCGGCGAACGCGTTGTCCAGTTTGGCCACGAAGTCCAGTGCGGCCGGGGTGAGGATCTCGTCGAACCGGTCACCGGCAGGTCCGCAGACGTCGATCCGGTAGTTCAGCTTCTCAACCATGGTGTGCCTCCGCTGGGCTTCGCGAGGGATGGGAAGAGGGAGGGGCAGGTGGCGGTCTCCCCTGGGGGGTCGGGAGACCGCCACCTGGCACCTACTTGCGAGGGATCAGAACTGCTCGGCCTCGGTGGAGCCGGCGAGCGCGGTGGTCGAGCTCTCCGGGTTCAGCGCGGTCGCGACGTTGTCGAACCAGCCGGTGCCGACCTCGCGCTGGTGCTTCGTGGCGGTGTAACCGCGGTCCTCCGAAGCGAACTCGCGCTCCTGGAGGTCGACGTAGGCGGTCATGCCCTCGCGGGCGTAACCGTGCGCCAGGTCGAACATCGAGTAGTTCAGGGCGTGGAAGCCCGCCAGGGTGATGAACTGGAACTTGTAACCCATGTGGCCGAGTTCGCGCTGGAACTTCGCGATCGTCGCGTCGTCCAGGTGCTTCTTCCAGTTGAACGACGGCGAGCAGTTGTAGGCCAGCATCTGGTCCGGGTACTTCGCCTTGATCGCCTCGGCGAACTGGCGGGCGACCTCGAGGTCCGGCTTGGAGGTCTCCATCCACAGCAGGTCGGCGTACTCGGCGTAGGCCAGGCCGCGGTCGATGCAGGGGTCGATGCCGTTGGTGACGTTGTAGAAGCCCTCGGCGGTGCGCTCGCCGGTGACGTACTTGCGGTCACGCTCGTCGACGTCGCTGGTGATCAGCGTGGCGGCCTGCGCGTCGGTGCGGGCGACGATCAGCGACGGCACGTTCAGCACGTCCGCGGCGAGGCGGGCGGCGTTCAGCGTGCGCTCGTGCTGCTTGGTCGGGATGAGCACCTTGCCACCGAGGTGACCGCACTTCTTCTCGGAAGCGAGCTGGTCTTCCCAGTGCACACCCGCGGCACCGGCGGCGATCATGCCCTTCATCAGCTCGAAGGCGTTGAGCGGGCCACCGAAGCCCGCCTCGGCGTCGGCGACGATCGGGGCGTACCAGTCGATGTCGGTGTTACCTTCGGCCCAGTTGATCTGGTCGGCGCGGCCCAGCGCGTTGTTGATGCGGCGGACGACCGCGGGCACCGAGTTGGCCGGGTAGAGGCTCTGGTCCGGGTAGGTCTGGCCGGAGAGGTTGGCGTCGGCGGCGACCTGCCAGCCCGACAGGTAGATGGCCTTGAGGCCGGCGCGGACCTGCTGCACCGCCTGGTTACCGGTCAGCGCGCCCAGGGAGTGGACGTAGTCCTCGTTGTGCAGGAGGTCCCAAAGCTTCTCGGCGCCGCGGCGAGCGAGCGTGTGCTCCTCGACCACGCTGCCGCGCAGCTTGACCACGTCAGCCGCGGAGTACGACCGCTTCACGCCCGCCCAGCGGGGGTCGGTCTCCCACTGCTTGGCCAGTTCGGCGGCCGCCTGCTCCAGCTGCTGCGCGTGCTGAGTCATCGGATTCTCCCGGTGTTGCGAAGTTTGCGAGTGATCGCCTTTCCTGACCTGACCCTGACATGACAGGGGAAATCCGATCCAGAGCGCCAATTTGCCAATTTCTGTGAAGCTTCCGTAGCATCTTGCAAAGGTTGCGAATCGCCGGTTCGCAAGCAAAGGCAAATCCACGGGCTTGACCGTTCACTGAATCGTTCAGGTCCGGAAACCTTGCGGACAGAGAGGCCTCAGTGGACAAAACCTTCGCCGGAGCGAAGCTGCGGCATCTGCGTGAAAGCCGGTCGATGAGCCAGGCCGATCTCGCTCGTGTGCTCGAGATCTCACCCAGTTACCTCAACCAGATCGAGCACAACTCGCGTCCGCTGACCGTTCCGGTGCTCCTTCGCATCACGCAGGCGTTCGGAGTGGACACCGAGTTCTTCGCGAACAACGACACCGCCCGGCTCGTCGCGGACGTGAAAGAAGCGTTGCTCGACGAGGTCCTCGGCGTGGGTGTCACGAACAGCGAGCTCAACGACCTCGCCACGAACCTCCCGACGATCGCCCAGGCCCTGGTCAAACTGCACCGCAGCTACCGCAACGCCGTGGAGAACACCGCCGCGCTGACCACGGAAAACGGCCTCGGCCTGCACGGCAGCGCCGCCACCGCCCTGCCGCACGAAGAGGTCCGCGACTTCTTCTACGAGCGGGAGAACTACGTCGCCGAGCTGGACGAACGCGCCGAACGGATGGCGCACGACATCCCCCTGCAGCGTGGCCAGGTGCTCGCGGCGCTGAAGGAGACCCTGATCCAGCGCTACGGCGTCGACGTCACCAGTGATGGCATCGACGAGATCAACGGCGAACAGCACCGGTACGAACCCGGACCGCGGGTGCTGCGGCTGGCGCCGAGCCTGCGCGTGGGGCAGCAGGCGTTCCGGATGGCTTCCCAGATCGCGCTATTGGAATACGACGACCTGATCACCGAGCTCGCCGACTCGTGGGCGTTCTCCGGACCCGCCGCGCGTTCGCTGGCCAGGGTCGGGCTCGCGAACTACTTCGCGGGCGCGCTCATCCTCCCGTATGGACCGTTCCTGGCCTGCGCCGAACGGTTCCGCTACGACATCGAGCGGCTCTGTGACCACTTCGGCGTCGGTTTCGAGACGGTCTGCCACCGGCTCTCGACGTTGCAGCGCCCGAAGAACCGCGGCGTGCCGTTCTCCTTCGTCCGGGTCGACCGGGCGGGGAACATGTCGAAACGCCAGTCCGCGGCCGGCTTCCACTTCTCCCGCGTCGGCGGCGCGTGTCCACTGTGGAACATCTACGAGGCGTTCACCCAGCCCGGCAAGATCCTCACCCAGATCGCCACCCTGCCCGACGGCAAGAGCTACTTCTGGGTCGCGCGGACGGTGTCACGCAACATCGGCGGCTACGGCAGCCCCGGCAAGACGTTCACCGTCGGCCTCGGCTGCGAACTGCGGCACGCGAAACGGCTGATCTACTCGACCGGGCTCGATCTCGACGACCGCGCCGCCGCCACCCCGATCGGCATGGGGTGCAAAGTCTGCGAACGCCCGGCGTGCTCGCAGCGCGCGTTCCCCACGATCGGCAAACAGCTGACCGTGGACGAGAACACCAGCACCTTCGTCCCGTACCCGGCGGTGCCGAAGGCGCCTTGAGCCCCCTTCCCGCAATTCGTCACCTAATTGCGAGGGCCGGACGTCGCAAGCAGGTGACGAATTGCGGTGGGGGGCGTCACACCAGGAAGTGGAAGAGCGGGCTGCCCGGCTCCACCCGCTCCACCTGCAGCGGGCTCCTGTCCAGCCGGTGCAGCAGGCCTTCCAGATCACCGGCGCGCGCGAGTTCGACGCCGATCAGCGCCGGGCCGGTCTCGCGGCTGTTGCGCTTCACGTACTCGAACCGCGTGATGTCGTCGTCCGGCCCGAGGACCTCGTCGAGGAACCGCCGCAGCGCGCCGGGCTCCTGCGGGAACCCCACCAGGAAGTAGTGCTTCAGTCCTTCGTGGATCAGCGACCGTTCGAGCACTTCGCCGTAGCGGCTGACGTCGTTGTTGCCGCCGGAGACGACGCACACCACGATCTGCCCGGGGTCGATCTTCACCGTCGTGCCGAGCGCCGCGGCCGCGAGCGCGCCCGCGGGTTCGGCGATCACGCCGTCGGACTGGTACATCGCGAGCATTTCCGTGCAGATCGCGCCCTCGGCGACGTCGGTGAGTTCGACGTCACCGTCGCGGACCAGCGGATACGTCACCGACCCTGCCAGCGCGACCGCCGCGCCGTCGACGAAGGTGTCGACGGTTTCCAGCCGCACCGGCGCCCCGGCGGCCAGCGCGGCCGCCATACAGGTCGCGCCCGCCGGTTCGACCCCGACGATCCGCATCTCCGGCGCCCGTTCCGCGGCCCACGCGACGATGCCCGCGAGCAGGCCGCCGCCACCGACCGGCACCACCATGACGTCCGGGACGAACCCGAGCTGCGCGACGACCTCCATCGCGACCGTGCCCTGCCCGGCGACCGTCTCCGGCGCGTCGAAGGCGGGGACCAGCGTCGCGCCCGTGGTCTCCGCGTCGTGCTTCGCGGCGGTGAAAGCGTCCTCATAGGTCTCGCCGACGACGATGACCTCGATGTGCGAGCCGCCCAGCGTCGCGATCCGCTCGCGCTTCTGCCGGGGAGTCGTGCCGGGAACGTAGACCCGGCCGTTCGCGCCGAGGCGGCGGCACGCGTACGCCACACCCTGCGCGTGGTTGCCCGCGCTGGCGCAGACGACGCCGCGCTGCCGGTGTTCCGCGTCGAGCTGGACGATGAAGTTGTAGGCACCGCGGATCTTGTAGGAGCGCACGGTCTGGAGGTCTTCGCGTTTGAGCCAGACCCGGGCGTCCACCCTGGCCGAAAGCCGTTCGTTCGGTTCGAGCGGCGTCCGGGTCACCACCCCGGCCAATCGCTTGGCGGCCTCTTCGACCGTTCGGGCGCTCACCGTTTCGATCCGTTGCACGAATGCTGAATGTACTGACCGCCTCCGGTCACGACGGAGAGTGGTCCGATCCAGTTCACGGATTGTCGGTGGTCTGTGGTCCACTGGTCGCCATGGTGAGCAAGGTCGACGGAGTCCGGAGTCTCGATGCGTTGCGCGAGCTGGTCCACAGCGGCGCGGAGCCCGAGTACCAGCTCTTCTACGGCCACACCCCGCTCAAGAGCGGCCGGGTCAACGCGGCCTGCCTGAGCCAGTGGTGGCACGCGCCGTTCGTCGCGGGCGGCGAGCGGTACCCGACGGCCGAGCACTACATGATGGCGAGCAAGGCGGAACTGTTCGGCGACCACGAGGCCGCGGCGGCCATCCGTCGGGCGCCGGACCCGAAGACCGCCAAGATCCTCGGCCGCGAGGTCTCCGGTTTCGACGCCGAACTGTGGGAGCGGCACCGCTTCGACATCGTCATCGACGGCAACCTGGAGAAGTTCCGCCAGCACGCCGAGGAGCGCGAGTTCCTGCTGGCCACGGGCGACAAGGTGATCGTCGAGGCGTCGAGGATGGACCTGGTCTGGGGCAGCGGCGTCGCCCGCGACGACAAGAACGCCACGCGCCCCGATTACTGGCGCGGGGAGAACCTGCTGGGCTTCGCGCTCATGGAGGTCCGGGAGCAGCTTCGCGGCTGATTCCGTTTCGTGGGTGTGGCGTCCACCTGATCACCGCATGGCCCGCATCTCCCGGACAGCTTCCCGACGCCGTCTGGGTGACCGCGCTCGCGGCCGTGATCAGGCGGACGGCATGGGTGACACCACGGACGACATCCGTGAGCAGAGGGACGACACCGGTGATCCAGCGGACGACACGAGGCTGAGTCAGGAGTCGACGCCCAGCGTCTTCTGGAGCGCCTTGTCCGCCTTACGCGCCATGTCCGCGACAGCCTCGCGGCGGGCGGCGTCGGCGGCGTAGTCGTCCTGCCGGTTCCGCACCACGCGCGCCGGCGAACCGACGGCGATCGAGTAGTCCGGGATCTCGCCCCGCACCACGGCGTGCGCGCCGAGCACGCAGCCGCGGCCGACCCGCGTGCCCTTGAGCACGGAGACCTTCGTGCCGATCCAGGTGTCCGGCCCGATCCGCACCGGCGACTTCACGATGCCCTGATCCTTGATCGGGACGGTGATGTCGGTGGTGACGTGGTCGAAGTCGCAGATGTACACCCAGTCCGCGACGAGGGTGGCCGCGCCGAGTTCGATGTCGAGGTAGCCGTTGAGGACGTTCTGCCGCCCGAACACCGCCTTGTCGCCGATGCGCAGCGAACCCTCGTGGCAGCGGATCGCGTTGCCGTCGCCGATGTGCACCCAGCGGCCGATCTCCAGCCGTCCGTAGCCGGGCCGGCAGTGGATCTCGACGTCCTTGCCGAGGAACACCATTCCCCGCAGGATGATGTGCGGGTTCGCGACGCGGAACTTCAGCAACCGCCAGTATCGGACCAGGTACCAAGGCGTGTACGCGCGGTTTCGCCGCACCCAGCGCAGCGAATCCTTGGTCAGGAACTTCGCCTGACGCGGGTCACGACGGGCCTGGCCCCAAGCGCGGAGCCGCGACAGCGCGGGCGCACCCCACATGGACGTCATACCGGTGACCGTAACCTGTGATCAGGCCGTCGACCGCAAAGGGGAGCACGCGCATGGGGACCAAGCTGATCATCGACACCGACCCGGGGGTCGACGACGCCTTCGCGTTGGCGTTGGCCACGCGATCCGAGGACGTCGAACTCCTCGGCGTGACCACGGTGTTCGGCAACGTGCCGCTGAGCCACACCACCGCCAACGCGCGCCGCCTGCTGCAGCTCTTCGGCCGCGACGACGTCCCCGTCGCGGCCGGTGCCGCGCGGCCGCTGGTGTACGGCAACGCCAGGACCGCCGGGTTCGTCCACGGCCAGGACGGCCTTTCCGGCCACGCCGGGACGCTGCCGGAGGCGAAGCGCCCGCTCGACGAACGCGGCGCCATCCGCCTGCTGGTGGATCTGCTGGAAGCCGCCGACGAGCCGGTGACCATCGCCCCGATCGGCCCGCTCACGAACATCGCGCTGCTGCTGGCGGCCCATCCGGACATCCGCGAGAAGATCGGCCGGATCGTCGTCATGGGCGGCGGGGTGACCAAGGGGAACTCCACCACCGCGGCCGAGTTCAACATCTGGAGCGACCCCGAGGCCGCGCGCCGCGTGCTGGTCGACGAGGACATCCCGACGGTGCTGGTCCCCCTGGACATCACGCACCAGTGCTCGGTCGACACGACGTGGCTCGGCAAGCTCGCCGCCTCCGGCCCGCTCGGCGCGGCGCTCGAAGCGCTGACACCCACTTATGTCGAGCACTACACGCCGATCCTCGGTCTCCCCGGGATGGTCATGCACGACGCGGTCGCGGTGGCCGAGGCGATCCGGCCGGGCATCCTCGACGTCGAGTCGTACCCCGTGGACGTCGAGTGCGGCTTCGGCCCCGCGCGCGGGGCGACTCTCGTAGACCGGCGAAGGCTGCGAAGCACCGATCCGCAGGCCGTGCCGGGCCGCACCATCGACGTCGCGCTGACCACCGACGTCGACGCCCTCCGCGAGTTCGTGCTGAGCCGCATCGTCGGAGGGCTCTGATGGAACAGCAGACTTCCCGCCGTCGCAGACTTCCGGTGATCATCGCCGCCGTCGTCGTCGCTGGTGCCGCCTTGGTCGCCGCCATCACCTTCGCACCGAAGGACGAGCCGAAGCCGGAAGCCGCCGCCGTCCAGTCCTCGGCCCCGCCCGCGCCGCCTTCGTCCTCCGTCCCCGCGGAGATGCCGAAGGAACAGCCGAAGGTGCCGCAGCAGATGGGGCAGGAGTTCGACGCCTGGGTGTCGAAGACCAGCGGCTGGCTCGACATCCCGCTGCGGGCGATGACCGGGTACGCGAAGACCACCGTGGCGCTGAGCAAGGAAACGCCGGGCTGCCGTCTTTCCTGGGTGACACTGGCCGCGCTCGGCAAGATCGCTTCCGACCACGGCCGCGTCACCGGTTCGAGCCTGAACGCCGACGGCGTGCTGACCGTGCCGCTCGGCGCGGTCGAGGTCCGCGACTTCTACAACAAGGTCGTCTCGTCCGCGAACGCCAGCGGCCCGCTGCAATTGACCCCGTCGGTGTGGAAACAGTTCCAGGCCTCGGCGAGTGGCGGGAAGCCGGACCCGCAGAACATCGACGACGCCACGCTCACCGCCGGACGTGCCCTGTGCGCGGGCGGGCGTGACCTCGGCCAGGGCCAGACGTGGTGGAACGCGGTGAGCACGTTGCAGCCCGCGCCGTTGCTGATGCACCGCACGCTCGCGACCGTGAACGTCTACGGCACGGTCGGGCAGAGCCCGCAGCCGCCGAACGCGGCGGCGTTGAGCGCGGTCAACTTCGCCATCGACAAGATCGGGTTGCCCTACGTCTGGGGCGGCAACGGCACCGGCGGCGGCGACCCCGGTTTCGACTGCTCCGGCCTGACGACGGCCGCGTACGCCAGCGCCGGCGTGAAACTCATGCGGACCGCCCACACGCAGTACCACAGCGTCGACAAGGTGACCGATCCTCAACTGGGCGACCTGATCTTCTACGGCGAGCCGAACATGAAGATCCACCACGTCGGGCTGTACATCGGGAACCAGCAGATGATCGACGCCCCGCAGACCGGGCAGGCGGTGCAGGTGCACACCTACCGGAAGCAAGGCGACGACTACGCCGGGGCGGGCCGCCCGACGGCGTGACCACGCCCGAGCCGCCGTCGAACACCAGCCGAAGAAACTGCCGGCCTGGAAACGGGCGAGGTCGTGTCATGATGCTGACATGAGTCGAGGCGAGACGGTCGGACCGCTGGACCTGGCGGTGGGGTACATGCTGAAACGAGCGGCGACGGCGCTCCGGATGGCGATGGAGACCGCTTTGCGTCCACTCGACCTCACCGTGCCCCAGTACTCCTGTCTCGAGGTGCTCTCGCAGCGACCGGGGCTGTCCAACGCGGAACTGGCCAGGGCCGTGTTCGTCACGCGGCAGTCGATGAACCTGGTGCTGCGCGGGCTGCAGGACCGCGGCCTGGTCACCCGTCCGACGACGGCGCCGCAAGGACGCGCCTTGCCCAGCACCCTCACCGCCGCCGGGCAGGACCGGCTCCGCGCCGCCAGCGGCGTCGTGCGCGCGGTCCAGGATCGGATGCTCGAACCGTTCCCGGCGGCCGAGCAGGAGCGGCTGCTGCGGGATCTCGCCGCCTGCGCGGACGCGCTCGCCGAGTGACTCAGGACCTCGTGCTCACCGGTGTTTCCGGCTTGAACGCGAACACGTCGACGCCTTGGACGAGCACATGCCAATCACCGCAGACCTTGTCCGTCCTGCCTTCCTGCCCTTGCGGCCACCAGTGCGCGGCGAGAGTGGCGCCCTGCTTCGCGGCAGGCCCCGGCACGCAAACCGCGGGCAGCGCCCCGCCGCTGAACCGCAGGAGCCGCTCCGAGCCGGTCGTCCGGATGACCTCCGTGACCGCCGCCGCCCCGTCCGGCACCCACTCCGGCAGACGCGCGTCCGTGTCGCGCTTGCCTTCCGCGCCGGTCGCGTAGGCGACCGTCTTGACGTGCCCGTTCGCCTTTTCGGTCAAGCCTTCTTTGAGACCGCATCCGGTGAGGGCGAGCGCGGCCGTCGCGGCGGTGAGAACCGCCGCGGTGATCGTCGTGTTCATACGATCGAGTCAACCTCGCGGAACCGCGCACAGGATCGGACTTTCGGCCCGGCCGGGCCGCCATCCGGCCGATCTCGGTGACGGACAACCGCCAGCGCCCGGACACGCCGACCACCACAGTGGTCCTCGTGACGGCGACATCGACAACGACGGACGCCCTGTCCGTACTCAAGGGCATGTACGCGGCGGAAGCCGGCTACTTCGCGGCGGGCGGCCCGGGCAAGGCGACCTTCGCGCCGCTCGCCCCGTTCTTCTCCCCCGACGTGGTGCTGCACCAGGCGGACGCCCTGCCGTACGGCGGAATCTGGCGCGGCCACGAAGGCTTGGAGCGGTTCTTCGCCATCATGAGCGACACCTGGGAGATCTTCGACATGATGGAGCAGAGCTTCCTGAGCGAGACCAGTCCGCTGGTCGTCCTGACCCGGGTGCACGTCCGCGCGAGGGCCACCGGACGCGAGCTGAACTCCCCGATCCTGCAGACGATCACCGTCGAGGACGGGCGCGTCACCGAGGTGCGGCCGTTCTACTGGGACACCGCGGCGATCGCGGCGGTCTGCACGAACTACCATTCCGCTGATGACCGCCTACCACGATCTTGAGTTGTTCGAGGAAGCCGCTTCGCTGCCGGAGCGCCAGCAGAAGATCCTGCTGACCATCCGCGAATGGGTGGTGGAGCACGGATACTCGCCGAGCACGCGCGAGATCGGTGAAGCGGTCGGGCTGCGCTCGACGTCCTCGGTGTCGAAGCATCTGGCGGCCTTGGAGGAGAAGGGTTTCCTCCACCGGGGCAGCTCGGTCTCGCGGCCCATGGACGTCCGCGCGTTCCTGCCCGGCACCACCTCGCGTGAATCCACAGAGGACTCCGTGCCGGTCCCCGTCGTCGGTGACATCGCCGCGGGAACGCCGATCTCGGCCGTCGAACACGTCGACGACGTGATGACCCTTCCGCGTGAACTCACCGGCCGGGGCAACGTCTTCGGCCTGCGGGTACGCGGTGATTCGATGATCGACGCGGCGATCTGCGACGGCGACATCGTCGTGGTGAAGCAGCAGCAGGAAGCGCACTCCGGTCAGATCGTCGCCGCGATGATCGACGAGGAAGCCACGGTCAAGGTGTACCGCCGTCGCGACGGCCACGTGTACCTCGAACCGCGCAACCCCGCCTACGACGTCATCGACGGGGACCGCGCGTCCGTGCTGGGCGTCGTGGTCTCCGTGCTCCGCAGCGTCTGAGCGATTCCTGTCGGTGGTCCGGAGTAGCTTGCGGCCCATGTACGAAATCGACTTCGTCGAGTTCCCGTCCGGCTCGGCCGCGGACTCGAGCCGGTTCTTCGAGAAGGCCTTCGGGTGGACGGCGACGTCGTACGGCCCGACGTATTCCGACGTCCAGAGCGGCGGCGTGGTCTCGTTCGGCTTCCAGCAGGACACCGCGGCGCGGACGGCCGCGCCGCTGGTGACGATCCGCACCGAAGACCTCGAGCGGGCAAGGGGTTCCGTCGAGGCCGCGGGCGGAGTCGTCACGGTCGAGCCGTTCTCGTTCCCCGGCGGGCGCCGGTTCCACTTCCGCGAGCCCGGCGGCGCGGAACTCGCGGTGTGGTCCCCGGATTCCTGACCTCAGCCGGTGAATCCCAGCACCCCGGCCATGAACGCTCCGACGACGGTGACGATGACCTAGGCGGTGATCGTTTCGGTTTCTTCTGGCTTCTCGGTGGTTCGACGGCTTGACCCGCGCCGCCGAGGGGAGGTGAAGACTTCGCGGTGAAGACGGCGGTGAACCACATCACACGGCTACCTCGCCCCTTTTAGAGCGGGCGCTCTCTTATTGTTCTGGAGCACGCGCTCTGTTACCGTCGCGTCATGCCCCGCCCCCGTGTGCACGACTTGGAAAGGCTGCTCGACGCGGCCGAACACCTCGTCGTCGAGACGGGTGCCCACGGCGTCACCGTCCGGTCCCTCGCGGCCGCCGCGGGCGTGTCCAACGGGACGATCTACCACGCTTTCGGCTCGCTCGGCACCTTGCTGGCCCATGTCTGGCTCCGCGCGGCGGGCGAGTTCCTCGACCTCCAGACCACTCTCGCCGACGAGGTGGAAGATCCGGTCGCGGCGGTCGTGGCCGCGGCGGACACGCCGGCCGCGTTCGCCGATCTACGGCCGGAGGCGGCCCGCCTGCTCATCACCGTCAAGAAGGAACAGGTCCTCGGCCCGCAGGTCCCCGCAGACCTCGCGGCCGATTTCCTGGCCCTCGACAAACGCCTGATCACGCTCCTGATCGCGCTTGCCGACCGGCTCTGGGGCCGACGGGACGCGCAGGCGGTCGAAGTGCTGACGACCTGCGTGGTCGACCTGCCGACAGCCCTGTTCCGCCGCACGCTCACCGCGGGCGAACCGATCTCCGCGGCCTCCCGGGCCCGGCTCGCCGCCGCGGTCCGCGCCATACTCCTGCTCCCACCCCCACGGAAGGACTGACATGCCCACTCTGCGTCAAGACGCCCCGGTGTTCCTGCTGGACCTCGGAGACGACGAGAACCGTTTCTCGCCGTCCTGGCTGGAAACCGTCCATTCCCAGCTGGACACCGTCGTCGCCTATCCGGATCCGGCGGTGCTGGTCACCGTGGGCTCGGGCAAGTTCTACTCGAACGGCCTCGACCTCGAATGGCTCACCAGCAACCCCACCCAGGCGGCGCAGTACGTCGCCGACGTCCACGAACTGCTGGCCCGCGTGCTCACCCTCGGCGTGCACACGGTCGCCGCGATCAACGGACACGCCTTCGGCGCCGGGGCCATGCTCGCGATGGCGCACGACTTCCGCGTGATGCGCGCCGACCGCGGGTACTTCTGCTTTCCCGAAGCGGATATCAACATCCCGTTCACGCCGGGGATGGCGGCGTTGATCCAGGGCAAGGTCTCCCCCGCCGCCGCGATCGCGTCGATGACCACGGGGCGGCGGTTCGGCGGCACGGACGCGCGCGATCTGGGCCTCGTGGACGCCGTCGCCGAGAAACCCGCGCTGCTGGAGTACGCGGCAGACCTCGTTCGCCCGCTGGCCGGGAAGGACCGCGGCACGCTGTGCGCGATCAAGACGACGATGTTCACCCCGGCTGTCACCGCGCTTCGCGCCAAGTAAAGGGCACAATCGTCGATTGTGAGCGAAAACGTCCTGCACGCCGGCGAGGCGGAGTTCAACCGCGTGGTGGAACCGCCGCGCCGCGAGTTGCCCGCCCACTGCAACCGCATGCCCGGCTCGACCCACGACGCCGACGACGCGGTGACCGCCGCGGACTTCGCCTCCGCACCGGCTCGCGGTGACGCGGACACGCTCGTGGCATTGCCGACCGAGGACGTCACCGCCAACGGGCAGCCCGCCGTCGCCTGCTCTCTCGGCGAAGCGGCCGACGCCGTCCATCACGTGTGGTCGATCACCGTGTTGTCCTTCCGTGGCGATCGGATCCGCGAGATCACGTCGTTCCTCGACGCGGACCTGTTCGCGGAATTCGACCTGTCCCGGACGAAGCCCTGAGTGCCGCGCGGAGAAAGGCGTTGATCGCGCTGGGGGTGGTCGTCACCCTCGTCGGCGCGGTCTTCGGTGCCGCGTTCGCCTTCCAGCGCAAGCTGATCTATCTCCCCGAGGGAGGTCCGCCGCCCGGCGCCGCCGTCGTCCTGCCCGGCGGCAGGGACGTCACGCTCACCACCTCGGACGGACTGAGCCTCGCGAGCTGGTACTTCCCGGTCGCCGGCGCGAAGGTGGCCGTGCTGGTCGCGCCCGGCAACGCCGGGAACCGGGTGTACCGCGCGCCGATGGCCCGCGCGCTGACCGCACGCGGGCTCTCGGTGCTGTTACTGGAGTATCGCGGGTACGGAGGCAATCCCGGCGAGCCGTCCGAGGACGGGCTCAAGCTGGACATCCGCGCCGCGCACGACTTCCTGGCCCGCGAGGCCGGGGCGCCGCTGGTCTACTTCGGCGAGAGCCTGGGCTCCGCGGTCGTCACCGAACTGGCCGTCGAACGCCCGCCGTCCGCGCTCGTCCTGCGGTCTCCGTTCGTCGACCTCGCGTCGGTCGGGCGACTGCGTTATCCGTTCCTGCCGGTCCGGTGGCTGCTGCGGGACGAGTTCCCGACGCGGGACGACGTCGCGCGCGTGCAGGCACCGGTGACCGTCGTGTACGGCGCCGCTGACTCGATCGTCCCGGCCCAGCAGAGCCGTGAAGTGGCACGGGCCGCCGGCGCGAGGACGGTCGAAGTCCCCGGTGCCGAGCACAACGACCCGGCGTTCTCGGACGGGCCGGAACTGATCGACGCCATCGCGGACGCGATCCGCTGACGGGCTCAGGCCCGCTTCGCGGTCCGGCGTAGTGACAGGGAGTGGCCGGGGTTGAGTTTGCGGCCGAGCCGGTCGGCCTTCGGCCAGCGGACGTCCGTCGCCCAGCCCGCCTTCTCGAACAGCCAGATCAACCGCGCCGAAATGTCGAGCTGACCTCGGCGGACACCGTGCCGGGCGCCGGTGGGATCGGCGTGGTGGGAGTTGTGCCAGGACTCGCCCATCGAGGCGATGGCGAGCGGCCAGAAGTTCGCGGACTTGTCACGGGCGGCGAACGGACGATCGCCGATCATGTGACACAACGAGTTCACCGACCAGGTGACGTGGTGCAGCAGCGCCACGCGGACCAGGCTCGCCCAGAAGAACGCGGTGACCGCGCCCCACCACGACATCGTGATCACGCCGCCGAGGACGGCGGGCGCGAGCAACGTCACGACGGTGAGCAGCGGGAACAGGCGATCGATCCGGGCGATGTCCCGGTCGGCCAGCAGATCCGGGGCGAACCGCTGCGCGTTGGTCTTCTCGCGATCGAACAGCCAGCCCATGTGGGCGTGCCAGAAGCCGCGGGCGAGCGCGGCCGGGCTGGAGCCGAACCGCCACGGGGAATGCGGGTCGCCCTCACGGTCGGCGAAGGCGTGATGGCGCCGGTGGTCGGCCACCCAGCCGATGACCGGGCCCTGCATGGCCATGCTGCCGGCGACCGCGAGGGCGATCCGCAGGCCGCGGTTGGCCTTGAAGGCGCCGTGGGTGAAGTAGCGGTGGAAACCGATGGTCACGCCCAGACCGGTGAGGAAGTAGAACCCGGCGGCCAGACCGAGGTCCACCCAGCCGAGCCCCCAGCCCCACGCGAAGGGGACGGAAGCGGCCAGTGCCAGCAGAGGCACCACCGCGAACAGCTTGACGAGAAAGTTTTCGGTGTTGGACTGCTCCCCGGACAACAGGGGCTGTGGCGCCTGCCGCTCTGCGCTGTCCGGGTTGTTTAGAACTGAAGTCATGTCGCCGTTTCTTGTCGATTGCCAGGACCGGTATCGGCTGTGTCAGCCGATGTCGCGGCTCGGCGCTCGGAAGGCGACGCCCGCGACGAATTCTGCGCGAGCGTGCTTGGCCAACACGACACCCAAAACGTTGATCTGCTCCGTCAACGAACGGCGTCGGCCGAAGGTTCCGGTGTGGGATAAGAAGGTTCGCGAAAAAGATCCATGTATCGCTCGCCTTGCGGGGTCGCGGGGTCGTGCCGCTCGACCTGGGTGTCGAGCGGGTGGCTGAACAGCGCACTGTCGGTGCTGTGAGTTTTGACTGTAGAACCTTTCGAAGGGACCGCTGGTTCGCGGTCTTCGGCGAGGCCGGGGGCGAATTCCACCCGCCTCGTGCCGGATCGGCGTCGCGCATGAGGCTCCGCCGCTCACCATGATACACGCCCTGGGGCCGGAACCCCAGGGCGTGTGTACCGATCAGCCGGGCGCCGTCACGTTGAGTGCCGTCACCACCGTTCGCTCTTCGTGAGCGAAGTGCGCTTCGAGCTTCCCCGCGAGCTCATCGAAGTCGTCACGCAAGAGAACAGGGTCACTCTCCCCGTGGACGTAGCCCTCCACGAGCTCGCGGATGCGCTTCTGCAACGTCGCGACGACGACGTGGTCTTCCCCGAGCCTCGTCAGCGTCGGAGCCAGAGCGGGAAACCGTTGGGCCAACATAGGAAACGCGCCCATGTCCTCACCGGTATGATGCTTGGTCAACGCGTCGCAGAACGAAACACAATGTGCCCGC
Source organism: Amycolatopsis sp. QT-25 (assembly GCF_029369745.1). Classification (NCBI taxonomy): domain Bacteria; kingdom Bacillati; phylum Actinomycetota; class Actinomycetes; order Pseudonocardiales; family Pseudonocardiaceae; genus Amycolatopsis; species Amycolatopsis sp. QT-25. Next base: position 6,198,137 of record NZ_CP120210.1, read on the forward strand.
AGGGGTTTCGCTATGCCGAGCGACTCCGCGCGGCCCGCCACGATCTCGTCCACCCCGGCGCGCAGCGTCTTGAGTTCCTCCCGCAGCCAGTCGTGGACCTCCACCAGGAAGTCCCCCATCCCCCGCACCCGGTCGTCGATCCGGTGCAAGACCACGACTGGCATCTCGCGCGAAGTTTTCGCCTGATAGTCGGCAAATCCCCGCTCCTCGGCGACGATCCGCGCGAACAACGCGTCCCGTTCCGCCGCGGACGGAACGGCCGCGATCGCCTCATAGGTCTCGGCGCCGGTCTCGATCGTGACCCGATGGTCGCGCCGGATGTTGTGGTACCACCCCGGGTGGGACGGAGATCCCATGTTGGAAGCGACGACGACGGTCTTGCCGTCGATTTCGAGGTATCCCAAGGGATTCGTCCGCCGCTTACCGCTCTTGGCACCCGTGGTGGTGAGCAGGATCAGCTGCCACCCCTCGAACCTGCCGCCGAGATTTCCTTTGGTACGCCTGAATTCCTCGATCACCTGGTCGTTGAAGCCGGTCAATGCGGTCCTTTCCCGTCGATGTGTCGACAGGAGGGCACGGAAACCAGCACCGGAACGAGCACACAAGCCTTGACTCACCCGGGTTGGGGCGGGTTTCGCCCGGGTGCGGGCGGGTTTCGCCTGAGTTTCGGACGCAGCGCATGGAGGCGTCATCCCACGGACGCGGGGATGATCGGATGCGAGAGACGGTGTGTGCCGATCTCTGGTGGCTGAGTAGCCGCTACCTCCATGCGTAGGCCCATACGGGGCTCGGGAACGACGTTAGCACAGGGTCCGGCCGTCGCGCACGAGCCTTGCCCGCCTTCGTCCTTTACACCTTCACCTTTTGTGCTTTCGCGCTTTCGCTTCTTCGCTCACTTTCGCGCCTTCGCGCCTTCGCGCCTTCGCTCACTTTCGCGCCTTCGCGCCTTCGCTGGCTTTCGTACTTTCGCGCCCTCGCCCTCTCGCACCCTCCGCGCCTTCGTGCCTATCGTGCGTCCTCGTCCTTCGCGCGTCTTCGCTCTTCATCTCCTTCGCACCTCTAACACGCTTCAGAGCTTTCTCTGCACGTGCATTCGAATTCTCCCCACTGGGCCATTAGGGCTAGCACATCTGTTCTATATGGAGTAGCGTGAAGTCGTGGCCAGCGACAACGCATCCCCGGAGACGTCCATCGAGTGGTGGCGTGTCGACACCGCGACGCTGCATGCCCGTAAGCAGGAATTGGAAATGCGGAAGCGTCGGTTGGATGCGGAGCAGAACGCGATCCTGGCGGAAATCAATGCCCGTGGGGTGCGTGGGTGCTCGGGTCATTCGACGTTGGCGGCGTTGATTTTCGAGGATTTCCGGGTGACGGACAGGGAGGCCGGTGTCCGCGCTGATCGTGTCCTGGCCCTGCATGCGGGTCCGTCGATCGGGGGAGATCCCGGGCCGCCGCTGGCGCCGTTGACCGCTCAGGCCGCGGCGGAGGGTGTGATCGGGGGTTCGCAGATCGACGCGATCATCCGCACCCTCGCTCGCATCCCCTCCACCGTCCCGGAAGAAGACATCCGGGCCGGGGAGAAGATCCTCGTCGACTTGGCTCGCCACGCGGGGCCGCGGCAGATCGCCCGCGCCGGACGCCGCCTGCTGGACAAACTCGACCCCGACGGGAAAGAGCCCCGCAGCGAGGATCCGAAGGACACCCGGCCGGAGATGCGGTTTACCCAGCACCGCGACGGCAACCCTCGGCTTGAAGGCCACCCTGGATCTCGAAACCTACGCCCGCCTGAAATCGGACCTGGATCCGATGGCCAAACCGCACAAAGCCACCGACGGGGTGCGGGACTCCCGCACCCAGGACGAGCGCTACGGGGATGCGTTCACCGACTACGTGCGGTTGAAGACCACCAGCCGCGACCTCCCCGGACAAGCGGGCGAAGCCACACACATCCTGGTCACCACATCCTGGTCACCATGTCCTACGACGACCTGATCCGGGACCTCGGCGACGCCTGCCTGGACCTGGTGGGGCCGATCAGCGCCACCGACGCCCGCATCCTCGCCTGCGACGCCCGTGTCCGACCCGGTGTGCTCGGAACTGGCGGGGAACCCCTCGACATCGGCCGATCCAAACGGACCGTGTCCCTGGCCCAGAAGTACGCGCTGACCCTCCGCGACGGTGGTTGTGCGTTCCCGGGTTGTGACATGCCCGTACCCCGCTGTACGGCACACCACATCGTCTTCTGGCAACACCACGGCGAAACGAAAATCGACAACCTCGTGCTGCTGTGCACCAAACATCACCGGCTCATCCACCATAGTGAATGGAAAGCCCGGATCACCCACGACGGCTTACCTGAGTTCACCGCCCCCGCCTACCTCGACCCCACCACAACACCCAGACGAAACACCATGCACCTACGGATTTAAAAGTCGTAACAGATGAATAGGTTTCTAAGAGCGTGTCTTACGTGGCGACCGGTGGCTGATGCGCCATGATCTTGGTCGTGGTTGATCGGTTGTCTTTGCGTCTTGTGCCGGATGAGCTGTGGGAACTGGTGAAGCCGTTGATCCCCGCGTTCACACCGCGTCCGCAGGGTGGTGGGACCGCGCCGTTGGATCCGCGGCAGGTGTTCACGGCGATCGTGTACGTGCTGACCAGCGGATGTGCTTGGCGGGATCTGCCGCCGTCGTTCGGCGTGCCCTTCCAGACCGCGCACCGCCGGTTCGCGCAATGGACAGAGGCCGGGCTATGGCGCGAGCTCCATCGTGTACTGCTTGACGAACTGGGCAGCCGGGGCTTGCTCGACTGGAGTCGTGCGATCGTGGACGGCGCCTCCGTCCGCGCGAAAAAGGGGGATCTCTGACCGGCCCCAGCCCGGTCGACCGAGGTAAACCCGGCTCGAAAATCCACGTCCTGTCCGACCGTGCCGGCCTGCCGCTCACGATCGCGATCTCCGCCGCGAACACCCACGACTCGCTCGCGCTCAAACCCCTGGTGATGGCGATCCCCGCGGTCAAGTCCCACCGAGGCCCGCGACGCCGCAAGCCCGCCAAGCTGCACGCCGACAAGGCCTACGACCAGCCCGCGCTCCGACACTGGGTCCGCGACCGCGGCATCACAGTCCGCATCGCCCGCAAAGGCATCGAATCCGCGGACAAACTCGGCAAACACCGCTGGGTGATCGAGCGAACCATGGCCTGGCTCACCGGATACCGCCGCCTCACCCTGCGCTACGAACGCAAAGCCGAACACTTCCTCGCCTTCCTTACCCTCGGAGCCGCCCTCACCTGCCACAAGAAACTCCGAAAGCTCACCACGTAAGACACGCTCTAATACTGCAATGACACTTCGTGATGGCCGCGCCGGCGGTAGTGGCTGGTTCGGGCGCGGGCTTGGCTGGTTCGTCGCCATCGTGACCAGTGCATAGCGTGCTGGATTGTGTGCTGGACCCGCGTGGTGACACGGTTGAATAGCTTGCGGATTTCGTTGGACGTGAGCGGTATCAGGCCGGGTGTAGATCCCCTTTTTTTGCGGTCTCTCGAGTGATGACGAGGAATGCTGCCGCTGCCATGGAGAGAGTTATATGCCGATACCATGCTTCGTATCGGCGGACCTGGTAGTGGTCGAGCCCGGTTTCGTTCTTTGCGGTTTGGAAACTTTCTTCGATCGCCCAGCGGCTGCCAGCGACGCGTACCAGTTCTCGGAGATCGGTTTCGGCGGGGCCAAAGCAAATGTAGTAGGAAATCTCGGTGGGGTCGCTGACCGAGCGGCGGGCCAGCAGCCAGTGGCCGACTTCTCGCCGGCGCAGCGGGCGGATGTCAACTACGGCCCAATCGTAGATCCGCTGCCCGTGGGCGCCATCGCCGCAGGACAGGCGCTGCCAGGCAGTCGGGGCGGCGTCCGCGATAACCGAGTGGGCGCGCCGCTGCCGCAGATCCATGGAAATCACCATCTGGGACTTGGGCACCGCCAGTACATGTGCGATGTCGTGTTCTTCCAGCCAGAGCCGCAGCCGTCCAACCTGCCCGTACGCTTCGTCGGCGGTGAACCACGCGAACGGGATACTCGCGGCGAGCGCGCGTTCCAACATTAATTGCGCCAGTTCGGGTTTCGTCGCGAATCCGACGCCGTTAGGAATGCCCGCAGCGCTGCACCGATCCCGATCGGCGATCCACTCTTTCGGTAGATACAACTCCCGATCGATCAAAGCCCGCCCCCGAGCCGATACATACGCCAAGAACACGCCGATCTGCGAATTCTCGATGCGCCCGGCCGTGCCCGAATACTGGCGCGCTACGCCCGCGGACTTCGTGCCCTTCTTCACGAACCCGGTCTCGTCCGCGATCAACACGCCACGTTCGGCGTCCGCCAGCACCTCGACCACCGTGGCCCGCACATCATCACGCACGCCTTCGGCGTCCCAGGCGTAGAAGTTCAGCAGCCGCTGCATGCCCTGCGGGCCGGCCTCGCCGGCCATCTCCGCCAGGGTCCAGCCGTTCTTGCGCTCGACTTCAGCCAGCAGTCCCCGCAGGTAAGACACCATCTGACGCCGCGGCTCCACCCGCGAGAACCGCGACGCGAACCGCCCCGCGAACGCAGTGAAATGCGCCGACCAACCCGTCGCCATCTCCAACACAGGAGATCAACTACACGATCGCCGGGCCAAAGCCTAACCGACACACTCAACCACTCTATAACGAAATGTCATTGCAGTACTAAGTCTGTGCCAGCGGATTCTGGTGCAGCAGAGGTGAGGAAGTCTTGTGGATGTCGTCGCGGATCTTCAGCGAATGCACATGCGGCGGAGCCAGTGCAGCAGGGCGAAGGCACCTTCGACGACCCAGCGGTGAACGCCTAGACCGAACCGTGTTATTCGCCGCGGCGGGCGATGCCGAGCGTGATCCCTCGGCGCGGACAAGGCGACGGTATTCGTCGTGGCCGTAGGCGCGGTCGGTGCAGATCCGGCGTGGCCCTCGCCGCGGTGACCCGGGACCGCCCGCACCGGCGGGATCGCCTGGATCAACGGCATCGGCTGGGTGACGCCGTGCTGGTCACGGAGGCTACCAAGGGGATACCGGTCGGTGATCACATGGCATGTCGATCCGACAAGGGTCCGGTTCACGGAACTCGGGTCGCTTTCTGGCCCCTTCAACGCCCGCACAGATGACCTATTGACCGCCGCACGACCAGTCCAGCAGGTTCACCCCGTGCGCCTCGTGAGCAGCACTCGTGCAACTGCTGCCCCATACCGGCCCCAGTTCAGTCCCGCAGCCGGCGCCAGCACGTCACACCTCGACCCGTACCCCATCTCCTGCGACAGAAACTCCCACGAATCGTGGCATAGAGCACGATCATGATCCCGCACAACGCCTTGCGATCGGTTTCGAGCACGTTGCCGATCCACCTGCGGCGAAATGGCCCACCAGTCTCTACGAGAAGCGGGTGACCATCTGATCACGGCAGGCCAAGGATTTCCGGCCGTGCCGCGTATTTTCGCCAGTGCCGTCCGGGATCCGGCACCAACCGCCGTCGTTCGAGATCCAGCAGCCCGGAAAGGCTTTCCACCTCCGCCACCACGGCACCGTCCGGCGCCACGAATTCCTGGACGACCCGTGACACCTTGCCCGGTGCCCAGGTGAACCGGGTCAGGACGTCGATCCGCGCACGGGCGCGGAGCTCGCGGTGGAACCGGATCGTCGTTTCGAGGTTGACCGGGCCGAGGTTCCCGGCCTTGAGCGCCAACGGGTCCACGCCGGCCGCCCACACGCATTCCCAGCGAGCGTGATCGGCGTACGCGAGGTAGACGGGGCCGCGGACATGCCCGTTGAGGTCGAGATCGTCCGTGCGGATGTCGATGGTGACGCGAAGAGGTTCGAGCACTTCCCGATTTTCGCGCGGTGGACCGCCTCAGTCTGGAACGTTTCGGCCAGTCCAGGATCGGACGAGCGCGCCGGGCGGAACACCGGACAGCCGGCGGCACTCCCGCCCGAGATGGGACTGATCCGCGTAACCCACCTCGGCGGCGACGTCGGCAAGCGACGAGCCGCCCCGCGCGACCGGCGCGCTTTCGCGGTACACGGATCGGCCCGAACGGTGACGCAGCGGAACACCCACGTCCGGCAGTATGCCCCCGCCCACCGACAAGATGCGCCGCCCATGATCTCGCTGGGAACTTGCCGCCGTGCTGCGACCGGTACTCGACCCGCCCCAGTCGGCTGGATCCTCGCCGGCGCGACCGGCGAGACCGGCGAGACCGGCCGCACGGTCCCCCGTGACCATGCCGCCTACGCCCGGGTCTGCCACCCCGCCGAGCGTGACCGCGGCTGGTCGAATGGGGCGAAGTCGTGGCCGAGACGGGATGGCGCCATGCGGTGGCACGCGCTGGTCGGCTCCTCGGATCCGGTGAATCTCACCGGCTCGGTCTGGCGGAACTTCCCGCCCGAACGCGGCACGTAACCTCTGCACAGTCTCACCGCGCTGCTGGCCGTTCTCGGCGATCACACGTCCACTTCGGAGGCTTGGCTCCGCCTTTGGGGCGGCTACGGCTGGACCGACGAGCACTTCGACCCGCCGCGCCTGCGGCATCCAGACCGGGACTACCTGCTCTTCCAAGGACCGCCGACGTCCGTGCCGGAACTCGGCTGGCGGCCCCGGCCGAACTGGTTCGAGGCGCGGTCGCCCACCCTGTTCCGGCCGGACGACCGTGCCTGGTGCGTGGCGGATCGGATCCGACACGTCACTCGCGGCCGACGGGGATCGCGTCGACCTGCTGCCGTGAGGTGGATCAGCGCTCTTCGATCGCGTCCACCTTCGACGGGTAGAACGCCACGTGGTCCTTGATCTCGGCGACCGCGTCGTACGGCGCCTCGTAGGTCCAGACGACGTTCTCGGCGACGCCGTCGCCGGTGCGGACGCTGTAGTATGCCGCGTCGCCCTTGAACGGGCAGTACGTCGAGTGTTCCGTCCGCTCCAGCACGCCGAAGTCGACGTCGGCACGCGGGATGTACTGCGCGGGCGGGTAGTCCGCCTCCTGCAGCGTGAGCGCGTTCGCGCTGTCCGCCACGACCTTACCGCCGACCGTGACGACCACCCGTGCCTTGTTCGGCGTCACCGTGATCGGGTGGGCCGCGCTCGGCTTCAGCACCTTCTTGTCAGGCATGGATCAGCTCCTCGAGGGTTTCCGAATACCGGGAACAGCGACGCCGCCCGCGCGGATATTCCCTCCGGGCAGGAGTACCCCGGATTCGGTGGATCGGCCGGGAAACACCCTCGATGACGCAGGGTAACCCTCGTTCGAGGTTCTTGAACGACGGTGGGCTTCTTCACGCCCCGGTCCGGCTGCCGGACGAGGCAGCTTGGCGCTGCCGGCGGACTCGGAACCACCAGTTCCATAGACCGGTGAACCGGCTCAGGGAATGCTTCTCACGTCAGCTGTGCGCGGCAAAGGAACGCTACTCCAGAACGACCGATTCTGGTCAGCACCAAGGTCGCTTCTTCTCCGCCGCGAGGTTTCAGCTTGCGCCGCAACGCGTCCGGGTCGATGTCGAGACCACGGACGAGGATCTCCAAGCGACCGATGTCGTGTTTTTTCAGCGAGACGCGCAGATTCTTCTCGCTGTACGGCCCGTGCTCGACCACCCGGAACGCCCGGATTCCCGGCGGCGGGACGTCGCCGGTCAGGTACGCGATGCGTTCGTCGAGTTGCCACAGGCCGTGCCGTGCCGCGTAATGCCGCACGAGTCCGGCCCGGACGACGGCGCCGTCGGGGTCGACGATCCATGCACCCGGTTCACGCACGGGAATGTCGTCGGGATCGGCGTCGGTGACCGTCCATTGTGTACCGTCCGACCGCAACACCGTCGCCCGGCGCGACACCGTCGAGCCCACGCCGCGCCACAGGCACGCCTCACGCACCTGACCGTCCAACGAGACCAGTTCGACCTCGTCCGCCCACGGCGCGATGGAGAAATCGAGCCCCGGCGCGCATTTCACCGCAAGCTCGCGGCCGGCGTACGACTCGACCAATCCGTCCAGCGGCGGAAGGAAATCGGCCGGCTTCCACGCCCGGCGCCCGGCGGAGTCGCGGCGGGCGGGGTCGGCGACGACGACCGAAGCACGGCTGACCGGCCGCAGCGCGTCGGCACGCACCAAATCGGGCGAAACCCCGGCCTCGAAAGCGTTGTGCCGCGCCATCGCCAGCCGGACCTCGTCCAGATCCGAGCCGAGCGCCCGGGAGGCGGCGCGGGCGATCTCGATCAGGTCCGCGCCGACGGAACACGTCACGTCGTGGACATCACGACCGGCCAACCGCGAAGCCCGGTGCCGGGCGACCAGTGTGGCGCTGGCCTGCTGGAGCGCGTCGCCGGTGAACAGCCACGAATCCGCGGAGTCCAGTTTGGCCGACGATTTCCGCCGCAGTACCACCGTTTCCAGTACCGCGGCCGCGTGGTCCGGGGCGATCCGGCGCACGGCGGCGACGTCGGTGATGCGGGTCTTGCCGGTCAGCGGCAGGGACGAACATTCGGCGAGCGCCGCGCTTCCCGCATCGGAGCGCAGGAAGGCGACGTCGTCGAGCGTGAATCGATACGGCACCTACGAACGCTTGGTGCCGGTGATCATCACGTTGTAGAACAGCTCGCGCGGCAGCACCTTGGCGAACAGCTTCTTGTCCAGAGCGGACAGCCGCAACCAGAGCCGGTACGCGAACAGACGCCAGCGCAGGGTCAGCTTCTCCTGGGGCACGGCGGCTTCGAAGGTCCGGATCGGCCAGCCCGCGAGCGCGGCGGCGAACTCCTCGGTGACCGCGCGGACGTCCTGCGCGCCCGCGCCGCGGGCCATCGACTCGAGTTCGGACGGGTCGAAGGTGTGGATGTCGACCACGGCCTCCAGCGCGGCCGCGCGGGAGGACTCGTCGAGTTCCTCCTGTGGACGGCGCCAGCCGTTCAGCGCCGGGAGCTTGGTCAGGTTGGTGGTGAGGTACCACGTGAGCTGGCCGAGCTTGCGCGCGTAGAAGTCGCCGACCTTCGTCGGTTCGCCCGCGAAGACGAACCGGCCGCCCGGCTTCAGCACCCGCAGCACCTCGGCGAACGCGGCGCGGACGTCCGGGATGTGGTGCAGCACGGCGTGCCCGACGACGAGGTCGAAACTGTCGTCCTCGTAAGGGATCCGCTCCGCGTCGGCGACCCTGCCGTCGACGTCGAGGCCGAGGTTCTCGGCGTTGCGCAGCGCGACCTGGACCATGCCCGGCGACAGGTCGGTGACCGAACCCTTCTTGATCACCCCGCCCTGCATCAGGTTCAGCAGGAAGAAACCGGTGCCGCTGCCCAGTTCCATCGCGGTCGGATACGGCTGGCCGTCCTCACCGGCGACGGCGTTGAACACGTCCGTCGCGTAGGAGATGCAGCGCTCGTCGTAGGAGATGGACCACTTCTCGTCGTAGGTGCCGGCTTCCCAGTCGTGGTAGAGCACGTTGGCGAGCTTGGGGTCGTCGTAGGCGGCCTTGACCTCTTCGGCGGTGGCGTGCGGGTTCGGCGCCGGATCGTTCACCTGCGTCATCGCGCTTACTTCCCCTCGAAGGTGGCCTTGCCGGGGCCGTTCTCGATGAACGACTTCATGCCGTTGCGCTGGTCCTCGGTCGCCCAGAGCGCGGCGAAGAGGTGGGATTCGAGCTTCAGACCGCTCGCGAGGTCGGTGTCGAGACCGCCGTCGATCGCGGCCTTCGCGGCGCGCAGCGCCACAGCGGGGCCGTTCGCGAATTGCGAGGCCCACTTGTGCGCGGCGGCGTAGACGTCGTCCGGGGCGACGACCTCGTCGAGGATCCCCAGCGCGAGTGCCTCCTCGGCCTTCACGAAGCGGCCGGTGAACACGAGGTCCTTGGTCTTGCTCGGGCCGATGAGCCGCGCCAGGCGCTGCGTGCCGCCGGCGCCGGGGATGACGCCGAGCTGGATCTCCGGCTGACCGACCTTGACGTTGTCGCCGGCGATCCGGCGGTCGGCGGTCAGCGCGAGTTCGAGCCCGCCGCCCAGCGCGTAGCCGGTGATGGCCGCGACGACCGGCTTCGGGATGTTCGCGATGGTGGCCAGCGACGCCGTCAGCGCCGCGCCGAACTTCGCGATCTCCGGGTAGGTGCGCTCGGCCATCTCCTTGATGTCCGCGCCACCCGCGAAGGTCTTCTCGCCGCCGTAAAGGATCACGGCGCGCACGTCGTCGCGCTCGGAGGCCTCACGGGCCGCTTCGGCCAGCTCGGCCTGCACCTGGTCGTTCAGCGCGTTGACCGGCGGGCGGTCCAGCCGGATCGTGCCGACCCCGCCTTCGACCTCGAGACTTACGAACTCTCCCACGCCGTCCTCCTTAACCGTCCGAGACAGATTGCAGGCTACCGGTCAGTACGACCCGTCAGCGGCGACGGGCGAAGTAGCGATCACCGGACCGTTCGAGCAGCAGGTCCTGATCGAACGTCTTGGACAGGTTGTCGCTGGTCACGACGTCGTCCACCAGGCCGGAGGCGACCGCGCGGCCGTCGCGCAGCAGCAGCGCGTGGGTGAATCCCGGCGGGATTTCTTCCACGTGATGGGTGACGAGCACCATGGCCGGGGCCTCGGGGTCGAGGGCCAGCTCCGAAAGGCGCGCGACGAGGTCCTCACGGCCACCGAGGTCGAGTCCGGCGGCGGGCTCGTCGAGCAGCAGCATCTCCGGGTCGGTCATCAGCGATCGGGCGATCAGCGTCCGCTTGCGCTCGCCCTCCGACAGCGTCCCGAAGGTGCGATCGGCCAGGTGCGCGATGCCGAGCGCGCCCAAGAGCGCCAAGGCGCGGTCGGTGTCGAGGCTGTCGTATTCCTCACGCCAGCGGCCGACGACGGCGTAACCGGCGCTCACCACGACGTCGACGACGCGCTCCTCGCCCGGTACACGCTGGGCGATCGCGGCCGAGGTGAACCCGATCCGCGGGCGCAGCTCGAAGATGTTGACCTTGCCGATGCGGTCGCCGAGCAGGTCGACCGTTCCCGAGGTCGGGTGGAGTTCGGCCGCGGCCAGCCGGAGCAGGGTGGTCTTGCCCGCGCCGTTCGGGCCGAGCACCACCCAGCGTTCGTCCAGTTCCACGGTCCAGTCGAGGTCGGCGAGGAGGTCGTTGCCTGTTCGGCGGACCCCGACACCGGTCATCCTCACCACGAGGTCGTCAAGTTCGCTGGGCTGGATCGGCTCGCTCACCTGCCCATTGTGTCCGCACACGCGCGCGCGTGTGCACCGGGCCGCCGGTCGGGGGAAAGCGGCTGGTCCAGGAAGTGGGACGGAGCGACCGGCGGGAGGGCACTGTGGCACCATCGGCGGCGTGATCAGGTCCGTGTCCGCCGCCTTCCCCGTCATCGGGGGCTCTTTCTGGCGCCGCCGGGCCATCGACCTGCTCCTCGTCGCCTCGTGCGGGTGTACCGCCGCGCGACACGGCTGAGTTCCCGTTCTTCCCGTGTCGCGCCGCGTTCGGCCCTAGCTTCCGCGCCCGCGAACCCCACGAGGAGCTTCACCGTGACCACGTCCCTCACTGCCGACCAGGACTTCGAGATCCACCCGCGGCTGATCGACCCGCTGCTCCCGGAACTGCTGCACCCGGAGCGGCTGCTCTGGACACCCCGTGAACTGGCCGAGCTGACCTCCACGGTCACCACCGAACTGACCTCGGGCCTGCGCGGCCTGCTGCGGTTCGACGCCGCCCACCGCTGGTGGGCGCGGCTCGCGCTGACCGACGGCGTCGAACTGTGGCTGTTGTCGTGGCTGCCCGGCCAGCGGACCGAACCGCACGACCACGGCGGCGCGTCCGGCTCGTTCACCGTGCTGCAGGGCGAGCTGGGCGAGGAGTACCGCTATCCCGGCGGCCCGATCCGGCGCCGCACCCACGTGGCGGGCGAGGGCATCGGCTTCGGCGCGGGGCGCGCCCACCAGGTGACCGGCATCGGCTCCGAGCCCGCCGCCAGCGTCCACGCCTACTCGCCGCCGCTGGTCGCGACCCGCGAATACGGCTCGCTCGCCGAGGTCCCCGCCGAAATCCCCTCGCTCACCCCAATACTGGGCCGATGAGTGAGCGTGCGAGCGCATCGGTCAACACGGTGCGCCTGCTCATGCAACGTAAAGCGACCCACTACGAGGAGCAGGCATGAGCGCGATCGACGCCCTGCTGGCGGCCGCCCGGTCCGGACTGGACCGGGCGGAACCGGAGCAGGCACTGCGGCTGCAACGGGACGGTGCCCTGATCGTGGACATCCGCCCGCACGTCAACCGGGTGGAAGAGGGTGAGATCCCGGACTCGGTGATCGTCGAACGCATCCACCTCGAGTGGCGGCTCGCGCCGGACAGCGAGTGGCGGCTGCCGCAGGTGAAACCGGACTCGACGGTGATCGTCGTGTGCAACGAGGGGTACTCGTCGAGCCTGGCCGCCGCCGACCTGCGGCGGCTCGGCCTGCCGGGTGCCACCGACCTCGAAGGCGGGTTCCGTGCCTGGCGCTCGGCGGGTCTCCCGATCCGCGAAGGCGGCACGCCGGCCGTCCCCTGACGCGCTATCGGCGGACCGCGAGCCGGGCGATCGAGTCCGGCCAAAGCGGGAGCGCGGCGTGGATCCCGGCGGATCGTGTCGGCCGGGGGTTGACCAGCACTCCGGTCGCCACGTCACGGCCGGCGGCCGCGAGCACGACGTCGCGGCCCGTCCGGTGCCGGATCCGGGACCAGCCCGCGCCGGTGACCGCGCGGTACTCGGCCAGCAGACGCTCGTCGGTGAAGACGCAGAACCAGTCGCCGTGCGCGCCGAGGCGGGCCGGGACCGGGGCGCCCACCTCGTCCGCCGGGCCGCACACCGTCCCGTCGAGGAACATCCGCAGGACCGAGGGGACGGGGTCGCGCGGGCCGCCGTCGGGCCGCTCCCGGTCCGGGCGGACGTTCCCCGCGATCCACCGTGAGGCGAGCCGGAAGTCTTCACCGGTGAGGTCTTCCTGGAAACCGTCCAGGCTGTTCTTGACGCTCCCCAGGAAATCGTAGAACCGGCGGGTGCAGGTCCGCTCGGAGACCGCGACCCGGCCGCGGTCGACCATGGTCCTGATCCGGCCGACCATGCCCGCCCCGCCGTCCACCGGATCGACGCCGAGGTTGTAGGCGGTCCAGACGATTTCGGGCATGAGCGGATCGGCGAACCGCTCGAGAACGCGGTTCAGCCGCAGAAGGACGATCTCGCGCACCCTGCCGGGCTCGGCGTCCTCGGCGATGCCCCAGATCTCCCGCAATTCCGGGCCCAGCGCACGGCCGAGCCCGTCCTGCCGGATCCCGGCGCGGGCGTGGACATGGTGCAGCCGGTCCTTGGCCCTGCGCGACGTTCTCGTTTCCTTAGCCGAAGCCACCATTCCTCCGCCATTCGGGATCGGCCCGGCGAAGTCTATTTCACCGGGCCGTTCCGTAGTGTTCGGTGGAAATCGAGAATCGGCGGTTTCTTTTGTTCGGTACCGGCTTGACGAGATTTTACGCGTGGACGACCCGGGCCAATTCCGCCGGCGTGGCCAGCAGACGGTGTTTCGGCAGCACGCGAACGGTATAGCCGATCGAGCCCGGATGCGGCAGTTTCAGCCGCGCCGCGAAGGCGCCGATCCCGTCGCCCGACATCGGAACGGTCACCGGGTCGCCCAGTTCGTCCCCGTCACCCACCTTCCCGACGACGGCCTGAACGTCCACTTCGGACGGTTCGAGGCCGGCGAGGTCGATCCGGGCCCGGATGGTGACCTCGGTGCCGGTGACCATCGGCGCGGCGTCCTCGACGAGCAGCTCGGTGTCGAAGATCCGCACGCGCGGCCAGGCGACGTCGAGTTTGGTCCGGTAGTCGGCCAGCGACAACGCGCCGCGATAGCCGTCGCCCGTGGCCTCCGCGACCATCCGCGAGGCGGGCAGATAACCCGATTCGACGTACTCCCGCACCATCCGGGAGGCCTGCACGCGCGGCCCGAGCGTTTCCAGCGTGTGCCACACCATCGACAGCCAGCCGCCGGGCACACCGCCCGCGTCGCGGTCGTAGAACAGCGGCGCGATCTGGTGGCCCAGCAGGTCGTAGAGCGCCGCGGCCTCCAGTTCGTCGCGGCGCAGCGGATCGGTGACGCCGTCCGCGGTCGGGATCGCCCAGCCGTTGCTGCCGTCGTAGCACTCGTCCCACCAGCCGTCACGGATGGACAGGTTGAGGCCGCCGTTGAGCGCGGACTTCATCCCCGAGGTCCCACACGCCTCCAGTTGCCGCACCGGCGTGTTCAGCCAGACGTCACAGCCGCGATAGAGGTAGCGCGCCATGGACATGTCGTAGTCCGGCAGGAAGACGATCCGGCGCCGGACCTCGGGATCGTCGACGAACCGGACGATCTGCTGGATCAGCTGCTTGCCGCCCTCGTCGGCCGGATGCGATTTGCCCGCGACGACGAGCTGGATCGGGCGCCGCTCGTCCAGCAGCAGCGCGCGCAGGCGCTCCGGGTCGCGCAGCATCAGCGTCAGCCGTTTGTACGTCGGCACGCGGCGCGCGAAGCCGACGGTCAATACGTCCGGGTCGAAGACCGTGTCGGTCCAGCCGAGTTCGAGCGCGGACGCGCCGCGCTGCATCCACGCGGCCCGCACCCGGCGCCGCACCTCGGCGACCAGCTTCTCGCGCAGCTCACGCCGCAGCGCCCACAGCTGCTCGTCGCTGACGCCGTCCCGTAGCGGCCTGCCAGGGACGCCTTCGAGACCCAGCTCCTCGTGGTCGCGCCCGAGCAGCGCGCTCAGCTCACGCGCCACCCACGTCGGCCCGTGCACGCCGTTGGTGACCGAGGAGACGGGCACCTCGTCGAAGTCGAATCCGGGCCACAGCCGGGAGAACATCCGCCGCGACACCCGGCCGTGCAGTGCCGAGACGCCGTTCGCGCGCTGCGCGAGCCGCAATCCCATATGCGCCATGTTGAACAGGCCGGGGTTGTCCTCCGCGCCGAGTGCGAGGACACGGCGCGGATCGACGGCCGGGACCAGCCTGCCGTCGGTGAAGTACCGCTGGACCAGGTCGACGGGGAACCGGTCGATCCCGGCGCTGACCGGGGTGTGCGTGGTGAACACGGTGCCGGCGCGGACGGCGGGCAGCGCCTCGTCGAACGCCAGCCCGTCGGCCTGGATGATCTCGCGGGCCCGTTCGAGTCCGAGGAATCCGGCGTGGCCTTCGTTGGTGTGGAACACCTTCGGCTGCGGATGCCCGGTCAGCTCGCAGTACCGCCGCACCGCGCGGAAGCCGCCGATCCCGGCCAGGATCTCCTGCCGGATGCGATGGTCGGCGTCGCCGCCGTACAGCCGGTCGGTGACCGCGCGCAGGTCCTCGTCGTTGGCCTCGGTGTCGGTGTCCAGCAGCAGCAGCGGGATCCGGCCGACGCGGGCCTTCCAGATCTGGGCGTGCAACGTGCGCCCGGCGGGCATCGCGACGTCGACCAGCACCGGCTCGCCGCCGTCGGTCAGCAGCTCCAGCGGGAAGGCGTTGGGATCGATGACCGGGTAGTGCTCGACCTGCCAGCCGTCGAGCGACAGCGCCTGCCGGAAGTACCCCGCGCGGTAGAGCAGCCCGACGCCGATCATCGGCACGCCGAGGTCCGAAGCCGCCTTGAGGTGGTCACCGGCGAGCACGCCGAGGCCGCCGGAGTAGTTCGGCAGTGCCTCGGTGACGCCGAACTCCATCGAGAAGTACGCGACGGCCGGGGGAAGGTCGGCGTCGTCCTGCTTCTGGTACCAGCGCGGCTCGGCGAGGTACCGGTCCAGATCGGCGACCGCCTCGCGCGCGTGGGTCAGGAAGCCGTCGTCGACGGCGAGTTCGTCGAGCCGGGCCGGGGGCAGCGCGGTGAGCATCCGCAGCGGATCGCGGACGCGGTCGAACAGCTCCGCGTCCATCGACGCGAACAGGTCGCGCGTGGGTGGATGCCAGGTCCAGCGCAGATTCGTGGCGAGGTCACCGAGGCCGGAAAGCGACTCCGGCAGGCTCGCGCGGACGGTGAACCGGCGGACTGCTTTCATGAGGAGCGACCATATCGGCAGGGCCCCCGCCTCGCTCAAGACCCACTTCGGGGATTACCTGCACGCGGGCCATAAGCGCTGGGTAGGGTCCCTGCTTGCCGGAGTACGCGGCCCGGTCGGGGCCCTGACGACAAGCGAGTGAACATGATCCAAGGGGGAGTGCGGGGCATCCGCCGCCCGGCTCTGATCGCGGTCGTGACGGTGCTGGCCCTCGGGCTGAGCGCCTGCGACGGCAAGGGGGGCTCGACCGGTCAGCAAGGCAGCCAGCCGGGCGCCGGGGACATCGCCGGCCTGCCGGTCACGCATTTCGAGAGCGGCCTGAAACCCGATGCGCCCAAACCGGATCTGCAGGTCCGCAACGAGGACGGCTCCGAGGACGACCGGCTCGCCATCGCCGCGATCGCCGACGCGCAGGCTTACTGGACCGAGGTCATGCCGCGCGACTTCGGCCAGCCGTACGAGCCGCTGAAGTCGCTGCTGTCCTACAGCGCGAAGACCGACGACGAAGAGACCGAATGCGGCAGCGTCAAGAAGCTCGTCAACGCGTTCTACTGCCCGCCGGGTGACCTGGTGGCGTGGGACCGCGGCGTGCTGCTGCCCATGCTGCGCGAACGGTTCGGGAAGATGGCGGGCGCCGTCGTGCTCGCGCACGAACTCGGGCACGCCGTGCAGTACCGGCTCGGCGAGAAGGCCAGCATCAAGAAGAACACCCCGTCGATCGTCAAGGAGCAGCAGGCCGACTGCTTCGCCGGCGGTTACTTCCGCTGGGTCGCCGAGGACAAGAGCAAGTTCTACCGCGTCTCCACCTCCGAAGGCCTCAACCAGGTCATGGCGTCGCTGTTCCTGATCCGTGACCAGGCAGGCACCAGCGCGACCAAACAGGGCGCGCACGGCACGGCGTTCGACCGCACGTACGCGTTCCAGGTCGGGTTCGAGAAGGGCCCGAAGGAATGCGCGGCGATGAACGAGGAGAACATCAAGGCACGCATCACCGAGCGCCCGTTCGACAAGGGTGACAAGGGCAAGGGCGACGCGAAGCTCGACGCCGAGATCGTCGGGATCCTGAAGAAGAGCCTCGACGAGGCCTTCAAGGGCGCCGGTGTCCCTGGCCCGGAGATCACCGAGGACGGCAACGGAAGCTGCTCCGGCGGCCCCAGCACCCCGCCCGCGTCGTACTGCCCGTCGAACAACACCGTCAGCATCGACCTGACCAAGCTGCGCGAACTCGCCCAGCCGGTCGACCAGCAGGCGGAATGGGAAAGCGGGCACAGCGAGGGCAAGGGCGATTTCGCCGCGTTCTCGGAAATCGCGTCCCGGTACGCGATGGGCATCCAGAAGGGCGTCGGCGCGTCGATCGACAATGCGAACGCGGGACTGCGCACCGCCTGCCTGGTCGGCGCGTGGGCGAAGGCCAGCTCGGTGCCCGGCGCGACGCTGCGGCTTTCCGCCGGTGACCTCGACGAGGCCATCTCGGACCTGCTGAGCCCGGAGAGCCTGGTGTCCGCCGACGTCAACGGCAAGCGCGTGGACAACGGTTTCGAGCGGGTCGAGGCACTGCGGAAGGGTTACCTGGAGAGCTCCTCGGTCTGCTCGACCCAGTACGGCTGATCGGTCCGGTCACGGCTCCCTGAAGTGCTATGAAAGGTCCTTTCCTGGCAAATTTTGCCAGGAAAGGACCTTTCATAGCATCGGAAGTCGCCAGGCCTGCCCCGGAAGCGCGCGGCCTCGCACACAGCTCGCGTTCGAAGCTCCCGAACCCCACGACGCAAGCCGGCCGTCTCGCGTGACTGACGGGACGACACGCGTGATCCGGCGGACGACACGTGTGCCGTCCCAGTACACGAAAAACCTCAGTACAGAGCGCTCGCCAGATCCCGCCGCGCCTTCATGACGCGCTCGTCCGCCGAGTCGAACAGGTCGAACAGCGCCACGAGATGCTCCCGCACCTTGTTGCGCTCGTCGCCCGCGGTACGCCGCACGACGGCGACCAGCCGCGCGAAGCCCGCCTCGGGCCGCTGCCCCGCGACTTCGAGGTCCGCGGCGGCGAGCTGCGCTTCGAGGTCGGCCGGGTTCGCGTCGGCCTTCGCGATCGCGTCGGGACCCGCGGCCTCGGCGCGGGCGGTGAACTTGACCTGCGCGAGCGCGGTCTTGGCCTCCTCGTTCGCCGGCTCGACGTCGAGGATGCGCTCGTAGGCCGCCTGAGCCGCCGCGAAGTCACCGCGTTCGAAGGCCTCCTCGGCCTCGGTGAACCGCGGGTCCTCCGGCACCTCGACGCCACCGCCGTTCTCCTCGGCGGCCTTGATGCCGGGGAGCCGGTCGCGCAGCGCGTCGAGCAGCGAACCGAGCCATTTGCGGATCTCGGGTTCGGGCAGCGCGCCCGAGAACGCGTCGACCGGCTGGCCGCCACCGATGGCGATGACCGTCGGGATCGACTGCGCGCCGAAGAGCTGCGCGATGCGCGGGTTCGCGTCGACGTCCACCTTCGCGAGCACCCAGGCGCCACCGGAATCGGCGGCGAGGCGTTCCAGCACGGGGCTGAGCTGTTTGCACGGGCCGCACCATTCGGCCCACAGGTCGACGACCACCAGCTGCCGCATGGATCGTTCGACGACCTCGGACTGGAAGGTCGCTTCGGTGACCTCGATCACGGCGCCACCCGCGGCGGGGGCGCCGGGCGCGGCACCGTCCGCCGGGCGCGGCGGGGCTGGGGGCTGTTTCTGCGGCGCTTCGGCACGCGCCTTGAGCGCGGAAAGGTCGACCGCGCCGGAAAGCGCGGCGGAAAGGGCCGCCGTCTTCGATGCTGATCCGCGTGGGTGTGTCACGGT
This sequence comes from Amycolatopsis sp. QT-25, assembly GCF_029369745.1. NCBI lineage: Bacteria > Bacillati > Actinomycetota > Actinomycetes > Pseudonocardiales > Pseudonocardiaceae > Amycolatopsis > Amycolatopsis sp. QT-25. The sequence goes on from NZ_CP120210.1 coordinate 6,217,000, forward strand.
TCCATCCTGGCACGCATCCCCGAGGGTTTCACCGCATGCCCCCGGCTGCCCGCTTGGCAGGACGGTTCCGTTCCGGCAGGCTCGCCACGAAGGGGGTGATCGACATTCCGACCCGCAGGACGGCCACGGTGGCCGTCGCGATCGCCATCGCCACCGTTTGGGTGAGCGTCATCACGGTGCTGATCGCCCATCAGCCCGATCCCGGTGTCGGCAGTCCGGGGCAACTCCGGGACGGCCTCACCGCCGCGCTCAACGAGCACGACGCCGAGGCCCTCTCCGAACTCATCGACTACCCGCCCGCGTCGGCGGGCGACTTCGCGAAGTCCTATGTCGACGCCCTGGCCGGTCGAGGCGCCCACGACGTCACGGTGAAGTTCGCACCGGACGATCTCGCGCCGACTTCGGCGACCGTCAGCGGGAAACTGGCCGACGGCAGCGCGTTCGACCACCCGGTGGCCATCGCGGTCAAGGGCGGGCTGTGGCTGGTGTCCTTCACCCCGCCGCTCCCCTGACCTACTCGCTCAAGTGCTTCTCGACACGTTCCACCTTCGCGGTCAGCTGGCCTTCGTGACCCGGCCGGATGTCGGCCTTGAGCACCAGTCCGACCCGTGACGAGCCCTCCCCCGCGGCCTCGACGGCGCGTTTGACGACGTCCATCACTTCGTCCCAGGAGCCCTCCACATTGGTGAACATCGCGTTGGTGGAATTCGGCAGGCCGGACTCGCGTACCACTTTCACCGCGCGGGCGACGGCCTCGCTGACCCCGCCGTCCTCTTCGGTCGCGGACGGGCTGACACTGAAGGCCACGATCATCTTCTGCTCCTCGTTCAGACGCTTTTCCCACGCATAACACCCGGTCGTGCGGCATGGCATGGGTACCCGCTGGTAACTTCGACCGCCATGAGCCGTCCGTTGCCGTTCGACCCGATCGCCCGCGCGGCGCAGCTGTGGGAAGCCCGTATCGGGCCGTCCGAAACCATGGCCGCGGTGACCGGGATCATGCGCGTGCAACAGATCATCCAGTCCGCCGTGGATGGCGCGCTCAAACCGCACGGGCTGACCTTCGCCCGGTACGAGGCGCTTGTCCTGCTGACCTTCGCGCGCGCCTCCCATCTGCCGATGCGCGTGATGGGCGAGCGGCTCCAGCTGCATCCGACGAGTGTCACCAACATCGTCGACAGGCTCGAAAAGGACGGCCTGGTCAAGCGCGTGCCGCATCCGACCGACCGCCGGACCACGCTGGTCGAGATCACCGACGAAGGCCGCGCACGGCGCGAAGAGGCCACGAAGGCGGTCACCGAGATCGACTTCGGGCTGACCGGGCTCACCGGCAAGCAGACCGAGCAGCTGACCGACCTGCTCACCAGGGTCCGCAAGGCCACCGGCGACTTCACCGAATGACCCGCAAGTGACAGAAGGCCTCCTTCACTGCGTCCAGCGCAACGAAGGAGGCCTTCTGTCCTTGCCGAAGATCAGACGGCGACGGGTTCCGAAGACTTCGCGGCCTTGGCGAACAGGCCGACACCGCCGTGGGACAACCGCTGCGGCCCGTCGAGCTTGCCGTTGCGCAGCGCCCAGGACTCGAACAGCCAGGTGAACAGCGGCGGAATGCTGGAGAGCAGCGCGAGGACCAGGGTCTTCGGGCGCCAGCCGAGCGGCTTCGCCACGGACAGGGAGACCAGCACGTAGAGGACGAACACGACGCCGTGCACCATGCCGAGGACGGGAACGCCGCCCTCGCCGAGCTTGACGGCGTACTTGAGGAACATCCCGACCAGCAGCCCGGCCCAGGAGAGGGCTTCGGCTACCGCGGCCACGCGGAATACTAGAGCGGCCTTGCTGGACACTTTCTCCTCCTGTGGGGTCTCACCACTACGGGTATGCACATGACTACGTCCGACGAGCACTGTCCAAGGCGGAATCGCCTAGAACGTCAACAGCGCTGTCGGACGTGGTAATACCAGTGTGAGGCGTGACGGCCCTCACCGGAACACCGGGGGCCGTGATGCTCCTCACGACCCCCGGACGAATCGGTCTGAACCACTCGGATCATTCGGCACAGGGCGATTTCGGCGCCCCTTCGGGACCGGTCGCCCAGGTCGCCTTCGCCGCGTCGTCCGTCAGGCGGAAGTCCAAAGTGGTGCCTCGGGTCAACTGTGCCAACTCGACATACGCCCGCTGTGCTCCGCCTCCCATTCCTTGGACGTATTGGAGCTTCGCCGGGTCGGCGCCACGGGCCTTGATCGTGATGTCCCGGCCGTTCTCCAGATGCACCACGGACTTCTCGAACCGCGGCGCGTTGAGCACGAACTGCCCGGTGCCCGGCACCGCCGGATACAGGCCCAGCGCGCTGAAGACGTACCACGCGGACATGGTCCCGAGGTCGTCGTTGCCGGTGACACCGTTCGGCGCGTTGGTGAACAGCGTGTGCGCGGCGCGCACCACGGCCGAGGTCTTCCACGGCTGCCCGGTCAGCGTGTACATCCACGGCGAGTGGAGGTCGGGCTCGTTGTTCGGGTTGTAGCGGAACTGGTTGTAGTAGTTGTACGGGCCCACGACCCATTCCTCGCGCACGGTCTTCGCGGGATCCTCGACCAGATCCCCGTAGGCGAAGAAGTCGTCGAGCCGCTTGCCGACGTTCTCCTTGCCGCCCATGCGCTCCACCAGGCCCGGGACGTCCTGCTGGGTCAGCCACTGGTACTGCCATGACGTGCCCTCGTGGAAGCCGTCCTGGCTCTGCGGGGTGAACGGCTTGCCCACCGGGCCGAACCATTCGCCGCCTTCGAGTTTGGGCCGGTAGAAGCCGGTGAAGCCGCGGTCGGTCACCGACGAGTCCCACAGCGTGCGATAGCTTCGCCCCTTGTCCGCCAAGGCCTTCGCGTCGTCCTTCTTGCCGAGACCGGCGGCCATGATGGACAGCGAGCAGTCCGCGAGCGCGTATTCCAGCGTGGCCGAAGCGCCGTGGTTCGGGTCGGTGTCCTGGCCCTTCTTCGGGAAGTCCTTGTCGTACTGGACGAACCCGTCCTTCTGGTAACTGGCGTTCCCCGAGCGGCCCTGGAACGGCGAGGACGCGGGCGGGATCTCCCGCGAGTTCCGCAGAAGTGCCTGGTACGCCTTGAGTTCCTGGCCGGACAGCGCGCCGAAGCGCCACAGGTCGACCAGGAACGGGGTGACCGGATCGCCGGTCATCGTGTTCGTCTCCTGGTTCGCGTACGCCCAGCGCGGCAGCCAGCCGCCCTGGTCGTGGATGGCGAGCACGGACTTCGCGACGTCCTTCGCCCGCGCCGGCCGCAAGAGGGCGAGCAGCTGGTTCTGCGTGCGATAGGTGTCCCACAACGAGAAGAACTCGTAGTAGGTCCAGCCCAGCGCCCGATGGATCCTGTCGTCGAAGCCGCGGTAGCGGCCGTCGGCGTCGTTGCCGGTCAGCGGCTGCAACAGCGCGTGGTAGAGCGAGGTGTAGAACACCGTGCGGTCGTCCTTCGACGCACCCTTGATGTCTACTGAGGACAGTTCTTCGCGCCAGGCGCGCTGGGCACCGTCACGGACCACGTCGAACGAGCGCCCCTTCTCGGCCACCAGATTGAGCCGGGCGCCGAAAGCGTCCACATGGGAGATCGCCGTCGTCGCGGTGACCTGTCCGCCGCCGAAGGTCAGCCAGGCGCCACGAAGGCCTCCACCGCCCGCGGACTCCTTCGAGCCCGGAGCGCCACCCGTCGGCGACCAGGTGCCGAAAGACTTGAACGGCTTGTCGAACGTCGTGGTGAACCAGGTCTTGTACGGTTTGCCGCCGCAGAACGCCTGCGACTCCACCATTCCCTCGACCGTCCGGTCCCCGACGACGCGGATCTGGCTCGCCGTCGCGGGTTCCTTGTCGTTGGCCTGCCCGACATTGACGAAAACGTTCGCGTCACCCGATTTCGCGAAGGTGTACCGCTCGACACCGGTCCGCGTGGTCGCGGTGGTCTCCGCGTCGACGCCGCCATAGCCGGTGAGCCGCACCTTGTAGTAGCCGGGTTTCCCGACCTCGCCCTCGTGCGTGTACGGCGAGGCGTACTTCTTGTGGTCGAAGGTCCCCGGTTCGTTCGTGTCGAACGCCGCGCCGGGGCCGACCGCGCCGGTGGTGGGCAGCGACGACACGAGGCCGCCCTGCTCCCAGCAGCCCGCGCCGGACAGGAAGAAGTGCCCGAAGCCGCGGATCGCGGTGTCGTCGTAGCGGTAACCGGCGTAATGCGACGAGATCGGGCTGACCTGCGTCATCCCGAAGGGGGCCGAAGCACCGGGGAAGGTGTTGCCGTCGTCCTTGGTGCCGATGAAGGTGTTGACCGCGTCCACGGGGTCGCCGCCGGGTGCCGCCGCCGCGACGGGCGTGAGCAGCCCGGCCGGGACAGTGAGCGCGGTGAGCAACCCGGCGACGCGGATCGAAGTGCGTGCAGGCATGGGAAAGACCGCCTCCTGACAACGTTGTCGCTGCCTGCCCACCTTCGACAGGAACCGACCATTTGGTCAAGAGATCCGGCGAACCTTGTCCGATTCCGGACAGCGGCCCGCCCCCGATCCGCCTCGTAACGGTTCGACCTCGGAAAACCGGACCGGCGCGAAGCGGGCATTGACATCATCGCGACACCGGCGTTCAATTCCCGCCACTATGACAACGTTGTCTCCCAGCGGACCGGACAACGGCCACCGCACCACCGGCCGACGGGCCACGATGAGTGACGTGGCCCGCCTCGCGGGCGTGAGCATCAAGACAGTCTCGCGGGTCGTGAACGACGAACCCGCCGTCCATCCGGACACCGCCGAGCGCGTCATGGCGGCCATCGAGCAGCTCGGGTTCCGGCGCAACCTCGGCGCGCGGAACCTGCGGCGCGGCTCGACGACCGGGACGATCGGCCTGATCGTCGAAGACGTCGGGAACCCCTTCTACTCCGAGCTGAACCGGGCCGTCGAACGCATCGCGACCTCGTTCGGCCGCCAGGTGCTGACCGGTTCGTCGGAGGAGAACTCCGACCGCGAACGCGAACTGGTCCTGGAGTTCTGCTCCCGCCGGGTCGACGGCATCCTCGTGGTCCCGGCCGGGATGCAGCACGGCTATCTGGTCCCCGAGATGCGCGCCGGCACGCCGGTGGTGTTCCTCGACCGGCCCGCCGGCGACATCGTGGCCGACACGGTGCTCGTCGACAACATCGGCGGCACCGTCGAAGCGGTCGCCCACCTGGCGAAACACGGGCACCGCCGGATCGCGTTCCTCGCCGACAGCCCGGACATCTTCACCGCGGGCGAACGGCTGCGCGGCTTCCGGGAGGGCTGCGTCCGCAACGGGATTCCCTACGACGAGACCCTCGTCGTGCTGCGGACGCCGACCGCCGAGAGTGTCGGCGACGCCGTGCGACGGCTGCTCACCGGGCCGAATCCGGCCACCGCCGTGCTCGCGGGCAACAACCGGGTCGCCGTGCACCTGCTGCGCGCGCTGGCGCACGCCGAGCGGCGTCCCGCGATGATCAGCTTCGACGACTTCGAACTGGCGGATCTGCTGGATCCGCCGGTCTCCGTGATCGCGCACGACGTGAGCGCGCTGGGCCGGGCGGCGGCGGAACTGCTGTTCGCCAGGGTCCAGGGAGATCAATCCGCACCGAGAAAGGTAGTTCTGCCCGTGCATCTCGTAGCCCGTGGTTCCGGGGAGGTCGCGCCTTCATGAGCGGTCACCTCGAACCGATCCGCCTGCCGGCGAACCAGCCGCCGCAGTTCTACCGCGGCGGCGACGCCATCGCCGCGTTGCGGGGCGCCCCCTCGGAGTCCAAGTTCGGGCCCGAAGACTGGGTCGGCTCGGCCACCACGATGTTCGGCCAGGAGACCCACGGCCTGACCAAGCTGCCCAGCGGGGTCTGGCTGCGCGACGCCGTCCGCGAGAACCCGTCGGCCTGGCTCGGCGCGAAACACGTCGAGGTACTCGGCGATTCGACCGGCCTGCTGGTGAAACTGCTCGACGCCGGCCAGCGCCTGCCGGTGCACTTCCACCCGTCCGATTCGTTCGCGAAACGGCACTTCGACTCGCACTTCGGCAAGACCGAAGCGTGGATCGTGGTCGGCACCTACGGCGACGACCCGCGTGTCTACCCGGGCTTCAAGGAAACCGTCGACAAAGCGACGGTGCACGAATGGGCCCGCACCCAGGACGCGCCCGCCATGCTCGGCGCGTTGAACAGTGTCGCGGTCACGCCCGGCGACACGGTCCACATCCCGGCGGGCCTGCCGCACGCGATCGGCGAAGGCGTGTTCGTCGTCGAACTCCAGCAGCCGACCGACTTCTCGCTGACCCTGGAGTGGCGGGACTTCCTGGCGAACCCGGAGAAGGCGCACCTCGGCATCGGGTTCGAGACCGCCATCGAAACCCTGGACACCTCGGGCTGGGACGAGGAGCGGCTCGGCTCCATCGTCAAGCGCACCGCGGGTGATCACGCGTCCACTGTGGACCTTCTCGCCGACGGCAGTGACGCGTTCTTCTGCGCCGATCGGCTCCGTCCCGCTGTTTCCGGGAAGTCGACAACGTTGTCACTCGACCCGTCTTTCGCGGTGCTGGTCGTGATGGACGGTTCGGGGACGCTCCGCACCGAACACGGCGGCGAATTCGCCTTGCGCAAGGGCGAGACATACGTGGTCCCGCACGACGCCGGCCAGTCCACTGTGGAGGGCGAGGTCACGGTCATCCGCTGCCGTCCGCCCGCACCGGAGAAGAGGGGCGATAACCGGTGACCCGCTTCGCCGCACTCCATCACCAAGGCGAACGCGAACGCGCAGTACTTCCACGCGCGAAGCTGTTGAGGTAGCGGCAAGTCGTGAGTGTTCTCTCACCACCGACTTGACCGCACCCCTATATCCATCTGAAGTACCTGAAGGCCTCCTTCCGTGCGCCAGACGCACGGAAGGAGGCCTTCAGGTGCTCGGCAAGGGGCGAAGGTCGAGGTTCCGACCCCTCACTCCCACAGCTCGATCACCCCAGCGGGAGCGAAGCGCGCGAGAGCCGCATACAGCGCAGCACCCCCACCCAAGTGTCCCAGCGCGTACGCGTACTCGCCGTCCTCCAGAAGCGACTCCGGTCCGGCGCCGACCCACGACAGCCGGTAGTGCCACCAGTGCATCCACCGCCCCACCCGCCGCTTCTCCCGCCGAACCCGCAGCCGCGGCACCTCGGTCCAGCGCACCTCGAAGGCGCCGTCCACCGCGAAACCCTCGGCCGAGATCGTCAAAGAACCGGTAGACCTCCGGAGAGCGAGCAGGATCAGCCCCGCGAACCCCACGCCGAGCAGACTGAACACCACCCCGGGAACCGAGCGGGAGAACAGCGACCCGACCACGGCCACCACCCCGCCCCCGCCGAACACCGCGAACCCCGCCCACGCGAGCCGGCGCAACACGACGTCCAGCCGGAGCACCACGGCCTCCCCAGTGATCATGCCCGGAGCGTAACCGCCGAAACCCCGCGCCGACGTTAGGATCCAGTCCTCGACATCGCGGAGGGAGGTGGCCGATGAGCACGCGTCTGCCCTGGCGTCCCGCCGCGAGCGCGGATCCGGTGCCGGTGCTCGCCGCCGCGCAGCGCGTCTCCGACGATCTCAGCGACGGCCTCGCCGGGCCGCGCGCCCGCCGCGCCACGCACGGCCTCCGCCGCTTGTTCGGCGTCCCCGGCCTCGGGCTGACCGACCTTTCTGGCTCGCTGACCTGGTCCGGCCGCCCGGCGGCGGACGACGTCGTGGTTTCGGCGCTCGACGAGGTCCTCCACTCCGAGACGCAGGTGTCCGAGCCCGGGCTGCTGGCGCTGCCGCTGCACGTCCACGACGAACTGGCCGGTGTCCTCCTGGTCACCGAAGGCCGGAGCGCCGTCGCCCGCCAGGCCGCCGAGCTCGTCGTCCACGCGCTCGAACGCGGCAGGCTGGAGGCCTCCGCCGAGCAGGCCGCGGAGGCCGAGCTGCGCGCGCTGCGGGCCGAGATCTCGCCGCATTTCGTCTACAACGCGCTCACCGTGATCTCCTCGCTGGTCCGCTCCGATCCGGATCGCGCCCGCGACCTGATGCTCGACTTCGCCGAGTACACCCGCTACAGCCTGGCCCGGCACGGCGAGTACACGATGGTCGCCGAGGAGTTCCGCGCCGTCGAGACGTATCTGGCGTTGCAGCGCGCGGTGCTCGGTGAGCGGCTGCGGGTGCAGGTGCGCGTCGCGCCGGAGGTGCTCGCCGTCGCGGTGCCGTACCTCGTGCTGGAACCGTTGGTGGAGAACGCGATCCGGCACGGGATCGAGCCGCGCGCCGAAGCGGGGCTCATCCAGATCCAGGGAATGGCGGAAGGGAACGACTGCGTGCTCAGCGTCGAGGACGACGGTGTCGGCATGGACCCCGTCCGCGCGGCGGCGATCCTGGCCGGACGCGGCGACGACGGCGGCGTGGGACTGGCCAATGTGGACAGACGGCTGCGTAGTGTCTACGGGCCGTGGTACGGCCTGACGGTCGAGACCGAGACCGGCGCGGGCACCAGGGTCGTGGTGCGCGTGCCCCGCTTCCAGCCGGGGGTGCTGCCGTGAGGAACGGGCTGCGGGTGCTGGCGGTCGACGACGTCCCGCCCGCCCTCGACGAATTGTGCAGCTTGCTGCGCGAGGCACCGGAAGTCGCCGGAGTGGTCGCCGCCGGCGACGCGCTGAACGCGCTCAAGCTGTTGCAGGGCGGCCATTTCGACGCCGTCTTCCTCGATATCTCGATGCCGGGGCTCGACGGGCTCGAACTCGCCTCGCTGCTGGCCCGGCTCAACCGGCCGCCGGTGATCGTGTTCGTCACCGCGCACGACGGCCACGCCGTGGCCGCGTACGGCATCGGCGCCGTCGACTACCTGCTCAAACCGGTCCGCGCGGAACGACTGTCCGCCGCACTGGCCAAAGTGGTCCGGATGGCGGGCGACCAGGACGGCGAACCGAAACCGGCGCCGGACGCGATGTCCGCGATGCCGGTGGAATCGGGCGGGCGCACGCGATACGTCCGCCGGGACGACGTCCAGTTCGTCGAGGCGCACGGCGACTACGTCCAGCTGCACACGAAATCCGGCGTCCACGTCACGCGCATGCCCCTCTCCCGGCTCGAAGAGTATTGGGAGGGAACGGGTTTCACCCGCGTGCACCGGGGTTTCCTGCTCGCCGTGGACGCGGTGCTCGAACTACGCAGCGATACCACCGGCGGATTGCTCGCCCATACCGAAGCGGGTGACGTGCCGGTGAGCCGCCGCCACGCGCGCGACCTGCGCGACCGGCTGCTCGCCGCCGCGCAACGCGGCGAACTGGGCCGGGGAAGCCGTCGGTGAGCCGCGTCAAACGGGTCGCCGTCACCAGCCCGCAGACCCGGCTCGCGCGTTCGCGGCGCCGTTCGCGCGGACGGTGGCGGGTCCCCCGGCTGGCCGCGGGCGACGCGGAACGCGCGGACGCGCTCTACCGGGCCCAGCGCCGTCGCGGGCTCCCCGCGCTGGCCGGGATGTTCGGGCTGGTGTTCGGGCTCCCGCTGGTGTTCGGGGTGTTCCCCGGACTGGATGCGGTACGGCCGCTGGGTATCCCGCTGTCCTGGCTGATGATCGCGATCCTCCCGTATCCGGCGATGGCACTGCTTTCGTGGTGGCAGTTGCGCCGCGCGGAAAAGATCGAGGACGACTAGTGGTCCCGGCGCTTTCGGTGGCACCGGTCGTGCTGGTCACGCTGCTGATCGGGTTGCGTGGCGTCGCGGCCATGCGCACGACGTCGGACTTCCTCGTCGCCTCGCGCCGGATCTCCCCGTTGGTCAACTCGGCCGCGGTCTCCGGCGAATACCTGTCCGCGGCGTCGTTCCTCGGGGTGGCGGGGCTGGTGGTGAAGGACGGGATCGGCGCGCTCTGGTACCCGGTCGGGTTCACCGCCGGGTACATCGCGATGCTGGTCCTCGTGGCGGCGCCGATGCGGCGCTCCGGCGCGCTCACCGTCCCGGACTTCGCCGAAGCCCGGCTCGCCTCCCCCGCCCTGCGCCGCCTCGCCGCGGTCGTCGTCCTCGTGATCGGCACCCTCTACCTGGTCCCGCAATTCCGTACCGCGGGGCTGGTGCTGACCGCCGTCGGCGGCACGCCGTACTGGGTCGGTGTCGTCATCGCGGGCGCCGCCGTCAGCGCGACACTGGCGCTCGGCGGGATGCGCGCGGCGACCTACGTCCAGGCCTTCCAGTTCGTGCTGAAGCTGGTGCTGTTCCTCGTCCCCGCGATCTGGCTGGTCTCCCAGGTCTCCCCGGAGGAACGGTCGGCTTCGGTGCACCCGGTGGAATTCACCCACTTCGCCCGCGACACCGAGCTGTCCTTCGAGATCGACGTGACACTGACCTTGCGCGAGCCGACCACCCTGCTCACCCCGGAAAAACACGTGGTGCCGCCGGGGGAACTGGTGGCCAGGAGCGGGCAGACACTGCACTTCGCCGAGGGCACCCCGGTTCCCGCCGTCCGGGGCGGGGCCCCGCTGGGTGGGCCGGATTGGCAACGGCCGCTGCTCGACCTCGGCGACCACGGCTATCCGCTGCTCGGCACGTGGGCGATCCTGATCGCCACCATGCTCGGCACCATGGGCCTGCCGCATGTCCTGATGCGCTTCCACACCAGCCCGGACGGCCGCGCCGCGCGCCGCACCGCGGCGATCACCGTCGCCCTGCTCGGCGTCTTCTACCTGTTCCCAGGGGTTTACGGCGTCCTCGGCCGGGTGCTGGTGCCCGAACTGTACGTCTCCGGCGCGACGGACACCGTCGTCGTCGCGCTGCCGGCACAGGTCGACGACGGCTGGGCGGGGTCGCTGTTCACCGGGCTGCTGACGGCTGGCGCGTTCGCCGCGTTCCTGGCGACGTCGCTCGGGTTGCTGCTGGTCATCTCCGGCGCGGTCGCGCACGACCTTGCCCCCGGCGGCCTGCGGCGATTGCGCTGGTCGGTGCTCGGCGCGGCGGCGGTGATGGTCCTGCTCGCGCTGCCGTCGGCGAGACTGGACGCCGGTGTTCTCGTCACCTGGGGTTTCACCGTGGCCGCGTCGACGTTCTGCCCGTTGCTGGTACTCGGCATCTGGTGGGACCGGCTCACCGCCGCGGGCGCGATCAGCGGCGTCCTCGCCGGTCTCGTCGCGTCTTCGGGCTCGATCCTGGTGGCGCTGTCCGTCCCGGGCCTGAGCGGTCTGCCCGCGATCCTGGTGTCGCAGCCCGCGCCGTGGTCGGTTCCGCTGGCATTCGGCGTAATGCTCGTGGTTTCCTTGCGGGGCAGGCCACCCGCGTGGTCGACGGCCGCCATGCTGCGGCTGCATCTGGACGATCGCACAGCCGAGCCCCCTTCGTCGTGGCCGGGCCACCGTTCGTCGACCGTTCGTCGTCTCGGCAGACGTTCGAACCGCTGACGGTTCCGCTTTCCCCGGCTTCTCCTTAACGTGTCGCGGACCACATTCGCGGTGCGAGGAGAGCATGATGAGTACCGAACCGAACGCTCCCGGTCCGCCTGAAACGGACTGGGACAAAGCCCACGACAGCCCCGAGTTCAAGGAGTTGCGCGCGCGGCTGCGCCGGTTCGTCTTCCCGGTCTCGGCGCTGTTCCTCGTCTGGTACCTGCTCTACGTGCTGCTCGCCGACTACGCGCACGGCTTCATGAGCACGAAGCTGGCCGGCAACATCACCGTCGGTCTCATCTTCGGTCTGCTGCAGTTCGTTTCCACCTTCGTGATCACCGGGCTCTACGTCCGCTACGCGAACAAGAAACTCGACCCCATCGCGGAGAAGATCCGCACCGACCTCGAGAGTGAGACCAAATGACCCTCGCCGCCGGAGTCGAGGGCAGCAGCCCCGTCCTCAACATCACCATCTTCGGGCTCTTCGTGGTCGTCACGCTGTTCGTCGTGTTCCGGGCCAGCCGCAACTCGAAGACGGCGTCGGACTACTACGCCGCGGGGCGCGCGTTCACCGGGCCGCAGAACGGTGTGGCCATCGCGGGCGACTACCTGTCCGCCGCGTCGTTCCTCGGGATCGCGGGCGCGATCGCCGTCTACGGCTACGACGGTTTCCTTTACTCCATCGGATTCCTGGTGGCCTGGCTGGTGGCGTTGCTGCTGGTCGCGGAACTGCTGCGCAACACCGGCAAGTTCACCATGGGCGACGTGCTGGCGTTCCGGATGAAGCAGCGCCCGGTGCGGGCCGCGGCGGCGACGTCCACCCTGGCCGTCTCGTTCTTCTACCTGCTCGCGCAGATGGCCGGCGCCGGTGGCCTCGTCGCGCTGCTGCTCGGGATCGAGAGCAAGGCCGGGCAGTCCGCGATCATCGTGATCGTCGGCATCATCATGATCGCCTACGTGCTCATCGGCGGGATGAAGGGCACCACCTGGGTCCAGATCATCAAGGCCGCACTGCTCATCGTCGGCGCGCTGGTGATGACGCTCTGGGTGCTGGGCAGGTACGGCTTCGACCTTTCCTCGCTGCTGCAAGGTGCCGTGGACAGGGCGGGCAGCGCCGGTGAAGCGCTGCTCGGGCCGGGCAACCAGTACGGCAAGACCGGCACCACCAAACTGGACTTCCTGTCGCTGGGCATCGCGCTGGTCCTCGGCACCGCGGGCCTGCCACACGTGCTCATGCGCTTCTACACGGTGCCGACGGCGAAGGACGCGCGCCGTTCCGTGGTCTGGGCGATCGCGCTGATCGGCGTCTTCTACCTGTTCACGCTGGTGCTCGGCTACGGTGCCGGCGCGCTGGTCGGCGCGGACCGGATCAAGGCCGCCCCCGGTGGCGTGAACTCGGCGGCTCCGCTGCTGGCGCTGGAACTCGGCGGACCGGTCCTGCTCGGCCTGATCGCGGCGATCGCCTTCGCGACGATCCTCGCCGTGGTCGCGGGCCTGACGATCACCGCGTCGGCGTCGTTCGCGCACGACGTCTACGCCAGCGTGCTCAAGAAGGGCAAGGCGAGCCCGGCCTCGGAGGTGAAGGTCGCCCGGATCACCGCGCTGGTGATCGGGGCGGTCGCGATCCTCGGCGGCATCCTCGCCAACGGGCAGAACATCGCGTTCCTGGTGGCACTCGCGTTCGCGGTGGCGGCGTCGGCGAACCTGCCCACCATCCTCTACTCGCTGTTCTGGAAGCGGTTCAACACCCAGGGCGCGTTGTGGAGCATCTACGGCGGTCTCGGGGTTTGCATCTTGCTGATCGTCTTCTCGCCGGCCGTCTCGGGTAAGCCCGTCGACGCCAAGACCGGCAAGAGCGCTTCGATGATCCAGGGCGTCGACTTCCACTGGTTCCCGCTGGACAATCCGGGTCTCGTCTCGATCCCGATCGCGTTCTTCCTCGGCTGGCTCGGCACGGTGCTGTCCAAGGAGCACAACCAGAAGAAGTACGCCGAGATGGAGGTCCGCTCGCTCACCGGCGTGGGTGCCGAAAAGGCCGTCGCCCACTAGCCGCCGGGACGGTGCGGCCGGCATCCGACGCCCCCGGCCGCACCGTCCCGGTCTTCCTTCAGTGAGGCAGCTTCCCCGCCGTCAGTCCGGCCAGTTTCGCGCGGAGATCCGCGCGTACCGACTTCCACAGCCCGGTGCCCAGCGAGATCCGCGCCACCCCCAGTCCGGTGAGCGCGGAGAGATCGGGACCTCCGGGCATCGGCAAGGCGTTGACCGCCCCCGGCGCGACCGCCCGCACGAAATCGCCGAGCACGTCCGGTGACTTCAGCAGGATCGGGTAGACGCAGTCCGCCCCGGCCTCTAGGTACGCCTTGGCCCGCGAGATCGCGTCGTCCAGTACGGCCCGCTCGTCGGACGCGCCGAGGAAGACGTCGACGCGGGCGTTGATCACCAGCGCGTCCCCTGCCGCCTCGCGCAACTCCGCGATCCGTTCCGCCTGCGCCGCGAGTGAACGGACTCCACCCGAGGCGTGGTCGGTGTCCTCGTAGTTGCAGCCGACGGCACCGGCCTCGGCCAGCCTCGCCGCGAGTTCGGTCCCATCGAGCCCGTACCCGCCTTCCACGTCGACGGTCACCGGCACCGAGACCGCCCGCGCGATCCGCGACGCCGCGGCGAACATCTCGTCGGCGGGCGCGGCTTCCCCGTCGTCGTATCCGAGGACCTCCGCGACGGCGAAGGAACTCGTCGCCACGACGGGGAATCCGGCGGCTTCCACGAGACGCGCGCTGCCGGCGTCCCACGCGTTCGGCAGGAGCAACGGCGTTCCCGCGACGTGCAGTTCCCGCAGCCGTGCCGCCGTCATTCGGCGCGCTCGGGCAGCGGCGCGTGGCTGGTCACGCACATCCGGTTCCAGCTGTTGATCGCGATGGCCTCCCAGACGATGGCGCGGTACTGCTCCTCGGTGAAGACGCGAGTGGCCTCTTCGTAGACGTCGTCCGGGACGTCGTGCAGGGTCGCCACGTTCGTGATCGCCTCGGTGAGCGCGAGCGCGGCGCGCTCCTGCTCGGTGAACAGTTCGGTCTCGCGCCAGCCCTGCAGCACGAACAGCCGCCGCGGCGACTCGCCCCTCTGCAGCGCCTCGTGGGAGTGCATGTCGAGGCAGAACGCGCAGTGGTTGATCTGCGACGACCGCATCTTCACCAGTTCGAGGATCTTGTGGTCGACGCCGGCGTTCGCGGCGGCCTTCTCGACTTCGGCCTGCAGTCCGACCATGGCCTGATAGATCTCGGGCACTCTTTTGCCCACGTGGATTCGCTCGGTCATGGCGTCGAATCTAGCGGCGACTGGCCCACGAGTATGGTCCAGTCTCATGGCAGAATCATGGTCCAGTTCGGGAATGGACGTCCACTTGGACTGGCGTCCCGAAAGCGGCCGGGCCGGGCTCGCCGCGGTGATCCGCGCGGCCATCCGGGAGGGACGCTGGCAGGCGGGCGCCGCGGTGCCCTCGACCAGGGCGCTGGCGCAGGATCTCGGGGTGGCCAGGGGGACGGTCACCCGGGTCTACTCCGACCTCGCCGCCGAGGGCTACCTGCGGACGGCACAGGGCGCCCCGACCCGCGTCGCGACGGCGGGCGCGCTGCCCGCGTCACCGCCGCGGCCCGTCCCCCGCGACCCCGCGCCGCGCTGGGATCTGCGTCCCGGCAGGCCGAACCTGTCCGCGTTCCCCCGCGCCGCCTGGCTCGCGGCGACCCGCCGGGCACTGCACCACGCGCCGATGTCGGCGTTCGACTACACGGCCGAGTCCGGTGCGCCGGAACTGCGGGAGACACTCGCCGCGTACCTGGCCCGCAGCCGCGGCGTGATCGCCGATCCCGAGCGCATCCTGGTGTGCGCCGGGTTCTCGCACGCGATCGCGATCCTGGCGCGGGTCCTGCACGCGCGCGGCGCGGACGAGATCGCGTTCGAGAACCCGTCACTGCACATCTACCGGGACATCGCCGCCCGCAACGGTCCTCGCGTGGCCGGGGTCCCGGTCGACGACCACGGGATCACGGTATCCACTTTGGACAGTCCGGCGGTCGTGGTCACCCCGGCGCACCAGTACCCGCTGGGTGTCACCCTCGCGCCCGAGCGACGGGCGGAACTCACCCGCTGGGCGGAGGAGACCGGCGCCGTCGTCGTCGAGGACGACTACGACGGCGAATTCCGGTTCGACCAGCAGCAGGTCGGCGCGTTGCAGGCGCTGGCGCCCGAACGGGTCGTGTACGTGGGCACGACGAGCAAGACGCTCGCGCCGTCGTTGCGACTGGGGTGGATGGTGCTGCCGCGGTTCCTGGTCGAACCGGTCCGGACGGAGATGGCCGCGAGCGGCGCCCGGCCCGCGCTGCTGGACCAGCTGGCGATGGCCGAACTGATCGAATCGGGCGCCTACGACCAGCACATCCGCCGCTGCCGCACCGAATACCGTCTCCGGCGGGACCGGTTGCTCGCCGCCCTGCCGGATTCGGTGCTGCCGCAGGGGATCTCCGCCGGCCTGCATCTGGTGCTCCAGTTTCCCGGTGGCCTTCCCGGGGAGATGGAGGTGCTGGCCGCCTGCCGCCGTCGCACCATCGGGCTCGAAGGGCTCAGCGGCTACTGGATCGGCGAGCCGCACCGCGAAGGGCTCATCATCGGATACGGCGCCGCCGCGAAACACGCTTTCGGCGGCGCCGCCCAAGCCCTGCGCGAAGCCATCTTCGAGGTCACCTGACCCCGCAATCAGTCACCTACTTGCGCTGGCCGGCAAGGCGAACCTCCGCAAGTAGGTGACTAATTGCGGAGGGGTCAGCAGAACCAGGGGCGCGCCCGGAGGATGTCGGTCTTCAGGACGGGGGCGCCGTCGACCGGGGCGGGGTTCTCCGGGGTCGGCTTGATGCCGCCGGCGGCGACGTCGTCGAGGGTTTCGAGCCCTTCGTGCCCGACGGTGCCGAAGATCGTGTAGTTCGGGCGCAGCGCCGAGTCGCCGTACACGACGAAGAACTGGCTCCCGTTCGTCGCCGGGCCCGCGTTGGCCATCGCGAGGACGCCACGTGCGTACACCTTGCGCTCACCGGTCGGGTCGGTCGGCGCGGGCGGCAAGCCCACGGGCAGTTCGTCCTTGTACCTGTAGCCGGGGCCGCCCTCGCCGGTGCCGCTCGGGTCACCGCACTGCAGCACCTTGAGCGTCGGGTACGCGGTCAGCCGATGGCAGGTCGTGCGGTCGTAGAACCGGTGCTTCGCCAGATGGAGGAAGCTCTGCACCGTGCACGGCGCCTTCGCCCGATCGAGGGTCAGGTCGATCTCGCCCTGGTTCGTCTTGAGCTGAACCGGCACCTTGCCCCGAGCCGGCGTGCGACGGGGATCCGGCGGCAACGGGACCGGCCGCGCGGCCGGTTCGTCCGGCGTCTGCGTGTACTGGCACGGCCCCTTCGTGACCTTCGGCGGCGTGCCTTCCGCCGACGCCGTTCCGGTACCGGCCGCGAGCATCAGCCCGGCGCCCAGCACTGCCACAACGACCTTCGCGATCTTCTGCACGGTTCCTGCCTCCCAGCCGTGGACGAAGAAGAGAGCATAGGGTGAATCCCCACCGCTCACCCAGGTCCGGAAGTAGGTCCGCGGTTAGGGTCGGACCGTGGAGATCGCCGAACGACATCAATGGCAGCTGAACGCCCTGACCTTCCTGTACGCGTACACGCAGTACGTCCTCGTGCACGAACGGGTCATGGCGGGGCTGCCGCCGGACAAACCGGCCGAACTCGACGAGCCGCGCATGCTCAGGCTCGCCAAGGTCGTCGACGACATGATCCTCGACTTCCGCAAGGAGGACGGCCTGACCGATCTCGAACGGCGCCGCGTCATCCGCCTCGCCAGGGAGATCAAGTCGCACGTCCGGGAGAAGTGGCCGCCTCGCGAACCGTCGCTCACCGAGTGGATCGCCTCGGCCGCGGCGCACTTCTACTGCGAGGAGCACATCAACAACGGCTACGTCCGGATGGGCCGCGTCTTCGACCCCGACATGGCCGACCGGTTCTTGGAGCGCGTCGAGTTCTGCCGGGGCCGGACCGTCACGATCACGGACTACGCCAACAAGGTGGCCGACGGCGGACAGCTCACCTACGGCGAGACGAATCAGCTCGAGGTCTGGAAAGAGGACGCGATCGCCCATCTGGACAATCTCGACAGCGATTTCGGCGACATCAAGATGTACGTCGAATTCTGACCGCTGCCCTCAAGGCCGGACTCGACTGTCCCGACGCTCCGGCACCGTCCTCACGCGTCGCGAAGATCGTTGATCAGTTCGTCGGCCGCGGCGAACGGGTCGAGCGTCCGCGCCACCACGCGTTCGGCCAGTTCGGTGAGCCGGTCACCGGACCGCAGGTCGACGAGTTCCGTGCGCAGCCGCCGCAGGGCGATCGTCTCGACCTCGTCACGGGCCCGCGCCGCGCGACGGCCGGGTAGTTCGGCTCGCCGGACCAGCCAGTCGTGATGTTCGTCCAGCGCGCGGACGACGTCCTCCACGCCTTCGCCCCGTGAGGCCACCGTCCGCACGATCGGCTGACGCCAGCCAGGACCGCGAATTTCCCGGCGTACCGAAGAGATCATCTGCTTGAGGTCGTGCACGGTCGCGTCCGCGCCGTCGCGGTCGGCCTTGTTGACCACGAACACGTCCGCGATCTCCAGCACACCGGCCTTGGCCGCCTGGATCCCGTCGCCCATCCCCGGCGCGAGCAGGACCACCGTGGTGTCGGCCAGTTTCACGATGTCCACTTCGGACTGACCGACGCCGACGGTCTCGATCAGCACGACGTCGAAACCGGCCGCGTCGAGCACCCGGACGGCCTGCGGCGTCGCCCACGAAAGGCCGCCGAGATGCCCGCGGGTGGCCATCGAACGAATGAAGACGCCGGGATCGGTGACGTGTTCGGTCATCCTGATCCGGTCGCCGAGCAGCGCGCCGCCGGAGAACGGCGACGACGGGTCGATCGCCAGGACGCCGACCCTCGATCCCTTCGCCCGCAACGCGGTGAGCAGCGCGGAGGTGGATGTCGACTTGCCGACACCGGGCGGGCCGGTCAGCCCGATGACCCGCGCGTTGCCGGTGTACGGCGTCAGCTTCGCCGCGACCTCGGGCAACCGCGGATGGGCGTCCTCGACCAGCGACAGCAACCGGGCGATCGCGCGGGGGACGCCGTCCCGCGCGCGATCGACCAGTTCGTCGATGTCCAGCTGTACCGGCAAGGTCTTTACGGGACGCGGAGCAGCAGCGCGTCGCCCTGGCCGCCGCCACCGCAGAGAGCGGCCGCGCCGAGGCCGCCGCCGCGACGACGGAGTTCGTGGATCAGGTGCACGGCGAGCCGCGCGCCGGACGCGCCGATCGGGTGACCGAGGGCGATGGCGCCACCGTCGACGTTCACCTTGTCCGCGCCGACGCCGAGCTTGTCGGCCGACACCAGGCCGACGGCGGCGAACGCCTCGTTGATCTCGATGAGATCGAGCGCGTCCGCGGTCAGCTTCTCCTTGGCCAGGGCGGCCAGGATCGCGTTCGACGGCTGCTCGTGCAGGCTCGCGTCCGGGCCGGCGACCACCCCGTGCGCGCCGATTTCGGCGAGCGGCGTCAGACCCAGTTCTTCGGCCTTGGCCTTGCTCGCGACGATGACCGCGGCCGCGCCGTCGGAGATCTGCGACGCCGAGCCGGCGGTGATCGTGCCGTCGGAGGCGAACGCCGGGCGCAGCTTCGCGAGGCCTTCCGCGGTGGTGTCGGCGCGGACGCCTTCGTCCTTCGAGAAGACGACCGGGTCGCCCTTGCGCTGCGGGATCGACACCGGGGCGATCTCGGCGTCGAAGCGGCCCTCCGCGATGGCGGCGGCGGCACGCTGGTGCGATCGCGCGGAGAACTCGTCCTGCTGCTCCCGGGTGATGCCGTAGCGGCCGTTGTACTTCTCCGTCGACGAGCCCATGGCGACCTGGTCGAAGGCACAGAACAGGCCGTCGTAGGCCATGTGGTCGACGAGCGTGGTGTCGCCGTATTTGAAGCCCGCGCGGGACTTCGGCAGCAGATGCGGCGACTGTGTCATCGACTCCTGGCCGCCCGCCACGATCAGGTCGAACTCACCCGCGCGGATGAGCTGGTCGGCGAGCGCGATGGCGTCGAGACCGGAAAGGCAGACCTTGTTGACGGTCAGCGCCGGGACGGTCATCGGGATACCGGCGGCCACCGCGGCCTGACGGGCCGGGATCTGGCCCGCGCCGGCGGTGAGCACCTGGCCCATGATCGTGTACTGGACCGCGTCCGGCGAGACACCGGCCTGCTCCAGCGCCGCCTTGATGGCGAATCCGCCGAGTTGTGCGCCCGAGAAGTCCTTCAGGGAACCGAGCAAGCGCCCGATCGGTGTACGGGCGGCACCCAGGATCACGGAACCGGACACGGCGTCCTCCAAGCATCGGCGCAAGGGCAAAGGGGGTCTTCGCGACCATACCCGGATCGAGGGTCTCTTGATGGAGCCAGTGTGAGGCGGCGCACGCCGGTCAGCTCGCCCGCGCACCTATCCTGCTCTGCATGAACCAGGTGCTGAAACAGTTCGTGACGGCCATCGACCACGTCGGCATCGCGGTCCCCGACCTCGACGCGGCGATCGCCTTCCACGCCGAGCATTTCGGCCTGGAGGTCGCGCACGAGGAGGTCAACGAGGAGCAAGGGGTCCGCGAGGCGATGCTGCGCGCGCCGGGCACCGCCGGGACCGAGACCGCGATCCAGCTCCTCGCGCCGCTGCGCGAGGATTCCGCGATCGGCAAGTTCCTCGCGAAGAGCGGCCCCGGACTGCAGCAGCTGGCGTATCGAGTGTCCGATGTGGACGCCGCCGCGGCGGCGCTGCGCGCGCAGGGACTCCGGTTGCTCTACGACGAGGCCAAGCGTGGCACTTCCGACAGCCGGGTGAACTTCGTCCACCCCAAGGACGCGGGCGGCGTGCTCGTCGAGTTGGTGGAACCCGCGAAGACCGGTCACTGACCCCGCGTCAACGCCGCGGCGATGAAGACGACCTCGCGGTCGATTCCGGCGGGGTCGCCGTCCTCGCTGTGCCGCGCTGTCGCGTGGCGATGGCTGACCGCCCGGGCGAGCAGTCCCGACGCCGAATCGACGTCGGCGGTCGCGAGTTCGCCGCCGGTCGCGGCCACGATCACCGCCTTCACCTGGCGGACGAGTTGCTGGAACCGGTCGGCCAGCGCGTCGCGGACCGCGCGGTGCGTGTCGGCCTCGCGCCACAGCAGGTGTGACAGCGCCAGGGAGCGGTCGAACCGTCTGTCGAGTTCGACGACGAGACCGCGAAGGCTGCCCACGAGGTCGCCCGGGACCACCACGACGGCCGGTTCGATCCGGGCGTCGGGCAGTTCGGCGACCAGCGCGGCCAAGAGGTCCGGCTTGCGCCGGAAGTAGTAGTGCACCAGGCCTTTCGGCACGCCCGCCCGCTCCGCGATCCGCGAAGTGGGCGTGGCGTCGAAACCGGATTCGGCGAAAAGCGCCTCCGCGGCCCACAGGATGCGCCGTTTCGCCGAATCCTCTTTCACGCCGTTCCCTCCCGAATCAGTGCTGCCCCGCCGTCCGGTGCGTCGCCTGGGCGATCGGCATCGCCGCCGCCCCGGCCACCACCGTCAGGACGCCGCCGATCCAGGCGGTCCAGGACGCGCCCGCCAAGTCGGTGTATCCCATCACCCAGGGTGAAAGGAACAACAGCGCGCCCAGCACGATCTGGATGCCTTCGCCATAGACCATGCCAGGCATCGCAAGCGACGCGGGGCCGTCGAGGGCGATCAGCGCGCCCAGGAGGACGAGCGACCACATGGCGGTGCTGTCCGTGGTCATCCAGAGGGGTGAAAGCGTGACCACGACACCGATGACCACCTCCGCCCGGTCATGGGGACGGTTCCAAGGGCGCGTCGTGGGTTCGTTCATGCGTGCCCACCTCCGCGGATCGGCTGAACCTGCAGGTCGGAGAGGTTTTCATCCCTGATGGTCCACTTGGTTGACCGGCCGGTCAAGACCGGTCGATAGCACTTCGGACGCAGACGTGCTCCACGTCTCGTACGGTTGTGGACCTGGTTACCGGTGAGTAATTTATGGCGCCTACGCCGTCCCCCCAAGCGCGGAGGTTCCGATGACGCAGATCGGCGAGATCCAGCAGGCCATTCTCAACGATGACCTCGGCGCCGTGGCGTCGCTCGACGTGCCGGAGTCCTATCGCGGGGTGACCGTGCGCAAGGACGAGGCCGCCATGTTCGAAGGCCTCGAAAGCCGGGACAAGGATCCGCGCAAGTCGCTGCACGTGGACGAGGTCCCGACGCCGGAACTCGGTCCGGGCGAGGCGCTGGTCGCGGTCATGGCGAGCGCGATCAACTACAACACCGTCTGGACCTCGATCTTCGAGCCGGTGTCGACCTTCAAGTTCCTGGAGCGCTACGGGCGGCTTTCGCCGCTGTCGAAGCGCCACGACCTGCCCTATCACGTGGTCGGCTCGGACCTGTCCGGCGTCGTGCTGCGCACCGGCCCCGGCGTGCACAACTGGAAGCCGGGCGACGAGGTCGTCGCGCACTGCCTCAACGTCGAACTCGAGGGCCCGGACGGGCACAACGACACGATGCTCGACACCGAGCAGCGGATCTGGGGTTTCGAAACGAACTTCGGCGGGCTCGCCGAGATCGCGCTCGTGAAGGCGAATCAGCTGATGCCGAAGCCGGGTCACCTCACCTGGGAGGAGGCCGCCTCCCCCGGCCTGGTGAACTCCACGGCCTACCGCCAGCTCGTCTCGCGCAACGGCGCCGACATGAAGCAGGGTGACGTCGTGCTGATCTGGGGCGCTTCGGGTGGCCTCGGTTCCTATGCGACGCAGTACGCGCTCAACGGCGGCGCGATTCCCGTGTGCGTGGTCTCCAGCCCCGAAAAGGCGGAGATCTGCCGGAAGCTCGGCGCGGAGCTGATCATCGACCGCAGCAGCGGCACCGGCGAGGGCTACGAGTTCTGGAAGGACGAGCACAACCAGGACCCGAAGGAGTGGCAGCGGTTCGGCAAGAAGATCCGCGAGCTGACCGGTGGCGAGGACCCGGACATCGTCTTCGAGCACCCTGGCCGCGAAACCTTCGGCGCCTCGGTCTACGCCGCGCGCAAGGGCGGCACGATCGTCACGTGCGCGTCGACTTCGGGCTACCTGCACCAGTTCGACAACCGCTACCTGTGGATGAACCTCAAGCGGATCATCGGCAGCCACTTCGCCAACTACCGCGAATCGTGGGAGGCGAACCGGCTGATCGCGAAAGGTCTGATCCACCCGACACTGTCGAAGACCTACGCGCTCGAAGACACCGGGCAGGCCGCGCTGGACGTCCACCGCAACGCGCATCAGGGCAAGGTCGGCGTGCTCGCCCTTGCCCCGGAAGAAGGTCTGGGCGTCCGGAACCACGAGTTGCGCGAAAAGCACATCGACGGGATCAACGCGTTCCGGAACGTTTAGCGCGCCAGAACGCGCTTTCACCGCGCGTTGCGTGGGTGCTCGCCCTTCCGTGACTCCAGCTCGACTACGGTAGAAGGATGAGCCTTGGCGAGGAACGGGAGCTAGTGCCGCTGGGAGCCGGCTTCGACGTGGCGAAGCGCGGTTACAGCCGTGCGCAGGTCGACGAGCATCTCGAACGGCTGGACGCCGATCTGAAGATGCTCACCGCCGATCGCGATGCCGCCATCGGGCAGGCGGGCGACCTGGCACGGCAGCTGGAGATCGCGCGCGGCGAGATCGCGGAGCTACGCGGGCAGGTCGACAGGCTCGCCCAGCCGCCGACGAGTGTCGAAGGCCTTTCCGAGCGGCTGCAGCGCATGTTGCGGCTCGCGCAGGACGAGGCCGCCGACACCAAGGCGCGGGCGGAGGCCGAAGCCGGGCACATCCGCGCGAAGGCGGAGACCGACGCGAGCGCCATGCGTGCCCGCTACGAGCAACTGCTCAACGAGCTCGACCTCCGTCGCAAGGAGATGGAGGCCGAGCACCGCGGCGTACTCGAGAAGGCCCGCGCCGAGGCGAAGGACATCATCGACAAGGCGAAGGCCGAGCGCGACAGGCTCGACGCCGAGTCGCAGCAGCGCCGCACGCAGGTCGAAGAGGACTTCGAGATCGCGATGGCGTCGCGCCGCACCGAGGCCATGCGCGCGCTGGCCGAACAGGAGGCCGCGAGCAAGGCCGAGGCCGCCCGTCGCGTCCGCGACGCCACGGAGGACGCCGCCGCCATCCGCGCGAAGGTGCTCGAAGAGGAGACCACGGCCAAGGCCGACATCGAACGCCGTCAGCGGGAGTCCATCGCCGACGCCAACAAGCGCAAGCAGGACTCGATCACCGAGGCCAACGCCCGGCTCGCCGAGGCGGCCGACGAGGCACGCCGCCGCGTCCGGCAGGCCACCGAGGAGTCCAACCGGCGGATCACCCAGGCCACCGAACGGGTGGAAGCGCTCCGCAAGGTGCGTTCCAGCCTGGCCGAGCAGGTCCGCACCGCGCGGGCCGCGCTCGCCGAGGCGACGCACGTGCTCGGCGACGAACCGCATGTCCCGGCGGAACTCAAGACGAAGCCGTCGTCCGACTCCGAAGCCACCGTGCAGCTGCGGACCGCGGATGTGTCGAAGGCCACATCCGGCGCGAAGCCTTCACCGCGACCTGCGGCAGCGCGGAAACCGACTGGCGAGTAACCTTTCCCTCCGACCGCTCTCACGACGGCCTGCGAGCCTCTCGCCGAGCGGTCGTCGTCGCTGCTCGCACGCGGGTGCGGGCGGTCAGATCGGTGGAGGTTGCGGATGGCTGCATATCGGACCGTGGTCGTGGGCACGGACGGATCGGATTCCTCGTTCGCCGCGGTCGACCGGGCGGCGAGTGTCGCCGGGGACTCCGGAGCGACCCTGGTCGTCGTGTGCGCCTTCCACCCCGCCAACAAGGGCGACGTGGAGAAGGCACAGGACGTCCTCGGGGACGAGGCGTACCAGGTGGTGGGTTCGGCACCGGCCGAGGACACCCTCCTGTCCGCCCGTGACCGGGCCGCGAAGGCCGGCGCGAAGAACATCGAGACCGCCGCCGTCGTCGGCGACCCGGTCGACGCGCTGCGCAAGGTCGTCGACGAGCGCTCCGCCGACCTGCTGGTGGTCGGCAACCGCGGGCTGAACACGCTCGCGGGCCGCATCCTGGGCTCCGTGCCGTCCGAAGTCGCGCGGAAGTCCGGGGTGGACGTGCTCATCGTCCACACCACCTGATGCCCGAACCCGGCGAGATCTCCGCCGACGCGCTGCAACAGCGCCTCGAACGGATCCTGCTCGGCGGAAAGCGCAAGTACACCAGGCTCGAAGTCGCCGAGAAGGCAGGCGTTCCCGAGGAACGCTCCCGGCGACTTTGGCGTGCGCTCGGTTTCGCGACCGTCGATGACGACGAGGTCGTCTTCACCGACGCCGACATCGAAGCGATCCGCACCGCGGATCAGCTGATGAGCTCGGGGCTGATCGACCCGAACATCGAACTCGCCGTGACCCGCGCGCTGGGCCAGCATCTTTCGCGGCTCGCGGAATGGCAGGTCCACATGCTGTGGACGATGATCACCGAGAACAAGGAGATCGGCAGCAGCGAACGGCAGATCGGGCGGCTCGTCGAACGCCTGCTGCCCGAACTGGAGAAGGTCCAGGAGTTCGTCTGGCGCCGCCACCTCGCGGCCTACGCCGGCCGGGCGATGGCCTTTCCCGACGAGGACCTCGGGGCGAGGACCGAGGTGGTGGGATTCGTCGACATGGTCGGCTACACCCGGCTGACCAGGCAGGTCGACGAAGAGCGGCTGACCGACATCCTCGACCGGTTCGAATCCGTCGCCACCGAGGTGGTCGCCGAGCACCACGGGCGGATCGTGAAGATGATCGGCGACGAGGTCCTGTTCGTCGCCGATTCCGCCGTCGACGGCGCCGAGATCGCCCTGGCCCTGTCCGAACGCGCCGACGCCGACGAAACCCTGCCCGCCGTGCGAGCCGGCCTCGCGTCGGGCCGGATCCTCAGCCGGTTCGGCGACGTCTACGGCTCGGTCGTGAACCTCGCCGCCCGCCTCACTTCGACCGCGCGGCCGGGCACCATCCTGGTGGACAAGGAACTCGCCACGGAGCTCGCTTCGCACGCCGAGTACGAAGTGCGGTCCCGGCGGCCGGTGTCGGTGCGGGGATACAACCGGCTGCGGCCCTCTTCCCTGCGCCGGGCGCGGGAGCGGCCTTCGGGCATGTTCGCCTCTTCGCAGCAGCTTGCCGCGGAGATGCTGGGACTGGACGACGCCACTCCGCTATCCGTCGCGGACGAGGCCGAGGACGCCACCGCGGAGTCGTTGCCGCCTCGGCCGCGACCCCGGTCGAAGCGCCGGCGTCGTTGAGGGGCTTTGGCTCGCCGCGGGAGCAAGGGACCTTTGCTATCGCTCCGGGTGGTCGTGAGTGGCGTTTCGGATCAGAACCCGAAACGCCACTCTCGACCAACGCGCGTCAGGCGGGCAGCACGGCGTACTGCCGCACGTAGAGATCGGTGTAGGTGACCGGACCGCGCGGGCCGGGGACCTTGTCCAGGTTGATGCCGGTCTCGGGGACGGCGAGGAGCTTGAAGCCGTCGAGCAGCCGGGTGGGAGCGTTCCAGAAGACGCCGGTGCCGGTGTACGCGTCGAAGAACGCGTCAGCCGCTTCGCTGCTTTCGGTGGCGATGCCGGCGGCCAGCCCCGACGTGCGCTCGTTGGCGATCTCCGCCGCTTCGGGCAGGTTCGCCACCTTCGCGACGGTGACGGTCGCTTCGCGGTCGGAGTCGAGCGCCCATTCGTAGCCGATGGCGTGCTCGTGCGGGGCGAGCGACGGGAGGACGCCACGTTCGGCCAGCGCGCCGGAGATGCCGGGCCAGACGCGGTCGTGGGCGGCCTCGTGGATCAGCAGCAGGTTCAGCCGGTTGCAGACGCCGAGCCGGTCGAGGCTGCTGAAGACCAAGTCGCGCACCTTGTCGGTGTCGGCGGCCTCGTCGACGTACAGCACGCCGCCACCGTCGGCGTGGGCCAGCGTGCGGACGCCGTGGACGGCCGCCTCGGTGGCCAGCGCCCTGGTGCTGTCACCGCTGCCGCGCAGGATCACCAGCGGCACGAGCGCGGGGAACCGGACCAGCGCGGAAGCCGCTTCACGTTCGGCGCGCGGCACCAGCTGGATGACGTCCGGGTCGATGCCCGCCTCGGCGAGCGCGGGGGCGATCACGATCTCGCGCAGGCGCTGGGCCGAGCCGAGCGCGGCGGAACCCGTGCGGAGCACGCCGCCGTTGCGCGACTTCACCAGCTGCGAGGCGACGTCGACCGTGACGTTCGGCCGCGCCTCGTAGTTCGCGCCGATCACACCGACCGGGCGACGGCGTTCCACCAGCCGCAGCCCTCCGTCCAAAGTGGACACGTCGACGGACCGCTCCTGATGCGGCGCGCCCGCCAGGAGCCGGAGCTGTTCGGCCATGCCGGTCAGCCGCTCGGGAGTGATGGTGAGCCTGTCGAGCAGGCCCGCGCTCATCCCGTCCTCGCGTGCCTTGGCGATGTCGGCCTGGTTCGCATCGAGCACGACGTCGGCGTGCTCGACCAGCTTGTCCGCCATGGCGTTCAGCGCGGCGTCGATCGCCTCCGCGGAGGCGGCGGCCAGCGACGGTGCGGCCCGTTTCGCCGATCGAGCGCAGTCCTCGACGGCCTTGGCGACCTCGTCCATCTGGTGACTCCCTCCGCGCGGAACGAGCCATCAGTCTGCCGTACCACCCCGGTCAGGCGACGGTCGGCTCCAGCAGCCACAACCCGCCCGCGAAGAGACAGCTCACCGTCAGCACGACCAGCACCAGCACCCACAGCACCGCGGGCACCCCGGTGAGCCTGCCGAGCTGATCGGCGTCGGAATCCCTCGCCGCACCCCGGCGCCGTTTGATCTGCAACTCGACCACCGGCCGGACGCCACCGAACAGCAGGAACCAGGTCAGCAGGTAGACGAAGATCGCCTGAAACCACGACGGCGCCACCAGCGCGACCAGCCCGAGCACCACCGAGCTGGCGACCACCGTGAACACGCCGTGGATGTTGCGCACCATCACCAGCACGCCCAGCAGCATCAGGGCCATCACGACCAGCACGACGGTGATCAGATCCGACGAGAGCAGCCCCGCGAACACCAGCCCGAGCACCGCGGCCGCCGGGTACCCGGCCAGCGCGGTGAACGCCATTCCCGGTCCCTCCGGTTTGCCGCGGGAGACGGTGACGCCGGAGGTGTCGGAGTGCAGTTTGATGCCCTGCAGCCGGCGGCCGACCAGCACCGCCGCCAGCGCGTGGCCCGCCTCGTGGACGAGCGTGATCAGGTTGCGGGCGATCCGCCAAGGCCTGCCGGACAGCACCACGAGCAGCGCGAGACCACCGGTGACCAGGGTGATCGTGCCGGGCGGGGTGGACTGGGCGATACCGGAAACCGTTTCGGCGGGAGACGCGCTCACCGCACCAGCTCACCACAAGCCGGATACGTCCCGTGTCAGGCGGTCATCGAACCCCCGATCTCACGCGTGCGAAACTCCCGGTCGTTGCGCAGGGCGAAGGCCACCCAGCTGCGGAACGGCCGCCACACTGCGGACAGCTCCTCCAGCTCCTCGGGCGGCGCCATCGGCAGGTCGTACGCGGCGCGCATGGCTTCCTGCAACCGGGGCTCGCCCGCGGGGAAGACGTCCGGATGCCCGGCACCCCGGATCAGGATCAGTTGCGCCGAGAACGGGCCGATCCCCGGTAACCGCTGCAACCAGCGCAGCGCGTCCGGGACGGGCATCGCACGCAGATACGCGGCGTCGAGCAGACCGTCCTTGGCGGCGTTGGCCACCGCGCGCAACCGCTCGGCCTTCACCTCGGGCAGGCCACGCCCGGCCTCGGGATCGGCCAGCACGTCCGGCGCCGGGAACGACCGCAGCAGCTTCCCGCCGACGTCCACCGGCCTGCCGAACTCCTCGGCGAGCCGTCGTTTCACCGCAGTGGCCTGCGACATCCGCGCCCGGTGACTCAGGATCGCCCAGCAGGCCGCTTCGTAGGGCGAATGGAACAGCACGGGCCGCAGCCCGGGGAACGTCTGCTGCAGGCGGCGCACCACGGGATCCGCGGTGCCGATCTTGGCGAAGCCGACGCCGTCGACGTCCACCGAAAGGATCCGGCGTACCTGAGCACCGACCTCGACGGCGAGCCCTTCCTCGGCGAACACCTCCACCTCGATCGAACCCGGTGATCTCTGCCTGACGGCCGCACCGACATGCTCCCAGCCCGCTTCGGCGGGAAAGGCGAAGCGCAGGGTGCCGGGTTCGGCGGCGGCGTCCGCGCGGCACGCGGGCGGGAAGTCGGTGAGGAACCGGATCGACTTGTCGAGGTCGAACGGGCCGCGCACCGGGATGCGGAGCGTGGTCTTGGCGGTGTGCTGCAGGATCGAGCCGGTCATTTCGGGCTCCTTCGGCTGGGGAACGGCGACTCCCTCCGACGTTAGAGATGGCCACCGACAGTTTCGGGTCGCGGCGGCGGGGATGTCGCGAACGGGCCGGTCATGGCAGATTCTTCGATGAGGACGGTGAAGGGAGCAGCCATGCCGGACCATCGCGCACGTCTGGAAAGCCTGCTGCGGCCGGGCACCAAGCCCGTCGGCGGAGGAGATTTCCTCGACCTGCTCGGAGAAATCCCGCAGGCGGGGCCCCCGACCGGGCTCGCGCAGCGGCTGATGCGCACGTCCGCCGTACCGATGATCTACGAGCGGTACTGGCGCCCGGCGCTGGGCAGGGTCGCGAAAGGACTGAACGGCCCGACGATGGCGGACGAAGTCCGTATCGCGAGCGAGGCACTCGGCCTGCGCCCCGGAAAGGTCGTGCTGGACGTCGCCTGCGGCACCGGGCGGTTCACACGTGCCTTCGGCGAAGCGGTGGGCCCGGAAGGGTTGTCCATCGGACTCGACGGTTCGGCCGGTATGCTGGAAAAGGCACTCTCCGCCCTGAATCCGCCCTCGGTGGCCTATCTGCGCGCCGACGCCGTCGACCTGCCGTTCGGGGATTCCACTGTGGACGCCGTCTGCTGCTTCGCCGCCCTGCACATGTTCGCCGATCCGGACGCGGCGCTGGACTCGTTCGCGCGCGTGCTGAAACCCGGCGGCTCACTGGTGATGCTGACCAGTGCCCGGCACGGTGATCAGCCGTTGCGGCTGGTGGACACCGTCCTCGGCAGGCTGAGCGGACAGCGGATGTTCGACCGCGGCGAGATCGCGGCGAAACTGGCCCGGCGCGGCTTCGACCACGTCGACGAGCGGTACTCCGGCGTCACGCAGATCGTCACGGGCGGGCTACCGGTTAACATCCGGAAATGATCCGCTCTGAGCACGCTTCGCCGATCCCCCCCGACGACGGCTACCTCCGTTCGCTGGTCGAAGCGACCGCGGAGGCCGTCGCCGCGGCCGAACCCCTCGGCTCGCCCCACGACGGCGCGGACGCCGCCACACGAGACGCCGTCAGCACCGGGATCCGCGCGCTGACCGCGGAACTGGTGGAACTGAGCCAGGACCTGCACGCTCATCCCGAGGAAGGTTTCGCCGAGCATCGCTCGGTCCGCGCGCTCGGGGACCTGCTCCGGCGGCACGGCCACGAGGTCACGATCGGCGTGGGCGGACTGGACACCGCCTTGGTCGCGACCACCCCCGGCAGCGGTCCGCACATCGCCGTCCTCTCCGAGTACGACGCCCTTCCCGGGCTCGGCCACGGCTGCGGGCACAACGTCATCTGCACGGCGGGCGCGGGTGGCTTCCTCGGCGCGGCGGCGGTCGCCGAACGGCTGGGCGGCCGGGTCTCGCTGATCGGCACGCCGGCGGAGGAAGGCGGTGGCGGCAAGGAGACGATGGCCCGCGCGGGCGTCTTCGACGACGTCGACGCCGTGGTCATGCTGCATCCGTTCAGCCACGACATCGCCATGCACCCGTTCCTCGGCAGGCGCCAGCTGGAAATGGTGTTCCACGGGGTCGGCGCGCACGCCTCGGCCCAGCCGTTCATGGGACGCAACGCGCTCGACGCCGCCGTCGCCGCGTACCAGGGCGTCGCGGCGCTTCGGCAGCATCTGCCCTCCAGCGATCGCGTCCACGGCGTCTTCACCGACGGTGGCGCGCGGCCGAACGTCGTCCCCGAACGCGCCGCGCTGCTGTTCTATCTCCGCTCCGCGCAACCGGACACGCTTCGCGACCTCGCCGAGCGCGTTTCCGCCATCGCCCGCGGCGCGGCGGAGATGACCGGCTGCGGGGTCGAACTGCGGTGGGACGCCCAGCCCGCGTATCTGCCGATCCGGTTCAACACCACCCTCGCCGGACGATGGTCGGCGCATCAGGTCGACGCCGGCCGTAAACCGCTGCCGCCGGGCATCGTGCCCGACTTCCTCACCGGTTCGACCGACCTCGGCAACCTCTCCTACCGGATGCCCGCGATCCACCCGATGATCGCCATCGCCGGACCGACGACCGCCTTGCACACCAAGGAGTTCGCGGCCGCGGCCGGTTCGCCGGACGGCGATCGCGCGGTCGTCGACGGTGCGCTGGGGCTGGCGCTGACCGCCGTCGACTACCTGGCCGACGCCGAACTCCGCGCCGCGGTGCACGAGGAGTTCGAGGCGTCGGGCGGAGCGTTGGACGTCCCGGCGTTCTTCGACTGAGGAAACGCTGAGCTTTCTCAGCTGATTCTTCTCAGGGAAGGACAGGGGTTTTCCACAGGCGGTTCACAAGTACGGGCGCGAATCTTGGTCCATGACCGAGAACGAGAGTCGGCCCGGCCCCGCCTCAACCGGTGGGCACCAGCCGCCGCATCAGCAGCAGTACCCCGGTCACCCCGCTTGGCAGGCCGTACCGGATCCGCTCTTCGCCCCCGCCCCCGCACCGCGCGAGAAGGGCGGCCGGGTCGCCGTCCTCGTCAGCGCGACCGCGCTCGCCGCCGCGCTCTTCGGCGGGGTCGGTGGAGCGGCGATCGTGGGGCTCGGCTCCACGTCGCCGGCGCCGGCCACGGGTTCGTCCGCGGTCGCCGACGGGCAACCGGTCGGGAACACCGCTTCGGGTGACGTCAGCGGGGTCGCCGCGAAGGTGACCCCGAGCGTCGTCCAGGTGAACGTGACCACCGCGGAGGGTGAGGCCGTCGGCTCCGGTGTCATCCTGACGGCGGACGGGCGCATCCTCACCAACGCCCACGTGGTCGCCGCCGCCCAGGGCGACGTGACTGTCACCCTGTCGGACGGCAAGCAGTACCAGGCGAGCGTGGTCGGCGCCGACCCGAAGGCCGACATCGCCGTGATCCAGGCGAAGGACGCGAGCGGCCTGACGCCGGCTTCGTTCGGCGATTCCAGCAAGCTCGCCGTCGGCCAGCAGGTCGTCGCGATCGGCTCGCCCGGTGGGCTGCAGAACACCGTGACCACCGGGGTCGTGAGCGCGCTGAACCGCGAGCTCAGCGAGTTGAGCGGTGGCCAGGAACGGCGCTCGCCCTACAGCAGGACCACCAACGAAGCCGGGCCAAGCTACACCGCCATCCAGACCGACGCTCCGATCAACCAGGGCAACTCGGGCGGGGCGCTGGTGGACGCGCGGGGGAACGTCATCGGCATCAACTCCGCGCTGTACAACCCGGCCTCGACCGGCAGCATCGGTATCGGCTTCGCGATCCCCATCAACGACGCCAGGAAGATCGTCGAGCAAATCGTCGGCTGACCCGGCCGTCCGGGCCGCTGTCGGGGGCGGCCCAGCCGGAACGCGTGTAGGACTCCCTCGGGGAGGAGTCCTACACGCGTTCAAAGTTCGTAGGTGAGAGTGAACGTGTGGTTGCCCTTGTCGTCCTTGACGATCTCCGCCGTTCCGGTGATGCCGGCCAGCTCACCGTGACCGGAGCCCGGCAGGACGATCAGATGATGCCCGTCCTCCCCCGCGGAGTGATGCAGGACGAAACCGCCTTTACGCCCGTCGACGGTGACGGCCAGTCGCTCGAAGGCGACGTACGCCGACGACGTCCCGTTCACCGCGGTCAGCATCTCCACGGCGCTGGCGCCCTCGACGTCACCGGTGAACGTCTTGGTCAGCAGCACCCGCGAGAATTCGGTGTCTTCGGACTTGTCGGTGGCCTGCGGCTCCCAGCCGTCCACAGTGAACGACGCTGTCGCGGTATTGGTCATGCCGTCGAGCCTGCCGGACATACCTGACAGAACACGTCAGGTTTCACCGCCGCCTCCGGTTCCCCAGCCCGTGCCGGTCCAGCGTCACCAGCGGCGACCGGACCGCGGCGCCGGAGACATATCCCTGCGCGATCTCCTGGCCGAACCCCGCACGTCGCACGTCGTGAATCGCCGGGTCGGGTTAGGGTTCCGGGGTGAACGACCGCCTAGTCTGGATCGACTGCGAGATGACGGGGCTCGACCTCGGCAAGGACGCGTTGATCGAAATAGCCGCGCTGGTGACCGATGCCGAGCTCAACGTCCTCGGTGAAGGCGTCGACATCGTCATCCACGCCGACGACGAAGCCCTCGACGGCATGCCGGAGGTCGTCCGCGAAATGCACGCCCGCTCCGGCCTCACCGAAGAGGTCCGGCGTTCCACGGTCACCATGGCAGAAGCCGAGCAGCGCGTCCTCGAGTACATCCGCGCGCACGTGCCCGAGGCCAACGTCGCCCCGCTCGCCGGCAACTCCATCGCCACCGACCGCGGCTTCATCACCCGCGACATGCCACTTCTCGACGCGCACCTGCACTACCGCATGGTCGACGTGTCCTCGGTGAAGGAACTCGTCCGGCGGTGGTACCCG
This sequence comes from Amycolatopsis sp. QT-25, assembly GCF_029369745.1. NCBI lineage: Bacteria > Bacillati > Actinomycetota > Actinomycetes > Pseudonocardiales > Pseudonocardiaceae > Amycolatopsis > Amycolatopsis sp. QT-25. The sequence goes on from NZ_CP120210.1 coordinate 6,250,261, forward strand.
CGGATCTACTACGCCAAGCCCGAGAAAGGCCTCGCGCACCGCGCGCTCGCCGACATCAAGGAATCCATCTGGGAGCTCGATTACTACCGTCGCGCCGCCTTCGTCCCGCAGCCCGGCCCGACCACCGAAGAGGCCAAGGCGGCGGCCGCTGAAGTGCGGGAACGCCACGAACGGTAACCCGTTGCGAGCCCCGCAAACGGGCACGCTAATATAGTGCGGCCGAGGTGATGGGGAAGCTTCCCGAACCCGGCGATGGTGGGCGTAGCTCAGCTGGTAGAGCACCTGGTTGTGGTCCAGGAGGTCGCGGGTTCGAAACCCGTCGCTCACCCCATCACCCCAGTTTGGCCGGGCCCTCGCGGGCCCTGCACCAGGCTGGGGTTTCGCTTTTTTCAGGGATCCTTGGTGAGCTCGGGACTCTTCGTGCCGACCGAAGTTCGCACGGCCACTCCCGCATCGGCCAAGACGTCACCATGACGCTGCGATCCCGGCTACCCGCAGGCTCTGTCTCGGAAGTACCTCGCCGACCTCGAGTGCCGCTACGAACCCCTCGGGCCCGGAACGCGACGAAGGGGTCCTGTCAGGACTGTTCCGTCCTGACAGGACCCCTCATGACATCGGGTCAGTTCCGGTCGCCGCCGGTCTTCCAGTCGTCCCAGGACATCTGCCACACCGACCAGCCGTCGGCCGGTTCCAGCACCTGCGGGCCCGAGTTGGTGACGGTGATGATGTCACCCTTCTTCGAGGTTTCCATCAGCCACTGCGCGTTCTCGGTCGACAGGTTGATGCAGCCGTGGCTCACGTTCCGCTTGCCCTGCGAACCGACCGACCACGGCGCCGAGTGGTAGAAGATGCCGCTGTTCGACATCCGCACCGCGTACTTCACGAACGTCCGGTAGCCGGCCTTGCTGTCCGTCGGGACGCCGTAGGTGCTCGAGTCCATCGTGTAGCCGGTGTGCTCGCTCATCACCGTGTAGGTCCCGGCCGGGGTGCTGCTCGACGGCTTGCCCATCGAGATCGGCATCTGCCTGACCTCTTGGTCGTTCACCACGACCTTCATCTGGTGAGTACCACCGTCGGCCATCGCGACCAGCTTGTCGCCGACGACCACCTTGGCCGGCTTGTCCTCACGGCCGAACGTGTTGTTGCCGAGGTTCTTGCCGTAGATCGCCGCGTTGACCGAGATCTTCGTGCCCGCCTTGAAGTACTCCTTGGGCCGCCACATCACGGTCTTCTCACCGAACCAGTGGAACGCGCCTTCGGCCTGGGGCTCGGTGACGATCTTCAGCGCCTTCTCGGCCGCCGCCTTGTCCGGCACGTTGGCGGTGAAGGTGAAGATCAACGGCAACCCGACGCCGACCGTCTCCCCTTCGACCAGGTTGATCGAGACACCGATCTGACGGCTCGGCTTGGCCGTGGAGAACGTCGAGGTCGAGGTGACCGGCTTGCCGTCGGTCCCGGTCGCGGCCGCAGTGACGGTGTAGGTCTTGCCGTAGCCGAGCGGCTCCGCCGACTCCCAGCCCGAACCGTCTTCCTTCGGCTTGCCCGCGACGACCTTGCCATCGGCGCCGGTCAGTTCGACCTCGCCCACCTTGCCGTCGGCGACGGCCACCGTGACCGGCTCACCGGGGGCCACGTTCGCCGCGCCCTGCGCCGGGGTCAACGTCACCACGGCGGCCTTCGGCGCCGGCGCGGGCGCTCCACTCTGCTGCGAATCACCGGGAGTACCGCCCGAAGACGGCGATTCACCCGACGGTGTACTACTGCAACCCGCCAGTGTGAACCCCGCCACCAAAGCCACCACGACCACCCGCGACCGCCCCGTCGCTCCCCAGACCCTCATGCACACCGCCCGTTTCGCGTGGTATCAACCCCAACGTGTGGCCATAGTCTGCCTGACCGGCCGCAACGCCCGCGGCCGGATGGCCGAATCCCTCCCAGCTCGTCGCAAGGGGACCCCCCTGAAACGGGCCCCAGCAACCCTGTGTTAATGTTTTCCACGTCGCCGAGGGGAACACCAAAGCGGCGGAACAAGCAGGCGCCATTAGCTCAATTGGCAGAGCAGCTGGCTCTTAACCAGCGGGTTCGGGGTTCGAGTCCCTGATGGCGCACAGTCAAGCCCCATGTTTTCAGGTCGATGACGTGGGGCTTTGTGTCATGTGGACGAGTTTCTTCCACTTCCTTACTGTCCATTGTGGTCTGATCCGCGCCCGAGACGAGCCCGAGCTGTCGATCTCGGGTTCTGAAGGCCAGCTTCGCCGTTGTCTCGACAAGGTTCAGCGGCCAGGATGCTGTTTCCACCCTCTGGCATCAGCGTCGGTCCGACCTGCGTCCGTCTCTCTCCGCCGCGGTCGTGCGCTGTGTCGCCCCACCAGTCCTCATGGGCGAGGCGACACAGCAGCGTCTTGTGAGGTAAGTCTCACCGCCGCTCGTGATGGTTGATGATCAACTATTGGGGTCAGACGGAGTCACAGCAAGCCGTGTCAGCCGCAGGTTTGTGCGTTCTCGGGGTTCCGGTCGTAGCGCAGGCGGCTTCGGCCGACGGAGTGGATCAGGTTCTCCCAGAATCGTTCGAAGGTCAGCGGCGCGCGGACGGAGTCGAGCATCTCCTGGGTATGCGGGCAGCTCAGGGTTCTCCGGATCGCGTCGAGGTTGTCCTGCTTGTACTGGCCCCGTGCCGCCGCGGCCTCCGTCGGCTCCGCGCCGAGGCCGGCGACCTCCCAGTTCGAACCGGCGAATTTGCTGTGCCCGATCCGCCGCCCCGGAATGGTCGTGCTGTGGGCCGCGACCGGGTTGGCGAGCCCGATCGGGTCGTGCACCCACACGTCGAGCGGCAACAGCATGCCGGGGCCGCCGATGTTGAAGTAGGTGAGCACGTCACGGCCGTTCGCCGAGGGATAGGCGACCCAGCCCCTCGACTGCGCATGCACGTGGATTGCCGGATCCTGCTGCGCGGCCAGCTGCTTACGAGCGTCGTCGGTCATCTCCACGAACAACCGGAAGTCCCCCGCCAGGATCGGGTGCTCGGTCCCGCTGGCCGCGACATAGGCGGCTCGCTCGTCGGCGATCACCTCTTGCTCGTCGATCGGTTCCTCGAGCCCGGCGTACGGGGTTCGTAGCCAGCCACCGGCGACCACGGCCCAGACGGCGACCGCGACAACGGGCACGAAGGTCAGCTTGGTGACCCTGATCGCCATCACCGGAAGCAACAGGCAGAACGTCGCGGGAAGCAACATCCTCCCGTGCATGAAGTCCCCGCCGACCCGGACGACGTACGCCGCCAGCAGGACGGCACCCACCAGCGGGACGGCCACCAGCACCACCACCCGCCGGTTCACGGACTTCCGCCACACCAAGGCCACACCGCCGAGCAGGCACGCGGCGACCGGGATCCACAACAGGTACGGATCGGTGAAATCGCCGAAATACGCCCATCCGCTGTCCCACAGTGCCTCGGAAGCTTCCTTGACCAGCGCCGTGTTCGGGGTGATCAAGCCGTAGTAGCCCATCCGGAACACCTGATACAGCACTGGAAGCACGGCTGCGGCACCCAGCAGAAGCAGTGTGGGCCGCCAGCCCCGCCAAGTGAGCACCAGCAATCCGGTCATGGCGACCACACTGAACAAAGCGAGGTCCGGGCGGACGAGCGGACCCAGCCCGATGACCACCGCGGTCGACCACAGCGGGCCGAACGGCTGCTCGGTACCGCGGCGCACCAGAAGCCACCAGGTCCCGCCGAGCCACAGGCTGATCAGCCCGGTCTCCAGGCCCGAGGTCGCGAAATCGCGAAAAGGCGGCAACGCCAGGACTACGAGCGCACCCGCCGGAAACACGACAGTGGACGCGGCAGGTCCGGCCAGCCGCCGGGCACCGTCGAGGGCCAGCAGCAAGCCACCCGCCGAGAACAACAGTCCGACGATCACCGCGATCCACTCGAGGCTGACGCCCGGCACCCAGCCGACCAGCACGAGCACCGCCGTCCACAGCGTGCTGGTGTTGGCCTCGACCCGCTCGCCCACGTTGAAAACCGGACCGTTACCCGCCAGGATCTGCCGGACCGTCCGCAACACGATCAGCCCGTCATCACTGATCCAGCGCCGCTGCCACGCAAGGACCACGAACCCCAGGACAGTGGCCACGATGGCGACCCAGCTCCACGCGCGGACGCGGCTGCGAACGCCGGGTCTGTCCGGTACTGCCTCGGATTCCGCGGTAATAGTGCTCAACTCAATCTCCAGGTAACTGAAAGACGAACAATCACCCAGAGTTCTGCGACGTGACAACACTGTCCGCGACTGGGCAAGATCCGTAAACGATCTTGCCCCACTCTATCTTGTATCCGAAAAAGGACCGGCGCCGGGCAGGGGCAATGGACCCCCTGCCCAGCACCGGCTTGATGATCAGAATCCGAGAGCGAAAGCCCTGGGCACGGTCACCTCATCACCGAAGGCGAAATCGCCATGCCACAGAATCGAAGCACCCACGAACTTCGCCCCGTCGGACGCCCCGACATACACGTCCGCTCTCGTGCCACGCGTGTAAGTGACGATGTCGGCCTTGCCGTCACCGGTGAAGTCCCCGATCGCGGGCAACTCGGCCCCATAAGCGAAGTTGTCATGCCACTTCACGGAGTTTCCAACGAACCGCACACCGTTTGAAATCGCCACATAGACGTCGGCCAGTGTCCCTCGGGTGAAGACCGCGATGTCGTCCTTGCCGTCACCGTCGAAATCGCCCGACGCGGGAATCTCGTCACCGAACGCGAAGTCACCGTGCCACTGAAGGGAGTCACCGATGAACTTGCCACCGTCCGAGAACGCGACAAAGACGTCGCCCGCCGTGCCACGGGTGAAGCAGGCGATGTCATCCTTGCCGTCCCCGTCGAAATCACCCACTACGGGAACCTCTGCGCCGCCGGCGAACCGACCGTGCCACTTCACACCGTTGCCCACGAACTTCTTGCCGTCCGACAAGGCGACATAGACCGAAGCCGTCGTCCCGCGCGTGAAGACCGCGATGTCATCCCTCCCGTCCCCGTCGAAGTCACCGACCGCGGGAATCTCCTCGCCGAACGCGAAATCGCCGTGCCACTGCTGCGAGTCACCGACGAACTTGCCACCGTCGGACAGTGCCACATACACATCACCCAGCGCCCCCCGAGTGAAGGTCACGATGTCCGTTTTGCCATCCCCGTCGAAGTCACCGGCCAGCGGCACCTCGTTGTTCGTCGCGAACCTGTCGTGCCATTTGACCGAATTGCCCACGAACCTGGCACCATCGGATACGGCCGCGAAGACATCCGCCGTGCTGGTACGGGTGAAGACCGCGATGTCATCCCTACCGTCACCGGAAAAGTCACTCACGGTAGGGACCGGCGTGGTCGCCGAAACAACACCGGACACCAACTCCGTCCCATTGGCCAACGTCGTGACTACCCGGTAGTACAAGGTCTTCTTCGCGGGCAGGGACTTGTGCGTGAAGCCGGTCCCCGTCGTCGACCCGATGCGGCGAGCTTCAGCCACCGGAACCGAAGGCTCCTCCCCCGCGTAGACCCGGTACGTCAACTGACCCTGCCCCAAAACCGGAGCCCACTTGACCGTGATCGCGTGATCGACCGCCTTAACCGTCGCGACGAAGGTCTGCTGGCGGATCCAGGCGGTAAGATCGTCTGTGCGGGTCGCGTTAGTGCCTTGCCGGGGCTCGGTCACGGTAAGACACCCATGCTGCCAAGATGCACCCACCACACCGGCGAGTTCGAACTTGCCCGCAGTCTCACGGAACACGGGACCGCCAGCGTCGCCCTTGCACGCATCGGCACCATTGTCGCCGGTGAGGGAAAGACTGTCCGCAGTCGGCGTGCCAACGGTGAACAACGCGGACTGAAGCTTGTTCGGGACCCATTCGGTACCGGTACGCCCATAGCCCGCCAGACGCAGCTTCTCGCCCGCCGTCGCGGCCGCACCGCCCAGCGTCACCGGCGCGATGTCAGTGATGGCAGTGTCGAGCCTGGCCAGCATCACCCCGCGACTCGGATGAGAGATGAGGTTCGTCACCTTGGCGACCTTTCCGGTGGCGCCGGAAAGGTCCGTCCTGCCGACGATGGCGGTGGCCGCCTTGGCGGGCACCCCACCTTGCGGGTTACCGGGGAAACAAGTCGCGGAGGTCACGATCCATTCCGATGCCACAAGAGCACCGCTGCAAGCACTTCCGTCGATCTCGATCTTGGCGGTGAACCCATAGGCTCCGTCCGCGGCCGCAGCACCGCTGGAAACGGCTTGCGCCGGCGCGATGACGACGCCTCCGAACGTGACCGCGGTCAAGGCCGCGAAAGCGAACGCTCTGGATCTCTTCATTTATTCCCTCGATCATCCGACCACAGCAGTGGCGAGCAAAATGGCTACTGAAATTCCGAACCCGCGTTCAGACGCGCCCGTTCTTCCGGCCAGTATCTTCCAGCCAGATCTTCCATCTTGCCGAAGAATTCGTTTCCTGCAAACCTGAGAGCGAACAGCAATTCTTCTTCACCAGCGGCGACGGCCCGCCTGTCGCCGCCGCCCTCAACAGAAACCAAGACCCGACCGCGCGGCAAGGGCTTAAGCTCGAAGTAGATTTTTTGAGTCGGAATCGCACTCTTTGCTTCAAGCCCCTGCCGGTAGTCGTCGACCATTCTAGCGACGATTATCCACATGCCAATAATGTCGTCGATTAGATCTCGGTCGAGCACCAGGACACCGTCGATCTCGAGCTCGATGGCCCCCAATAGATCGTCGCTGCCCTTCAGTCGCGGAAGTCGATCACACTGAGCGATATCCACGAACCGGGTCTTTTGCTCCTGCCCGAACCAGAGGACAGTACCGGCAGTCACCATTTCAGACGTCCCTTACCCGATCGGAAAGAATGTTCCTATTTTCCCATTTTGAAGTCCTATTCTGTAGGCTACGCCGCCAACAGAGCCCTCGTACCAACCCCAGCCGTTGCCCCGCAGGATCGCAGCATGATTCTGATTCAGCACCTTGACCATCGCCTCTTCAATCTCCTCGATCCTCATCTTACCAGGAAAGAACGACTGCAATTTTTCCCAGCTTCCATCCCAATATTTTGGATGGTGCCGTTCGAGGATGTGCGTCATACGTTCCTTGGTAAGCGGAATCATTCGATTGCCGATTTGGTAAGTTTTCCCGCTCCACTGGCGAAGCGTATTGTACGCTCGCCCAGCGAGAAACTTTTCCATATTGGCGGCCTCGCCGGCCAACCTGCCCAACTTCATTCTCTTGAGCAGTTTTTCGAAAACCTTGCCGTAACCCGCGGTCTCAATTTTATAGACGGCCCCATTGGCCGCAGCGAGAGATGCCCTCAACTCCGGCGAGCATGCCTGGGGCCGCTCCTCGCAGAATCGCTTCATCAGCAGCGTTTCGAAGTCTGCGATTCCCGGGCCTAAACCCTGCACGCCCACGTACTCGTATCCACCATCGAGCCACCAGGCATCCATCTGCCGCCCGATGGCTTCGCACTGGGTGAGTCCGTAGCCCGCGAACGGCAGCTGGACACCGTTGACATAACACGCGCCGTTGGTGAAGAGCACGATGAGACCGCTGTCGAACTGTGCTGCTCTGGTGTCAGAGGGCCTCTGATCCGGGGGTGTGCCTGTCCAGGTGCGGAGGAAGTGTTCGGTGGCGTCGCTCGCGGCGCGGCCGGCCTCATCCGCGCTCTTACCCGCGGCCACTGCGGATCTGCGGGCGTCTTCTGCGTAGCCGGCCGCGCGGGCGGCGGCGCTTCGCGCCGACGCTGCCGAGCCGGCGGCCTTGGTCGCATACTGGGCGGCTTTCGCGGCGTCCCGCTGCGCGGAGGCGACTGCCTGACGTGCCTGGTTGGCCGACTGCGCCGCCCGGTTTGCCGAGGCCTGCGCCTCGTCAGCGGAGACTTTGGCCTGGTCCGCGTAGCCTTTCGCTTCCTCAGCGGAGGCCTTCGCCTTCTCCGCGTATCCTGCGGCTTCGTTCGCCGCGTTGCGGGCGATCGCCGCCGTCTGCAGGGCACGTGCGGCGACCTCGTTGGCCGCCGCGGCCGACGCCGCAGCTTCGGCGACATACCGACGGACTGTCGCCACGTGCGACGCTGTGTCCGAGTCCCGCCGCTCAGCTTGAAGCCGTCCAAACTGGACGAACTCCCGAAGCTCAAGGGCGGGCCCGGCCAAGGCGATCTGCGCGGCCGCCTTCACCTCAGCGCCACCGGTCTGCAGCGCCTGCGCGACCACTATCCGGTCATCGTGCTCGGCAGCCTCGTACTGACCTGTCCGCAGGAACTCACGCCGCGCGTCGGCGTCACCGTCGAGCGCTGCCTGCGCGGCGGTCCGCATACCCGGGCCGCCGGAGGCGAGCAACCGGCTGATCGCCAGCCGCTCATCGTTCTCCTTACCTTCATACGGCTGCTTCCGCAGAAACTCCCTGACCTGTTCAGCGGTGCCGCTCAAGGCCGCCAACGCCGCCGTCTTCAGCGCCGGGATCTCGCTCTCGACGAGATGCCCCACCCTCGCCCGATCGTCCTGTTCCGCCGCGACCGCCAAACCAGCGCGGACGAACTCGGTGACAGCAATCTCGTCTCCGGCGAGGACGTTCTTCGCCATCGCCCGGCTGATCGGACCTACGTCGGCTCCAGCCAGCTGTCGCAGAGCGACCTTCCGGCCGTTCGCGACGACGGTTTCCCGGGGAGCGCCAGGTGCCGTGGCTTCGGCGATCAGGCGCTTGGATTCCTGGCTGAGTCGCAACGACTCCTCAGTGTCCCAAGGAAGTCTTGCGGGAATCGCGTCCGTCGCAGCACGAAGTGCCTGAGCGAGTTCGACCGCCTCTTCGGTCTCAGTGGCCAACCGCTCGGCATCCGCGACTCGAGCGGATTCCTCGGTCTGCTTCGCTTTGGCCGCCGCCGTGGTCGCGTTTTCAGCTGCGACCTTCGCGGCCTGTGCATGTGCTTCTGACCGAGCCGCCGCATGCTCCGCCTCACCGGCGTGCTGGGCGGCCTCGTTGGCAGCGTCGGCCGCAGCGTTCGCGTGTCCAGCGGACCGGGTCGCTGCTGCGCGGGCTTCATCCGCTGCCGTGGCCGCTTCCCTGGCGAAGGCCACGGCAGCGTTCCCCGCTCGCACCGCACGCGCCGCGGCCCGCTTCGCGTCGGCGGCCGCGCGCTTCGCACGGTCGGCCTCGGCACCAGCCACGTTGGCGTGCCTACCGGCCGCATCGGCCGCTGTTCCCGCCGCGTCGGCGTTCGACGCCGCGCTCAACGCCGCCTGCAGTGCGTTACCCGCCGCCTTGGCGGCGGCGCCAACCGCGGCAGCCGCATCAGCCGCAACCGCAGCACTCAGCGCGACCGACTTGGCAGTGACAGCCGCCTTCTTGGCGTCGTCGGCCTTCCCCGCGTCGGTAGCCGCATCCGCGGCCGCGTTATAAGCGCGGGTCGCAGCCTTACCGGCCAGCACCGCGGCCGTGGCCGCACGATTCGCCGCGTTCGCCGCCGCCCGAACCGCCTGACTCGCCGCGTTCGCCGCACTGATCGCTTCCCTCGCCGACGCCGCCGCACGAGTGGCGGCATCCGCGGCACGACCTGCCGCAGCCGAGGCCAGGTTGGCGTCGTCTTTCGCGGCAGCCGTCTCCGCGGCCGCGCGTTCCGCCGCCTGCTTCGCCAAACCTGCCGCCTTAACGGCCTGCTCCGACGCCTGCGTCGCCAAGGCGGTTTCGGCCGCCGCGCGCTCACCCGCCTCCTTGGCGGCGGCGGCAAGGCTCGCGACACTCGCGGTTTCATCGTCCCGCTCCCGCGCGACATACTGCCCCGTCGACAGGAACTCACGCAGCTCGTCCACGCCACCCGAGAGAGCGACCTGGGCGGCCTGTTTGACAGCCGGCCCGCCTGTGGCCATGATCTGCGCGACACGGACGCGGTCGTCGTGCTGCTGGGCCACTTCCCTGCCGCTGTGCACGAATTCGGCGATACCCTCGAAAGGACCGTTCAACGCCGTTTGAGCAGCCTCTTTGACACCGGGACCGCCGGCGCTGAGGATCTGTGCGGCACGAACTCGGACATCCTGTTCCCACGGCTCACGCACACCGGTCTCGAGGAACTGCCGCATCTCCGCAGGCGTACCGCTTAACGCGGCCTGCGCGGCCGTCTTGACCGCGGGCCCCGCCGTCGCGAGGAGTTTGGCCATACTGAGACGAGTGTCATGATCACCAGCGTCACTCAGGCCAGAGGCCAGGAAGTCCCGCACCACCTGATCACTGCCGACCAGGGCAGCCTCAGCCGCTTCCCGGACCGCGGAGCCCCCCTTCTCCCAGGCGGCCACCACCTTCGCCCTGTCCGATACCTCCTCCTGCTCACCACCGGGAACAGGATCCGCGAAGGCCGGGACGGTGCTCACCAAGCCCAGCAGCAGGGCCAGGATGACAACGAAGCACAAAAGTGCCGCGAGCCTCGACCTTCTCGGAGTTTCGGATCTCGCTTCGAATTCCATGATCACGACAGCGGCCCCCACCAAGCACTCAGAATGAAAATGATGGACTCAAACGGCATCGTGCGCCCTCAAACGAAGACGCACGATCACGAAGAGAGATTCATAACAAATAATGTGTCGACCAGGTTTCGGGCAGATACAACTCAAGCACCAGCGGAAACAAATTCCGCAAGCGACGAATAGCCGTTTTCCGGATTTGCGCCTTCGCCGACCGATGTCCAGGTATTCTTGGGGATGTCCACAATCACTGGCGCGTCTTTGATCTTCATTGTCGCCTTCAATGCGTGGTCGTCACCCTTGATCAGGTACACCCTGGCGAGGTCCATGCTGAGGTACCCCTTGGCGCCCGTGATCTTGAAGCAGAACGGGACGTTCTTGGTCCGACTCCATACTTCTACAAGGTTAGCACCGCCACCACACTCGGTGAACAGGATGTGTCCGTCGCCTTTCAGCAGGCGAATACCGTGCTGCGTGAAGATCTGATCGGCACCCGGATAGTCGTAGTCCTCCACGACAGGCGGCGGATCGTCTGATACGGCCGCACCCGCAGCCGAAACAGGAAGAAGCGAAAACGCGACAGTGGAAAAAGCGCCCACACCGAGCACGCACGAGTAAAACCTCACAATGACGAATCCTCCCCTGGGCTCAACCAGCCCGCAGCCACTTCCTGAGGCCACGAGGACTCTACCTGCGACTTCTCGGTTCGTCAACGATTGGAGAGCGATACGGCCGATCAGCCCATTTCCGCGGAAGCCGACTCATGAGCCATTCTACGATGTGCCCAAAATCGCTACAGGTAACGCGGACGAATGCTCGTTCGATACCGATGAAGCATGCAATGCAACGTCATGCCATTTCTCGCCGCTGCTCGCTGCTGACACACTGGTCGAAGCCGAGTCTTCTCGACCACGCTCATCGGCTTCGGCCGTGTCACCACGCGATCACCATCCGCTACTGGCCCTAGCACCTTCTTCGTAGCTCTTGGTCAAGGAGTTCGTAGTCGCCACGCCCGGCATGACTCATAGGGCCAGGCAGAATGGTTTTGGGTGTGGCTGGACGCTGCGCCTAGGTCATCATTGCACGAGAGGTGGGCCAGCTGACCGGGCATCTTACATAGGCCGCTACGGACGACCGAACGACATGACACGGTCCGGCACATGCGTGCCCGGGACGAGCCCGAGAGGTCCGAGACAGTCCGACACCTGACGACAGTCCCCGACACGGCAGGCCCGTCACGACCAGACGAAAATGTCTTGTCCGGCATCACTTGACACTCTCCGCCACCTCCCAGGTTCGCTCTTAACCAGCGGGTTCGGGGTTCGAGTCCCTGATGGCGCACGTATGAGCCCCACGTTGTCGATCCGATAACGTGGGGTTTTGTGTTATGTGGACGAATTTCTTCCACTTCCTTAGTGTCCATTGTGGTCTAATCCGCGCCCGAGACGAGCCCGAGCTGCCGAGGACGCTTCCCAGATGACCTCCAACGTCTTCTGCCTGGTTAGCGTGGCCTGCGGGGTTCCACAAGTCTGCCGACGGCTCTGACCAGTAGGGTTATGCCGCCCGTTCGTACTCGTTGATCAGGCCTCCGAGAAGCCGCTGTCGCCTGATCCGCTGAGAGTTGAGGTCTGCCACGGGGTGGGTCGGCTGTGGTGGGCGAAGCTCGCGGGAACGGTGCGGCCGTCGACCGTTGTAATGCCGGACGTACTCGGCGAGCACGGCGCGCAGATGCCGTTCGCTCAGAATCAACATACGGTCGGCGAGCTCGGTTCTGGCCGTGAGCACAAACCGTTCGGCGTAGCAGTTCGCCCGCGGGCAGCGGAGGAATCCTTACCGCCTCGATACCGACGTCGGCCAGAACGGCGTCGAACGACGCCGTGAACTGGCCAGCCCGGTCACGGATGAGAAACCTGAAGTCGTCGCCTCGATCACCAAGATCCAGCATGAGATTGCGGATCTGCTGAGTAGTCCACCGGCCGTCCGGATTCGTGGTCGTGCCCAGGATATGGACGTAGCGGCTGCCGACCTCCAGCACGAAGAACACATAGATCCTCCGGAGGGTGAGCGCACAGTCGATGTGGAAGAAGTCGCACGCCAGCATCGTCGAGGCCTGCGTGCGCAGGAACTGCCGCCAGGTCGTGTCGGTGTCCCGGACCGGCGCGGGAGGTACGCGTGCCCGCTTCAGGATCCGCCGGATCGTCGACGCGCCGACCCGGTGTCCAAGCTTGAGCAGCTCACCCTGAATCCTCTTGTAGCCCCAGCTGTGGTTCTCCCTGGCCATCCGTTCGATCAACCCAGCGATCGCGTCGTCGACCGGTGGACGGCCAACCCGGTGTGGATAAGTCCACTTCGCAGCCACCAGGCGCCGATGCCAGCGCAGGACCGTGCCCGGGGTGACCAACCGGTGCAGCCGCAGCGCCTTGGGCAGCATGCGGACCAACGCGGCGAACACAGCCCGGTCAGCCCAATCGAGGCGAGGTTTCGGGTTGCCTCTGCGCAGCACGGCCACCTCATGGCGCAGTACCAGCAACTCGACGTTCTTCGAGGCTGACGACCGGCCGAGCAACACCACCAAACCCGCCAGCCGCAAGAGGATCAGATACAGCAGACGCAACGACATGGCCGACGATCATGCCCTACCCGCCGAACGCGCCTGTCGCATGAACCGACTTCTGGAACCCCACACGATCAGATCGTCTGCACCGCGCTCGGCGTCCATGTGCAGGGGGGCGGTGCGCGCACAGCAAAAGTGCGGCTCGGATTCACCATCGGGACCACCGAAGCGGACGCGTCGCGGACATGCCCCTTGATCAAGTAACCGACCGAGCGGGCAAGAGATCGCCACCGACAAAGCCGCAATCGTCAGGTCGACCGCGGGTGCTCCCGAAGGGCGCGCCCCACACCACTCTTAACCAGCGGGTTCGGGGTTCGAGTCGGTAATGTAGGGCCACGCGCTATAACGACTCGACACGATCGGTTCCCGGCCACAGCGGTCACCCCCAGAGCCGTCCTGACCACCAGCTGATCCCGACCCGACTTCAGCGGCCCTCCAGCAGGTTCAAAGCCCGTTCGATCGGCTCCAGTTTGGGGTTGCCCTCCCCGAACGTCTCGATCGCCCGACTCCGCAGCTCGGTCAGGGTGAGGGCCGCGGCCGCGCTGTCACCGCTGTCGTGCTCGAAGGTGGCCTGCCTGATGGCCTCCATGATGTCGGCTTCGGTGAGAAAGTCACGCCGCTCTCGAGCGCGGAATGGGCGCACGGAGGTCGAACGGTGACCGGCGACCGCTTCCGGCGGGCTGACAGCATCCGGAGTGCGGTACGGGATCGTCACGTCGGGCAGGGACACCGGGTTGGGTTCAGGTGCGCCGACCGTCGGCAAATGAGGACGCAGTACCTCAAGCACCGTCTCGATACCGGGCCGGTCTTCCATCTTCTTCTCCAGCAGGGCCAAGGTCAGGTCCGCCAGGCCCGGATCGACGTCGGCGACAAAGCGCGACGGCGGTGCCGGACGGTCCTCCAGGTGTTGCTTTTCGAGCGTCTTCCTGCCGTCCACAACGAACGGAGGCCGCCCTGTCAGCAGGTGGTAGAACACGCAACCCAGGCTGTACAGATCCGATTGTTCGACCGGCTCGGCTCCCAGGAAGCGTTCCGGCGCCGAATAGTCGTCGGTCCCGACGAAGTTCCTCGTGTACCTCGGCGTGTCCTTGTTCAACGGCAGCGCGATCCCGAAGTCGATCATGTAGACGACGCCGTTGTCGCCGACCAAGAGGTTGTCGGGCTTCAGGTCGCGGTGGACGATTCCAGTCGAGTGACAGGCGGCGAGCGTCTTCGCGACAGACGAGCCGATCGCGGCGAACTCCGTGAGCCGGGGCACGGTGGTCTGGCGATACTTGGTCAGCTTGTCCCCGTGGATGTAGGTCATCGCCAGGTACGGGACAGAGCCATGCTTGTCCCGATCGATCACCGCCGGGATGTTCGGGTGCTTAAGATCGCTCAAGTACCTGCCCTCTTTGTCGAATCGGCCCATGATTCGCCGCCGAGCTTCGAAATCCAAATCAACCGTTGCCGGAAATTGCGGAATCTTGACAATCACCTGCTTGCGCGTTTCCAGATCGAGCGCACGATACGCGACGCCCATCCCCCCGGCGCCCTTCTGTTCGACCACTTGGAAACGCTGCCCGAGCACCACACCGCACATAAGGCTCGCCCCAGGATTGTCAGCCATACTCGTCATGCGCGGGAGGCTACTCGGGCAGGTTGTCGCCCCCTGCGCGACCGTCCCGAATTCCCGCAATTAAGCTTCTTGCGGAACCAAAGGGGTGCGGAACCGGATAAGAACGGGACGGCGTGACAAATTCTGGACAGATTGTGCGGGTCGGCGCGTCCGACACCGGCTCGGCGGGTTGCCCTCGCGCGCTGGCGCACAAGGCCCGGCGCCGCGCGGAGATCCGGAGGTCGACTTGGACCGACTTCACTTTGGGCCCACTCATGGCCGCGGTGGACCTCTCGGAATTCGGCGGCCAGGACGACGCGGCGGTGATCGACGAACTGGCGCGGACTCGGGGAACGTTCGAGACCGGCCGGCCACCGGCGCATCCAGGACTGGTGGCTTGGTCGATCGAGGCGTTCCACAACTACCGCGCGGCATGGCAGGCGCATCAGGACGCCATGAACACGCCGTGCCCGATTCCGGTGCGATTCCCGTGGAAGATCTCCCATCGCCGGGATCCGGTGGACGAACGTGGAGTGCAACGGTACGAGCAGACTTGCTGGGGACGCCGATATCGGTCCGAGGACGACTCGATCCGGGAAATGTGGCTGATGGGCTTGACCGCTCCGGCGGAACGGCCCGAGATCGTCACCACCGCGGCAGCCAACGTGGCCACGTTCGGCGGGGGGACCGCCCCTGATCGAGTGCGCGTCGTCCTGTTCGGCGCCAGGTCACCTGTCGCGGTGCCGGTTCTCGAGTGGCCCTCCGCTCAAGTCCGTCAACAGGCACAGGATCTCATCGCGCCGAGGCTCCTCGAGATCGTCGACGGCACTGCGCGGCGAGCGGGCCGCAACTGCGCCGAATGCCCCGACACAACCGACTGTGCCGCTCTGCCGTCGGCGCAGCTCCTGCCGAAATTTCCTCCCGTGCCCGGCCCGCGGCGGACACTGTCGGTCACTGACTTGCGTTACCACCAGGGCTGCCCGGCGCGTTACCACTTGCAAAGGCAGCTGAAACTCCGCGACACCGCCCTTGTCGAAGGCCAGCCGATCCAAATCGGTCGCGCGGTCGACGCCACCTTGCGGATACGGCACACCGGCCACCCCAGCCGATGCAGGCCCGGCGACCCGGCGGGCGAAGAGGTCGCCGCGCTCCCGGAGGACAGCCAGCGAACTGCGGTGGAGATGCTGGCTCAGCACGCGGCGTTGTGCCCCTTCCCCGATGTCGAAGAAGTCCGTGGCGAGCAGGACCGGTTCGTGGTCGCCCATGACAAGAGCCTGGATGTGGTCTTCGGGGGCACGCCGGATCTCCTGTACCGGCGAGCCGGCGGGTGGGTGTGGAGGGAGACGAAAACGTCACGTCACAGGCTGAGGCGCGACCGGCCTTTGCTGCGCCAGGTCCCCCAGCTGGCACTGGCGATCCTGATCCTGTCCGCCGGGGCACCGGAACGTTCTCCGGGCGGATCCCGGGTCGAACTGGAACACCTGCGATCCGACGGGTGCGCTCTCGAAGAGCTGGACCCCGCCAGCCCGGCCCTCGTGGCGGAAGCCCAGGAAGTCGTCGGAGAGCTGGTGAGGCCGTTGCTTGGCGACACCATGTACGCCCCGAACCCTGGCGACGGCTGTGCGAGTTGCGAGGTCCGCCGGTGGTGCTCGCCGGGTGTCGAGTATCTGACCGCGGGCGGGCGAGCCAAGCCGTGACCACCCTCGGAGAGGAGGAGCGGCTGCTCGGCGCGGTCGCCACAGCCCTCGTGACCCTGGATGAGCTGCGCGATCTGACCGCCTTCCGGATGCCGTATCCGGCGAACGTCCAAAGCGCCTTGGACCGGCTGGCCCTGT
The DNA here is from genome assembly GCF_029369745.1 of Amycolatopsis sp. QT-25. NCBI lineage: Bacteria > Bacillati > Actinomycetota > Actinomycetes > Pseudonocardiales > Pseudonocardiaceae > Amycolatopsis > Amycolatopsis sp. QT-25. The sequence goes on from NZ_CP120210.1 coordinate 6,266,793, forward strand.
ATTGCCTGCGCCGGGGCGCTCGTCCACCGTCCTCGGTGCCGGGGTTGGTCCGCTGGGGTTACCAGCGCCCGCTGGGATCCTGGCCCTTGGTACTCCCCGAGGGCGTCTATCCCGAGGACGGCTTTCTGGTCGACAAGCATTCAGGCGCGCCGACCGCGCTGTGCCACGAGATCGCTCTCTGCGCGGAGGCGGCCAATCCGTTCCTGGAGGTGTCGCGCCAGGTCGCGGAGATGTCGGCGTTCGCGGCGGAACGCGGGCGGACGCCGGCGTACGGCGCCACGCGGAACGTGCTGGCGGCGCACCCGGTCCTCACGGAGGAGCAGCTCAGGGACATCGTATTAAAACCCGGGGTCCGCGTTCTCGACGAGTACCTTGGCAAGTTCTACGTCAAGATCGGACCTGGTTTCGCCATCGACGGCGGGATCCACGCCTGCGACGGCTGTGGTGGCCTCCTGCTGCCCGCCGTCGAGGAAGGCTGGTGGTGCGAGCGGGAGGAGTGCGCGACCAAGAGTCTCGTGGCTCCCGGTGAGCGTTGGGACCACGACGTTCGGATCCTCGTTCAGGGGGATCGCCGGCATCGACAGTTCGTCTCCGGTCCCGCCAAGACGGTCCGGCGGCTCGGCGATGAAGTGAGACGGTCCGGGGCCTGGGTCGATTACTGGCCGTTGACCGGTACCGGCGATCTGCGGGTGACCGTGCCCGACGGGGAGACCAGGGCTGTGCGGATCGTCGATTGGCACAGCCCCGCACTGCTCGGCCGGGCGATCGCGGCGTCGGTCGCGGGCACCGGCGCCGACGTCGTGTGCTGGGTCATCGCCCAGTACCGGATCGCCGCAGATCCCGGCTACCAGCGGATCGCGACAGAACACGCGAAGTCGCCCCGGATCTTCTCCGAGGACGAGTTCGCCGACATGATCCGGCAGGAGGCAGGCGACCATGCGTAGCAAGAAGTGGTACGCCGAGCTCATCGAAGAGCTAAGGCAGACCACCTTGGAGCTGCCCCTGGAAGTGCTCTGCCCGGTCGAACTGGGCCTGACCCTGTTGTCGCGCCTCGACAAAGCGCAGCCTCCGACCTCGGTCTGGCCACTCCTCGGTGGTTACCCGTTCGCCAAGGAGAGCGGGCTGGCGGACGACCCGGCGCAAGCCTGGATGATCACCTGCGTCCGGCACCGCCTCTGGCCTCTGCGCAGACCGGAGTCCTGGCTCGAAGCCCTGCGTAACTACCAGGAGGTGGACGCTGACCTGCGCGCGTTCCGGATCGCGGAGGATTTCGCCTCCTTCGAATGGACTGGGACGACCACTCTGACCACACGCTTCCCGGTGTACGAACAGGCCCTGAGCACCCTTCCGGACTACGTCGACAGCAAGCCCGCTCCGGCGAAAGCGGGCATCTACTTCTACTACGACCGTGATGAACGCGTCGAGGTGGAGATCCCGGCCGACATCGCGGACCGCGCACGCGACGTGCCGGGACACGACCTCACGTCCCGCACGGTGACGAACGGAGAGCCCCTCGACATAACTTGGGCGGCGCTGGGCGAGACCGCCCGATGGATGGACACGCACGCCCCCAAGGGCGAACGAGTGAACTGGCAGGCCAGTATCGAATCGACGCGACTGCTCGTCCGTGACGTTCACGGACACGATTTCATCGAAGGCGACAGGCTGCGGTTTGACGGGCTCCTCCACGCGGTCGGGGTCGTCGGGGTCGGGAAGAGCACCCTCATGAAGGTGCTCGCGGTCTGGGCGGTGAGACAGGACAAGCCACTGCGGATCACGCTCGTGGTCGGCGATGTCGCGGAGCAGCTCGCCACGGCCCGGGAACTGCGAAGCTTCTTCGACGACGGGGTGGTGGTGCCGATCATCGGTTCCTCCAACCGCGAGCAGCACGTCGAAGGACTGCACCGACGGCTCGCCTCGAATGGCCATGTGCGGTTCGCCGGGCACCACGAGGACGAGGGGTTCGCCGACCTCGGCACGGCTTGCCCACTCGATGCACTTCGGGCGGCGGAAACGCCGGTGCGTTCGGTCGACGCGCCGTGCACAAAGCTCTATGCCGTGGACAGCGAGGTCACCGACCGGAAGCGCCCGAGCCCATCGAGCTGTCCTCTGTGGCACGAATGCCCGCGGCACGTGAACGCCCGCGACCAGGTCGACGCACGGGTGTGGGTCGCCAACATGGCGTCGCTCGTGGCCAGCCCGCTCCAGACCCACGTGGGCGGAGTACGCCTGCGCCAGCTCGAACTGGCCTGTCTGCGCAGCGACCTCGTCGTCATCGACGAAGCGGACCGGGTGATGATGAACCTCGACATGGTGTTCGCGCCGACCGCCACACTCGTCTCCCGCGAACCTCATTCGTGGCTGGACACCTTGTACAGGCACAACATCCTCGAACTCTCGCGGGCCGGGCGCCTCCAGTTGTCCGACCGTTACGTGCGGAACTGGGAGGTCGCACTCTCCGTCGTTTCCGGCGCCACGAACCAGCTCTACTCGATGCTGATCGCGGATCAAAGCCTCCGGGATTGGGTGGGAATCGAGTACTTCAACTCCTGGACGTTGCAGGGAAAGCTCCTGAAAGAGCTGTATCGACCCGGAACCGCCGGGACCGATGACGAGGAAGACGAGGAAACCCCGGCGACCGAACCAGGGGTCTCCCACGCCGAGGCCGCGAAAGTGTTCGACCAGTTCCGCGACGACCCGTTGGGCGACAACGGCCCCTACGAAACTCTCGCCGACCCGTTGGCCGCGACGACGCAAGACCTGCTGCACACCCTGAACCGCAAGGCCGTCGCTCATCGGCTGGCCGCGGTGATCGGCGAGCTCCAGGTGCTCGGCACGCCGGAAAGGCCGGGTCACGTGGCCGAAACCGACCCTCAGGTACGCAAGCTGGAGTTCGTCCTGCTGCTGTCGGCGTTGCACCACCGGCTGGACCGCCTGACGCACCTCTGGCCACTCGTCGAAGAGGCAATGCGACTGGACGCCAAGGACAACGAGCTGATCCGCCGCCCACCGATGGACTACCTGCCGCTCGTACCCGAGTCGCCGATGGGCAACGTGCTGGGTTTCCAGTACGTCGTCGAGGACGGTGACGGCGACCGCGACGAGGTGACCGGGACGCTGCGTTTCTTCCGGTGTACCGGTGTCGGGCGGGAACTGCTGCTCTCCCTGCCGTCGCTCGGCGTAGACACCACCACCGGCCGCGGCGGGCCGCATGTACTGCTGCTTTCGGGAACCAGCTGGGCCGGGACGTCCACCCGCGCGCATGTGGTCGCACCGGTCGGCGCGGTCCTGCGGCCCTCACACGAAGCCGAGGAGCGTGTGCAGGAAACCGTTTTCAAGATGCGGTTCTTCCACGACGCCGACGGGAACCCCATCAGCCTGTCGGGGCGGCCGCCCAGGATCAGGTCGTCACTGCTGCGCTCGCTCGTGGACAAGCTCGGCAAGCCCGGCCCGAGTGGCATTTCGCCGCTGGAAGAGGAGATCCGGGCTGTCGGGAACCCGAACCGGCAGCGTGCGCTACTCCTCGTCGGGAACTACCAGGAAGCCCGCGACGTGGCGGATCAACTGGACGCGATGCCCGGGTGGCACGGCCACGTCAAGGCGCTCGTCCGGGACAACGCCGATCTTGACGACGCGGTCGCCGACGGGACCGACGACCTCGACCGCGCCGGGGTCGTCCGTCGCGGGAACGCGGGTCTCTTCGCCACCGACGCCATGGCCCGGGTGCTCGTCGCACCGATGCTTGCCATCGAGCGCGGGTACAACATCTTGAACCGGGACAACGACGCCGCGCTCGGGGTGGCCCTACTGCTCACCCGGCCTCATCCGGTGCCGACCGACATCGGGCTCTCCGTGCTCGCCATCAACGACTGGGAGAGCCGCTACACGCGAGGCCTGCCCACGGCCGAGGACATCGATCCGGCTTCCTTCGCCGCCCTCGTGGCATCCCACGACACGCTCGACTCCGCCGGGCGGGCGTTCCGTGCCCTGGCTCGCAGCAAGTGGGGCCGGCTTCTGATCCGCAAGTACGCGTATTCCGTGCTGAGCAAAGACGAACAGCGCTCGTTCGCCTGGGACCAGCTGGTCGTGCTTTGGCAGGTGATCGGCAGGCTTGTCCGGGGCGGAGTCGCTGCCCGGGTCGTCTTCGTCGACGCGAAGTTCGAACTCGCGATCGCCGAAGCGCGGTCGCCGAACGCACAGAAGCACGCTCGGCGAAGGCAGCGCGACCACTCTCGGGCAAGCCTGCTCCACGGCATCCGGGACGCCCTGCGCCCGTACTTCGAACCTTGCCCGGACGACAACCCGGTCGCTCCGGCGGACATGCGGCTCGCCGAGCTCCTGTACAAGCCTGTTTACCTGGCGCTCTGCCGGATGCTCGACCAGGTCGAACCCGTCGACCTGGACGGCCCAGACCTTCTCTCCAGGAGGACATGACCTTGGCTTCGCGCTACACGGCGATCCGCCGGGCGGCCTACGAAACCGCAGTGGACGGAGACGGACTCACCGTGGACTTCCACACCTTGCAGTTCCCCGAAGCTCTCACCACCGGCGTACTCGACCTGGTCAATCTCGAACGGACGGGCCGGGCCCGATGGCAGACGCCGCCGACACGGCGGCTGGATTCGCTTCTCCAAGCCCTGGATGTGCGTCTCGGGGTGTTGCCACGCCAGGTCGCGGCCGGCGAGGGGCCGCGGACCTGGTTGTACTGTCCGGAAGACGCGGGGAAGCCGCTGCCGGTCTCGATCCTGCTACGGCTGCTGGAGTTCTGGATCGAGGAGCTCGGCTCGGATCATCCTGACGAGGCGAACCGGGTCCGTGACACGCTGCTCGCCAATCCCCCCGTGTGGCAGGAGAAGAAGGCGATTTCGCTTACGCGATGCGGTGTCAGCAAAGGAGGTACCGCGCAACCGGACGGCCCCCAGTACCTGCTGACGACGCAGCACTTCGCCCGCCGGATCCAGGAGCTGGAGCCGTACGACTCCGGCGAGCAGGTACTGCGTTTTCGGTCTGTCGCGCGGCGGTCGCGTCAGCAGGGGGCGGAGCTCATGTCCCAGCCGCTCTTCCACGACGACAAGCACGGGAGGTGGTGGTTCTCGGTCGTCGCCACCGTCACCCTCCACACGGTGCCGTTCCATCCCCGGCCACGGGTTCACCTGCATTTCGGGGTGCGCCGCTGGGCCACCCACCCCGACCCGAAGACCGGGCTGGTGCGGTTGGGATACCGCCGGGCCAGTGCCGTCTACCTGCGTCCGGTCGCGCCGTGGCTGCCCGGTGTCCCCGTCAGCGAACGCTACAGCGTGGCACACGTTGCCAAACGCGATGACGACTTCATGTGGCGACAGGGAGATCTCACGAAGCTGATGGAGCGGCTCGCTCTCGGCACCAGACCGTTTCCGGATCCTGCCGGACTCCTCGGCGATCCTGAACGGTGGTTCAAGGATGAACGAGGCGTCGACGCGCTGATCGCGTACAGCTCACCGATGGGCGAGCACGGTGTGGGCGCGGGTTTCATGTCCCATGAGCGCTCGCGCCTGGTCGAGTGGGCCGAGCAGGCTCTGCTGCCGGATCTGGCGAGGGTCGCCGACCTCACCCGGTCGGAGCTACCCGCGAACAAGCCCGCCAATGTCCGCAAGGGCGGCTCCAGCGAACGCACGGCGGAGGGCAAGGCGGAGCTCCGGTTGACCCGCCGGACGTCGCTGGCCGCCCTGTACACGGATTGGTCCGGCACTCCCGAGTTCGCCGCGCGACTGTTGTGGCGCACCGACCGGACCCGTGACGAAGCGATCGTCGCGCTTGCCGAAGTGCTCGGTCTCGAAGGTGACGGCGGAGCGAGTGAGGTGGGCACGCAGGCTCACGATCGCAGTGGCCGCGGAGAACCCGTCGTGTTGCGGTGGCGGACTCGAGAGCTGGTCGTGACGTTGAGTTGTCTGCGCATGGACAACGGGTTGACGGAAAGCCTGGGTGTGCCATCGGAACCGGTCAAAGGCCGGGCGGATCGCGCGGCAAGGGCGCTGGCCAAGCGCCGGGCGGACATGGGCGAGTTTCTCGCCAAGAACGGCGCGGATGCGGCGGTGCCTTCGGTCGCCTTGGTGGAGATCCACGGCCGCACCGTGTTCCGCGGCCGGAACGATCCCAAGTTCGCGTTGCGGCTCGGTGCGGCCGACAGCGGGGTCGTCACCCAGTTCATCACCTCGCCTGGATCGTCGCGCGGGGAGAAGACACTGTCCGTCGCGGCCGAGTCGTCCTGGGTGGACGCGCTGCGGCAGCTGGGAGCAACGGTGGTGCCGCGCACCGACGTCCCGACAGGCCTGCCCGCCGGAACCCAGTACCTGGCCGTCTGGACGGCGACGAAGGCACGGGGCTCCACCGCCCGGTCGGCCAAGGGCAAATTCCCGGTCGCGGTGCTGGTGCGTCCCGGCGCCGGCGGTCCCGGGGAGATCTTGGCCTGGGACGCCGAAGCTGTCGAAGGAATGGGGGCCTGGATCGCGTATCCGCGTTACCTGGCCCGGCTGCCCGCGCTCGCCGCGGTCTCCGAGCACGACCTCGCCGATGACGGCGAGCATGAGAAATCGTGGTTCGATTGGCCCCGAACCCGTGACGAACAACGGTCCGCCACAGAGGAGTTCCTGCACCGGGTGCTCTCCTCGGATGAGATCCGCGGTACCCCGACCGTCGTCCTCGTCGACGCGCAGAACATCAGAAATCTCTGGACCTGGGTGCAGGACGGTGAGGTGCGCCGGGATCTCATCCGCACCGGCGTCGCGCCGGCCGGACGGCCCAATCCCTGGCTACGGCTTGTCCGGATCCGCACCGGGGAGCGACGGGAGACCCCGCAGTGGTGGGGTCTCGCGGACGGCAACGGGGTGAACGGCCTGCCCGCCAATCTGTGGAAGAGCGCCGAGACGGAGAACGACAGGATCTTTTACAGCACCACCCCGAAGGCTTCCACAGCGCAAAGTTCCGCGGTAGGAGCGCACAAACTGCAGAACCGGCCGATCCGTCTGGGCGACCGGGTGGATCTACCGACGATCGACATCGACAAACCCGCGTGGAATCCCGGCCTCGTCGAAATCGCGGTGCTCAGCCACAACCGTGACGAGGAGGACGATCCGCACGCCCTGGCGATGGCCGTCCACCAGCTGAGGCAGGCGCCGGACTACCGCGACGCGCTAAGCAGGCCATTGCCGCTGCACCTCGCGCAAAAGGCTCAGGAGTACATCCTGCCGATGCGGAACTCGGACGAGGAGGACGAGACTGATGCGCCGGACGGCCCCGCAACGGAGGCTCCCGTGAGCTGAGCGCCTCAGGCACCACGGGCAGCCAGCCTGCTTTTCACAGTGGTATACAGCTGCCGGTCTTCGGGTTCTCGCTGTCGCAGCCTGCCGTAGCAGGTCATAAAGTCTCGCAGTACGCGTAGCTCGTCTTCGGCACGGCCAGCCGCGCGATATGCCCGGGCCAGCACGGCCAGCACCCGGACCTCGTTGGTCGGCGCGCCGGACTCGAGATAGCAAGCGCGGGCAGTCTCTCCGTGGAGGACCGCTTCTTCGAAACGTTCCAACCTGAGGTGACAATCCATCAGGACGCGGTGCAACGCGCCCCGGTTGTACGGAGTGCTCGCCCGAGTCATCAGGTCGACAGCGAACGACTCGCGCTCAAGGGCCCGCCCCGGCTCTCCCAGTTCTAGGTAGCAGTGGATCTCGGTGGGTAAAGTCGCCGCGACCCCGCGTGCGTCCGCCAAAGCTTCGTAAAGGCGGCCTGCAACCGTCGCGTGATGCCGCGCTACCTCCCACTTCTTCATATCTTCCTGCAAGACACTCATTTGCTGGTGACCATTCGCGGTTTCCAGAGGGTCATCGATGCCTTCGGCCAGGGTGATCGAAGTCTCCAGGCTGCGCTCTGCGGCACCGAACTTCCGCAGCTTCCGCTGGATGTTGCCCAGCACCCGATGGCAGACAGCCTGGTAACGCGTCCGTTCGGGCTCGTCCAGCTCGTCCTTGGTGATCTTGGAGGCTGAAGTCAGCAGTCGCTCCGCCGTGGGCCACGGGCCGTTGCGGGTGTGATAGCAGCACAGGGCGAGCGGTAAGCGCCACCGGTATGTTTTATAGGGCAGGAAATCTGGCGAATCCAGCACCGCGAGAAGGGTGTCATGCTCGCTCTCGAACCACCGTCGCCCTTCTTCCTCGTTCGCTGGATCGGGCAACGGCGCACCATCGGAGACAACGAGATCGCCGGGCAGCTCCCTGCCGGAGCGGAGGGCACGGTCACAAAGCCGCGCGGCGGCCAGCAACCACCCCAACAGCTCCTCCCTGATCATGGACACCTCGTCCGGCGACAGCTCTGCGAACGCACGTTCCCGGGCGAAGGCGCGGACCAGGTCGTGGAGTCGAAACCGGCCCTCCGGAAGCGGATCGAGCAGGCTGCCTCGCAGCAGTTCGTCCACAGCGTCCTCTGCGGAGGATGCAGGCAGCCCTGACAAGAACGGGATCACGTCCAGGGCGATCTCGGGTCCAGGGTGGAGCGCGCTGATCTGCAGGACCCGGGCAGCCTCGGCGGACAGTGGCCCATACGACAACGCAAGTGAGTCACGCAAGGCGGTCTCTCCTTCGGGTTTTGCGCCCAGTACCGCCGACGCCGAGCCCAGCCGGTCCAGCAGCCTTTCCAGGCTTACGCCTGGATTCAGCTGTGCCTGCGCGGCGACCAGCCGGACAGCCAACGGGATTCCGCCGCACGCCGCCATGAGCTTCGCTGCCGCGAACGGCTCCTCCTTAATCCTCGCCTCGCCGATGGCTTCGCGCAGGACTTCCAGGCTTGCTTCGGGAGTGATCGGGCTTAAGGCCAGCACCCGCCCGTCAGCCACAGCCGGCGCGGTGACGGCAGCACGCGTCGTGATGACCGTGCGGCTGTGTTCCCCAGCCGCCAGGAGTTCCGCCGCGTGCTGGTGATCACGGGCGTTGTCGAGAACGACCAAGATCGCACGTGTGTTCACCGCAGTCCGGTAGGCGGAAAGCACGTCATCACCGACCGGGATCCCAAGCTGCCTGGCGAAATCCGTCAGAACCACCTCGAGCTGGGCCGGACCGGACGGTGAGAAGCCTCCCAGGTCGGCGAAGAGGACACCGTCGGGAAATTGTGCGACCACACGGTGTCCCCAGCTCACCGCCAGCTCGGTCTTGCCCAGGCCTCCGAGCCCGCGCACCGTGACAACCCGGGTCTCGCTGTCCTGGTCAGTCAGGCTATTGAGAAAGACAAGCTCGGCGTGACGGCCATGAACCTTCGACCGCACTGGCGGCAGCAGGTGAGGCATTCGAGCCGGAACTGCCTCCGACACCTGTCGGGCCTCGGCGATCCGGGCTTTGGCTTCCTTGCGCAGCACCATGAGCGACGGCCTACCGAGACCCGCGGGTAGCTTTTCGCGCCGATCGAGGTCGTCGGCAATCGCCCTCACGCGCCCGCATCGAGCCCATGTCCACCACAGCGCAGCCCGGATCTCGTCGTCGTCCGGGAACAGTTCACTTGCCCGCTCTGCGTGGCCTGCGGCGGGTTCGGGCCCCTCATGTTCCAAGGAAAGCCCTATCAGCTCTAGAAAGGCACGGCGTCCCGTCGTCCGCAGCTCCGCCACCTCGTCGTGCACCCAACGCGAATCCAGTCCGTCCAGCGGCGGTCCTTGCCAGCACTCGGCGGCCTCGCGCAGGAGCGGCAACCGTCGGTGCGGGGGCAGTCCGACACAGCCAGCGATCTTGGTTTGGAACCGCCATAGATCAACTGCGTCCCGCGCGACCAGCAGCTGCTGCATCGCGTGCTCATTCCTCTTCACCAGCTCCAAACCCGCGCTGTCCCGAAGCCTCGCTCGATAAGACCGCAGTGTCGCCGAGCCGTTCACCCCGAATCGACCGGCCAGCTCCGTGGAAGCGACCTCGCCACCTGCGGCGGCGATGATCGCCAAAACGGTGGCCTGGCGAGGTTCGAGACGTATAGCCGTACCGTTCACAGTCAACTGCACTGCGCCGAGAATCCGCAGGTCGATTGCCGGTTCGCCCATGGTTCCCAGTGAACCAGACCAACGTCCGACAGTCCTCGCCCGATCGGTTGCAACGCTTTTCGCCACGGTTTCCGCAACGCCGAGCCGGGACGTTGACAACGTCCAGAACAACGCTCAGGGAGGAACCCATGGGATATTCGGCCCTCGAAGACTTCGCGCCGCGTTGGTCAGCAGGATATGGCGCACAAACCTGCGAAATACGCCGAGTGGTCCTGGCAGTGGTGCATAGTGTGGCGGCAGCCGAGCGCGTGAGCGCGGCGGTACGAGCGATCGAGTCAGAACCGGGTATCCAGGTCGTCTTCACACAGCCGCCGGGTCCCGCCGAAGAACTCGTCCGGGACTACCTCGCCATGATCGGCGCGCTTACCACGCCGTGGGAACGCGCGATCCGAGGGCGATCCGATCTGGTGATCACCGCGGATCCGGCCGAGACCGGCTCCCTGAATTGCGCGTTGCTGGTGCTGCCTGCGGTTTCAGGGGACGGCGAGATCGTCGGTCGCAACGGTCGGTGCTGCGTCGCCGCGCTCGCGCGCTTACTCCGGCAACGGCCGGACCGCGCCGGACCTGTGCTTGTCGGTCTGCCGCATCTCCAGGCAATGACCCGGCTCCGAGTCACAGCCCCACAGGTGGGCCGGCACGCGGTTGTCATCGGCGACCCGGAGTACGACAAGCTGCTTGAGGCCTGCCACGAGCAGGCCGGGATCCACCGCGACCAGCGGCTGGGCCTCGTGCTGTCGGCCCTTGGACCCGACTCGTTGTTTGGTAGGACGCCAGCTGTGCTCCGGCGGCTTGCCCTGGAGCTGCCATCACATCGGGTCCGCCTGGTTTGCCGGCTCGACCCGGACATGTGGGCGCGCCACGGCAGGCGGCAACTGCTGGCCTGGGCCGGACGAGTGGCGCGCGAGCGAGTGGAGTTCCTGCGACCCGAACACGACTGGCAGGCCGTCGCCGCGGCGGCTGACTTCGTCGTGGGCGACCACGGTCACGACACCGCATGTGCCGCCGCGGCGCAAAAGCCGGTGTACCTGGCCAACCCGATTCGCAAAGCCGAGGTCGGTTCGCTCAGGGAAGCCGTCGCCAGGTACGGGACGGTCTTGGATCCCACGGTTCCGTTGGCCTCCCAGTTCCGCTGGGCACCGCGCCCCGGCACTCAGGTCGCGCGACGGGTCACATCCGCCCCGGGAGAATCGTTCTCCCTGATACGCAGGCAGTGCTTCCGCCTGATGCAGTTCACCAGCCCCACTGTTAACTAGAAGAGAGAATGTTCCATGTCCACTATCTGCAGGTTCAACTATCAGGCTTCGGAAGAAGGCGGCACTGGCGACCGTGTCCGGCCGTCCAAACCGACTGACGGCTGAGTCCACTACCCGGACAGGGTGGCCCTGAAACCCTTATCCAGCCGTGCTGTCCGTAAAGGCCTCCTTGCCTACCTTGAGAGTAGGGAAGGAGGCCTTCACGGAGCACACCCAGACCCGACGGCTTGCCTTACCCCTCTGTACAAACACCAATCAAGCCGCAGCCACACAACGAGGATCGGTGCAGGCGCTGGGCCTGGCTCGCGCGCCCGAGAAGTGCCCGAAAGGTCTGAAACAGTCCGACACCAGGCGACACACCCCGACACAGCGACTGCCCCGCGACCAGACGAAAAGGTCTTGTCCGACATCACTCGACACCGTCCGACACGCCCAGGTGCCGACTCTTAACCAGCGGGTTCGGGGTTCGAGTCCCTGATGGCGCACCCTCAGGCCCCACGTTTTCGGCTTCGATGACGTGGGGCTTCGTGTTTTGTGGACGCATTTCTTCCACTTCCTTACCGTCCATTGTGGTCTGATCCGCGCCCGAGACGAGCCCGAGAAGTCGGCACGCGTTCTTGCGGATGATCTTCGCCGTCGCTCGGCGACCTTCAGCCCCCAGCTCAACGGTTTTCGGATGCTCCGGGTCGACGTCGTCTCGAACATGCACCTCCACGTGAGCCGCGTGAAGCTTGTTCACCAGCGCAGCCGAGGCGCGACCGCAGGTAACGCAGGGATGTTGATGTTGCGAGCAGCTCTGAACTCGAGCCCGAAACCTACGGATTAAAAGCCTGCGGGTTCGATTACGGTGATTTTGAACCGAGCCCCGTTTTCCGGCCTTCTACCTGCGGCTTCTTTGCACTTAAGATCACTTTTGCGTTTACCAACGCCCGATCTGGGCTCCGTTCTTCCTGCCGTGCTCAACGGGGCCGTGGACGCTACTTGACCTGGGGTTTTGCCTCGATCGTGAAGCAGCAGGCTGCAGATCGACCTTCCGGGGGCTGCGGATTTCCTGTCCGCAGCGGCAACGGATCAGAAGCCCGCGGGTTCGACCGCTGGCGATCTAAAATTTGGTCAGGTCGCAAGCCCCCTGCCTGCGATTCCTCCACCGAAGGACTCACTTTGCTTGCGCGAACGGCCGAGGTGGGCTCCGTTGTGTCTCCTCTCTTCCTGCTGTGCTCAACGAGGTAGCAACGCAGCATGACCTGGGTCAAACTGTTCCGACTCGAAGACCGCGTGGGCAGGCGAGACGATGAGCCCTCGGCGACCGAGTTCGATACCGACCTCGAAGTGGCCGGCTAAAATTCCGAGCCGGATTGTGGGCCCTCTGTAGTCGCCGCTTAGGTATTCCGCTTGGCTTCAACAGAGCTGTAACCCGTTTCCTCCAAACAGAGAAGTGTGTCGGCGAGGACCGAGGCCACCTCAGGAGCGAGCCGGATGAGGTCGGCAAGCAGGCTATTCGAGTCGCCCCGGGCCAGTGCGCGACCACTAAGCCAATATTTCCGGGGACGCGTCCCCGCTTGGCAGCGGGTCCGGCAGCACGCCCAGCGAGCGGCGTCATGACCGGCGGCGTGGTGCCTGCCACAAACGCTGACACTGGCACCCGGTCACCGTCGGACCGCCGGGAACCCGTGCCGGGCCGCGGCCGCCACGACGCAGGCCAGCGCGGTCAGTGCCACCGCGATCCACGGCAGCGGGGTCGCGGTTCCGGCCTGGTCCAGTACCGACCCGCCCACGAGCGCCCCACCCGCGATCGCGAGGTTCCAGACGGTGATCGCCAGCGACTGCGCCACGTCCGCGGTGCGGCCGGCGACCCTGGCCGCCGCGGCGGGGAACATGGTGGGGGCTCCACCGAAAGCCAAGCCCCACAAGGCGACGGCGCCGTACAACAGCACCGGCCGGTCCGCGGCGGCACCGATCGCCGCGCCCGCGACGGCGAACAACGCCGTCGAGGCGAGCACCAGCGGTCGCGGCCACTTGTCGATCACCGCGCCCACCACCCAGATGCCGAGTACCGAGGTGACGCCGAAGACCAGCAATACGGTGCCGAGCAGCCGCGCCTCACCGGTCTCGGCGAGTACCGGACCGAGGTAGGTGTACAGGATGTTGTGTCCGAGCACGAAGACGAACGTGGTAGCCAGAACGGCGGGAAAGCCCTTGATGGCAAGGACTTTCCACGGTGCCGCGCGCTGTCCCGCCGGCTCTCCCGGCAGCGGCGGGGCCTGCCACCGGACCCATCCCGCCAGCAGCACCGTGATGGCGACCAGCATGGCGAACGCGTACCGCCAGCCGATCAGGTCGCCCAGTATCGTCCCGGCCGGCACCCCGATCGCGAACCCGATCGGGGTGCCGATCATCGCGATCGCCAGTGCCTTCCCGGCGTGGGCCGCCGGAACCAATCGCATGGCGTAGCCGGGAATCATCGCCCACAGCACCCCGGACACCGCTCCCGCGAGAATCCGGGCCACCAGTGTCAACGCGTACACCGACGAGAAGGCGGTGATCGCGTTGACCACGGCGAAGCCGAGGATCAGGCACAGCAACAGCGCACGACGCGGCAGGCGACGGCTCAACGCGGTCAAGGGCACCGCCGTCACCGCCGTGCTGATGGCGTACACCGTGACCAGCTGTCCCGCCTGCGCCTCGGAAACGCGCAGGTCGGCGCTGATGCCGAGCAGTACCCCGGCGGGCAGCGTCTCAGTCACGCAACCGATGAAAACCACTGTCGCGAAAGCCAGCAGCGCACCAAACGGCAGCTTCGGGCGAACCGGCGCTGTGTCACACGGAGGGATGGCATCCACAGTCATGCGGCTATCCTGGGTGTCTCACACTGGTGTCAGGGTCAAGGTGACGAGTGGTGAGGTGGGGCACATGCGCATCGGGGAGCTGTCGAGGCGGACCGGCGTATCCGTCCGTCTGCTGCGGTACTACGAAGAAAAAGAGCTGCTTCGGTCCACCAGGGACGACAACGGCTACCGCGAATACACCGAAGCTTCCCTGGACCGCGTGCACAAGATCCGCGGCCTGCTCGAGTACGGCATCCCCACCCGGATCATCCGCACCATCCTGCCGTGTCTGAACAGCCCCGGCGCGATCCACATGCGCGTTGTCGCGCCCGAGACACTGGCCAAACTGGAGCACGAACGGGAACAGATCCAGCGCCGCATCGAAGCGCACACCAAGGACCGGGAAGCGATCGACGCCTACCTGGAGCAGGCCCGGCCACGGCTGCGCGGCTTGAGCGAAGTACATCACGCTTATATTGAGGGGTAAGGCAACGGTGGCGTGTCCCGGCGCGGGTCCGGACTGGTGAGCGGACGCCGGGACGGCTACCCGGATGTCCACACGGACACTTGCCGAAGGTAGATGCCCGGCTTGGGCGGCCTGCACGTTTTCACGAGGGGTCGCGAATGAGAATGATGGTTCTAACCCTCTTTATCACTCACGACATTGCCGCAAATGACGTGCCGCGCGTAGCGCGGTCCGTGGCCGTGTCATGACAACCGTGTAAGCCGCGGATGGACCAAGATCGGGTCGTCGGACACGACCCAGAAAGGCTCCATCTGTGACCGAGAACACATCTGATCGGGCTGCGGGTCCTGCGGCCGGCGAGGCGCTTGCCCGGGCTTTGTCACCGGAAACGCTTGATGCGTTGGTGAAAGACGCGTATGCGAATGGCGGGGCGCTGGGCGCGCAAGAGTTGCTGAACGAGATGACCAAGGCGGTGCTCGAGCGGGCGCTGGACGCCGAAATGACCCATCATCTCGGATACGAGAAAGGAGACCCCGCCGGGAACGGGTCCGGCAATTCCCGGAACGGCAGGTCCCCGAAAACCGTGTCCACCAATGGGCCGGTCGAGCTGGCGGTGCCGCGCGACCGGAACGGCTCGTTCGAACCGGCGATCGTGCCGAACGCGCACGCAGGCTGGGTAACATCGACGAGGCGATCCTGTCACTGTATTCGCGTGGCATGACCACCCGCGATATCGAAGCCCACGGCGTGCAGATGCCGCTCGTTGCGGATCAACATACGGTCGGTGAGCTCGGTTCTGGCCGTGAGCACGAACCGTTCGGCGTAGCCGTTCGCCCGTGGGCAACGCGGCGGAATCCTGATCGTCTCGATGCCCCCGTCGGCCAGGACGGCATCGAAGGAGGCCGTGAACTGGCCGGCCCGGTCGCGGATCGGAAATCTGAACTCGTCGACTCGATCACCGAGATCCAGCACGAGGTTGCGGATCTGCTGAGTGGTCCACCTGCCGTCCGGATTCGTGGTCATGCCCAGGACGTGGACGTAGCGGCTGCCGACCTCCAGCACGAAGAACACGTAGATCCGCTTGAGAGTAAGCGCGCAGTCGACGTGGAAGAAGTCGCACACCAGCATCGTCGAGGCCTGCGTACGCAGAAACTGCCGCCAGGTCGTGTCGGTGTGCCGATCCGGCGCGGGAGGTACGCGCGCACGCTTCAGAATCCGCCGGATCGTCGAGGAACCGACCCGGTGTCCGAGCTTGAGCAGCTCACCCTGAATCCTCTTGTAGCCCCAGCTGTGGTTCTCCCTGGCCATCCGTTCGATCAGCCCAGCGATCGCGTCGTCGACGGGCGGACGCCCGTGCCGGTGTGGATAGGTCCACTTCGCGGCTACCAGCCGACGGTGCCAGCGCAGGACCGTGCCCGGGGTAACCAGCCGGTGTGTCCGCAGCGTCTTGGGCAACAGCCGGACCAACGCCGCGAAAACAGCCCGGGCGGCCCAGTCCAGAGGAGGTTTCGGGTTGCCTCGCCGCAGCACGGCGACCTCGTGGCGTAGCACCAGCAACTCGACGTCCTTGGATGCCGACGAGCGCCCAAGCAACACCAGCAGACCCACAAGCCGCAGGAAGATCAGATAGAGCAGACGCAACGCCATAACTGCCGATCATGCCCTGCCCGCCGAGCCTGCCATTACCCCAGGTCAAGATACATGAGCCGACTTCTGGAACCCCACAGGTGGTGCGGGGATAGCCCAGCTCAACGGCTGACTCGGCGAGGTCGCCGGCCTACAGACCAGCCTTAAGATAATGTCCTCGAACATCGTGACGAGCCGGTCGGCGACGCCGGGCCGGGGTCACTCGCTGCCGATGACGGTCAGATCGTCCCAGAGCGAGATGACGGTTTTCCGCGCGCTTCGGAGCAGGCCGTCCAGCAGTGCCAGGCTGCGCGAGTCGCGGGTCGGCTTGCCTTCGTCGGCTGCCTTTCGTGCCGCGTCGTGCACGGGGCGCAGCAGGTGGGGTTGCACGATCACCACCTGGGTCTTGTTCAGGGTGGTCCGCGCCCGCAGTGCGGTCACGAAGCCCGAGAGATCCGTTTGCCGGGTGCCGTCGAGCCAGGCCGCCGGGCGGGCGATCCGCGGGGTGGTGAAGCGTTCGACGAGCGCCCGGTTGTCCAGCAAGCGGAGGTTCTTCACGGCTTGCGCCACCACCTCCTGATACGCCGTCACCGCGACGCTTCGGGTCGGCGAGGTGCTGTGCGCGCCTTTGACGTGGATGGCGGTCAGTGTGCCGTTGGCGAGGTGCAGGAAGTCGGCGACCTCGCCCGCGCCGTCGTCGCAGACGAGCCATCCGGTGGTGTAGGTCGTTTTGACCCAGGCGAACAACGAGTAGTCGTTGATCAAGCCGATCGCGTCGTGGATGGCCTGGTCGCCGCGCACCGAGGGCTTTTCCTGGTTCACCTGGTGAGCACCGAAATCGGTGAAGTCCAGGTTGGCGAACGGGGGCGCGGTCTGGTTCTGCAGGTTGAGCTGGTGCTCGTCGAACGTGTGCCCTGACTCGTAGTAGATCCTCAACAGCTCACCATTGCCGATGGCGTCCCGGATCCGCCGTGCCATCGCCTCGTTGGACGGCGTTCCGGCGAAGCGAACGTCCAGATCGAAGCCGTCTCCCCTGGCGACCGGTTTGATCGACAGCGAACCGACCTCGGCCCTCTCGGATCCGACGACCGCGGTGAACGCCGGGGACTGGGGGTGCCCGCGCACTTCGAGGAACGAGTCGCGCAACAGCTCCGCCCGTTCCGTCAGTTCCCCGTCCGGGTCTGCCGCGTCGGGAAGTTCATCCGGTTCGGCGATGGTGACGTCGTAAGCGCCGTACACGTTGGCCAGTTCGGTCTCCGGCACCGCCAGCTGCCGGAACAGCTCCTCCGGCGGTTCGACCGCGAGAGCCTTCTCCAACAGGGCGACGGTTTCGGTGGCGGCCGCGAGGAACGTCGGCAGATCGACCCGGAACTTCCAGTAGAGGTGCGACTTCGCCGGGCTGACGGTCAGCCTGCCGCGCACTACGGCGGATTCGTCCAGGGGCACGTAGTCGATCACGGCCGCGCTCAACGCGAAGCTGCCGTCCTCATCGTCGAGCACCTCCTGGATCCGCAGCCCACCCAAGGTCTTGCTGTCGGCCTTGGTGGCGCGGCGGCGATGGACCCCACGCAGCCACACGGTCTTCCCGTCACCCTGGAACGTCCCCCGCAGGATCGCGCTCGGCAGATACCGATAGAGCTTGGTGAACTTCTGCAACCACTTGCGCAACGCCTCGTCGCTCACCGGCGTGTGTATCACCACGAAGGCTCCACGGCGCACCGCGACCGTCAACTGGTTGGCGACGTCGAACACCTGTCGGTCTCCGGACCAACTCGGCGTCGTGCGACGCTCACGAGCGGAGGCATACAGGCCATCGATGCCCAGCTCCACCAGCGATCCGATGCTTTCGATCCGGTCGGACTCGGCGAGCACGACCTCGCCGAGGCAGCGAACCGATTGAGCCCGGCCGCGCGACTCCAGTGTGGTCCGGAGGAACTTGACCAGCGAGTGGAACGCGGTCTCCGGATTCGCGTCCGGGTGGCAGTGCAGCACGGACACCGAGAAGGTCGGTGTCAACTCGGCCAGACCGTCCAGCCGGGGCACTTCCGGGTCCACAAGGGATTTGTCGATGTCCATCGCGCTGCCTTCCTTCCGGCACCGTGACGGTGCCTTCGGGAAGCATGAACTCGCCATGCGTGCCGAATGTGGATCAGTTGTGGACCGTCGGCGTCGTGGGCCAGTGGCCGCACGAGCGGTTCGACCGGCCGGCTCACCCACCGACGCCGGCGGAACACCCCGGTCAGCTCGCGTTCCACACCTGCTCTTCGTCGGAACCGGTGTTGCGCGGCGCGCTCGATTCCGCACACGAACAGTGGTGCCCGTAGGATTCGTTCCCCGCTTCCTCAGCGTCCCAGTGCGCGCCGTAGGAGCGGCCCGGCAGAAGTCGCCGGAATCGCTGATGTATTTCTCCCGCACGGTCCACCGGTTGCCGGTGACCACCATGCGGACCGGTGACATCGCGCAACGTCCACACCTGGCGTGGAATGCGATACCTGGCGAAACGCACACGCAGGTCGAACAGGTCGCAGGGTCGTTCCAATTCACGCACCACGTACGACCGCAGCCTTTGCGGCCGGGGAATGCGGTACCTCATGGCGAAGGCGTGCGTCTCGCCTTTCGCGAGCGGTTCGGGCGGGATGAGGGACAGGCGGCCTCGCGTCGCGCCACCGGCGCGCAGGGTGCCCCCATAGAGCACGTCCACCTCGATCGGGCCCCGCAGTTCGAACGCCGGCGAAGTGAAGTCGAGTTCGTGCAGTCCGTCGTGGTCGGCGACGACGCGGTACTGCTCCAGTACCTCGTGTTGCGGCCGGTCCAGCGTCACCACCACGTGCAGTTCCGCGGTGTGCCAGGACCCGCCCGGCAGCGGCGGGATGGTCACCACCAGTTCCGCGAGCTGGTCGATGGCCTCGTCGACCCGGCGGCGCACGGTACGCGCGTCGCGATCGATCCGGGGTGCGGCCCAGCCGACGCGGTCCTGATACAGCGGCATGCGCACGTCGGCGGTGAGCCCGAAGGCGGCCACGGTGGCCAGGCGCATGTCCTCCGGCAACTGCTCGGCCAATCCGGTCAACCGGGCCACGAGTTTCTCCCGGATGGTGACCGGACCGTCGTCCTCCGCCACACCGCACAGCACGCGCAGCGTCGGGCCGATCCGCTCCCCGATCCTCCCGGCGTGGACCCCGCGGCCCTTGCGCAACGACTTGAGTTCCCGCACCAGTTCTTCGTGAGTGTTCATCAGCAAGCCTCCCCGTCGATCTGCGATGACCGGCAGCTTGCGATGGGTGAGTGGACCAGAAGTGGACATATCGTGGATCAGTTCGCACGGCGGTGCCCAGCACTCGTGTCCGCGCCCGGTGGCATACAGGCCGAAAAATGGCCATTTTCGGTGACACACGAACGGGCGCTTGCACGACATAGTGATGGACATCAAGCTCGCAAAAAGGGAGGCGGAGTGGATTTTCGGATGCTGGGCCCGCTGGAGGCGTGGCACGACGGCGCTCCGGTCGACCTGGGCAAGCCGCAGCAGCGCTTCGTGCTCATCGTGCTTTTGCTGCACGCCAACAAACCGATTTCCGCCGACCGGCTGACCGAGATCGTCTGGGGGGCCAACCCCGAGCGCCGGAACCTGGTCCGCGGCTATATCAGCAAGTTACGCAAGGCATTCGAACCGGCCGGCGACGTCACGATCGACACCACCGTGACCGGCTACCTGCTGCGGGTCTCCCCGGAGCAGGTCGACCTCCACCGCTTCGACCAGTGGCGTGAGCAGGCCCGTCAGGAGCAGGAGCCACGCCGCCGGATCGAGCTGCTCCGCGCCGCGGTCGGCCTGTGGCGCGGGCGCTTCCTCGAGGACATCGACATCGACCGGGTGGGCGGCACGGACGTGATCTCGCCGGCCGACAGCTATTTCGACACCGTCGGTGACCTCGCCGAACTGGAACTGCGCACCGGTGACCATCGATCGGCGCGCGACCGGTTGCGCCGCATCGTCGGCAAGGAACCGGACCGGCAGCGCCACGCCGAGTTGCTGATGCGCGCACTGCTCGCCAACGGTGACCGCGTGGAGGCGATCCGGGTGTTCCACAACACCCGCGACGCGCTCGCCGGACTCGGTGTCGAGCCGGAACCCAGGCTGCGCAACATCGCCGCCCGCGCCGAACGCGGTGAGCCCGCCAGTTCCCTGCCGTCCAGGCCCGGTGGTTTCACCGGCCGCGAACACGAGCTCGACCTGATCGCCACGGCGGTGGGCTCCGGTGAGAAAGCCGTGTGGATCAGCGGCGCACCGGGGGTGGGCAAGACCGGCCTGGCCGTGGAAGCCGCGCACCGGTTGCGGGAGCGATTCCCCGACGGGCAACTGCTGTTACGGCTCAACGGGTTCACCCCGAACGTCGCCGCGATGACCATGGGCGACGCCCTCACCCAGCTCCTGCTCGAACTCGGGGTTCCCGCCGAGCAGATCCCTGCCTCCACGGGGCGCAAGATCACGCTGTACCAGAACGAGTTGTACGGCACCCGGACGTTGATCCTGCTGGACAACGCGAAATCCGCCGAGCAGGTCCGCGCCCTGCTCCCGGACGCCCCGGACTGCTTCGCGATCGTGACGAGCAGGCGGGTGGGCGAGCCGGACACCGGGCAGCAGGTGCGGCTGGCCCCGCTGCCACCGGACGACGCCGCCGCGTTGTTCTGCACGCTGGCCGGGCCGTTGCGGGTCACCGGCCGTGCCTCCGAGGTGGCCGAGGTGGTCCGGCGATGCGGTCACCTGCCGATGCCGATCCGCGTCTCCGCCGCGTTGTTCCGCCGTCACGACCGGTGGCCGCTGGAACACCTGCTCCGGTTGCTGGCCGAAAGCGGGCCCTGGCACGCCGACACCGGCAACGACGCGAGCACCGCGGCCGTCCGGGTCTCCTACCAGCAGCTGGGCGAGCACCAACGGGAGATGTTCCGCCTGCTCGGGCACGCACCGGGGCCGCACGTCACCGTGGCGGGTGCCGCGGCGCTGGTGGACGACGCCTTCACCCACGCCCGGCTGGTGCTCGACGAACTGCACGAGGTGTGCCTGGTCGAGGAGCTCACGCCGGAGCGGTACCAGATGCTGGACCCGCTCAAGGAGTTCGCCGCGGCCGAGCCCGGCGAGCACACCGGTGCCGTGCTCCGGCTGCTCGACTTCTACCTGGTCACCCTGGCGGACGCGGCGGGGACGGCCTATCCGTTCGAGCGCGCCCGCCTGCCGTCGGTGACCCGCACGTCGCCGGTGGCCCGGACCTTCGAGACGACCGACGCCGCGACGGCGTGGATCACCGCCGAGCGGGACAACCTGGTGGCTGCCATCCGCTACGCCGCCATCCACGACTTGCCCGAGCACGCCTGGCGGCTGGCGGTGCTCATCTGGCGCTTCTTCCACACGACGAGCCAGTTCGACGACTGGGCCGAGACGATGGAACTCGCCCGGCGGCTGGTGACCGCGGACGAGGACAACACGCTCGGGCAAGCACACGTGCTGCTCAGGCTGGCCACCGTGCACAACCGCCGCGGCGAGCTGGCCGAGGCCCTGGAGCTGGCGCGGCGGGCGCTGGCCTGCTGGGTGCGGCTGGGCGACGCCAGGGGCGAGGCCACCACGTTGTGCGCCATCGCCATCCCGACCATGGAGCTCGGCAGGCACGCCGAGGCGATCACCCACTTCGAGGCGGCGCTGGAGAAGTACGAGGAGGTCGGTGATCTGCGCGGGCAGGCACACGCGCTGAGCAATCTGGGCTACCTCAACGAACTGCACGGCAAGCTGGACGCCGCGCTGCGCCAGCACCGTGCCGCGGTGCCGATCCTGCGCGAAACCCGGCACATGCAGGGGCTGGCGCACGTGCTGAACAACCTCGGCTCGGTCCGGCAGCGTCTCGGTTTCCCGAGCGAGGCGCTGGTCGACCACCGGGAAGCGCATCACCTCGCCACCGAAATGGGCGACGCGTGCGTCATGGCCTACGCGTTGTCCAACATCGGCAACGTGTACCGGTCGGCGGGCCGGATCCCGGAAGCCGAGCGCTACCAGGAAAAAGCCGCCGGCATCGCGGCCGAAGTCTTCGACGCGGATCTCCGCACCCGGCTCTTCCGCGACCGCGCGGCGACCGCGCAGGCCAAGGGCGACCACGTCGAGGCGTTGCGCCTCTACAAGGCCGCACTGGAGCTGGCGGCCACGTCAGGGAACCGGGGGCATCGGGCGCACGCCGATCGGGGTGTCGCGCAGACCCTGCACCGGCTGGGCCGGCACGGGGACGCCGTCGCGAGCTGGGAGGCGGCCGAAAAGGAGTTCACCGCGCTGGAACTGCCCGAGGCAGGCCAGGTGCGGGCCGAACGGGCGGAATTGACCTGCGCCTGCCGCGACGGGGTGCGCTGAGCTTCAGATTCGCTGGTACAGCACGCGCCGCAGCTCCGGGTAGACCTCGCGGACCGAGGCGTGGTCATGCCACCGGCTGAGGTTCCTGGCCAGTTCCCGCAGATCGAGCCGGATCGTCGCCGAATCGACGTGGGCCGCGTCCTCCAGGGTTTCGATCAGGGTTCGGCAGCTCTGGTCGACCTCGCCGGCCAGGGCGTGGGCCAGCGACCTGCGGACGCCGAACCGCGCCCGCGTGCGCCGCGAGTCCGAGGGCAGCCGGATCAGCTCCCGGTCCAGGAGTTCGGCCGCCTCACCGGGCCGGCCGAGGTCGCACAACGACCACCCCCGGGCCAGCTCGATCGGGTCGGGGGCCGTGGAACCGAGCACCGGGTACGCCGAAGGGGCCACGCCCGCCGCGTCGAGGTGGAACCGGGCCCGGTCCAGCGCGCGTTCGTACTCGCTGCGATCGCCGGCCAGGGCGTGGCCCTGTGCCTCCCGCCGTGCGGCCAGGGCGAGGGTGCGCGAACCGGCCGGTCCCGCCCGCTGGGCCCGGCGCGCCAGTTCGATCGTGGCGATCGGATCGTGCCGGTAGAGCGCGAGCCCGGCTTCCCGCACGAAGGCGTAGCTGACGATCTCGTGGTCCCCGCCCGCGACGGCCAGTTCCGCGGCCTTCCTCGTCCAGGACAGCGCGCGCCGGTCGTCCCCGGCTTCCTGCTGCATCCACCCGGTGTACTCGGCGATCCGCGCGGCCAGCAGCAACAGGTGCGACCTGGTCGGCTCCGGGTTCTCCCCGGCCAGCGCGCCGAGCGTCTGCACCTGCGCTGTCAGCGATTCCAGCACCACCACCGGACTGGTCTGCATGCCGAGGCGCCGCAGGTGCTCGAAGGTGGTCCGAATCCCGATGACCACCCGTTCGTCCGGCACCGGCCGTGGCCCGCCCGTGAGCGTCACGCCGAGCACGGTGCCCGCCACCAGCACTTGGCGGCGGTCGAGGGTCACCGCGCGCTCCTGTGCCGACCGCGCCGCCGCCAGCAGCGCGCCACCCGCGCCGAGCTCCCCGTCACAGAGCCGGGCCATCGAATCGTGGGGCGATTTCACCCCGTTTTCGATCTTGCTCAGATATCCCTTGCTGTAGTGGATGCGCTTGGCCAACTGACCCATCGACAGGCCGGCGGCGATGCGGTATTCACGCAGTAATTCCCCAAATGTTCCGGTCACCAAAGCCTCCCGCTCCGACTGACTTCGAGTACAGCACCTGCCCCGAACGCACGCAATCACCCGGTCGCCCGCGAGGTGATCGCGGGCGACCGGGGACGCGCTATCGCCGGTGAATCAGTCGTGCCAGGGGTTTCCGTCCGGATTCGGCGCGGAGGTGGTGGGCGGCGGCGTGGGCGGCTCGTCCGAGGGCAGCGCGAAACCGCTGGTGGAACCGGTCATGGCCAGGCTCAGCACCGCCGTGGCCGAGGCGATGATGACAGCGGAAGTGGACAGGATTTTGGACATGACGAATCCTTCCGAGGAATTGGTTAATTGATTTCGGGCTTTTCCGGATCTGTTCCGGTGCCCATATCGAGGATTCATCAGATCCCGGACGGCCAACAAGGAGGTGACCGTTTCCCCCCGCGGCGGTCAACGGGAAACGGGCGGGGATCCACACCGCGTCCACTTCTGGTCGACAGCGGCGGTGAAGTCTTCCCGGTACTCGCCGGTGTGGTGCCGGTGACGACCAGGAAGGGTGGGTTATGAAGGAAAGTGCGGCCTACGACATCGCCGTTTCGTTCACCGAGCAGTCGCGATCCGCGGTCGAGGAGGTGGTCGACAAGAGCCGGCAGCGCGGGCTGACGGTCTTGCACGGGCCCGACCAGACCCACGAGTGGTGGGGGCACAAGGACCAGGGAGACCTGCCGGCCGCACCGGTGCGCTTCTTCCTGCCCTTCGTCTCCACCGTGGACGATTTCGGTGCCGCGATGCTGCGCGCGGTCAAGAACGGGGACGAGCACGTGCTGCCGGTGCTCGTCGGTGAGCTCACCGTGCCCGCCGAGTTGCTGCACCCGCACGTGAGTTACCTGCGGTTCGACCCGGCGCGGCCCGACCTGCTCACCGAGGCGCTGGCCGCCCGGGTGGAGGCCGCCGAGTCGGCGGGGGCCGAGCAGGCATCGGTGGCCGAAGTGGTGACCGGCGCCCGGCGGCTCACCTGCTCACCAGCCGTGCCCGCCACGTTCAGCCGGTACGCCGAACAGGAAGCCACCCTCCGTTATCTGGGCGACCAGCTCACCGCGGCGATGCCGGGCCTGGAGCGCAGTGGGTTCGTCGGCACGGTGCACCGCGGTGACTCGCGCATCAGCGTCCGGGTCGAGCAGGCCGGTGACACGGTGTACGCGCTGGACATCCACCGCGGGGGCATCGGCGGGGACGAGACGGTGAACTTCGTGGTCGGCAGGCACCAGACCGACACCGGCAGCGTGTGCAGCAACGGCTGGGCCCGCCCGGTGTACAGCACCGAAACCGCTACCGCCGTGCTCGAACTGCACGACTTCTCGGTGCTCGGCCGCAGCACCGGCGAGCCGCGCGTCTACCGCCGGGAAGACCTGTTCGCCGCGCTGTGGCAGCGCATCAACACCGTGGTCGCGGCCGTGGTGCGCTGAGCCACGCGAAAGCGCCCCTCACCCGAAACGGGTGGGGGGCGCTTTTCGCCGCCGGTCACCGCTGCCCGTGGGCCCGGTCCAGCACTTCTTCGAGCCGCAGCGGACTCGGCGGGTGGTGGCTCAGGCACAGCGGCACCCGCAGCCGGCGGAAGGCGAAGTTCTCGCCGGTGGCGTAGAACTGGCCGCGTTCCAGCCGTGAGATGTTGCCCACCGAACCGCTCTTCGCCTTGGCCATCTCGGTCGCGGCGGCCACCTGCGCCGGGCTGTTCAGCCTGCCGAAGAACTGCGTCGTGGCGTTGCCGACCACCTGGTTGTGCACGCCCTTCGGGGCCTGGGTGGCCAGCACCAGGCCGAGCCCGTACTTGCGTGCCTGGGAGGCCAGCAGGATGGTGCTCTGCGTGCTGGCCGTCAACGCCGTGGACGGCGCGATGGTCTGCGCTTCGTCCATCACGAACAGCCCGCCGAGCGGCCGGTCCACGGCCGGGTGGCGTTTGATCCAGGCGAAAATCTCCCACTGGAGCTGACTGACGAAGCCCTGCCGCTGCTCCTCCGACGGCAACCCGATGAAGCTGATCACCGAGATCCGGGCCCGCCTGCCCGCCGACGGCGTGAGCAGGGTCCCCGGCTCGGTCGCTTCCCCCGGCCCGCCGAGGAGCGGGTCGTTGACCACGGCCGCCCGCAGGGTTTCCGCCAGATCGGCGGCCATCGCGGTGCCGGTGCTGAGCTTGCTCACCCCCTCCGGCAGCTCGGCGAGCAGTTCGATGAAGCGGTTGAGGTCCCGCTTCCCGGAACGGGCGTAATGCGTCAGCGCCTCGCGCAGCACCGCCCGGCCACGCACGGCACCCTTGGTACCGTTGGCGACCCTGGCGTGCGGCACCAGCCGGGCCACGGCGGCTTCGACCGAGGCCGCGAACTCGTCGGCGTCCTCGCGGACTTCGGCGAAGTCGGGCAACGGGTGGAAGCTGAGCGGACGTCCGCTCGCCCGGCCCGGTGTCCACACCACGACCTCGGTGTTGGCCAGGTATTCCGCCGACTTGCCCGCGTCCCCGGGCAGCCAGTCGGCAGGCGGTTCCGGCCAGGCGTCGCCGAGGCGCGCCAAGTCGTTGTTGGGGTCCAGCACGATCGCCGACACCCCGCGCAAAGCGCATTCCTCGACGATTCGGCGCAGCAGCACGGTTTTCCCGCTGCCGGATCCCGCGAACACGATGACGTGCTTGCGCAGCGACTCCAGCTCGATGCGGATTTCCCCGTCGAGCCCGAGCACGAGTTCCTCGCCTGCCGGTGTGGCTGGTTGCCCGGCCGGTTCGGCGACCGGGGCTTTCGGCGAGGTGGGCTTCGGTTCGGCGGGAGGTGGGGTGGCGGGTCTCGCCGGGGCGGGTTTCGGCGGTGGTCGCGTTTCCTGGTGGCCGCTCCTGGTCTGCGTGGGCTGGGGCAGGACGTGGCGCAACAGCGTCCGGCCGCTGGCGGGCTTGCGCGCCACCAGCCAGGTGATCAGCCGGTGGGTCGGCGTGGCCAGCATCACCCGGAGCGCGCTGAAGGTCCGCAGATCCTCGTCCGACATGTCGAGGCGCCGCACTCCCAGCCGTTCCAGCGCGGTGAACTCCTTGCGGGTGGTCGGCCCGGTCCAGCCGCGGTCGCCCCAGCGGATGAGCACGAGGTGCCGGTCCTTGGCCCCGGCCCGGATGCCCGCCGCGTCACGGGCGTTGCGCAACCGGCGCAGCACCGTCGTGCCGTGGGCCCCGGAGATGACCCGGAAGGTCCACTGCTCCTGGATGTCGAGCGCGTCGTCGAGGAGCCGGCGCAGGCCGGCGTGCAGCCTTTTCTCGTCCGACAGCGACTCCGGCTGCCATTTCAGATCGTCGTTGCCGAATTCGGTGATCCACGCCTTCAACCCGGCCAGCAGCAACGGCGGGGCGACCTCGTTTTCGTTGTCCTTGCTGATGTCCAGCTCGCTGAGGTCGACCTCGCTCCGCAGCCGGGCGAACTCCTCGTCGAGTTCGTCGAGGGACTGATCCGGCGGTACGGCCACGGGTACGGTCTCGACCGCCTTCTCGTCGAAGGAACCCAGCTCCCGGATCTCACCGTGCAGGCAGGCTTCGGCGTGGGCGTGGATCCGCTTCAGCAACTGCCGCGGCGTGTAACTCGTCCAGTTCTCGCCGAAGGCGCTCGCGGCTACCGGCCAGGTCGAGTGCGGTGGTGTGACGCCGTGCTTTTCGTAGATCACCCGAAGCCACTTCTCGATCAGCTTCTTGCCCAGTGCGGGATCCTGGATCGCCCCCAGGAAGGAGGTCTGGGTGAACCGGTCGCCCACCGTGTCGCTGGCCACGTCCTTCAACCGCATCCAGGTGTTGGGCAGGCACGCCACGATGGTCAGTGTCCGCCGGGTGGATTCGCGCAGCGCCATCAGGCCGTCGGAGATCAGCGCGATCTCCCTGGTCACCTCGGCGTCGGTCTCCTGGGCGTCGAGGGCGTCCTGCCCCTTGTTGACCAGGGTGTCCAGCTGGTCGACCCCTACCACGCACGGCCCCGTGAGGGCGAGGACGCGGGAGATGTCGCGCACGAGCACGCGGGGTGACTTGGCGCGGTGCTGCATGCCCCAGAACCGGCGGTCGTCCTCGCTGCCTTCATGGCCCTGAAGGTATTCCAGGCCGATGTCCGCGGCGTCGGACCCGTAAAGCACCAAAGCCCGGATGGTGTCACCGCATTCCACGGCGATGCGGCCGTCGGCCTTCCTCAGGCCGTTGAGCAGGGCACGCAGGTGGTCGGGCCGCAGCGCCGATTCGCCCACGATGGCTCGGCCGACCTCTTCGGACACCGCGGCACCGGCGCACAACTGCCGCAGCAGCACGGTGAGCTGGCGCTCGCCCTCGTCGTTGGCCCGGTGCAGCTCACCGCGCATCGCCTCGGCGAGGTCGTCCCAGAACGCGGCCCCGGTGGTGAGCTCGACCAGGAAGAAGTAGCCGCCCTTGCGCTGCACCATGCGGCGCACCGTGCCGAGCAGGTGGGTCTTGCCCACTCCCTTCTCCCCCTGCACGGCCACGCCCACCGGGCTCGGGCCGGTGCTGGCCCTGGCGTCCTCGATGCCCGCCATGATGTTGTGCTCGACCCTGGCGTGCAGGCCGTCGATGTGCGAGGGCGAAGTGTGCCAGACGTCGTCCGGGGTCTCGGCGGAATTGAACCGCAGGACCGCCAGGACCTCACGTAAGTCGTCGGTCATGATTCCTCGATCACGATGAGGTGCTTGTCCTCGCCGCCGACCCGGACGGCGGCGTCGTGGTCGGCGTCGGTGAGCACTTTGCGGTTGGAGTCGGGGGCCAGGTGGACCGTGCCCGTCTTCGTCATCTCGACCAGCACGGCGTCCACCTCGTCCTTGTCCGCGCCGTTGAGCTTCGGCCGCAGCCGAGCCAGGCGGATCCAGTCCTGCACGCCCACCGAAAGCTCGGCGTAGACACCGCGGATGAGCGACTCCAGGTCACCGGACCGCAGCGCCTCGGCCAGCAGGCCGCGCTGGCGCAGGAACGGCACCAGCCGGCGCAGCAGGTCGAGCTGCTGCCGGGCTTGCGGCCCCGAGCGGGACGGCAGTTCCGAGCGCACCAGGTCGGTCAGGCACCAGTCGATCCCCTCGTCGGTGATCCGGTGCACGAACGGCCGGACGTCCGTCGAACTCTCGAGCAGTCCGGCGTCGTTCAGCCGGACGCGTTCGGCGGGGCTGAGCCGGACCTTGTGATC
This sequence comes from Amycolatopsis sp. QT-25, assembly GCF_029369745.1. NCBI lineage: Bacteria > Bacillati > Actinomycetota > Actinomycetes > Pseudonocardiales > Pseudonocardiaceae > Amycolatopsis > Amycolatopsis sp. QT-25. The sequence goes on from NZ_CP120210.1 coordinate 6,295,740, forward strand.
CTTGACCAGTTCGGTGTTGCGCATGTCCCGGTTGGCCAGCACCAGCGCCAGTAGTGCGGCTCTGGCATTCGTGGAGTACTGCTCCGGCATTTCGCCGCCTTTCATTCGGTGAACGCGTTGATCCGTCGATCGATCCGGCTCAGCAGTGCCCTCGTCGCGGCGAGGAGCGCACGGGGTGCGGGCACCCCGGCACCGTCACCGTGAGCTCTGCCGAGGAAGTCCAGGTCCGCCGATCGGTCGAGCAGCAGGGCCAGGTCACCGTGGTCCAGCGCGGTGGCCATCCCGCGCACGGTGTCCTCGACCAGCACGACGCGTTCGGCGTAGGGCAGGGTGTCCGGCAGGGTGCGGAGAGCGGCCGCCGCGGCCCGCAGCGCCTCCTGGTCCGGCCCCGCCCCGGTGGCGGTGAGCAGCTGGTGCAGTTGCCCGGCCACCCGGACGGGCCGCACGTCCGGCGTGAATTCCAGGTGGTGCAGATTGCGCACGAAGCCCGGCAGTTCGTCGCGATCGACGCCTCGGGCGACCAGGCAGAACAGTTGCCGATGCCTTCCCTCCGGCCCGAGCGTGTGCCGCAGGAATCGTTCGGACTCGGTGATCTGCCAGCGGCTCAGCGGCCCCTCCACCACCAGGCACAGATGCTGGGCCGAATCGGCGGCCTCGGCCAGGAAGCCGGGGTCGCCGGACAACGACCGGTCGGCGCGCACCCCGAGCAGGCGTAGTTCTTGGATCAGTTCCGCGGCGACCTTGGACTGCCGTGCGCTCGACACCAACACGTCCAAGTCGAACTCACGGCACCGGTCCCGCGCGGCGGCCACGTAGGCGTCGCGGTTGTCGGCCAGCACGTCGGTGCGGTCGAAGTCCTGTGCGATGACCGACGCGACCGTTTCCAGCGCGTAGGAGATCTGGTCCGCCTTGGGCACTTCCTCATCCAGGACCGGCAACTGCTCGCCGAAGCTCCAGTAAGAGACGTAGGGCACCGTGAGGTGACGCATCATCAAATCCACCGGGACGGTCTGCGCCAGCCAGTTGCCGAACAGCGGCGCCACGGTCTCGGCGCACTTGCGCTGCCACCGCTCGGCGCGCTCGTACTCGACTCGATTGTCCAATCTGGACAGAATGGGCAGCACCGAATGCCGGGGCCGGTCGTAGGGCATGCGGTCACGGGCGCGGTCGGCCCGCCGGGCGACGTCCACCACGTCGTCGAGGTTCTGGTCGTTGGCGGTGAACACCACGACCAGCCGGTCCGGCAGATGCGCGGTGCAGATGCCGGCGATGTCGGAGACACCGGTCCGGCTGTCGAGCAGTACGAAGTCGTAGTTCTCGATCCACACCGCCCGGCACCGCTCCAGGTACGCGGCGAACCCGCGCCGGTACAGTTCCTCCCAGTTCAGCGCCTGCATCCGCTTCGAATAGGAATCGTCCAGCTTGCCGGAAACCACGCGTCCGGCGGCCAGCAGATCGAGCCGTCCACCGTCGACGCCGACCCGGACGGGGTAGGACTCCAGGTTCCGCGGGGCCTCCCGTGTCCCGGCATCGCGCAGGAAGTCGTGCGCGAGGTCGACCACCCCGCGTTCGGGCTGCTCGGCCAGTTTCGGCCCGAAGTAGTGGTGCAGCCCGGGTGCTTCGAGGTCCCAGTCCACCGTGAGCACCCGGTAATCCCAGCGCGCCAGCAGCACGGCGACGTTCGCCAGCGTGAAACTGCGGCCCACCCCGCCCTTGTACGAATAGAAGGTGAGCACGGTGCCGGTCGTCATGCGAACCTCGGCAGCGGAGGAGTCGGCAGCAGCACCGGTTCCGGTACCTCGACGAGCGGCCAGTCCGGCCGCCACGGTGGCGCCTGGGCCACCAACTGCGCCAGGTCCCTGGCCAGCTCCCTGACCTTGAGGTGGAACTTGTTGTATTCGATGCTCTGCTGATAGGACGGATCCGGATAGGCGACGTCCTTGAAATCCCGCCAGGCCCGCACCTTTCCCTCTTCGGGGAAATTCTCCGAGTCCGCGTACAGGATCGGGTAGATCAACCCCTGGGAAGAAACACCGTTTCCCGCGAGTCCGAGCATCTCCTCCCTGGCCTGCATACTGCGCATCTCGGCCATGCACCAGGGTGACTGAAAGTAGGGCGGGGTCAGCAACTGAACCATGATCTTGCTGTGCCGCAGTGCGTCCCGCAGATTGGACGGCCAGTGCACCGCGCTGGGCATCTGCCGGTCCATGTACACTTTCAGGCTGCCGTACTCGTCGGCGAGACTTTCCCGCAGTTTGTCGTAGAAGTGGTTGAGCAGCCATTTCTGCACGCTGCCGTGACGGCTGTAGCTGATGAACAGATCGAACTCGTACTCGGACACGCCAACGATGATATGCGGCGGGCAACGGGCAGAAATCGACAAATAAAGGTGATTACCGGGACAATTGGCCGGTCAACTGGCCAAAAAAGGGACAACGGGCGGAACCGCCGATCACCCGCGAGTGGGGGTGGTGCGTTGTTTCCCCGCGACGAGCAGCGCGGCCTCGGTCGGCTCGGCGGGCAGTGTGCCGGACCGCCGTCAGCACTTCGGTGGCGGCCTCGTGGTTCCGCCAGGTCGACGGTTCACTCGGTGAGCTCGTCCAGGACCATGCGCCGCTCCAGCACGTCACGGGCGACGTCCAAGATCGACCGGTTCCGTCCGTAGGCGTGCGCCCGCAAGCGGGTGAAGGCGTCGTCCAGGCCGATGTGCAGCTGGGCGGCGAGCATGCCGGTGGCCACGTTGACGTCCTGGAACGACCGCACCGGATCCGGGGCGAATTCGTGCCCTTCGACCTCGGCCGTCCTGGCCTGCCGCAGCAGCGCCGCGGCACCGAGGTCCGCCGCCAGCGCGGCATCCCTCAATTCGTCGCTCGCCAGGCCACCGGGGCCGTGGCGGATCAGTTCCAGGGTGCCGAGCTTGATGGCGCCGAACCGGAGCGGGAACGCGAAGATCGCCACCACCCCGCTGTCGAGGGCGGCCTGCGCGAAACCCGGCCAGCGCACCTGCTCGATCCTGAGATCGGAGACCAGCACCGGCGATCCGGCGGCGAACGCCTCCACGCCCGGCCCCTCGCCGACGGTGTACTGCGCTTCCGCCAGATCGGCGGCCCAAGGGGCGCTGGCCCCCAGCACCTCCTCGGCGTGCGCACCACCCCGCAACGCCAGAATCGCCGCGTCCACGTGGTCGAAAGTCCGCACACAGGCGAGACAGACGGTCTGTGCCCAGCCGTCACGGCGACCCGCCACGTCCTCGGCGGCGGCGATGGCCCGCCACAACGGTGCCCGATGCCACCCATCCACCGCCGTACTCCCCCTGTCCGCCGTGGGCCACAACCCTGACCCTACGAGATGCCACCGCGGACGGCAGCGTCGTCCGCGGTGGCGGAGTTCAGCGCCGGGCGAGGACGCGCTTCGCCAGCCAACCGGCGTAGACGGCCAGTCCGGCGACCCCGGTCTTCCTGGTGGGGCGGGCCGCGATCGCCAGGCCGATGGCGAGTTCGGTGGCGCCGTTGCGGTAGGTCCAGTTGCGGACGTCGTCGGCGAAGGCCATCTTCGTGACGGGTTCGAAAGCCGCCGGAGCGGCGAAGTGGGCGAGACCGGTCGCGGCGATGCCCAGGCCGAGGACCCGGCCGATGCGTGAGGACATGGGATTGCCTTCCTTGTTCAGTCGAGCACGCCGGCGCGGCGCCAGAGCCGGCGGCTCGGGCCGCCGATGAGGCCGATCTCGGTGAAGTAGTCGACGGCCTTGGCCGCCCACGACGCCTTGGTCCGGCGCCAGTGCGGATTGGCGGTTGCGGCTTGCCGGGCTTCGCGGGGATCGAGTCCGACCGCGGTGTATGCCTTGGGATGCAACAGTTCCGACGTCGCGACGTAGGCCATGGCGGCGATCGTCCAGCGGATCAGTTCGCGGCCGACGCGGCCGTGCCGGGCCCAGGCACGGCCCAGTTCGTCCTTGGCGAAGCCGATGTGGCGTGCCTCTTCGATGACGTGGATGCGCGAGATCATCCGGATCATCGGTTGCAGCTTGTCGTCGCGCATCATCTCGCGTTGCATGCCGTCGGCGAGTTCTTCGACGTAGATGGCGCCGGCGAACAGCAGGGCCGGGCCGCAGATCGCGCCGAACACCTTGCCCGCGCGGTGCGCCGAGCGGCTCGGGCGCCGGACGACGCCGCCGGTCTTCGCGATCGAGCGGGCGAACATGGTGCTGTGACGGCATTCGTCGGCGATCTCGGTGAGCGCGTACTGGGCGTTGTGGGTCGTCGGGTCACTGTTGTAGACATGCCGCACGAGGCCCTGCATGAGGATCAGCTCGAACCAGATCCCCGACGCCGCGGCGGCCGCGGCCTCCTGACGGCTGAGCTCGGCGCGCTGGTCTTCGCCGAGACGTTCCCACAGTTCGGTGCCGTACAGGGAACACCGTTCCGGGGCCTTGCCGTACGCCCCGTCCACCAGCGGTGCCAGCCAGTCGACGTCGACGTCCGGGTCGTAGGAATGCCGTGCGGAGGAACGCTGCAGGCGCTCGGCGACACGTTCGCTTTCGGTGTTCGCGGTCATGAAGACCTCCTTGACTCCTCGTTCTCCGGCAGCGGTCCGCCGCCGTCCGGGATGACCTGGCCGGAATCGCGATAGGCCACCGCCTCGGGGAAACCATCGCGTTCGGCGAATTCGCGGAACCAGCGGCCTTCCGGGGTGTGCCGGGTGATGCCGTCGAAAAGCGTCGCGAGCGTCTGCGTGCCGGAGAGGCACATGTCGTCGTAGGCCTGGTTGATCATCAGCTTCTGCATCACCAGCTGGTTCGTCGGCACGCCCGCCATCCGATCGGCCATTTCCTCGACGGCGGCTTCGAGCCGCACGGGTTCCACCGCCTCGAGCGCGAGTCCCCGGTCCGCCGCCGTGACGCCGTCGATGGTGTCGCCGGTGAGCAGCATCCGCTTCGCGCGCTGAGCGCCGACGCGGTAGACCCACATCCCGGTCGTCGGGCAGCCCCACACCTGTGCGGGTGGATAGCCGATGCGCGCGTCGGCCGCCATGATCAGCACGTCGCACGACAGCGCGAGGTCGCTGCCGCCGGCGATCGCGTGCCCCTGCACCTGGCAGATGACGGGTTTCAGCGACCGCCACAGGCTGAAGAAGTCGTCGGTGTCGCGCTTCATCACCCGGTAGTCCTTGACCGGATCCCAGACCGGCCCCTGGTTCCAGCGGCCTTCGGCGTCTTCCTCCGCGAACTGCTTGAGGTCGTATCCGGCGCAGAAGGAGCGTCCTTCGCCGCGCATCACGATCACGCGGACCGCGTCGTCCTGGTTCGCCCGTTCCACGGCCTGCCGGATCTCGCCTGGCATGACGTCGGTGATCGCGTTGAGCCGCTCGGGGCGGTTCAGCGTCAGGTAGGCCTTCCGGTACTCGACGCGGTAAGTGAGCGTCTCAAACGCCATCGGAGCCGCCCAGCGCGCGAAGCGTGAAGGTGACCAGATGCGGGATGGTGTCCGGTCCGCTTTCTCCTGCCAGTGGTCCGACCAACATTTCCGCGCCCGCGCCGACGAGTGCCGCGGCGGTCGCTTCCGCGTCCTGCGGCGGCAGTAGTCCTCTTCGGACGCCGTCGGCGATGTTCCTGGCGATGACCTCGCGGAACGCGCGGCGGAAGACCAGCCGTTCGGCCTCCACCACGGCGTCGACGGGTTCGGCCAGCAACGCGTACGCCAGCCTCGGCGCCTTCAACGCCCGGCCGGCGAAGGTCTCGATCACCGCGACCACCCGCTCCCGGACGTCGCCTTCGGACGCGGCGGTCTCGACGGCGTCGACCTCCCGCGAGACCACCTCGCGGAAGACCTCGACGACGAGGTCGGCCTTCGACGGGAACTGCCGGTACACGCTGCCGGTGCCGATCCCCGCCCGCGCCGCGACCGCGGCCATGGAGCAGCCCGCGTAGCCGGTCTCGGCCAGCAGTGCGACGGCCGCGACCAGGATCTCCCCTCGCTGGGAGTCCAGTCTTGCCTGGGTCTTCGGGGTGCGTCGGTACGGCACGCCAAAGAGTGAAGCACGGATTCCGCACTTCAGCAATGGCGCTTCGGAGCGGTCACCCCAGCTCCTCCGTGAACAGCGCGTGATCCACCGCGGTGGCCGCCACGAATCCCATGGCGGCGGCGGTCACCACGAAGGTCATGCCCTCGGGGCTCGATTCCCGCCGCGCCAGGTCGCCGACGGCGTACACACCGGGCACCCCCGTGAAACCGACGTCGTCGACCCGCACCGTGCCGTCGTCCTGGATGACACAGCCCAGCTTCTCGGCCAGCGGGTCGGCCTGCCGCGTGGTGGCGTGCAGGAAGACCGCCGCGCACTCCACTGGTTCGTGGTCGCGGAACGTGACCCGTTCAAGCCCGCCATCGGCGCCCTCCACGCTTCGCACCGGCTCCGTGCGCACGCGGACGGCGCGTTTCCCCAGTATCGCCTCGTCTTCGGCGGACAACGGGATCCCGTTGGTGCACAAGGTGACTTCCGGACTCCATTTGGTCAGCTGCGCGGCGAACAACACGTCCTCCCGCCCCTCGGTCGCCAGGACGGCCAAGGGACGATCCCGGACTTCCCAGGCGTGGCAGTACGGGCAGCCGAGCACGGTCTTGCCCCAGCGCTCGGCCACCCCCGGGATCTCGGGCAGGTCTTCGATCACTCCGGTGGCCAGCACGATCCGGCGCGCCTTCACCGAGCGGCCGTCCTCGAAATCGACGGCGAATCCGCCACGATCGCCGTCGACGGCCTGGACCCGCCCCTCGCGCAGGTGGACGTCCGGATATTCCCGCAGCTGCGCGCGGCCGGCCGTCCGCAGCTCGTCCGGGGACATCCCGTCGCAGGCCAAGAGGCCGTGCACGCCGAGGGCAGGGGAATTACGGCCGTCGCCGCCGTGGATCACCAGTGCGCTGCGCCGGGACCGGCCGAGCACCATCGCGGCACTCAACCCGGCGGGTCCGGCACCGATGATCACCGCGTCATACTCGACATCACGCACGGCATGGCCTCTCTGTTCGGGAAGTCGGGGCGGCACCCACATACCCCTTGGCGCCACGTTGACACGGACGTTCTGTTCCCGCGTGCGCTACGGCTGACGGGTCGCCGCCGCGAAGTCCCGCCGACGGTCCCTTCGATGGCCTTGGGGACAGGCGAGCGGCCGGGAGTCACCCACACCGGCTATTTCAGCCCGGTCAGCGCGGCCGGTGACTTCCGCGAGGTCACCGCGCCCGTACTGGAGGAAGCACTCCGGAAGGCGGAGACCGCGGTGCTCGAAAGGTCAGCCGGAGGGAGGTGAAATCACCCGCGGACTCGGTGCCCGCGACACTGTCCTTGCTGGTCGAACGCGGTGGGACGGTCACCGGTTAGGCGACGCGGGGCGACCGGGCCGGACCGACGGGTGTCCTGCCCGCGGGGCAAGGCGCGGTATTCGGACGGCGGCCCCCTGGACTCACGCACGGTGAGCGCATGACGACCACCGAAACCGGGGGGTCACCGGCCACGGGTTACCCCGAATCGGCCAACGCCCGGCCAGCCGGAACGAGTACGTTCTGGTGGTCGGCGAAATCCGCCGTCCGAGGGAAGGGCCATGATGGATCAGTTTCGCGACACCGCTTCGGCGTTGCGGGAGCTCACGGAGTCGATGCGGCTCGACGAGCCCCGCGACGAGTTGCTGGAACGGGTGGCGAAGAAAGTGGTCGGCCTGCTGCCGGGTGCGGGAGGGGCGACGGTCACGCTCTATTCCGGCGACGAGCCGGGCACCGTCGCCACCACCGACCAAGCGCTGCTGCCCTTGGACAAGGCGCAGTACAGCGCGGACGAGGGCCCCTGTCTGAAAGCCGCCCAGAGCGGCACGATCGTCCGGACCCGGCTGGACGGCGACGCACCCGAACGCTGGCCGGATTTCGCGGCCGCCGCCGAACAACTCGGCGTGCGGACCGCGCTCGCCTGCCCGCTGTTCGTCCCCGACGAATCCCACGTCAAGCGGCGCGAGACCGAGTCGCTGACCGGCGCCCTCAATATCTGGAGCTTCGAGGAGAACGCCTTCGATCCGGTCGAGGCGGCCTTGGTGGCGATGTTCACCTCGGCGATCTCGGCGATCGTCCTGACCGCGTCCCGCTGGGCCGCCGCCGAACGACAGGCGGAGACCCTGGTCGCCGCGCTGGAGACCAGGGACGCCATCGCCACCGCGAAGGGCATCGTGATGGCACGTCTGGAGCTGGACGCCGAAGAAGCCTTCCGCTGGCTCACCGAGGCGTCACAGCACACGAACCGCAAGATCCGGGAGATCTCCGTGCTGATCGCCGAGGACCCGGGCGCGGTTTTCGGCCGTTAGCCCAGCGAGACCCGGCGGTTCTCGCGTGACGACTCGAGGCCGGCTTCCGCGAGCCGGATGCCGCGTACGCCGGCCATGAAGTCGTAGGGATGCGGCGTGTCCGCCACCACGTGGCGGACGAACTGCTCCCACTGGGCGCGGAAACCGTTGCCGAAGTCCTCGTTGTCCGGCACTTCCTGCCACTGCGAACGGTACGAGCGCGTCTCGGCGAGGTCCGGGTTCCACACCGGCTTCGGGGTGGCCTCCCTCGGCTGGATGACGCATTTGTGCAGGCCCGCGACCGCGCTGCCCTTCGTGCCGTCGACCTGGAACTCGACCAGTTCGTCACGGTGGACCCGCACGCACCAGGACGAGTTGAGCTGGGCGACGACCCCGCCTTCGAGCTCGAAGATCGCGTACGCGGAGTCGTCGGCCGTCGCGGCGTACCGCTCGCCCTTCTCGTCGACGCGCTCCGGGATGTGTGTGACGGCCTTCGCGGTGACGGCGCCGACGGCGCCGAAGAGGTTCTCCAGCACGTAGTTCCAGTGGCAGAACATGTCGACGACGATGCCGCCACCGTCTTCGGCGCGGTAATTCCAGCTGGGACGCTGCGCCGCCTGCCAGTCGCCTTCGAAGACCCAGTACCCGAACTCGCCGCGCACGGAGAGGATCCGGCCGAAGAAACCGCTGTCGATCAGGCGTTTCAGCTTGAGCAGGCCGGGCAGGTACAGCTTGTCGTGGACGACGCCGTTCTTGACCCCGGCCGCCTCGGCGTGCCGTGCCAGCGCGAGCGCCCCTTCGACCGACTCGGCCACCGGCTTCTCGGTGTAGATGTGCTTGCCCGCGTCGATGGCGCGGATGATCGACTTCTCGCGGACGGCGGTCAGCTGCGCGTCGAAGTAGAGCGGCAGGTCGTCGTCGCCGAGCGCGGCGTCGAGATCGGTGGTCCACCGGGTGAGCCCGTGCCGGGTGGCGATCTCTTCCAGCTTGTCCGCGTTGCGCCCCACCAAAACCGGCTCCAGCTGGACCCGCGACCCGTCGGCCAGCTCGACCCCGCCGGCCTCCCTGATCGCCAGGACCGAGCGCACCAGGTGCTGCCGATAGCCCATCCGCCCGGTGACGCCGTTCATTACGACGCCGAGTTTCCGCGTGGTCATCCGTTCTCCTTTGAAAGCGCTTTCCTGAGCACATCCTGAAAGCGCTTTCTCGTACTGTCAAGACCGATGCGAGGAAAGTCCCTCCGGCTCAGGACGCCGGGTCGTACGCGCGGACGGCGTCGAGATACTCGGTGATGGCGTCCCGGTTGCGCAGCAGGCATTCCGCACGCCGGGTCATCCGGTCGCGTTCGGCCTCCAGGGTCCGGAGCATCTCCGTGGTCGCGTCCGGGAAGTAGATCTGCCGGGGTTTGTCCAGGCACGGCAGGATCTGCTTGATGATCCGGGTCGGCAGGCCGGCGTCGAGCAGACCACGGACCTGGACGACCCGGTCGACCGACGACTCGTCGTAGTCGCGGTAGCCGTTGGCCTGCCGCTCCGAGACGATGAGACCCTGCTCTTCGTAGTACCGCAGCAGGCGACGCGACGTCCCCGTCCGCTCCGCGAGCTCCCCGATCCGCATGTGCGCCACCTCACCCCGGCCGACTTGACCTTCACACCTATGTGATGGTTCGAGCATACGGATCATGACTCCGAAACTCCCCCTCGGCGCCTTGCTCGCGCTGACCACGGCGGCGTTCGTCACCGTCCTCACCGAAGCCCTGCCCGCGGGTGTGCTGCCCGCGATGAGCACCGGCCTGGGCGTCGGCGAAGCGGCGACAGGACAGCTGGTGACGGTGTACGCGATCGGCACCGCGCTCACCGCCATCCCGCTGTCCGCCGCGACGGCAGGCTGGCGCCGCAAACGCTTGCTCCTGGCCGGCGTGGCCGGTTTCGCCGTCGCCAACACGGTCACGGCCCTGTCCACGAACTACCCCCTGACCCTCGGCGCGCGCTTCGTCGCCGGGATCGCGGCGGGCGTGGTCTGGGCGCTGCTGACCGGTTACGCCCGGCGGCTGGCGCCGGAACCGGTGCGGGGCAAGGCGATCGCCATCGTCATGACCGGCATCCCGCTCGCCCTCTCCCTCGGTATTCCCGCCGGCACCTTCCTGGGCGGCCTCTTCGGCTGGCAGGTGACGTTCTCGCTCATGTCGGCGCTCGCGCTCGCCCTGCTCGCCTGGATCACGCTGGCGGTCCCCGATTTCCCCGGTCAGGGCAAGGGCGGCAGACTCCCGGTGCGCAGGACGCTCGCCGTGCCGGGCGTGGCCGCGGTCCTGTTCGTGACGCTGACGTTCGTACTGGCGCACAACATCCTCTACACCTACATCGCCACCTTCCTCGAGCACGTGTCGATGGGCGGCTCGGTGGACCGGATCCTGCTGGTGTTCGGGCTGGCGTCGATGGTCAGCATCTGGTTCGTCGGCCTCCGGATCGACCGGCGGCTGCGCCCGCTGACCGTCGCGGGCACACTTCTCGTGGCCCTCGGAGCGACGATTGCGGCTTCGCTGGGCGCGAACCCGGCGCTGGTCTACGTCGCCGTGACGCTGTGGGGGCTCGGCTGGGGCGGGATCCCGACGCTGCTGCAGACCGCGGCCGCGCAAGCGGGCGACAAGGGCGGCGCGGCGGACATCGCGCAGGCCATGCTCGTCACCCTGTGGAACGCGGCGATGGCGGGCGGCGGCGTCGCCGGCGGTGCCCTCCTCGACGGCTTCGGCGCCGGTTCGCTCCCGTGGAGTGTCCTGGTGCTGCTCGTGCCGACGCTGGCCGTGGTGCTGGTGGCGCGACGGCACGGGTTCACAACGGCAGTTCCGGATGACTCCGGAGCGCCTCGAGAACCAGGTCGACAGCGGCGCGCGGCGCGGACCCGCGCCTGATCGCCGCGGTGATGGCGCGGTCGACCGGCGTCGCGAGCTCACGGGTGGCGACGCGGTAGCGCCTGTCGACGGCGAGGCCGGGCAGCAGGGTGATCGAAAGCCCGGCCTCGACGTGCTGCAGGGTCATCATGTAGTTGCTGAACCGGGCGATCACGCGCGGCTCGAAACCGGCTTCGCGGCAGAGCCGGGTGGCGAGATTCGCCATGTACGACCGGGGAATGTCGAACGCCCAGGGTTCGCTCGCGTAGGCGGCGAGGTCGGCAGGGCCGCGGCCCGCGGCCGGATGCCCCGGCGGGACGACGAGCACGATCGGGTCGGTCGCGAGCGGTACGAGCTCGACGTCGGGCCCCAGCGGCTGCTCGACGAAGTCCGTGGTGGTGATGATGACGTCGGCGTCACCGACGCGGAGCGCGGGCATGCTCACGTGCGGTTCGAGTTCGAGCAGTTCGATCTGCAAGCGGGGATGCGACCGTGCCAGCCGGTTCACCGCGGGGACGGCGATGGTGTGGATCGAACTCTGGAAGGCGCCGAGGCGGACGAGCCCCGCCGGCCCCTCACCGAGGCCGCGCAACTCGGCCTCGACGGTGTCCATGTGGTCGAGGATCTCCCTCGCGCGGCGAGCCAGCATCCGCCCGGCCGGGGTCAGCCGGACGCGGCGGCCGGTGCGTTCCAGCAGCCGGGTACGCGTTTCGGCTTCGAGGACCGCGAGTTGCTGGGACACGCTCGACGCGCTCAGGTTGGCCGCCTTCGCGACCGCGCGGACGGTGCCGAGCGTGTCCAGCCTGCTCAGCAGGCTGAGCCTCCAGGGGTTGAGCATGGCCGCCATTGTTGTCCGGATGAACCGAACAGCACAGCCGGAATCGTGAGATGGACGTGTCGCTCGGATCGGCTCTACCGTCGAGGCATGGCTGCTCCGATCACCGACCCGTCCTCCGCCGACCGCTTCTGGGCCGACGCCGACCGGCACCTCGTCCGCTACGCCGGAGCCGGTGACTTCACCCGCGAGATCATCGGCCACGCCGCCGGGAGCTACCTGTTCACCGACTCCGGGCGACGGATCCTCGACTTCACCTCCGGGCAGATGAGCGCGATCCTCGGCCATTCGCATCCCGAGATCGTCGAGACCGTGCGGCGGCAGATCGGCTCACTCGACCACCTGTTCAGCGGGATGCTGAGCCGCCCCGTCGTCGACCTCGCGCGGCGGCTGGCCGAGACCTTGCCGTCACCGCTGGAAAAGGCGTTGCTGCTGACCACCGGGGCGGAGTCGAACGAGGCCGCGATCCGGATGGCGAAACTGGTGACGGGCAACCACGAGATCGTGTCCTTCGCCAAATCGTGGCACGGAATGACGCAGGCGGCGGCGAGCGCGACCTACAGCGCGGGCCGCAAGGGCTACGGCCCGTCCGCGCCGGGCAACTTCGCCCTTCCCGCGCCGAACGCCTATCGGCCGGACTTCCGCACCCCGGAAGGGGAGCTGGACTGGAAGCGGCAGCTGGACTTCGGGTTCGAGATGATCGACGCCCAGTCCGTCGGCAGCCTCGCGGCGTGCCTCGTCGAGCCGATCCTGAGCTCGGGCGGGATCATCGAGCCGCCGGTGGGCTATTTCGCCGCCCTGCGCGAGAAGTGCCGCGAACGCGGGATGCTGCTGATCCTCGACGAGGCACAGACCGGCCTGTGCCGCACGGGGAACTGGTACGCCTTCGAACGCGACGGCGTCGTCCCCGACATCCTCACGCTGTCCAAGACGCTCGGCGCCGGACTCCCGCTGGCGGCGGTGATCACGAACGCGGAAATCGAGCAGGAAGCGCATGACCGCGGCTACCTGTTCTTCACCACCCACGTCGCGGACCCACTGGTGGCCGCCGTCGGGAACACCGTGCTCGACGTCCTCACCCGCGACCGGCTCGACGAACGCGCCACCGAACTGGGCGCCTTCCTCCGCCGCGGCCTCGACGATCTCGCCATCCGCCACCCCGTCGTCGGCGACATCCGCGGACGAGGCCTGCTGGTCGGCGTGGAACTCGTCGCGGACCGTGCCACCAGGCAAAGCTCCGGCGAACTGAGCGCCCTGGTCACCCGGCGTTGCCTCGAACTGGGGCTGCACATGAACATCGTGCAGCTGCCGGGAATGGGCGGGGTCTTCCGGATCGCTCCCCCGTTGACCGCGACGGAGGACGAACTGGCGGAAGGACTGGGAATCCTGGACAAGGCGATCGGGGACGCGTCCGCACCGACCGGGTCGTGAGTGGCGTTTCGGATTCTCTTGAGGGGTAGGGCGAACAGGGCACTATGCGCACTGCGTTGATTGGAAGGGAAGGAGCCTCCGCTACCTTCACATGTGCTCCCTGGCGCAGTGGGACGGCTGTGACACCAGCGCCGGGTCTTGAAGTCCGTGAAGGCCTCCTTGAGGGACCCTGGTTCCCTCAAGGAGGCCTTCACGGACTTGCCACCCACACGAAACCTTTGCCTTACCCCTCAAGAGAACGCTCTTTGCCACTCACGACCCGCTGAACTCGCGAAGCAACCGGGCCACCTCGATCGGCTGCTCCAAGAACGGCGAGTGCCCGGCGTCCTCCACGACCTCCACACGAGCCCCGACCGCGGAATACCGGGCGGAAGTCTTTTCACAGTCGTAAAAACGGTCCCGGCGGCCGAGGATCACCAAGCACGGCGACGCCAAAGCCGCCACCTGCGCGTCGAGAGGCCGAGCCGCCAGCAAACGCGCCCGTTCCACGAGTACCACCCGGGCCATCGCCGGCGCGGTGACGGCGTGATCGGTCAAATCCTGCAAAGGATCGTCGAACCAGCGCACCCGCCGGAACCGGGAAGCGAATCGGATCCACCGCCGATGGGCGACAAGCCGCACGAGAGCACCGATCATCGGCAGCACTACCGAACTGCCCGGCGAAAAGGACGCGTAGCTGTAGTCCGGCGCCTGTCCGATCAGCACCAAGGAGCCTGCCCGCGGGGAGATCGCGGCCAGCGCCAAGGCGACATCCGCACCGAAGGAATGCCCGGCGACCAGGACGTCCTCGACGCCCAGCGCGTCGAGGACCGCGGCCACCATGCGTGCCTGCGAAGCCGCGTCGAGCCCGGACGAGCCACCGGTGCAACCGTGCCCCAGCAGATCCACCCGGATCACGTGATGCTCTTCCGACAGCTCGCGGGTGAGCCCGTCGAACCAGTGCACCGACCCGCAATACCCGTGCAGCAACAGGATCGGCGGCCCGGCACCGTCCTCACGGACATGGACGGCGACACCGTTCACGTCGAGGAGGTCGCCGATGGGGTCACGAGGCACGCCCCAAGGTAACTCAGACCGGCGCGCTCACCTTGCCGCGGGACAACAGGAAGGCCGCGATCCCGGCGGGAAGGAACATGAGCACGCCGTAGATCCCGGCAGGCACGGCCATCGCCTTGTCACCGAGCACGGAGATCGCGACGGCGATGGCGAGCGTGGCGTTGTGGACACCGATCTCCATGGCGGACGCGATCGACTGCTCGCGGTCCACCCGGAACAGCCGCGGCACGTAGTACCCGATCGCGAGGCTCAGCACCGAAAGTGCCAGCGCCACCGGCCCGAGCGTCCAGACGTTGTCGGCCAGCGTCCGGAATTCCTGCGCGATCGCCGCCGCGATCACCAGGACGAGCACCACGGCGGAGCCGAGCTTGACCGGTTTGCGCATCCGCTCGGCCCAGTCGGTGAACCGGTGCCGCACCGCCATCCCGATCACGACCGGGATCAGCACGATCGCGAACACCTGCACGAACTTGGCGGGCTGGAGCCCGACAGAGGCACCGCCGTCGAGGAATTCGGCCATCGACAGGCCGACGACCAGCGGCAGGGTGAACACGGCCAGCACGGAATTGATCGCCGTGAGCGTGACGTTGAGGGCGACGTCGCCACCGGCGAGGTGACTGAACAGGTTCGCCGACGTCCCGCCGGGTGACGCGACGAGCAGCATCATGCCGACCGCCAGCACACCGCCGAGCCCGAACAGCACGATGAGGCCGACGCAGATCACCGGCAGTACGATCATCTGGCACACCAGCGCGATCACGGCGGCTTTCGGGTACTTCAGCACGCGCGTGAAGTCGCCGACGGTCAGGGTCAGCCCCAGCCCGAACATGACCAGCGCGAGCGCTATCGGCAGGAGAAGGGAAAACATCGCCGAACCCATCGAGGGGGCCTCCGTCCGATATGCCCTTTTCAGCCCGGCAATCGTGTCAAGCGGCGTGAACCGGGTCAAGGCACCGAAACCCGGCCGTGATCCGCGCAGCTTGCCGAGAGCAGTGCTCTCCATAGGCGTCGTAAGGAGTCGGTAAGCAGGCGAACCGGGCGTTCCGGGCGGTTCGCGCGCTTGAATGTCCCCATGA
Source organism: Amycolatopsis sp. QT-25 (assembly GCF_029369745.1). Classification (NCBI taxonomy): domain Bacteria; kingdom Bacillati; phylum Actinomycetota; class Actinomycetes; order Pseudonocardiales; family Pseudonocardiaceae; genus Amycolatopsis; species Amycolatopsis sp. QT-25. The sequence goes on from NZ_CP120210.1 coordinate 6,311,339, forward strand.
AACGCAAGCGGGTGCTCGCCGTACTGGCGGTCGGACTGGTGGTGGCGGCCGCCGCGGGCCTCTACTGGTTTCAGCCGTGGAAGCTCTGGGTGAACGACACGGTCCAGGAGGCTCTGCCCGGCGCGGCCCAGTCGTCGGCCCAGGTGTCCGATCAGTCGGCGAAGAGTTCCGGAAGTGCCACGTCCGCCCCGAAAGAGCCCACGGTCGTGGCCACCGGCGCACTGATCAGCCACGAGCACACGACCAGCGGCGACGTCCGGATCCTGCGCGCGGCCGACGGATCCCTGGTGTTGCGCCTGGAAAACCTCGACACGAGCAACGGACCGGACCTGCGGGTCTGGCTCACCGACGCGCCGGTCGTCCCCGGCAAGGACGGCTGGTTCGTGTTCGACGACGGCGCGTACGTGAGTGCCGGGAAGCTCAAGGGCAACAAGGGAAGCCAGAACTACACACTGCCCGCCGGCACCGATCTCGCACGCTACTCCAGTGTGACCATCTGGTGCGAACGGTTCAGCGTTTCCTTCGGCGCCGCCGCGCTGACCAAGGCTTGACAGCCAGGCGGAGCCTGTCCGTCGAGGATGGCGGCGGGGCGGGGTCCGGGCTGGACCCGGCGCTCCTCCGCAGAGGAGTCCACGCCGCGACCCCCATGACTTCCGGGTTCTTCACCTGTCGACGCGGCGTTACGATCCGCACATGAGGATCGCCTTCGCCGCCGACGACAGCAACGCCACCACGGACGCCGTCCAGGCGTATCTCGCCGAGGCGGGTCACGAGGTGCTCCGCCCGGCGACGTCGGAGGTCTGGCCGGAACTCGGCGCGGCGGTGGGCAGGGCGGTCGTGGCGGGCGAGGCCGAGTTCGGCGTGGTGCTGTGCTGGACCGGGACGGGTACGGCCATCGCGGCCAACAAGGTCCCCGGGGTCCGCGCGGCACTGGCCTGGGACACCTGGATCGCCGCGGGCGCGCGCAAATGGAACGACGCCAACGTGCTGGCGATGAGCCTCAAGCGGCTGGCACCCGACGTGGCCGTCGAGATCACCGAGGTGTTCCTTTCCGGCGTCCTGCCCGACCCCGACGAATCCGCGAATATCGCCAGGCTCGGCGAAATGGACGAATTCCGTCGCTGACCGGCACCGGACCAGTGAACGGTTAACGCTGTCGAACGTATTAGGCCGTTCGCAGGAAAATCACCACGCTACGTAGCGACCCTTCCCATATTGGTCCAGACCACGTACCGTCTCCCGCAACAAAGCGTTCCCCCGTGGAGGTGGTCGATGAAGACGCATCCCCGCCTGCCCGGCTCCGGCCGCGGCAACGCGATGTCGCCGATTTCCCTTTGACGAAATCATCTCCAAGATCATTTCCCTGCATCGGGTTGTAAGGAGTGAAATGTCGAGAAAAAGATGGCATCTGGTCGGCCTGTTCACGGCCGTGGCGGCGCTGGCGGTCGGTCTGGTGACCGTGCCGGCGAACGCCGCCGGTGGCGTCGGAGCCACCCTGACCAAGGGCTCGGACTGGGGCGCCGGCTGGGAAGGCAAGTACACGATCACCAACAACTCGGGATCGGGCCTGACCAACTGGACGCTCGAGTTCGACCTCGCGGCGGGGCACTCGATCGCCTCGCTGTGGGACGGCAGCTACACCGTCTCCGGCCAGCACGTGACCGTCAAGAACACCTGGAACGGCAACCTTTCCAACGGCGGTTCCACCAGCTTCGGTTTCAACGTCAAGTATTCCGGCGCCTACACCGCGCCCGCCAACTGCAAGATCAACGGCGGCTCCTGTGACCCGGGTGGCGGCGGCCCGACCACGACGCCGACCACACCGACCACCACGACGTCCAATCCCCCGACGTCGACCAGCACGAGCAACCCCCCGACCACCACGACTTCGAACCCGAACCCGGGCGCGAAGAAGAACCTCGGCTACTTCGTGCAGTGGGGCGTCTACGGCCGCAACTATCACGTGAAGAACATCCACACCTCCGGTTCCGCGGCGAAGCTGACGCATATCAACTACGCGTTCGGCAATGTCACCAACGGTTCCTGCACGGCGAACGACGACACCTACGCCGACTACGACAAGTTCTACGACGCCGGGTCCAGTGTGGACGGTGTCGCGGACTCGTGGGACGCGGGCGCGCTGCGCGGTAACTTCAACCAGCTGCGCAAGCTGAAGAAGATGTACCCGGGCCTCAAGGTGCTGTGGTCGTTCGGCGGCTGGACCTGGTCCGGTGGCTTCGGCCAGGCTTCGAAGAACCCGGCCGCGTTCGCGGAATCCTGCTACAAGCTGATCAAGGACCCGCGGTGGGCCGACGTCTTCGACGGCATCGACATCGACTGGGAGTACCCGAACGCCTGTGGTCTCACCTGTGACACCAGCGGCCCCGCCGCGATCAAGAACGTGGCTCAGGCGCTGCGCACCAAGTTCGGTTCCTCGTTCCTGGTCACCGCCGCGATCACCGCGGACGCCAGCAGTGGCGGCAAGCTCGACGTCGCCGACTACGGCCCCGCGTCGGCGTACTTCGACTGGTACAACGTCATGACGTACGACTTCTTCGGCGCTTGGGCGGCGCAGGGTCCGACGGCCCCGCACTCGCCGCTGACCTCGTACCCCGGCATCCCGCAGCAGGGCTTCACCTCCGACGACGCCATCCAGAAGCTCAAGGCCAAGGGCGTCCCGGCGAGCAAGCTGTTGCTGGGTATCGGTTTCTACGGCCGAGGCTGGACCGGTGTCACGCAGGACGCGCCGGGCGGCACCGCGACCGGAGCGGCACCGGGCGCCTACGAGGCGGGCATCGAGGACTACAAGATCCTCAAGAACAGCTGCCCGTCGACCGGCACGATCGCGGGCACCGCGTACGCGAAGTGCGGCAACAACTGGTGGAGCTACGACACTCCCGCGACCATCAACGGAAAGATGGGCTGGACCAAGAACCAGGGTCTCGGCGGCGCGTTCTTCTGGGAACTCAGTGGTGACACCTCCAACGGTGAGCTCGTCACGGCCATGCGCAACGGCCTGAACTGAGAGGTTCGACAGTGGCAAAGCGGACTTGGATCCAGGCCGCCGGCCTGGCCGCCGCTGCCGCAACGGCCGGCGCGGTCCTCGTGATCGCGCCGGCTTCCGCGGCCGGCGGCGTCGGTGCCGCCTTCAGCAAGGGCTCCGATTGGGGCTCCGGCTGGGCGGGCAAGTACACGATCAGCAACAACTCCGGATCGAACCTTCCCGCCTGGACGGTCGAATTCGACCTCCCCGCGGGGCACTCGATCGCCTCGCTGTGGGACGGCACTTACTCGGTCTCCGGCCAGCATGTGACGGTGAAGAACACCTGGAACGGCAACCTTTCCCACGGTGGCAGCACCAGTTTCGGCTTCAACGTCAAGTATTCCGGGGGCTACGTCGCCCCGGTGAACTGCAAGGTCAACGGTGGTTCCTGTGATCCGGGCGGCGGTGGTCCGACCACCACACCGACCACACCGACCGGCACGACCACGACCTCTCCGACCACGAGCACCCCGCCGCCACCCGGGGGCCGTGGCGCGCCGTATCTGTACCTGGGCTGGGGCAGCCCGCCGAACCCGCAGACGGTGATGAACGCGACCGGGATCAAGTGGTTCACGATGGCGTTCGTCCTGTCCTCCGGTGGGTGCAATCCCGCCTGGGACGGCACCCGGCCACTGCAGGGCGGCGTCGACGCGAACGCGATCGCGCAGATCAAGGCCGCGGGCGGGCAGATCGTGCCGTCCTTCGGCGGGTGGAGCGGCAACAAGCTCGGCCCGAACTGCTCGACGCCGGAAGCGCTCGCCGGTGCCTACCAGAAGGTGATCGACGCCTACGCGCTCAAGGCGATCGACATCGACATCGAGAACACCGACGAGTTCGAGAACGCGGTGGTGCAGGATCGCGTCCTGAACGCGCTGAAGATCGTGAAGGCGAACAACCCCGGCATCCAGACCATTCTCACCTTCGGCACGACGACCAGCGGCCCGAACTCCTGGGGCCAGCGGTTGATCGACCAGTCGAAGGCGCTCGACGCCGGGATCGACGTCTACACGATCATGCCGTTCGACTTCGGTGGTGGCGCGGACATGTACGGGAACACCATCAAGGCGGCGAACGGCCTGCGGGACAAGCTGAAGTCGACCTTCGGGTGGAACGACGCCACGGCGTACGGCCACCTGGGCATCAGCGGCATGAACGGTCTCTCGGATCAGCGGGAACTGACGAGTCTCGACACCTGGACCCGGATCACCGACTGGTCCAAGACGAACAAGATCGCCAGGCTCGCGTTCTGGTCGACCAACCGTGACCGGGGCTGCCCGAACGGCGGGGTCGCCGAGAACTGCAGTGGTATCGCTCAGAACGACTGGGACTTCACGCGGATCACCGCGGCCTTCTGACGTCCCCTCGAACTGCGGGCCCGCACCGATGCTGCACGGTGCGGGCCCGCTCCCTTTCCCCCCGCAATCAGTCATCTGGTTGCGATCCTCAGCGCACCCACCAGTACATGAAGGCCCCCTTCCTTGCGCCTGGCGCAAGGAAGGGGGCCTTCATGTACTTAAGGGACGCCGCGTCACCGAGGTCTCGAAGTCGGTCCGTGAAGGCCTCCTTCAGGGACCCTGGGTCCCTCAAGGAGGCCTTTGCGGAAAAGTCCGTCCAAGCGATCAGGGCAGGGCGTTCAGGAACGGTTCGTGGGCGTTCTGGAACTCCCAGCCGTAGTATCGGTCCCAGTTGATCGACCACGTCATCAACCCGCGCAACGCCGGCGAAGCGCCGCCCCGCAGGGAATACGACCCGCAGCCGGAGTTCTTCACCAGGCAGTTCAGCGCCGAATGCACCGCGGCCGGGGCGGTGTGCCCGTTGCCCGCGCTCACCGCGGCAGGCAGGCCGAACGCGATCTGGTCCTCACGCAGCCCTGGGAACCGGAATCCGGTCGAGGACACGGTGAATCCCGCTTTGATCATGTCGGTCATCGCGATGTGGAAGTCCGCGCCGCCCATGAAGTGGTACTGGTTGTCCAAACCCATCACCGGTCCGGAGTTGTAGTCCTGGACGTGCAGCACGGTCAGCGCGTCCCGCAGCGCGTGGATCACCGGCAGGTACGAACCCGTCCGGTTGTCGGCGCCGCCGAGACCGCCGTAGTACTGGTAGCCGGTCTGCACGAAGAACGTCTCGGGCGCCATCGTGAGCACGAATCCCGCTCCGTACTTGGCTTTCAGCGTCTTCAGCGCCGAAATGAGATTGACGATCACCGGCGTGGTCGGGTTGCGGAAGTCGTTGTCACCGGAGTTGAGGTACAGCGAGTGGCCCTCGAAGTCGATGTCGAGCCCGTTCAGCCCGTATCGGTCGATGATCGCCGACACCGAGCTGACGAAGGCGTCACGCGCCGCGGTCGTGGTGAGCTGGACCTGGCCGTTCTGCCCACCGATGGAGATCAGCACCTTCTTGCCCTGCGCCTGCTTCGCGCGAATAGCGGCGACGAAGTCCGCGTCGCTTTCCACGGTCGGGCATTCCGCCACCGGGCACCGCGTGAAGCGGATGTCGCCGGAGGTCACCGAGGTCGGCTCGCCGAAGGCCAGATTGATGATGTCCCACGCCGCCGGGACGTCGGCCATCCGCGTGTAGCCGGAACCGTTGGCGAAACTCGCGTGCAGGTAGCCGATCAGCGCGTGTTTCGGCAGGCCGGTGTCGACACAGCCGGAAGTCGTGGCGCTCGCCTCCGTGGTCTTGGGCGATTCACCCGTGCTGTTGTACGCGGCCACCGAGTAGTTGTGCGAAGAACAAGCCGTCAGCCCGGAGATCGTCGCCGAAGTCCCGGTCACCGTCGCGACCACCGTCCCGCCCTCGTACACGCGGTAGCCGGTCACCGTGCCCGCCGAGGCGCCCCACGAGAGCGCGATCGACGAGTTCGTCACCGTGCCCACGGCCGGATTTCCCGGTGTCGGCGGCGCGCCGGGGGTGCCGCCCCCAGGCCCGTCGAGGCTGAGGTCGTCCGCGTAGAAGGTGCCCGACCCGTACCAGCCGTGGACGTACACCTCGGCCGTCGTCTGCGTGGCCGACGTCGTGAACGAAAGCGACAACTGCGTGTACGAGGTCGCCGCCGTCCAGGTCGACGGCCCGCCGGTGACCCCGAGGTACACCGGGTTCCCGTTCACCCAGGCGGAGACCGCATAGGTCGTGTTCGGCCGGACGGATACCGTCTGTGCGCATTTCCCGTTCGTCGAGCCGGGCGTGACCGAAACGGCGTAACCGCCCGAACGGACCGGCGTGCTCACGGCCGCGCCCGCCGCGCAGGACCAGCCGGACGTCGAGCCCGCCTCGAAGCCGGGGTTGAGGAGCAGGTTGGCCGCGTTCGCGGTGCCGCCACCCGTCATCAGGCCGGTGAAGGTGAGCACCAAAACGGCCAGGAAAGCCAAGGATCTGGAACGCCTCATCGCGATTCCTCCGTGAAAGGGCGGCCTGCCGCCGCGCTGGGCTAATTGTCTAGACCAATCTGGCGAAAGTCCATAGCCCGCGGACACCAGGGCCTAAAGACCCGACTGTTCCGGGCTGCTTTACCGGTGTGACGCGCGGGCGCGCTCCGTAACGTCGGAAGGGCCAAAGAGGGCTGGGGGCTTTCGGGAGGTGGGGACGATGGGAACGCACAGTGGCGCGCCGAGAACGGCCGATCCGGCGTGATGACCGTGACCGAGCCCGTGCGCCCGACATATCAGCCCCGGCCCGGTGAACCGGACGGCGAGATGATCCGCGCGGCGATCAGTGGTGACCGGCGGGCCTTGGGAAGTTTGCTGACGCTGCTCCGGCCGATCGTGTTCCGGTACTGCGCGGGCAGGCTGGGCGGGGCGACGCGTGGCATCTCCAACGCCGAAGACTGCGCGCAGGAGGTCCTCATGGCCGTCCTGGTCGCGCTGCCGCGCTACAACTACCAGAACACCAATTTCCTGCCCTACGTCTTCGGGATCGCCTCGCACAAGGTCGCCGACGTCCGCCGGAACCTCGCCCGCGACCCGTCCGCGCCGGTGCCCGATCCGGAACCCGACCAGGACGGACCCTGGAACCCGACGTTCGAAGAGGTCGAGAAGGCCGACCGTGGCCGCCGGTTGTCGCGGCTGTTCGAGGTCCTTTCGGCGAGGCAGCGCGACGTACTGGTGCTGCGTGTGATCCACGGGTTCAGCGCCGAGGAGACCGCCGGCGCGCTGGGCATGGCGAGCGCGGGGGCGGTCCGCGTCACCCAGCACAGGGCGCTCAACGAACTTCGCCGGGTGCTGCGCGACGATCCCGATTTCGCCGGCGAGTTCACGCTCTTCTAGGCGCTGGGCTTGCGACGTCGGGTGGCGTAGACGGCCGCGGCGGTGCGGCGTTCGAACCCGAGCTTGTGCAGCAAGGACGACACGTAGTTCTTGACCGTCTTCTCCGCCAGGTACAGCTTTTCCGCGATCTGGCGGTTGGTCAGCCCGTCGGCGATGTGGTCGAGCACCCGTCGCTCCTGCGGGCTCAGCTGTTCGTAACGCGGGTCCGGGGCGTCGCTCTCGCCGCGCAGCCGGTTCATCACCGACGCCGTCAGCGTGCTGTCCAGAAGCGAACCTCCGGCGGCGACCGTGCGGACGGCCTTGACGAGCGCGCCACCGGACACCTGCTTGAGCATGTACCCGGCCGCGCCCGCCATGATCGCGCCGAACAACGCGTCGTCGTCGGAGTAGGACGTCAGCATCAGGCAGGCGGGCGGCGGGTCGACGGACGCCCGGATCTCCCGGCAGACGCTGACGCCCTCACCGTCCGGCAGCCGGACGTCGAGCACCGCGACCTGCGGTTTGACCGCGGGGATCCGCACGTAGGCCTCGGCGGCCGTGGACGCCTCGCCGACCACCGTCAGATCGTCTTCCGCCTCGAAGACGGTCTTCAGCCCGGTGCGGACGAGTTCGTGATCGTCCAGCAGGAACACCGAAATCGTCATCCCACACTCCCCTGTCGGGCCGGCAGCTCCACCGACCAGTCGAGCCTCGTCCCGCCTTCCGGCCTCGCTTCGACGGCGAAGGCGCCGTTCCAGCGGGCCGCGCGTTCGGCGAGGTTCGCCACGCCGCTGCGATGGCCGGGTTCGGCGGGCATGCCGACACCGTCGTCCACCACCGAAAGTTCCAGCCGCCGCCCGTCGCGATCGACCGCGACGTCGACCGACACCACCGTCGCCGCCGCGTGTCTGACCACATTGGACAGTGCTTCCCGCAGGGTCGCGATGAGGTCCGAGCGGACCGTGTCGGGCACGGCCGAATCGAGCGGACCGTCGAAGCCGACCCTGGGCTCGGACGCGCAGCCCGCGTCGAGCGCGACGCGCAGCAACTCCGACCGGAGGCTGCCCTGCGCCTCGGCCGGTTCCTGCAGCGAGAAGATGCTGTTGCGGATCTCGCGGATCGTACGGTCTATCTCGTGCGCGAAGCCGGCCACCCGGCCGGAGACCGCGGGCTCGCCGGTCAGCCTGCTGAGCCCTTCCAGGCCGAGCCCGATCGCGAAAAGCCGCTGGATCACCAGATCGTGCAGGTCGCGGGCGATCCGGTCGCGATCCTCGAAGACGGCGAGCCGCTGCCTGTCCTGTTGCGCGCGGGCGAATTCGACCGCGAGCGCGGCGTGCGCGGCGAAGGTCTCGGCGAGCTGGACGTCGTAAGCGGAGAACGGGGTCTTGTCGCGGAACTTCGCCACCAGCAGGACGCCGAGTTTCTCCTCGCCGACGATCAACGGGACGGCGACCGTGGAATCCAGGTCCTTGATCATCGCGGGCATCGTGACACCGCGTTCGCCCTGGTGCTCGAGCACCTTGTCGCCGTACTCGCGGACCACGACGGGTTCGCCGCTCGTGTACGCCAAACCGGTCGCGGTGCCTTCGGTCGGCACGGTGACCCCGGCGAGCCGGTCGGCGTCCGGCCCCGGCGGTTCGACGATCTCGAAGACCAGCATCCCGTCACCGCGCGGACGGGCCACCGCACCCGCCGAACCACCGGCGACGACGCGGGCGCGCTCGGCGATCAGGCGCAGGGTGGCGGTGAGATCCTGGTCGGTCAGGAGCGCGCCGGTGACGTGATAGGAGGCTTCGAGCCAGCGTTCGCGCCGCTGCACCTGCTCGAACAGCGCGGCGTTCTCGATCACCACCCCGGCCGCCGCGGTGAGCGCGACGAGCAGGTCCTCTTCGGCTTCGGTGAACTCCTCGCCGTCCGGTTTGCGGGCGAGGTACAGCATCCCGAAGATGCGGCCGCGCATGCGGATGGGCACCACCCGGGACTCGTCCTCCGGCGGCGGCCGTTCCCACGCGTCGCCGAAGCGGATGAACTCGTCCGAATCCAGCACGCTCAGCGCGCCGAACGGCGCACCGGTCAGCTCGCAGGCGGATTCGACCAGGCGCCGCAGGACGTCGGAGAGACCGAGGTCGTGGGCGATCCCAGCCACCGCGTCCAGGATTCTGGGCGCCTTGGCGTCGTCCGCCGTACTCTCCCGCCGCACTGGCGTCACCGTCCCGGAGTAACTCCCCGGGCAGTGGGGTCAGGATGACGAACGCGCCCGGATCGCTCATCTGGTGCGTCGATCACGGACAGTGCTTCGTTACCGCGACCGCCGAGGATCCTCCGACCGGTGACCGACTCGACCGGGATGCGAACATAGCGCGCGTCCGGCTGACCGGTCCAGCAGCACAGCGGCAAGGTCTCGAGCTCGGCGATCACGATCGGATCACGCACCTCGGAGGCGCGGCCCAGGACGGTGACGAACCAGCCCGCCCCCAGATTCGCGGAGAACTCGTCGACCGCGAACGCCACCACACTGTCGAGTATCGCGGCGAACAACGCGCTCTGTGACGGCGTCCGGATCACGATCGCGCCGTGGTGGAGCACGAACCGCGCGGGCTGGACCGCCGGCAGGGCACGGGAGGTGAACACCACCCGGCCCAGCCCGGCGCCCGCGAGCAGTGACAGGCACTCCTCGCGATCGAGCACCTCGAGACCCAAGGAGTCGGACATCGGCATCCCCGCGTTCTCGTCGTGTACCTCGTCGAGATCCACGGTCCCCGGCCCACCGACTCGCCGGTAGGGCCGATGGACCCGGCCCGCGCGGGGATACGGACCGGAAAGGGCAAGTGAGCGGGAACCGCGGGTGGCCGTTCGGTACAGGTGGTCGTAAGTGCCAGGCTTCCCACCACCGCGGAGACTCACCTGAGCGGAGGGCAGCGCCTACGCTTTCGGGGTCAGGAGCACCACGGGGATCTCCCGCTCGGTCTTGGTCTGGTACTGCGCGTAGTTCTTGTAGTTCGCGGTGATCTTGGGCCACAGCCGGGCGCGCTGCCCGGCGTCGGCGACGCTCGCGACCATCGGCCGGGGGCTTTCGCCCTTCAAGGTGACCTCGACGTCCGGATGGTCACGAAGGTTGAGGAACCACGCCGGGTGCCGGTCGTCGCCACCGCGGGACGCCACGATGACGTACGCCTCGCCCTCCCGCAGCGGCGAGGTCAGCAGCACGGTGCGCGGCTGACCGGATTTGCGGCCGACGGTGGTCAGTTCCAGCACGGTCATCCCGGCGACCTGCCAGCCGGCGCGACCGCCGCTGACCTTCTGGATGACGCGGTGGACGGCGTTCATGGTCTTCAAGACGAAATCACTGGGCATGTGGAGAAGGCTACTCCGCTTTCAGCGCGACTTCGATCCCGTCCAGAAGAACGGCCAGCGAGAATTCGAAGGCCTCCCTCGCCTCCTGTTCCAGGTAGGGCACCGTCTCGTCCTCCATCCGGAACGCCTGTTCGCCCTCCATCCAGGTCAGGGTCGGGAATCGCTCGGCGAAGTCCGGGGACACCTCCTCCAGTAGCGCGGACCGCGCGTTCCACCACTCGTCGTCGGACTGCCCTGTCACCTTTTCGGCCAGCCGCGACTCCGAAGCCGTCCTGGCCGGCTCGCGCACGCACGAGTACAACGCGCTGATCAGCCGCCGCAACGCCGCCGGGCGCAATCCGGTCCGGCGCAGGATCTTCACCAGCGCCTCCAGGACGACGTACTCGTTCGGCCCCAGCACCGGCCGCGCCTGCGAGACCTGCAGGACCCACGGATGCCGCAGATAGAAGTCCCACAGATCCTCGGCCCAGCGCGCGGCGTCGGCCTTCCAGTCGTCCCCGTCGTAGGCGACCGACAGCTCGGCCAGCGCCTTGTCGTACATGAGGTCGAGCAGTTCGCTCTTGCTGGGGACGTAGGTGTACAGCGCCATGGCCGTGCGGCCGAGCCTGTCCCCGACGGCACGCATCGAAAGGCCCGCCATGCCTTCGGCGTCCGCGATGGTGATGGCGGTTTCGACGATCAGTTCCACCGACAGCCCCGGCTTGGGGCCGGGCCGCTCGGCGTCCGGCGACTCGGTCCGCCACAGCAGGGCCATCGACCGCCAGGGGTCTCCTTGAGCCGCGTAGACGACCACTTGCCAACTCCTTACAGCATAAACCAACCTCTGCTACCCTCACTTTACAGGCTAAAGAGTTCAACCAGGGGAGAGCCATGCCTTCGGCCGCCGACAGCCACGACATGATCCAGGTGCGCGGAGCCAGAGAGAACAACCTCGCCGACGTCTCGGTCGACATCCCCAAACGCCGCCTCACCGTCTTCACCGGTGTGTCGGGCTCGGGCAAGTCGTCCTTGGTGTTCGGCACCATCGCCGCGGAGTCACAGCGGCTGATCAACGAGACCTACACCGCGTTCATCCAGTCCTTCATGGCCCCGGTGGGACGGCCGGACGTGGACGCGCTGCGAAACCTGAGCGCCGCGATCGTCGTCGACCAGGAGCGGATGGGGGCCAATTCCCGGTCGACGGTCGGCACCGCGACCGACGCGCACACGATGCTGCGGATCGTCTTCAGCAGGCTGGGAAAGCCGCACATCGGGACTTCGGGGGCGTTCAGCTTCAACCTTCCCGAGGGAATGTGCCCCGACTGCGAGGGGCTGGGGAAGGTCTCCACCATCGACCTCGACCAGCTCGTCGACAAGGAGCTTTCGCTCGACGAAGGGGCGATCACCGTCCCGAACTTCGCGCCCGGCAGCTGGTACTGGAAGGGGCTGGCGGAAGCCGGTTTCGTCGATCCGGCCGTCAAGCTGAAGGACTACACCCCCCGGCAGTGGGAAGACTTCATGCACAAACCCGCCACCAAGATGAAGCTCGGCGGGATGAACACGACCTACGAAGGGCTGCTGGTGAAGGTCCAGCGGCTGTTCCTGTCGAAGGACAAGGAAGCCACACAGCCGCACATCCGCGCCTTCGTGGACCGGGCGATCACCTTCCGGCTGTGCCCGGCCTGCGACGGCGCCCGGCTCAACCAGGCGGCGCTGTCCTCGAAGATCGAGGGGCTGAACATCGCCGATTGCTCCTCGATGCAGATCAGCGATCTGGCCGATTTCGTCCGCAAGATCGACGATCCGTCGGTCGGCCCGCTGATGCAGACGTTGCGCGGCACCCTCGACTCGCTCGTGGAGATCGGCCTCGGCTACCTGAGCCTCGACCGCGAATCCGGGACGCTGTCCGGCGGTGAGGCGCAACGGGTGAAGATGGTGCGGCACCTGGGTTCCAGCCTCACCGACGTCACCTACGTCTTCGACGAACCGACCGTCGGGCTGCACCCGCACGACATCCAGCGGATGAACGGCCTGCTGCTTCTCCTGAAGGACAAGGGGAACACGGTGCTCGTCGTGGAGCACAAACCGGAGACGATCGAGATCGCCGATCACATCGTCGACCTCGGGCCCGGCGCGGGGCCGAACGGCGGGCGGATCTGTTACACCGGCGACGTCGCCGGGCTGCGCGCGTCCGGCACGCTGACCGGACGGCATCTCGGCCACCGGGCGCGGCTGCGCACCGACGTCCGCGTGGCCACCGGCCAGCTCCCCATCCGCGACGCGACCCGGCACAACCTGCGCGGTGTCGACGTCGACATCCCGCTGGGCGTGCTGACCGTGGTCACCGGCGTCGCCGGCTCGGGCAAGAGCTCGCTCATCCACGGTTCACTGTCCACAAGGGACGACGTGGTGGTGCTCGACCAGTCGGCCATCCGCGGCTCGCGGCGGAGCAACCCGGCGACCTACACCGGCCTGCTCGACCCGATCCGTACCGCGTTCGCCAAGGCCAACGGGGTCAAGGCGGCCCTGTTCAGCGCGAACTCCGAAGGTGCCTGCCCGAAATGCAAGGGCATCGGCCTGATCTACACCGATCTGGCGATGATGGCCGGCGTGGCGACGGTCTGCGAGGAATGCGAGGGCAAGCGGTTCACCGCGGAGGTGCTGACGTACAAGCTGCGAGGCAAGGACATCAGCGAGGTCCTCGCGATGCCGGTCGCCGAGGCGCGCGAGTTCTTCGCCTCCGGTCAGGCGCGGACGATCCTGGACCGGCTTTCCGACGTCGGCCTCGGCTACCTCGGGCTCGGGCAGCCACTCACGACGCTGTCCGGCGGCGAACGGCAGCGGATCAAACTGGCCATCCGGATGGCGGAGAAATCCGCGACCTACGTCCTCGACGAACCCACCACCGGCCTGCACCTCGCCGACGTCGACCAGTTGCTGGGGCTGCTCGACCGGCTCGTCGACGCCGGGAACACGGTGGTGGTCATCGAGCATCACCAGGCGGTGATGGCGCACGCGGACTGGATCGTCGACCTCGGGCCGGGCGCCGGTTCGGACGGGGGCCAAGTGGTGTTCACGGGCACTCCGGCCGACTTGGTCGCCTCCGGTGACACGCTCACGGCGCAGCACCTTCGCGCTTACGTCGGCCGCTAGCGCGCTGATCGTGATTGTGAGGGCGGCGTGTCGCGAAAGCCTTGCTGGAGGCGGGAAGCGGCGGTGCACGTGGGGTGAGTGGTAGGACGGTGAGCGCAGACCGGCCTTTGCCTGCCTCCGCTTTCCGGCCTCGATCAACGGAGGATCAGGGACACTCACCGTCTCCGATCCTCCGTTGATCGAGCATCACCACAGCAAGCCCCGAGGTCACCATCTCGACCGGCGAAGTCGCCAGCGGCGATACCCCGCCACCTGCTCCAGCCCCACCACCGCGGTCAGCACGGCATCAGCGCCCATCGCCGCCCACACCAGCTGCGACGCGCCGGCGGTGGTGTGGGCGCCCGCCCCGCGGCGAAGACGGCGGTAGAGACCGATGGTCTGTTAGTCTGGCCGACATCATGCCCCGCATCCTTGTCCGCGTCGCCGCACTGATCACCGCTCTCGCCCTCCTGTTCGGTGTGCCGTGGTGGACGATCGTCGGCTCGCCCGCACTCCCGGCCGCGCTCGAAGTCCTCGGCACGATCGTGTTCGCCGCCGGGGCGATCGCCCTGCCCGCGTGCATGGTCCTCGGCCACGGCCCGTGGCAGCGCGACCTCGCGGCGAAGATCGGCGACCTCTCCCTGGGCCTGGTCTGGCTGCTGTTCTCCTTGTCGATACTCGGAAACGTGCTGCGGCTCGTGCTCGCGGTGTCCGGAGTGGACACTGCGGCGGGCATCGTGTCCGGCGTCGTCTTGGCGGCCTTCGTGGTACTGGCGGTGTACGGGATGGCCGAAGCCCGGCGCGTGCCGAGACTCAAGGAGCTCGACGTCGTACTCCCCCGGCTCGGCGCGGGGCTCGACGGTCTCCGGTTCGCGATCATCACCGACACCCATTTCGGCCCGCTGAACCGGACGAAATGGGCGGAGAAGGTCGTCGAGGTGGTGAACGAACTCGACGCCGACGTCGTCGCCCACGCGGGTGACCTCGCCGACGGCTCCGTCGCCGCACGCGCCCAGCAGGTCGCGCCGCTCGGAAAGGTGCGGGCGAAACTCGGCAAGTTCTACATCACCGGCAATCACGAGTACTTCGGTGAGGCGCAGGCCTGGCTCGACCACATGCGCGACCTCGGCTGGGACACGCTGCACAACCGGCACGCGAAGGTCCACCAGGGCGGGGACACGCTCGTCTTCGCCGGGATCGACGACCCGACCGGCACCGTCTCCGGCCTGCCGGGCCACGGCCCCGACCTCCCCGCCGCGTTGGACGGCGTCGCCGCGAGCACGCCGGTCGTCCTGCTCGCCCACCAGCCGAAGCAGGTCGAGCAGGCCGCCGAGGCGGGTATCGACCTCCAGGTCTCCGGGCACACCCACGGCGGCCAGATCTGGCCGTTCCACCTCCTGGTCCGGCTGGATCAGCCCGTCCTAGCCGGGCTTTCGCGCCACGGCGAGCGCACGCAGCTCTACACCAGCCGCGGCACCGGCTTCTGGGGACCGCCGTTGCGCGTCTTCGCGCCGAGCGAGATCACCCTGCTGACCTTGCGAAACAGCAAATAACTCACCTGGCGCCACCCCTTCAGCGGCACACCGGGCACTACCGACAATTTTTTTTGTCTTGACAATTTAGATTTTCGAGGCGAGGGTTGTCTCCAACGCACTCCCCCCGAAAGGCCGAAACGATGACCATCGCCGCCACCCGGACCCCTGTCGCACTGTCGGCCCGCGCCTGGCTCGCGTGCGGCGCCGCCTCGGGGCCGCTGTACTTCCTGACCACGCTCACCCAGGCCGCCGTCCGCGACGGCTTCGACGTCACCAAGCATCCGGCGAGCCTGCTGAGCAACGGCGACGCCGGCAACGCGAACGCCGTCGTGATGCTCGCCTTCTGGGCCACCGTGATGCTTGCCTGGGGCTGGGTCACCGCCGTCATCTTCCGTTCCGCTCGAACCACTCGAGGAGAATTCCCGTCATGAGCACCGTGACCTAGCAAGACGGCACCACCATCGCCTACACCCGTACCGGCTCCGGCCCCGCCGTCATCCTGGTCGACGGGGCGATGTGCCACCGCGAGTTCGGCCCGGCCAGGCCGCTGGCCGCCGAACTGGCCGCGCACTTCACCGTCTACACCTACGACCGCCGCGGTCGCGGCGAAAGCGGCGACACCGAGCCGTTCTCCGTCGCTCGCGAAGTCGAGGACATCGCGGCGCTGATCAAGGAAGCGGGCGGGACGGCGCACGTCTACGGCATCTCCTCCGGCGCCGCGCTGGCTCTCGAAGCCGCGAAAGCCGGGCTCCCCATCACGAAGCTGGCGGTGTACGAGTTCCCGCTGGTCGTCGACGACACCCGTCCGCCGGTCCCGGCCGACTACGGCGAACGGCTGGAGAAGGCCATCGCCGCCGGGCGGCCCGGCACCGCGATCAAGACCTTCATGCGGGAAGGCGTCCGCGTCCCGGCGCCGGTCGTGTTCATGATGCGGTTCATGCCCGCCTGGCCGAAGCTGAAGAAGGTCGCGCCGACCCTGCGCTACGACGCCGCCCTGTTCGACGGTCTGCACGACGGCACCCCGCTGCCCGAGGGCCGCTGGGCGAGCGTTTCGGTGCCGACGCTGATCATGGACGGCGGCAAGAGCCCGGCGTGGGTCCGCACCGGTGTCGCCGCGCTGGCGAAAGCCGTCCCCGGCGCCGAGCACCGGACGATCGAAGGGCAGACGCATATGCTCAAGCCGAAAGCCGTTGCCCCGGTACCGATCGAGTACTTCAGCTGAGGGAGTGATCATGAAAATCGAATTGGTCGAAGGCGACATCACCGAACAGCGGGTCGACGTCGTGGTCAACGCCGCGAACTCGTCACTGCTCGGCGGCGGCGGGGTGGACGGCGCGATACACCGCCGCGGCGGACCGGAGATCCTCGCCGAATGCCGGGCGCTGCGCGCGGGTCACTACGGCAAGGGACTGAAGACCGGAGAGGCGGTCGCCACCACGGCGGGCCGCCTTCCGGCGCGCTGGGTGGTGCACACCGTCGGGCCGGTGTGGTCCGGCTCCGAAGACCGCTCCGCCCTGCTCGCCGCCTGCCACCGCAACTCGCTGCACGTCGCCGCCGATCTCGGCGCGCACACCGTGGCCTTCCCCGCGATCTCGACCGGGATCTACCGGTGGCCGGTCGAATCCGCGGCGGAGATCGCCCTCGAGACGGTGGTGAGCACGCTTTCGGCCGGGTCGTGTTCGGTGGAGCTGGTGCGGTTCGTGCTGTTCGGGAAGGCGGCGTACGACGTGTTCCGGGAGCAGGCGGAAGCGCTGGGAGTGGCCGGGTCGTGAGTGGCGGTTCGGGTTGGTGAGGAGGAAGGCGAACGTGTCCGGACGCCGAAGCCTCGAAGGGTGTGATCGCCACAGGGATGCGGCGCGCCCAACACCGTCTACAAGGGACTTCGGAGTGCCCCTCAGCGCCCGATTCGAGCACTTCGCAAAGCCTCTGCAGGGTCTTGAGTGGTGAGGACGGTCAGGGCCAAGAGTGTCTTGGATACCTACTGCATTCCGGCTTGGGCCGACCGCAGGCCTTCACGTATTCGGCAGAGGTGAGTTCGGGTTTCGTCGGCTGCGCCGGTGCGCCTGGGGTGGTACATGAAGGCCCCCTTCCTTGCGCCTAGCGCAAGGAAGGGGGCCTTCATGTACCACACGAGAGAGAACCACGGCGGCGTGCCTCAACTCTTAATAGCACCGGAATCGCCACTCACGACCCACTACACACCCGCGGGCGAACTACCCCGCTCGACCACCAGCCGGGCCGCCCCGCTCCCGTCCGCCGGAACCGCCCAGATCCCCGGCTCCAGCCCGTACGCGACGGTCCGGTCGTCGAGCCAGGCGGCCTGGTCGTCCACGCTCCGCGTTTCGGCCAGCAGGGTTTCCTGTCCGGAGGCCAGGTCGAGGACCGCCAGTCGCCACGGCGCCGCGAGATCGGCGGAAACCCGTTTCTTGAAGGCGATCCGCTTCCCGTCCGGGGAGAGGGACGGGCATTCGACGTTCTCCCGGATCATCTTCGCGACGAGCTTCTCGTAGTCCGCCTCGACCAGGTACGTCTTCCCCTTCGTCCCCACGGTCGCGTAGAACCGCTTCCCGTCCGGGGTGAAGGTGATCCCCCAGTAGTTCACGTCGGACGAGTAGTACGGCTTGCCGTCGAGCAGGAGGCCCATCTCCTCGATGCTCTTCATCAGCTTCCCGGTTTTCAGGTCGAAGATCCCGGCCCGCGTCGAAAATCCGGTTTCCGCATAGGAATCGCCGTTGACGAACAGCGTCCAGTAGGCGAGTTTCCCGTCCGGCGAGACCCGGCCGCGACTGGGGGTGCCGGGCAGTTCGATCCGGCGGATCTCGTTGAGGTCCTTGTCGAGCACGATGACGTCGGTCATCGGCGGCAGCACTCCCGGCTGCGCGGACAGGCACAAGGCGGTCCCCGCCGAAGCGGCGAACCGGTCGCAGCTGAGCCCGGACACCTTCCGGGGTTCATCCGGCCGGTCGGCCGGAACGGTGGCGAGACGGCCGAAGTCGGGGCCTTCGGCGGTGTTGCGGAACAGCAGCTGTCCCTTGGCCTGCACGGAAACCGGCTGCCCGGTGACGACGGCGACGGAATTCACCTCCGGTCCGCGGTCGCGGGAGTGGAGCCCGTAGCCGACGGCGGCCGCGATCAGGAGGACGACCGCCCCCACCACCCCCAGGACGCGCGCCCTCATGCGGGTGTCCGCAACGGACGGAGGACGGCGGCCGCGACGACCACCACGGCCAGCGCGCCGGCGGCGACCAGGACCGCGGCCCGCAGATCCCAGGTGGTCCAGGCAAGTCCGAAAAGGACGGACGCGAGCATCCGCGTCGTCGCCTGTCCGGTCTGCACCAGCGCCAGTCCGCTCGCCCGCTGGTGCTCGGGCAGCAACGGTCCGGCGGCGGCCATCAGGACCCCGTCGGTGGCGGCGTAGAAGACGCCGTGCAGCACCAGCGCCAGCACGGCGAGGATGCCGCCGTCCACCGGACCCAGCAACGCCAGCAGCGCGACGACGAGAGCGACGTGCCCGCCGAGGAACACCTTCCAGCGGCCGATCCGGTCGGAAAGCCTGCCGAACGGCACGGCGAGCAGCAGGTACACGCCCGCCGTTCCCAGCGGCAGCAAGGGAAAGAAGACCGCGCCGAGATCCCATCGGCGCTGCAGGACGAGATAGAGGAACGAGTCGCTGAGGGTGACCAGGCCCAGCAGCGCCGCCCACACGCAGATCCGGCGGAACGACGCCTGCCGGATCAGGCCCGCCGTCTCCCTCAACGAGACCTTGGGGCGTTCGACGTCCGGCTTCGGCTGGTGGTCCTTGACCAGCACCAGCAGGATGATCACGCCGATCGCGGCGACGCAGAAGCTCGTGAAGAACACCGAGTCGTAGCTGCCGAGGCTGAGCCACAGCACGGCCATCGCGACCAGCGGGCCGAGGAACGCGCCGAAGGTGTCCATCGCGCGGTGCACGCCGAACGCGCGGCCGAGATGTTCGGGTTCGCTGCTCAAGGTGATCAGCGCGTCCCGCGGCGCGGTCCGGACGCCTTTGCCGGTGCGGTCGGCCGCCAGGACGGCACCGATCGCGACGGTGGACGAACCCGCCAGCATCAGGCCGATCTTGCCCAGCGCCGAAAGCCCGTAACCGAAGCAGGCGACGGCCTTCAGCCGCTGCCACCGGTCGGCGAGATGCCCGCCGACCAGCCGGACGACGGCGGTGACGCCGGAGTAGAGGCCGTCGAGCACGCCGAACTGCAGCGGGCTCAGGCCGAGACCGAGAACGAGGTAGAGCGGGAGGACCGCGGTCACCATCTCCGACGAGATGTCGGTGACGAGGCTGACCAGGCCGAGCGCGACGACGTTCCCGGTGACGGCCCGTTTCACGCCGCTCTTCGGGACTTCCGCCGCGGCGTCCGCTCCCCGACTGGTGGCTATGTACATGCGAACCCTCCTTCACGCGCGTCGAAACGACCGCAAGTAGGTGCCAGGTCGCGATGGTCCGCGACGCGAACCATCGCGACCTGGTGCCGAAACGCGGGGATCAGTGGCAGGTGTAGGTGGGGGACGAGTCGATGGTCTTGCCGTCGAGACCGATCAGCTGGGTCGAGAAGGCGTTGTCCGACATGTTCAGCTTGAGCACGCCGTAGGTGGAGATCGCCTTCGCGGTGGCCGCGTGCTCCGTCTTGACCGGGTACAGGGTCGCCCCGCCGCCACCGCCGATGATCTGCACCGGACCGGCGGCATCCCGGTCGCCGTCGGCGTTCTGCGGATGGAACCGCTCGTAGTGGTGGTCGTGCCCGTTGAGCACCAGATCGACCTTGTTCTGCACCATGGTCTCCCAGAGGGTGGCCATCTTGTCGTTGTCGCCGTGGTCACCCGAGGTGTACCGCGGGTGGTGGTAGTACGCGGCGACGCAGGGCTTCGTGTTGTTCTTGAGGTCCTGCTTGATCCAGTTCAGCTGCTCGTCGCTGATCCCGTTCGCGGCGAGACCGGGCGAGAACTCCGTGCTGTCGATGGCGACGAA
The DNA here is from genome assembly GCF_029369745.1 of Amycolatopsis sp. QT-25. Lineage (NCBI taxonomy): Bacteria > Bacillati > Actinomycetota > Actinomycetes > Pseudonocardiales > Pseudonocardiaceae > Amycolatopsis > Amycolatopsis sp. QT-25. Next base: position 6,331,628 of record NZ_CP120210.1, read on the forward strand.
GTGCCAGTTGCCCATCTCCCAGCTGTAGTAGGTCTTCCCGTTCGGCGTCGCGATCTTGCCGAAGTACTGCTTGTAGGCGCCCAGCGGGGTGTGGTCGTAGGTCTCGTGGTTACCGGGCACCGGGTGCATGATGTTCTTGTACTTGCCCCAGGTCTTGTCGAAGTACTTCGTGAAGTCCTCGATGTGGGCGTCGTCGTACTGGTTGTCGCCCATGGTGATGACCGCGGCCGGGTTCATCTGGCCGACCAGCGCGGCCGTTTTCGGGTGGACGCACGAAGAAGACGAAGCGGTGCACTGTTCGGCGATGTCACCGGAGGCGGCGAGGACGAACGACGAACCGCCTGCCTGCGTGGTCGCCTGGATCTGGTTGCTGGCCGCCGAAGTGTTGCCGGCGGCGTCCTTCGCGCGGACGGTGTAGGTGTACGCGGTCGACGCGCTCAGCCCGGAGTCGGTGTAGGAAGCGCTTTCAGTGGTGCCGACGACCTGGCCGTTCCGCAGCACCTCGTAGCCGGCGACGCCGACGTTGTCCGTCGATCCGGTCCACGTCAGGTCCACAGTGGACGCGGTGACCGAACCGGCCTTGAGGTTCGACGGAGCGGTGGGCGCCTGCGTGTCGCCGGAGGAGTCCGACGTCCCGTAGACCTGCATCTCCCACAGGGAGTAGCCGTAACCGGTGGCGCGTTTGGTGCCGACGAGACGCAGGTACCGGCCGCGGCCGGACAGTCCGGTGAGGTCGTCGGTCCCGCCGTTGCCGTTGGTGACGGACTTGATCGAGGTCCACGCCGAGCCGTCGTTGGAGACTTCCAGGCGATACGCGGTGGCGTACGCGGCTTCCCAGTTCAGCTTGACCCGGTTGATGGCCGAGGGCCCACCGAGGTCGACGCGGATGAACTGCGGGTCGACGCCTTCCGCGCTCGCCCACCGGGTGCCGGTCTTCCCGTCGACGGCGAGCGGGCCGCCGTAGGAGGAGGACTCCACCGAGGAGACGAGGACGGGTTTACCTTGGGACAACAGGACATCAGCGGCTTGGGCGTTACCGCTGAGCAGCGTCGGCAACAGGATGGCGGCCGCGCCTAGTGGCAGTAGTCGGGTTCGGGCCTTCACATCGATCTCCCCGGGAATCCGTGGCGGCGGGTTGAGAGGGACGGGTGCGCGGCGTTCACTTCGCGTACACTTCTTCGTTTGGTAACTTTCCTAACGAATGCGTACGGTAATCCGTACCACTCGGTGAGTCAAGACGTAGACTCGTCCCATGATCGGTGCCTTGATCTTCGACTTCGACGGAACGCTGGTCGACACCGAGGCGGCCGTCCTCGTGGCTTGGCAGGAGATCTTCCGCGAACGCGGCGGCGAGCTCCCCCTCGACGTCTGGCACACCGTGATCGGCACGCAGAACACCGCGGTCGCGATGTTCGAACTGCTCGAGAAGAACGACGAGAACCTCGACCGCGTCGCGATCCGCACCGGCGTCCGCGCCAGGGTCACCGAGCTGCTGGAAGCCGTGGGGCCGCGTCCGGGCGTCCAGAAGTATCTCGACGACGCGAAGGATCAGGGCCTGCGGCTGGCCATCGCGTCCAGTTCGACCGGCGACTGGGTCACCACGCATCTGCACCGGCTGGGCCTCGCGGACGCGTTCGAGGCCGTCCTCACCGGCGACCTCCACGAGGCGAAGCCGAGCCCGGACCTCTACCTGGCCGCGCTCGCCGCGCTGGACCTGCCCGCGACCGAGGCGATCGCGTTCGAGGACTCACCGCACGGCGTCACCGCGGCGAAGGCCGCCGGACTCCAGTGCGTGGCGGTGCCGAATCCGATCACCGCGGTGCTGAACTTCGACCACGCCGATCTCGTGCTCGGCTCACTGGCCGACAAACCGCTCAGCGAGTTGCTCAGCCGTTGAGCAGTTCGCCCAGGCGGGCCAGGAACGGCCGCTGCCCCTTGAGCAGTTTCTCCTCCGCCTCGGCCAGCCCGAACCAGGCGACCCTGTCGACCTCCGGGAACTCCCGCGTCCGGCCCGACCGCGGCGGCCACTCCAGCTCGAAGGTGCCCGGCACCACCTGAGCGGGGTCGAGGTCCCCCTCGACCGCCCAGACCGTCACGACCTTGCCGCCGGACTGCTTCACGACGCCGAGCGGGAGGTACTCCCCCTCCGGCGCGGGCAGCCCCAGCTCTTCGGTGAACTCGCGCCGCGCCGCGGCCTCCGGCGTCTCGTCCGGTTCGTATTCGCCCTTGGGCACCGACCAGCCGCCCGCGTCCTTCTTCGCCCAGAACGGCCCGCCCATATGCCCGAGCAGCACCTCGGTCACCGCGCCCGACCTGCGGAAGAGCAGGATCCCGGCACTCGTCTTACCCGCCATGACGTCCAGTCTGGCCTTGCTCCGACCGGGTGAGGTGACCGGCCCGTGAAAAAACTTTCCGCCCGGATGTCGATTCGCGTCGAGCTCGTCCGACGCGTTGTCGGAAGCAGCCCACAGCCACTGCCGGAAGGACCGGAACCATGACGAAGACCATCGCCCCCTCCGAGAACACGACGACCACCGCCACCCCGCGTGCCGCCAAGGTGCAGGGCGCCATCCAGTCGGCCGTCCGGATCGTCGTCGCGTTCCTCTTCCTCTGCCACGGTTTGCAGGGATTCGGCTTCTTCGGCGGTGTCGACGGTGCCGGCGGCTCGGTCGAACTCGGCTCCTGGCCCGGTTGGTACGGCAGCGTGATCGAGGTCGTCGGCGCCGCGCTGGTGCTGGTGGGCCTGTTCACCCGGCCGGTCGCGGTGCTCCTCTCCGGCGTGATGGCCTACGCCTACTTCACCGTCCACGCACCGGAAGGCCTGCTGCCGCTCCAGAACATGGGCGAGCTGTCGACCCTCTACTGCTGGATCTTCCTGCTGATCGCCGCGATCGGCCCCGGCACCTTCGCCCTCGACACCCTTCGCCGCCGCTGACGGAGAATCGAGAGGCCCCTTTCCTGGAACGATTCCAGGAAAGGGGCCTTATCGCGTTTCGGTGTCGTTAAATCCGGTCATGACATCGAATTACCCCCCGAAAGAAAGTTCCCTGCCGACGGGGGCGTCCGGCATCCTCATCACATCAATGGTTTAGACCACCTTGAGCCGGAAGGATGCGTCATGACCCAGACAGCCACCGCCACGACCACCGAGATCGGTCCGACCACGCCCAAGTGGCAGGGATTGGCCCTCTCCGTCGTCCGTGTCGTGGTCGCGTTCCTGTTCCTCTGCCACGGTCTGCAGAAGATGGGACTCTTCGACAAGCCCGCCGTGCCGTTCGCCACCTGGCCGGGCTGGTACGCCGGGGTGATCGAGACGGTCGGCTCGCTGCTGATCCTCGCCGGCCTGTTCACCCGGCCCGTCGCGGTGCTGCTCTCGGGCACGATGGCGTACGCGTATTTCGTCGTGCACCAGCCCGACGCGTTGTTACCGCTGCAGAACAAGGGCGAGACCGCCGCGCTGTACTCCTGGATCTTCTTGCTGTTCGCGGTGGTGGGCCCGGGCACCTACGCGCTCGACACCCTGCTTCGGCGCCGCAGGTCCTGAGCCCGCGAGCACGTGAAGGTCTCGTGGACCTGTATGCGTCTTCCCCTGGAACCGATGTCGTCCGAGGGCCGCGCAGGGGACAGCGATGGAGGCGAGCTTGGTGACGATGGCGGAGTCGGGACGTTCACCGTCCCGGCTCCGCCCTTGCCCGCCCGGAGTACAGGAAGGACCCCGCTCACGAGACCCGAGCCTCTCCTCTGCGCTATGAAGGACGCTTTCATGGCAAAATTTGCCATGAAAGCGTCCTTCATAGCGCTTGGCGCGGGGGAAGGTCAGCGGCCCTGCGGCAGCCCGGCGGCCAGATCCGAGAGCGCCAGCACGTGCTCCATCAGCACGGTCAGCACCTGCTTCGTCGACTCGCGTTCCCGCGCGTCGCACAGCAGCAGCGGGACGTCCATGCCGACGTCGAGCGCCTGCCGGACCTCCTCGGTGCCGTAGCGGTAGGCGTTGTCGAAGCAGTTGACGGCGACGACGAACGGCAGTCCGCGGCGTTCGAAGAAGTCGACGGCCGCGAAGCAGCTGTCCAGTCGCCGGGTGTCGGCCAGCACGACGGCGCCGAGCGCGCCTTCGGCCAGTTCGTCCCACATGAACCAGAACCGGTCCTGTCCGGGCGTGCCGAACAGGTACAGGATCAGCTCGGGATTGATGGTGATGCGGCCGAAGTCGAGGGCCACCGTGGTGGTCGTCTTCTTCTCGACCCCGGTGAGGTCGTCGACGCCCTCGGACGCCGCGGTGATGACCTCCTCGGTGCGCAGCGGGGGAACCTCGCTGACCGAGCCGACCATCGTGGTCTTACCGACCCCGAACCCGCCGGCGATGAGGACCTTGACCGCGTTCGCGGTCAAGGATCGCCGGGGCTCAGAGTTTCCGGATGCCATCAAGAACCGCCTGGAGTACGTGTTTGTTGGGGGTGTCGGTGACCGGGGTCGCGGTGCGGAACAGCACGAGGTTCTGTTCGATGAGATCGCTCAGCAGCACCTTCACCACCGGCAGCGGCAGGTCTATGCGCGCGGCGACCTCCGCGACGGAGGTCGGTTTCTGGCACAGGCCGAGGATCCGCCCGTACTCCGGCTCGAAGCCCGCCACCTCGTGCGCGCTGCGCATGGCGACCACCAGGGTGATCAGGTCGAGGCCGACGGTGTCCGATCGGGTGCGCCCGCCGGTGACGGCGTACGACCGGACCAGCGGCCCGGCCTCGTCCTCGAACCACGACTCGTGCCGCCCGCTCATGGCGAAGTGGGAGTCGCGGTACGAGGCGCCGAGGTGAGCACCGCGCCGACCCGCTTGACCATCAGATTCATTTCGTAGGCGACGAGCCCCATGTCCGCGTCCTCCTTCGCCAGCAGCGCGAGGCACGCTCCGCGCCCGGCCGCGGTGACGAACAGGAAGGCGTGGTCCATCTCGACCATGGTCTGGCGGACGTTTCCGCCGCCGAAGTGCCGTCCCGTCCCCCGCGCGAGGCTCTGGAACGCCGACGCGACCGCCGACAGGTGCTCGCCGTCCTGCTCCGACAGGTTCCCGGACCGTCCGATGAGCAGGCCGTCGGAGGACAGGACCACCGCCCTGTCGGCACCGCTGACCCGCTTGACCAGGTCGTCCAGCAACCAGTCGAGTTCACTGACTCCCGCGTTGGCCATCTAGTCACGATCTCCGTACATGTCGAGGTCGGTGTAGTCGTCGGCGGGTTCGGTCTCCCGCGCGCGGCGCGTGCCCTGCTGGAACGCGGCGAGCCGGTTCCTGGCCAGCTCGGGGGTGTCCTCGCGGACCTCCTCGTGCTGGGCCGCGGGCCGGTCCTCCCTGAGCTGGGGAACCAGGTTCGCCTGACGGCGGCGCTGCGGCAGCGGTGGCCTGCCGGGCGCCTCGGGGCCGGCCCGCCGGGTCTGCGGCGGGCGGCCGTCCTGGGGACGGATGTCCTGCGGCCGGGCGTCCGCGGGCGGCCACGCCGGCGGCTGCCCCGGCTGCGAACGGCCCTCGGCACGCGCGGGCTCGGGGCGGATCGGCTCCGGTCGCGGCGTCTCCGGCCGGGGCACTCGCGGCGGCCGCGGGGGCAGCGGCGGCAACGTGCCGCCGGGCTGCTCCGGGCCCTGCTGCGCCTGCGGCTGGGACGCGACCGGCATCGGCACGGGCAGTTCGGGCCGTTCCGCGGGGAACTCGGTGCGGTGGCGGGCACGACGGCCCGGGAGCACCGGCGCGGCTTCCGGCACCTCTGTGCTCTCGGGGTCCACCTCGTCCTCCGGCTGATCAGACGGGACCGGCGCGAGCAGGTCGGTGCGGACGAGCACGATGGCCCTGGTGCCGCCGTACGCCGACTCGCGCAGGTGCACGGAGATCCCGTGCCGCGCGGCGAGGCGGGCGACCACGAACAGGCCCAGCCGCGGCTCTGTCGACAAGGCCATGATGCCGAAGTCCGGCGGATCGGCCAACATCGCGTTCAGCTCGGCGGCCTGTTCGGGCTCGATACCGAGACCCTGGTCTTCCACCTCGATCACGACACCCTTGCCGACCACGTTCCCCCGCAACTCGACGCGCGACTGCGGCGGCGAGAAGGAGGTCGCGTTGTCGATCAGTTCCGCGAGCAGGTGCACGAGGTCGCCGACGACCGGGCCCTGCACCGCCATCGCGGGCATCTTCGCCGTCTTCACCCTGGCGAAGTCCTCGGTCTCGGCCGAGGCACCACGGGTCAGCTCGGCCAGTGTCACCGGCTTGCGCCACTGACGGCCGGGCTGGCCGCCACCGAGGATGATCAGGTTCTCCGCGTTGCGGCGGGCACGCGTGGAGAGGTGGTCGAGCTGGAAGAGCGTCTCCAGCTGCTCCGGGTCCTCCTGTTTGCGCTCGGCCTGGTCGAGCACCTTGAGCTGGCGGTGCACGATGACCTGGCTGCGGTGCGCGATGTTCAGGAACACCGTCTTCGTGCCCTCACGCGTCCTGGCCTCTTCCACCGCGGCCGCGATGGCGGTCTGCTGCGCCTTGTTGAAGGCCTCGGCGACCTGGCCGATCTCGTCGTCGCCGTGGTCGAGGAAGTGCCCCTTGTCGTCGAGGTCGACGGGTTCGCCCGCCCGCACCCGGTCCACCAGTTCCGGCAGCCGGATCTCGGCGACGTCGAGGGTGTCCTCGCGCAGCCGCGCGAGCCTGCCGATGAGCCGGTTGGACAGCCGCAGGGCGATGACGAACACGCCGATCGCCACCAGCAGCGCGATGGCCGCGGCGATGGCCGAGGTGATCAGCGTCCGGTCGGCGTCGTCGACCGCCTGCGTCGTGGCCGTGCCACTCTGCTCGACGAAGCCGCGCATCATGGCGTCGCTGACGCCGCGCGCGGCCTGAAGCCACGTCTGCTCGGGGATGGGGAGCGTGGCCTTGCTGTTCTGCAGGAAGGTGTTCTCGACCGTGTTGACGGCCTTCCACGGATCGCCGGCGACGAGCTGGTCGAACTTCGCCTTGACGTCCGGCAGCATCCGCGAGACCGACGACTCCAGCTGCGAGCGATACGAACCGACCTCGGTGACGTACGCGCGATAGGTCTCGTCGGTGAAGCCGCCGCCCGCGACCGCCGCGGCGGCGAGGGCGTTCGCGCGCTGCATCTGGTCGATGGCGGTGAACAGCGGCACCGCGGTGATCCGCTGGTAGGCGTTTTCGGCGTTCGGCGCGTCCTGGGCCAGCCCGGTGAGCCCCTCGACGAACTGGTCGAGGATCTGGTTGTAGAAGGTGAAGGCGTCCAGCAGCGGGAGCTGGCCGGAGTCGGCCGACTGCCGGATCTGCGGCAGCTTCCGGAAAAGCCCGTTCACCGTGGCGATGTTGCGCTGCACGCTGTCGGGTGAGTCGCCGATGAACTTCTGGAGGTGGGCGACGACGCCCTGGGTGGCGGCGTCGGTTTTCGCGCGCTGCTCGGCGAGCGTGGCGTGCTGCGACCGGTCCCCGGCGAGTTCGCGCAGCGTCAGGCGCCGCTCTTCCTGCACCTGGACGAAGAAGGGAAGAGAGGGGGCTTCCGAGTCACGGATCCGCTGCGCGTAGTCACGGCCATCGACCGCGTCGAAGATCAGGTACCCGCCGATCGCCAGACCGACCAGCATCAGCGCGATGCTCGGAATGAGCGCGATCGTCAGAACCCGCGAACGAATCGAAGAGCCGCGGCCTCGTCGAAGGGGAATTTGCTTCACCGTGGTCCGTTTTCCTTCCGGCAGTTTCAGGTGTCGGGTCGCCGGGGATTCATACCCGCGGGATCCGATAGCCGGATCAACACAGCGTGGTCCGCTCCGCCCGCGAAGACGCTAGGAGACCCAAACGGGTGAGTCAAGTCCAGACGCGAAGGGTAGTCACGTATGGCCGTGACCAGCTCACGAGAGGTCGGGGGACCTCGAAAGTCCACCACGTGGACCAGCGCGTCGCGCCAAGTGACTCACCAGTAGGTCACCTGGCGGTTTACCGCAGGCAGTGCCACCATCGACGCTCTTCGGATTCGATCAAGTGACCGCTCGCCGCGTTCGCTTCACCGCGGATAAACCGGCGAAAATCACTCGCCGTGACGTCGCTCACGCTTTCGGATCGGCACTCCACATACCGTTCGGTTTGCGAACGACATCACCGCGGAGGAACGCCGTCGTAACGCCGTTCGCGCCCCGGAATCGAGAATTACGGACACTTGTCGCCGCCGATTCGGCGCACTGATCTTCGTCGGCGCGGCCGACCTCGCCGAGGAGCGCGTCGACCTTGGCCGAGGCGTCCCGGAGCATCCGGGCACCCGCCCAGCAGAGGGTCGCCACCCCGCAGCTCAGGATCGCGACGAGCACCGTCTCGACCGGGTATCGGGAGCCGAACTCGTTGAGCAGAAACCCGGAGGCGACACCGGTCACGGCGACGGCGGTACAGGTGAACGTCACGATCCCCTCCTCTTCCAGGCGCCGGGCCCGCGCCTCGCCTGCGCGGTGCGGGTTTCCCTTACGCCACAGGGAAAGGATCTACGTCACACGCGCGACAAGAGCGATATCGAGATTAACAGCGGATGCGCGGAAGAGCGCCCGCTCTCCCCCACCGGGGCGACACGATCACCTATTTGCCACCGATTCCCGAAGGAAATTCCTTGTTTTCGTGCCGGAGCGCGCGAAGCGTCGTGACGGCGCGGAGCACCTCGCCGTAGGTGGTGTAGAGCGGAGCCAGCCCGAACCTCAGCACGTCGGGTGGGCGGAAGTCACCGATCACCCCGCGTTCGATCAGGGCCGCCATCGTCTTGGCCGCGTCTTCGTCGACGACCGAGATCTGATGTCCCCGGTCTTGGCCGCGCGGGGTCGCGATCGTCGCGCCGTCGAGGAGTTCGTCCGCGCACTGGAAGAAGAACTCGCCGAGCGCGAGTCCCTTCGCCCGCAGCAGCCCGCGATCCACGCCGTCCCAGACGTCGAGGGCCGCGTCCAGTGCGAGCAGCGAGAGGATGTCGGGAGTGCCCGCGCGGCCGCGCGGGATGCCGTCGCTCGCCTCGTACGCACCGCGCATCACGAACGGGTCGCGGTCACCCGCCCAGCCTGCCAGCGGCTGCTCGAAGCTCTCCAGCCATTTCGTTGCCACATAGAGGAAAGCCGGCGCACCGGGACCGCCGTTGAGGAACTTGTAGGTGCAGCCGACAGCGAGGTCCACGCCCGCCGCGTCCAGCTCGACCGGCAGCGCGCCGACGCTGTGGCAGAGATCCCAGAGCACCAGCGCGCCCGCCCGGTGCAGCGCGACGGTCAGCGTGGCCATGTCGTGGGCGCGGCCGGTGACGTAGTCGACGTGGTTGATCAGCGCGACGGCCGTCCGTTCGCTCACCTCGCGCGGCATGTCCTCGGCGACGACGCGGCGCACCACGCGCCCGGTAAGCCGGGCGACCTCGTCGGCGATGTAGCCGTCGGTCGGGAACGTGTCCGCGTCGACGAGGATCTCGTCGCGGCCCGGCCCGAGTCGGGTGGCCGCGACGAGCGCCTTGAACAGGTTCACGCTGGTCGAATCCGCCACGACGAGCTGCCCCGGCGCGGCACCGACCAGCGGTGCGATCCGCTCGCCGACCCGCATCGGCGCCTCCCACCAGCCCTCCGACCAGGACCGGATGAGCCGTCCGCCCCACTGCTCGCGGACGACCGCGGCGACCCGGTCCGCCACGTGTTTCGGCGGGGCGCCCAGCGAGTTGCCGTCGAAGTAGGCGACCTCGGCGTCGAGGTCGAATTCGTTTCGCTTGTGCGCCAAGGGATCGGCCGCGTCCAGGGCGGCGGCCTCCGCTACGAGATCAGTCACGGTGGTCATCGTCGGCGAGAGTGTTCCAGAAGTCCAGCTCGTACGCCTGGAACAACCGCGCGTGGGTCCGGGCGTCCTTTTCGGACAATTCCCCGGCGTCGAGCGCGGCCTGCACGGCGCGTACGGCGAGCTCCTCGAGCTCCGGCGACGGCGTGCCGAAGAAATCGAAGAAGGCGCACGCCTCGTCGTCGAAGCCGTAGCGCTCACGCATCGCGGCGGCGATCGCGGCGCAGTACCGGCCGAAGGCGGCGAAGTTCGCGATGATCGCCACGATGACGTCCGCCGGTTCGCCGTTGAGCGCCAGCCAGGCGACGAACGCCGGATACGCCTGGCATCCCGCGCGCGGCTCGAAGCCGGGCGGCTCCTCGGCGAGCGCCGGCAGTTTGCCGAGCGCCAGCCCTTCCCCGGCGGCCAAGGCCGCGAAGAACTCCTGTGCGTTCCGCTCCCGCGCACGGGACGCGAGATGCAGGAAACCGCGCCGATCACTGCGGACGATCCGGTACTCCTCCGCGGCGATCGCCGCGAAGATCCCCCGTGCCGCCTCACCCGCCGCGACCGACGGGACGAGCCGGTTGTCGTCGTCGTGCGGTGCCAGTTCCGCCTGCACCGCGTCGATCAACTCGCGTGCCGAACCGGTCATCGTCGTGGCTCCTCCATGCTCGGGAATGTTCGGGACTGACGCGGTGAAAACGGAAAAGGTGGACATTTCGCGGGCCACGACCGTGGCCGCGATTCTCTGTCCAGCACTGCTGACAGCCCTTACAGTGTGCCTGATCAGGCAGCATCGAGGAGGCAGCGTTGACCATCCAGCCGACCGTCGCCGAGCAGATCGAAGGCCAGACCATCCCCGCCCTGCTTCACCGCAACGCCAGGGAGTTCGGTGAGCTGCCGGCGGTCACGTCACTCGATGAAGAGGGCCAGCCGACCCTGAACTGGGCCGAATTCCGCACCGCCATCGCGGAGGTGTCGCGCGGGCTCGCCGCCCTCGGGATCGGCGTGCGCGACCGGATGCTGATCATGGCGCCGAGCAGTCCCGAACACCTGATCGCCGACCTCGCCGCGGCCCACCTCGGCGCGATTCCCTGCACCGCTTACGCGACGCTCAGCCCGGAGCAGATCGGGTTCGTCGCCCGGCACAGCGCCGCCGGCGTCGTCGTCCTGGGTGGCGCCGACGAACTCGGCCGCTGGTCGCAGGTCCTCGACGACCTGCCCGCGCTGCGGCACGTCGTCGTGCTCGACGCGTCCGTGCTCCCTCCGGGCGACAAGCGGTTCCTGTCCTTCGCCGAACTTCGCGCGGCGGGCGCGGAGGCGCACGCGGCCGACCCGCAGGCGTTCGAGACGGCATGGTCCTCGATCGCCCCGGACGACCCGCTGGCGATGATCTACACCTCCGGCACCACCGGCGACCCCAAAGGTGTCGTGCTGTCGCACCGCAACGCGATCCACCAGGCCGTCGCCGTCCAGAAGCGGCACGGCTCCCCGATGCACGCCACGAACATCGCGTACCTGCCGCTCGCGCACATCGCCGAACGCGAACTGTCGATCTACATGCCGATCGTGTGGGCCGGGCACGTGCACACCGTCGGCGACCCGACGGGCGTCGTCGGCGCGCTGGGCCAAGTGCGCCCGCAGAGCTTCTTCGGCGTCCCACGGGTGTGGGAAAAGATGGCGGCAGGCCTGAAGAACCTGCTCGGCTCGCTTCCGGAGGAGAAACGGAACGGGCTGCTCGGCGCGAACGAATTGCTGCTACAGGGCTACAAACTGCGCAGTGACGGCAAGGAGGTGCCGCCGGAACTCGCGGAGAAGATCGCGCGAACCGACGCCGCCGTGCTCGCCCCGGTGCGGACGATGCTGGGCCTCGACCGGATCGAGGTCACCTCCAGTGGTGCCGCCGCGCTGCCGGTGGAGGTCCTGTACTTCATCGCCGGGCTCGGCGTCGAGATCCAGGAGGTCTGGGGACTGTCGGAGACCACCGGCGCGGTCACCTCGAACACGCCGTCGGCGTTCAAGGCCGGTTCGGTCGGCCGTCCGCTGGAGGGTATCGAGGTGAAGGTCGCCGAAGACGGCGAACTCCTCGTCCGCGGCGCCATCGTGTTCCTCGGCTACCTGCAGGAGGACGGCACGATCAAGCCGGACGTCGACGCCGACGGCTGGCTCGCCACCGGCGACATCGGGACGATCGACGACCGCGGCTTCGTCACGATCACCGACCGCAAGAAGGAATTGATCATCACTTCGAGCGGCAAGAACATCGCGCCGACGAAGATCGAAGGACTGCTCAAGGAACACCCGCTGATCGGGCAGGCCGTCGCGATCGGCGAGAAACGGCCGTACGTCACCGCGCTGATCGTCATCGACGACGAGATCGCGCCGGGCTGGGCGAGCGCGAACGGCATCCAGCTCGCCGAAGGGGAAGCGCTCGCCGACAACGCGGAAGTCCGCGCGGAGATCGAGAAGGCCGTCGAGGCGGCGAACGCGCGGCTGGCCAGGATCGAGCAGATCAAGCGGTACCACGTGCTCCCCCGGGCATGGACGCCCGACAGCGGCGAGGTGACCCCGACCTTGAAGCTGAAGCGGCGGGTCATCAACGACCGCTACGCGCCCACGATCGCGGACCTGTACCCGGCCTCCGCTCCGGAACCCGCCCCCGCCGCCGGCTCCTGAAGTATATGAAGGCCCCCTTCCTTGCGCTTAGGTACAGGAAGGGGGCCTTCATGTACTTGGGAGAGGTGGCGTGGGGCGTGCGGCAAGTCGTAAGACGCGTGCCTGGACACGGGGGAGCGCGTTCCGGTCGTCTCGGCGCCGAAAGGGGTCGCCACCGGCGAGCGGCCGCTGCTAACTTGCCGCCGTGGATCTCTTCTCCCGCTCCTGGGCGGCGCTGCTCGCCGCCGTCGCCGCGACCCCCGACGAAGATTTCGCCAAACCGTCCGGCTGTGCCGGCTGGCTGGTGCAGGACCTGGTGTGTCACCTCGTGATCGACGCGCAGGACGTCCTGATCACCCTCGCCACTCCCGCCGGCACCGAACCCACGCGCGACGCCGTCACCTACTGGGAGCTCGCCGGCAAGCCGCCGACCGGCGAAGACGACCTCGACGCGCTGATCGTGCGTCTCGCCGCCGCTTACCGGGAACCCCGGCTGCTCAAGTTCCATCTCGACGACGTCGGTTCCGCCGCGGGCCGGGCCGCCGACCTCGCCGACCCGGGGACGCGGGTCGCCACGCGCGACATCGTCCTGTCGGCCGGGGACTTCCTGGCCGCGTATGTCCTGGAATGGACGCTGCACCACCTCGACCTGGTCGCGCATCTGCCGCATGTCGACGGACCCGCCGCCGACAGTCTCGCCAGGACACGGCAGCTTCTCGAGCAGCGCACCGGCGAGAAGTTCCCGGCGTCGTTCTCCGACACGGACGCGCTGCTGGTCGGCACCGGCCGCCGCAAGCCGACCGACGCCGAGAAGGCCGAACTCGGCGACCTGGCCGCGAAGCTGCCCTTCGTGGTCGGCTAAGGCGGTCAAGCCGTCCGGGTCGGCGGCACGTGCCAATGGCCCTGCCTACCCGACGCCCCGCCGGCGGACGACTCGCGTGATCAGGCGGACGACTCGCGTGACCGGACGGACGACTCTCCCGCGCGGGCGGGTCGTCCGTCGGCTCACGCGAGCTAGGCCGTCCGGGTCGACTCCGTCCACTTCCGCAGCCGGGGCGGGACACGCTTTTCGAGGCCGTAGTTCTCCAAGTGCGCGCTGAAGACCTCGTCGAAGGCGCGCTGGACGGTCTCGGTGTCCCACACCGGCCGCTCGAGAATGGGCTGCTTCAGGTACGGCTGCCCCATGACGTGCAGTTGCGGCCCGTTGCAGCGGATCATCTGCCCGGTGATCCCGTCGGAGCCGGGGCCGAGGAGGAAGAGCACGACCGGCGCGATCCGCGACGGCGTCCGGTCCGGCGGGCAGGCCCGCAGCGACCGTTCGGACTTCCACACCATCCGGGTGTGCGCGAGCGGGCAGACCGCGTTCACCCGGATCCCGCTCTCCTCCAGGTCCAGCGCCCAGGAGTAGGTCAGCGAAGCGACGGCGCCCTTGCTGGCGGCGTACACACCGAGCTTGCGCTGCCCGAGTGACGCCCCGGAGGAGATGTTGACGATCGACCCCGGCCTGCCCCTTTCGACCATCGCCTTGATCGCGGCGAGCCCCGTGTACATGACCCCGAGGACGTTCACCTCCACCAGCTCGCGTGCCTGTTCGACGTCGTCCTCCCAGGGCAGCGCCTCGTAGTTCAGGCCCGCGTTGTTGACCAGCCCGTCGATCGCGCCGAACTCGGCGAGGCACAGGTCGACGATCTCCTGCGCCTGCTTCGGATCAGCGACGCTGTGCCCGCTGGCGACCGCCCTGCCACCGAACCGGCGGATGTTCCCCGTCGTCCGTTCGGCCAGCTCGGCGTCGATGTCGTTGACCACGACGGACCCGCCCGCCCTCGCCACGTGCACCGCGAACGCCTCACCGAGTCCCCGCCCGGCGCCGGTCACGACGACGGCCCTGTCGTCGAGCAAACCGTTCATCGCCTTCACCCCTTTGACCCAGCCGGCCTCCACCTCCGGACCGGTCTCCACTCAGTGTTGGGCCATTCGGCCCAGCCGGGGCCCGAACGGCGGCGAACGGCGGCCCGGCTGCGCCGAGCGAGGGCCCGGCGAACGGCGCGCGGATACCGGCGGGCGAGTCAGGCCGACGTCACCCACCGGTCGGACGGCGTAGCCCGATCGGTCCAACAGGCGAAGGAATCACCGCACTTCGGTTCGTCTCCGGGTAGCCGGAGGCATACTGAACGTTGTCCGGCGGGACATCGACTGTGACTCCCTCGTCGACCACGTGACACGGCAGGCAAGAATGCGAGGGAAGCAAGTTCACCCGATCGGGGGGAGGTGGTCACGCAGTGACGACGAACGCGGCGCCGCGGATGACCGCCGCCCTGGCGAACCGCGAGTTCCGCGCACTCTGGCTCGCCGAGGTGCAGTCCCTCATCGGGGATCAGCTCACCATCGTCGCGCTGGCGATCCTCGTCTACGACCGGACAGGCTCCGCGCTGCTCTCCGCGGTGGTCTACTCCCTGACCTTCCTGCCCGCCCTGGCCGGCGGTCTCGGCCTCTCCCAGCTGGCCGACCGCTACCCGCGGCGCACCGTCCTCGTCGTCTCGTCCCTGGTCCAGGGGCTGCTGATCGCGATCATGGCGATCCCCGGTACCCCCCTCGCCCTGTTGTGCGGGCTGGTGGTGCTGGCACGGCTGGTGAACGCGCCCGGCAACGCGGCGCAGAACGCGCTGACGCGCGAGGTGTTCACCGACGACGACCTCTATCTCAAGAGCCAGGACATCCGCGGCATCTCGACCAACACCGCCATGCTGCTCGGCCTGGCGGGCGGCGGCCTGCTGGTTTCGCAGGTCGGGGTGAGCTGGGCGCTGGCGCTGGACGCCGCGACCTTCCTGATGAGCGCGGCGGTGGTCCGTTTCTCCGTGTCCCGGCGGGCGGCGGCGTCCGACGGCAGCGGTAGCTGGTTCGGCGCGGTGAAGCAGGTCTTCGGCAACCGTCACCTGCGGGTGCTGGTCTGGTTCTCGTGGCTGGTGGGCCTGGCCGTCGTTCCCGAGGGGCTCGCGGCCCCGCTCGCCGCGGAGATGGGCGTGGGGAAGCAGGCCGTCGGCTGGCTGCTGGCCGCCGATCCGCTGGGTTTCGTGGTCGGGGCGTTCCTGCTGTCCCGGTTCGTCTCCGCGGGACAACGGCGGAAACTGCTCGGCGTCCTGGCGGCACTGCCGATGGTCGCCCTGATCGCCTTCGCATTCGAACCGGGGCTGATCCCGGCGTTGCTGCTGCTGGCGGCGGCGGGTGCGGCGGGGGCGTACCTGATCACGGTGAGCGCCACGTTCATCACCTGGGTCCCGAACGAACTCCGGGGTGGTGCCGGCGGGGTGTACCGCACGGGGTTGCGGGTGGCTCAAGGAATAGGGGCGGGACTCGGCGGGCTCGCCGCCGATCGGCTCGGGGCGGCGACCTCGGCCATCGCGCTGGCAGGCGTGGTCGGCCTGCTGCTGGCCGTACTGGTCGCGCTCAGCTGGCGGCACATCGACGGAACCAGCCCGGAACCGTTGCCGTCATGACGAATCCACACCGGACGACCCTGGGGGCGGCTCGGCCGCCCGACGGGTGCGTACTCGGAAATCTCGACGACGGAACACCGACACCGGACCTTGGTCTTCGGCACGGGAACGAAAAGAAACGACTCGCGATCAGAAGTCACGGCTCGACATGGTCGGACACCTCCCGGGAACCTGGCAGCGAACTAATACCTCGTCCGGGCTCAGAAGTCACGGCTGGACACTATCGGTCACCCCTTCCTCGGCACATCTTGAAAAATGTTCAGTCACCAAGATCAGAAATCACGGGACACGATTGCCACCTCCGGTCCGTGTCGGCGGGCACCCTTGCCGCTGTCGGACAACTGATGCGATGGGATGATACCGGCCGTGGAATACGAACGGTGTATCAGTCGGTACCGGTGAGATTACTCAGCCGTGCCGTCCGCGCGGAAAAGAGGTAGCAATTGCCAGCCGAGACCGGTGACCGCCGCCAGTACGGTGACGGCGCCGGCGACCTTGACGATGCGACGGCGACGGCCGCCGCCGACAGCGGCATACCGGTGACCGAACGCGGGCAGGCGAGCCCGGAAGGTGATCGGGCCGATCCGCCGGAGCGCCACCCCTACGATCCCCGGGCGTGGGCGCTGTGGCAGCGGCCGAAACGGTTCATCGCGTTCCTCTTCGCCATGGAGGCGATCGGAATCGCGCTCATGGTCGTCGCGACGATGGATTCCACGAATCCGGGAAGAACGGATTGGGTTCGTTTCGCGATTCTCGCCGTCGGCGCCACCGCGCATATTCAGCTGACCCAGCGACAAGAGGAAAGACGGCGTGATCGCAGCCGTACCGTACTCATCGACCTCACCGCGGTATGGACTTTTCCGGCCGCGGTCATCCTGCCGCTTTCACTGACGCTTTCCATCATCGCCATCGTCCGGATCCAGCATTGGTTCATCGCCCGGCGGCCCGCGCACAACTTCGTGTTCTCTTCGGTCACCCACGGCGTTTCGGTGACCTTGGCCTCGCTCACCTTCGCCGCGTTCGGCCCGCACGAATGGGGACTGATTTCCGGCTGGGACACCCTGGGGGAATTCGGTGTCCTGATCCTCACCGGGATGGTCTTCGAAGCGGTGCAGATCGCCTACATCGGCGGCATCCTCACGATCGGCTCGCCGAAGCGGCCCTCACCGTCCACCGTGCTCGGCAATACGGCCGACAACCTGCTGGAGGCCATCACGATCGGCCTCGGCGCGGTCACCGCGGTACTGCTGTTGATCATGCCACCGATGGTGATCGTGATGGCCGTGGTGACGGTGGTGTTCAATCGCCTCGCCGAGATCGACCAACTGCAGAACGACGCGCGAACGGACCCGAAAACCGGCGTCCTGAACATGCGCGGATGGTCCGAGTCGGCCGATCGGGCGCTGGGAAGGACTGCCCGATCGGACGACGGCCTTGCGCTTCTGATGATTGATCTCGACCACTTCAAGTGGATTAACGACACATATGGACATCCGGCGGGTGACGACGTCCTCCGCGACGTGGCCCGGAAATTGGACGAGGTCACCAGGCCCGCCGACGTCATCGGCCGGTTCGGTGGCGAGGAATTCCTCGTACTCCTGCCGGATATCGACGAAACGGCGGCCAAACTGGCCGCCGAGCGAGTGCGCAGCGCCATCGCGGAACTGCATATAGTGACTACCGACAAAAGGGGCAGCCGGGTGACGATCTCGGGCCGCACCACCTCGATCGGGGCGGCGTTGTTCCCTCGCCACGGTGCCTCCCTGAAGGAATTGCTGCACGCCTCCGACGCCGCCGTCTACGTGGCCAAGGAGAACGGCCGGAACCAGGTGCGGTTCGCCCAGGACAGGGACCGGCGCCTCACCGAAGGCCGAGGGTGACTGGTGTGTCGTCCCTCTGGACACGCGTGTCGGCCATCCAGTCACGCGAGACCGCCATCGGCGCACCGGCGCACCCCGGTGGGTACCCGACCCACCCTTGACCCTGACCCGAAACGCCACTCATGACCCGCCGGACGACCGCGTCCAGAGAACTGAACGCCTTCGGCCGCCTCACACCATCAGGTGGCCCCCACGGAAACCCCGGGGGTTATCCGGATATCGGCCTCGACCGGCGGATGGCACCCTGGACGCCATGCCAGCGACAGCCCAAGCCGCCGCGCGTCCTGCCCGGATCCGGCGCCCCTGGTCGACTTCGGGCTGGTTGCTGCTGGTCACGCTCCTGGTTTTCGGGTTCGGCCTGATCGCGTCACGGCCCGCCTCGCCACCGGACCAGGGCCCACCGACGGGTGATCTCCTCGCCGCGCGGAACGCGGTCGACGCGCTGGTACGGCCGGGTCCGGTCGAGAACGTCATCGCCGAACTGCCCGCCGACTTCACCGCGGTCAGCGGAGTCACCCCGGGCGTGCTGAAGGCACGGGACGGCACCGCGCGTGCCGTCCACATCGACGGGGGTTGCTCGGCGCCCTGGGGCGACGACAACACCAAATGGGACTACGCGGTCCCCTGCAAGGCCCACGACCTGGGCTACGACATCCTCCGCTACGCCGAGCGCAAAGGTCACCCGCTCGGCCAGGAGGCCAGGGCCGCGCTCGACGACCGGCTTTCGGCCGACATGCACCACGCCTGCGTCCTCAACCCGATGGACTCGCGCGGCACCTGCGACGTCGTCGCCTCCCTCTACACCGCCGGTCTGGTGCTCAACTCCTGGCATCAGCGCTGGGGACCACCGGTCGGGGACCCGCTCGGCCCGATGATCGTCGGCGTGCTGGTGATCGGCGCGCTGCTGGTGTTCCGCCTCCGCGGCTGGGTGCGCACCCGCCGGACCGTCGTCACCCTTCCCCGCGAGCCGCGGCCGGTGGCCCCGGTCGGCCGGTGGGCGTTGCTCGGCGTCGCCGGTGTCGTGCTGATGCTGCTCGGGGAGTCCGCCGTCGCGCTGGCGCACTGGGCGGGGGCGCCCGAGCGGTCGTTGTGGCCGTTCACCTGGCTCGCCCAGCTCTGTCCGCTCGTCTTCTTCGCGGTGGGCCGGATCAACGAGGCGGGCTGGCGGTCGATCCGCGCGACCGGCGGCCGCTACCCGCAGTACCTCGCCGACCGGGCGAGCCCGCTGTTGCGCCCGGCGCTGCTCTTCGCCGTCGTCGCGCTGGTCGTCCCGCTCGCGCTGGAGGTGCTGGGTATCCCGGCGGGGACGAACGCCACCGTCATGCGGATCGCGCTGCATCCGCTTTGGCTGCTCGGCGTCTTCCTGTTGACCGTCGTGCTCGCGCCGGCGCTGTTGACGCTGTATCGCCGGACGCGGACCGTCTCCGTCGCCGGGCTGCTGGCCTTGACCTTGGCGAGCGAGGCCGCCGCGCACTGGTCCGGCTCGGCCCTCCCGCGCTACGCGGAGACGTTGTTCCTCGCCCTGTTCGTCCAGCAGCTGGCGTTCGCCCACGCCGGCGGAGCCCGCCTGCGGCGTGGCGTCCTCCTGGCGACGGCGTTCACCGGCGCCGCCGGGCTCGGCCTCGCGGTCGCCGTCCGCGGCGAGGGGCCGATGCTGCTCGGCGGCCCCGGCGCCCCGGCCGCGTTGTCCGGCCCGCCGTGGGGGGTGCTCCTGCTCGGCCTGGTCCAGCTCGCGCTCCTCGGCCTGCTCGCGCGGCCGCTGGCCCGGCTCGGCGAACGTCCCGCGGTCGCCGCCACCGCCCGCCTCGTCCTCCGCGCCCCGATGAGCCTGTACCTCGGTTTCCTGGCCGCGATGCTGCTGCTCGTCGCGGTCGTCTACCTGCCGGAACCGTTCGTCGACGGGCTCAGCTGGCTGGCGCGCCCGCGGGTCCTGCTCGCGACGGCCCTGCTGGCCGTGCCCGCCGTACTCGTCTTCTGGTGGTTCGAACGTCATTCCGGGCCGCCACAGCGGGCGGTCGACGAGCCGGGGCTGCGCGCCGCGGTGTTCTGCCGAGCGGCGGCGACGGTCGGGATGGCCTACGCGATGCTCGGCGTGTTCGGCTTCGCGCTCACCCGATTCGGTGACGCGTCCGCCGACGCCGATCTCCTCGGGCTCCGGTTCGGCCCGGTCCAGAGCCTGGTCAACCTGTTGCTCGGGGTGTACCTGCTGCACACCGTGCGGAACGGCACCAGCCGGATGACGGGCCCCTGGCTGGTCTGTGCGGTCGCGTGCGCGCCGCCCCTGATGAATGCCCTCGACGGCGAGCGGGTGAGCGCCGCCTCGGTCGCGCTGCCGGTCGCGACGATCGTCGTCGCGACGCTCGCCGCGGCCGCCACACTGGTCCCGGCCCGCGCCGCCCGGCGTGTCCTGCCGTGAGTCACACAGCGCTGACCAGGGGTTCTTCGTACCATAGTGAGGAAACCGATGGTGCGTGCCACATCTCCGGGGGGATGTGTAATCCTGCGACAACCCTCAACAGGCACCATGCGTCCCTTGAGAAGACCGTCGACGGGTAGCGAACAGAAGGAGCAGACCGCGTGGAGTATCCGCCTCGGAATGGGCATGGGGACCGACGTCCCGCCCGGCCTGGGCAGGACGCGCCCGGCCGCGTTCCTTCCCGCCCGGCCCCGCCCCGTGGAGACCGGCAGGTACCCGCCCGCCAGGCCGCCGGCGTGCCGGTCCGCCATCCGGACCCGCGCCGTGCTCCCCGACGGTCGTTCCGCGGCCCCAAGATCGCGCTGGGCCTGGTCTCACTGCTGGTGATGGGCCTGACCGGGTACGCGTGGGCCGCGATGGACGGTTTGACGTTCGCGAACGTCGGCATCGGCGCCGACGAGGGCGACAAACCCGCCGACGGCGCCCGCGACATCCTGCTCGTCGGTCTCGACAGCCGCACGGACGCGCAGGGCAACCCGCTGTCCAAAGAGGTGCTGGCCCAGTTGCGCGCCGGACAGGCAGACGGCGAGCTGAACACCGACTCGCTGATCTTCGTGCACATCCCCAACGACGGTTCCAAGGCCGTCGCGATCTCCCTGCCGCGCGACTCCTACGTCGACATTCCCGGCGGCCACGGAAAGCACAAGATCAACTCGGCGTATGCCCGCGCGATGCTCGACGAGCGCAGGAAGCAACAGGAGGACGGCGTCTCCGACC
Source organism: Amycolatopsis sp. QT-25 (assembly GCF_029369745.1). Lineage (NCBI taxonomy): Bacteria > Bacillati > Actinomycetota > Actinomycetes > Pseudonocardiales > Pseudonocardiaceae > Amycolatopsis > Amycolatopsis sp. QT-25. The sequence goes on from NZ_CP120210.1 coordinate 6,352,634, forward strand.
AGAAGGTGATCGACCAGAAGGCCAACGAGGCCGGGGCGAAGACCCTGATCAAGACCGTCGAGCAGCTGACCGGCTCCACCATCGACAACTACGCCGCCATCAACCTGCTGGGCTTCAGCGAGATCACCCAGGCCATCGGCGGGGTCGACGTCTGCCTCAACGCCAACGTCAGCGACCAGTTCTCCGGCGCGAAGTTCACCAAGGGCCTGCACACCATCTCCGGGGTGGAGGCGCTCGGCTTCGTCCGGCAGCGCCACGGCCTGCCGCGCGGCGACCTCGACCGGGTCGTCCGGCAGCAGGTGTTCATGGCCGGGATGGCGCGGAAGGTGCTCTCGGCGGGCACCCTCGCGAATCCCGGCAAGCTCAACGACCTGATCACGGCCATCAAGAAGTCGGTCGTGCTCAACCAGAACTGGGACGTCTTCGGTTTCGCGCAGCAGATGAAGAGCCTGACCGGCGGTCAGCTCGAGTTCCGGACGATCCCGATCGTCAACATCGAGTACAAGACCCCGAACGACGGCGTCGCCATCCAGGTCGACCCGAGGCAGGTCAAGGACTTCGTCCAGGGGCTCGCGGGCCCGCAGCCCGGCGAGCAGCAGCAGGCACCGCCCACCGAGTCGCCCAACAAGGCGACCACGGTCGACGTCCGCAACTCCACGAACCGGGACGGCCTGGCCTCGACGGTGCTGAAGCATCTCGTCGACAAGGGCTTCACCGCCGGCGACACGGCCACCGCGAGTGCGCGCAGGAAGACGGTGATCTGGGTCGCCAAGGGACAGAAGGCGGCGGGTCAGGCCGTCGCCGACGAACTCGGCGGCAACCCGACCGTCCAAGAGGACAAGAGTGTCGAAGCCGGGCACGTGATGGTGTTCCTCGGCTCGGACTTCAAGACGCCGAGCGGCACCGGAGACGCCGGCTCCTCGCAGAACGTCGCCGGTTCGTCGGCGGCGGCACCCCCGCCCGAGCAGTCCGCCGAGCAGCCGATCACGGCCGAAGGCGTGCCCTGCGTCAACTGACGCGCACTTCTCCTTCGCGCGACCTCGGATCCCTTCATGTGAGCAGGTCGACTCGTCGCGAAGCTCCTTTCGCGACACCGCTGCACCCAGGTGACGAAGAGCCTTGCGGGTCACGAGAGTCACCGAAACTGTCTCTGCGAGCCGGTTTTCTTCACCCGTTCGGCTCAGCGGACCACAGCAGACCACAACCGAGAGGAAAACCACCCCCGAAATCGCGTAAGAGCGGGCGTCCTGCCGACTTTCATCCACGTGAGCGCGCTCGTCCCCGGTTTTGTCACACGGGCGAGCGGAGGAAAAGGTTGGCAAGGCAGGGGATGGGGAGTGCTGATCGACGCTGAGAGCTATCAGCGGATACTCGGAGACGAGCTCCGCAAGCTCCGCCGTGAACGTGGCTGGACACGCAAGGAACTGAACCAGCATCTGCAGAGCGAGATCTCGCTCCAGACGCTGGCCACCTACGAGCTGGGCACCCGGCACTGTTCCGTGGTGCGGCTGGTCGAACTGTGCGTCGCGATGGACGAGCTGCCGCAGGATCTGCTGGCCAAGGTGCATCGCCGGGTGTTCGTGGACGAACCGGGCCGTGTCCGGGTCGACCTGCGCCTGGTGGTCAAGGACGACCAGGAGGAACTGTTCCCCCTGCGACGGTGGGCGCACGACCGGCTCAAACGGTCGGGCGACGCCGGCAGCGCCGAGGTCCACCTCGACTTCACGGCGCTGGAGCGGATGGCCGAGCTCTGCGGCATCCCCACCGTCGATCTCATCGGAAGGCTTCGCCGGCTCAACCCCTCATGAGCGCGGCGTTCCCCGGTCCGTGAAGGCCATGTCCCCCATCTTGGCTTTCACGGACCCTCCCTCTTTCCTCCTCAGCCGAGGAGTTCGTAGTCCTCGCGCCGCACCTTGCGGGTGTCGAGCCAGTACCGCCAGGTGAAGCCCGGCCAGATCGTGCGGTTGACGCCCTTCGCGTCCAGGTACCAGCTTTGGCAGCCGCCCTGGGTCCAGATGCCCTTGGCGAGTTTGCGCTGGATCTCGGCGTCGAACCGCTCCTGCGCCTCCGGCCGCGGGTCGAGCGCCTTGCCACGCGCGAGCCGCAGTGCTTGCGCGACGTAGGAGATCTGCGCTTCGATCATGAACACCACGGAGTTGTGTCCCAGTCCGGTGTTCGGGCCGAGCAGGAAGAACAGGTTCGGGAAGCCGGACACGGTGATGCCCTGATACGTCCGCATTCCCTCGGTCGCCCATTCCTTGCCGAGGTTGCGCCCGTCCCGGCCGATGATCTCCAGGCCGTCGAAGGCGTCGGTGACGACGTCGACGTTGTCCCGCGCCCTGTTACCGGGAGTACACCTTACTTGAAGTAGGTTACCTTCGGTAGAGTGCCGTGGTGACGACGGCGAAGCGCAAACGCATGCCACGAGCAGAGCGGATGCGGCAGATGATCGAGATCGCGGAGGAAGTCTTCGCCGAACGCGGCTACGGCGCGGCGTCGATGGACGACATCGCGGACCGCGTCGGGGTCTCCAAACCGATGCTCTACGAGTATTTCAACTCGAAAGAAGGACTGCTGCTGGCCTGCATCCAGCAGTCGCGGACGGCGTTGCGCGAGGTCACCGAACGGGCGACCGTCGGCGCGACCTCCGCCGAGGACGCACTGCGGCGCGGGTTGCTCGCCTTCTTCGTCTTCATCCGGGAGCGACGGCAGGCCTGGTCACTGCTGCGCCACGAGATGGCCCTGATCGGGACCGGTGCCGCCGACGAGATCGAGCAGACCCGGCGCCAGCAGACCGACCTGATCGCCGCGCTGATGAGCGATTACTTCGACGCGGGCGACGACCTTCGCGCCGAGGCATCCGCGGAGTTCGTCGTCGGCGCGTGCGAACGGCTCGCGATCTGGTGCGAGCGGCACGAGGACGTCAGCCCCGAAACGGCGACCGGCTACGCGATGGACGTCCTCTGGTCGGGTTTGGCCGCGAGAGCACACTGAAGCGACCGTGAAGACGTACGCGCCTTAGGCCATTCGGTGGTCACGCAGAGCACATTGCCACCAGTGTCTTGTGACACAGAGTTGTCCTACTGTATCGATGACCCTGTAGAAAGTCTGATGGACAGTCACGACCTCCGTCAGGAGGGGGCGCCACCACCCGAAAGTGGCGTCATGACGACGGCGTGGCGAAGTTTACCGAGTGATGCATGCTCGCGAGGAGAGGGGTGAGGCGGATGACCGAACCGATCACCGCGTCGTACGTCCAGGAGGACGACGACTGGAAGGTCACGGTCAGCGGCTCCGGCAAGGAACTGACCGGGCGCGCGCCGGGCATCATCGCGGCACGGGACCGGGCCGACCAGCTGGTGGAGAAGCTGTCCCCGCCGGAACGGTCGACCGTGGTGCACCTGCTCAACGGCAGTGCACTGGAGTTCACCGCCGCCTACATGACGGCGAGGCTCACGCTTCCGGAAATCGAGCCGCTCGAGGTACCTCCGCCGTCGAACGGCAAGGCCAAGGAGAAGACCGGTGGCAAGCCTCCGGTGCCCCAGGGCAAGGAGCTCCCGAAGGCCGTCGACGAGGCGAAGGTCCCGGAGAAGGCTGAGCCGGCCAAGACACCCGCCAAGGCGGCCCAGACCTCCTGAGACCCCTACTTCAGGAGTTTGCGGATCAGCAGCACGCCGATCAGCACAGCCCCGCCGATGAGCGGGTACTTCACCCTGGGCTCGTCCAGCTTCGCGCGGAGGCCGGTCTTCGCGGAATCCACCAGCTTCGCGGGGTTCGCCTTCGTACCCAGCTGGTCGAGCGTGGCGACCAGCGCGTTCCTGGCCTGCTCGATCTCACGCTCGATGGTCTCGGGATCGCGAGCCACGTGTCCTCCTCGCCGCGACGGACTTGCTGAACGCCCACGTTAGAGGACGCCACCCCCCATGCTGGCACCGGCCACGCCGAGAAACGCCGATCGTGTCGCACGCTACGATTTCGGGGCAGCGCTGGGGGCCCGTAGCCCAATTGGCAGAGGCACACGGTTTAGGTCCGTGCCAGTGAGAGTTCGAGTCTCTCCGGGCCCACAGGAGGCACCTGACCTGCGGACGATCTGTCGCATAACGATCATCCGCAGGCGCGTGCCACAGAAATGCCACATCGCACGGCATGAAGAAGCCCCCGGCGGTTACCGGCTCCACCGGGGGCTTTCCCTTCGGCGGGATCCCATCGGTTCGCCATCACCAAAGAGTTACGCGAGGGAGTTCCCATGCCGAACACTGCCACGAGCATTGAGCAAGGACCCTGCGTGCGAGTATCGTCACCGCTCGTGCGACTCGCCCAATTCGTCTTCCGCTGGTTCGGTGGTCTCGGCTACGACCACGAGTGCACCTGCATCGTGAAGGACGGCCAGAACACCGTGTGCCGTACCTGCGGCTCGGCCTGCCACCACGGCCAGTAGATGCGCTACGACGAAGCCCCGCCGTGGTCCAGGCGCAGCCAAGAGACCTGGTGGTCACTGTACGGGCGTGCCGTCCGATACTTTTCCGTGATCGGCCTGTTCGTTCTACTTCCCCTCGTAATCTTGTTCTTCGTTGACCGCACGGAAGCGATCGAACGTTTGCGAATCATCCTCGTCGGCGGGGGTATCGTGTTGGCCACCCTGGTGCCTGCCGTCTGGTACTACAACGCCCAGGACGGCGCCGACACCCTCGAAGTCGTGATCGTTAAGAACACCGACGAACATGGGCAGGGCGGTTCTCGGCGCAGTTGACGTCGGCCAGTTCGGCCACAGTCCGGTCACGTGAGCAACGGATGTCGTGATCCACACGGCCTCACAGCCGAACCACGTCGCGTGAGGAGAACACGATGGACGCTCGCAAGTTCGCCGGCATTGTTGCCGCACTGGTCGTCGTCGGCGCGATCCTGCTCTTCACCGGTGTCAGCGCGGCTACTGCCGGCGGCGCCACCGTCTCCTGCGGCAGCGCGCTGAAACTCGACACCAAGGACGCCGCCCCTTGCGAAAGCCTACGAACAGGGTAAATGGGCAACCACGCCTGGAAAGTACCTTTCGTACACGGTCGGGGGATGGGCAAGAGCCCTCGGTGAGTTCGCTCCCGCTTCCAGCGCACCACGCCCGAACCACTCAAGACCCGGCCGTCACCGCGCCCGGTCGTAAACCAGCGCCATCTCCCCGAGTTCCCCGACCTCCTGATACGCCAGCGTCCACTTCGACGCGGGCAGCCCGTCGGCGAACAGGCGTTGCCCGCCGCCGGTGATCTCGGGGCAGATCATCAGATACAGCCGGTCGAGCAGGTCGGCGGCGAGCAGTGCCTTGATGACGCTGGCGCTGCTGTTGACCAGGATGTCGCCGTCTCCGTTCGCCTTCAGGTCGGCGATCACGTCGGCGACGGGGGCGTTCACGACGCGGGCGCGGTCCCAGGGCGCGTCGGTCAGGGTCGTGGAGAAGACCACCTTTTCCGCGTCCGTGAGCCACTTCGCGTAGGCGCGGTCACGGGGGTCGGCGTTCGCGTCGGCGGCGATGGCCGGCCAGAAGCCGAGGAAGCCCTCGGCGTTCAGTCTGCCGAGCACCGCGGTGGTCGCCTTTTCGTGGATGCGGGCGAGGTGGGCGCGGGCGATGTCGGTGGTGGCGTACGAGACGATCGCGCCCAGGTCGCCGGGACCACCCGGGCCGCTGTAGTGGCCGTCGAGGGTGAGGCCGATGTTCGCGGTGACGCGGCGGCCGGTCGGGTTCGTCATGTCGTTCGGTCCTTTTCTCGGATGAGCTGAGCTGCGAAGTTGTCGAGCACCTGGCCCCAGCCGGTTTCGATGCCGGCGATGAAGGGGACGGCCTCGACGGTGGTTTCGGTGACGCGCAGGTCGAGGCGGAGCCGGGTCCCGTCCGGCGTTTCGGTGAGCTTCAGGTCGTAGTGACCGCTGAAGAAGGTGTCCCCCTTGGCGTCCAGCACCGCGAGGTCGAATTCGAGGTGGTCGGCTTCGGTCGCGGCACGCACCTCGCCCGCGGAGCGGTATCGGCCTTCCGCGTCGCGGTAGTCGAGGACGGCTCGGCCACCCGTCCACGGCTCGATGACGCAGTCGGTGACGGTCATCGAAGGCGGCGCCCACCAGGCCGCGAGCAGCGCGGGGTCGGTCCAGTGCCGCCAGACGGCGGTCGGCGGCGCGGCGAGCAGGCGGTCGAACGTGAACGCCCGTCCGTCCGCCCACCGGTCCTGGTCCGCGGACGCGGTGTCCGCGGAGATCGCGGCCTGGTAGCGCTTGAGGACATCGCGCTCACCCTCGTTCGCTTCGATGGTCGCGTTCAGCACCCGCATCCGGCCCTCGAAGTCCTTCAACGGGCCCGCCTCGACCGCGTAGACACGACGCGCCCCGAGCGGGAAGACCGTCACGAGACCGACGCGGGCGAGGGTCTGTAAGTGCTTCGTGGTCTGCGGCTGCCGCAGGCCGGTCAGCTCGGCGAGCTCACCGACGGACCGGGGCCCTTCGGCGAGGAGTTCGACGATGCGCCACCTCGCGCCGTCTCCCAGCGCTGCCGCGATCTGCTCCATGCCGCAAAGTATTCACTGAGAAGAATATTCCTGTCAAGGAATATCTTGCCGGTGGAACTCCAGCAGGCTGCGCTGTTCGGTCAGCGTGATGAGGGAGTCGAAGACCAGCCCGTGTACGCCGGCGAGTTCGCGAAGCTCGTCGAGGCGCCGCTCGCGGCCGCCGTAGAGCACGAGCATCACCAGGTCCCACTCGGTCTGCGCCCCGATCCCGCCGACCGCCTCGATGACGAGGACACGGCCGCCCGGGCGGGCCGCCTCGGCGCAGCGGGCCAGGACGCGATGGGCGTGCTCGTCGTCCCAGTCGTGGAGGATGTCGGACAGCAGATAGGCGTCCGCCCCGGCCGGCAGCGGGTCGAAGAAGCTGCCCGCGGTCACCTCGGCCCGGTCCCCGAGGCCCTGTTCCCGCAGTTCCTTCTCGGCGACGGCCGCGGTGGGCGCGAGATCGACGAGATGGCCGCGCATCGAGGGATTGGCCTTCAGGATCGCGGCCAGCAGGCTGCCGTGACCTCCGCCGACGTCGACGATCGTGTCGAAGCGCGACCACTCGAAACCGGCGACGAGACCCGGCACCTGCGTCCGGAACCGCTGGGTCATCTGCCGGTCGAACGTCTCACGGAGGTGGGGACGCTCGGCGAGATCGGCCCAGAAGTCCTGGCCGTAGCGGCGGATGTAGCCCGCCTGACCGGTGGCGACACTGTGCGCGAGTTCGACGAACGCCAGCTCGCCCCGTCCGCCGGCGGCGTTGATGTCCAGGAGTCCGGCGAGCCCGTTTCCCGCGTCGGCACGCAGGTTCGCCCCGTACTCGGTGGTGCGGTAGCCGGCCGATGTCCGTTCGAGGACGCCGAGGGTGGTCAGGTGCCCCAGCAGCAGATCGAGCGCGAGCGGCGCTTGGCCGAGTTCCGCCGCCAGGTCGTCGGCGGTCGCGCCGTCGCCGGACAGCCGGTCCGGCAGCCCGAGGGTGACCGCGACCCGCAGCGCCATCGGAGTCGCCAGCCCGGCCAACCGGAGGAGATCGTCTCTGTCGTCGTGGTTCGTCACGGGAATTCACTGTGGCAGCGCGGTCAAGCCGTTTTACGGCGTCAGCGTCCGCCCCGTGAGGCCCGCGGTCTCGACCGCCTCGGCGTAGCTCCGCGCGACTTCCGCCGCCGGGGTGCCGCCGTCCGGTTCACCGCGCGCGGTGAGCGCTTCGGAGACAGCGGTCCCGATCGTCTCGGAGGCGCCGATCACGAGGAGCTTTCTCGGCGTCTTCCCTTTCAAGGTCGAAGGAGAGGTTCCGTTTCGTAGGCCCGGTGCAGTGCCGCGACGAACGAGGGCGCTTCCGGCAGCGGCGTCACGCCGATCCGGCGCACCGCGATCCCGGGCGTCCACGAGTTCATGACCACCGCGCCGCCGAGCCCCGGCAGGTCGGCGAGCGTGACCTCCCGCACCTGTTGCGGCACATCGAGTCCCGCCAGCCGCCGCCGCACGATGCCCATCGTCGTTCCCCGCAGCAGGCCGGCTTCGGGCCACACCACCGTATCGCGATCCCAGAAGGCGAGGTTCCAGATCGTCGCCTCGCTCAACCGGCCCCGCCGGTCGACGAACGCCGCGTCGTCGGCACCTTCACCCTCCGCCTGACGCCGGAAGTACGTCTTGGCCATCTCGCCGGTGTGCTTGATGGCGGGAAGGAGGCGCTCGTGGTCGACGGCCGTCAGCGCGAGCGGACCCGCCGGGCCGGAAGCCGGGGGCCGGGTGCGCACCAGGACTTCGAGTTCCCCCGGCAGGTGGATCGTCACGGTCAGGGACACGTCCTCCGGCCCGGCCTCGATCGCCGTGCGCAGGTACGAGCGGATCCGGTCGTCGGGCAGGGCGTCGCCGAACAGTTCCAGCGAGGCCGTCCGGAGCCGGTCCAGGTGCAGATCGAGCCCGCGGACCAGGCCGTCACGCACCTGCATGGCCGTGAAGTGGGCGAAACCGGCGAAAGCGAGTGGCGCCAGGTCTTCGGCGGTCGCGGTCTCGCCGTTCCGCTGCGCGACATAGGAACTCATGTCCGCACCGTAATCCGGTTGCGGCCGCGGTGCCCCGGCGGCAGGATCCCGCGGATGTCCACCTCGCGTTCCGGACTGTCGCGCTGGCAGTTCGACCTGACCTGGTCGTTGTTCGAGTACCACCTCGCCACCTTCGAACCGGCGGAGTTCCGTTGGGAGCCCACCGCTGTCTGCTGGACGGTGCGCCCGGACGGCACTCCCGACTGGGCCGACGCCGAACCCGACCCGATCCCGGTCCCCACGATCGCCTGGCTCACCTGGCACATCGGCTGGTGGTGGAGCGTCGCGCTGGACCACGCCAACGGCCGAACTCCGCGCGAGCGCACCGAAATCATCTGGCCCGGTGAAGAATCCGCCATCGGCTGGCTGCGCGGACTTCGCGACGAATGGCTGGCCGTCCTGGCTCGTTCGACCGACGCCGACCTCGACGCGCCCTCCGCCTACCCGTTCGGCGAGGATGCCGGGCTGACCTTCGCCCACACCGTCGCCTGGGTGAACTCCGAACTGATGAAGAACGTGTCCGAGATCGGGCAGCTCAGGTTGCTGCGGCTCGCGGCGTGATACCGGGAATGGACTTCAGCTCACCCAGGAGCATCGAACTGACCGCTACCGGATAGTCGTCGAGCGCGTACACCGTTCCGGCGAGCTCCACCCGGACCGGGACCTTCCCCCGGTGTGCCAGCAGAGCCCGCTTCAATTCCAGAACGGCGTCCTCGGTGAGTCTCTCGGCGGTCGCGTGCAGGATCAGGGGCGGCTCCCCGTCTTCCACCGCGGAAAGGTCGAGCGGCACGAGGCCGCCGCCGAAGACGGACATCTTGTCCTCCCGCCAGTTCACCCGGCCGCTGACGCGGACGGCGTTGTCCTCGGCCAGATCCGCCGCGAACAGGGCGTACGCCTTGGGAAAGAAGAGCACTTCGAGCGCCGCGTCCAGATCCTCGATCGTGCAGATGGCCCACGGTTCGCCCTTCTTGTTCACCCGCCGCTCCAGCGACGTGATGAGCCCGGCGACGATCACTTCACCTTCCCGTGGCGGATTGTCGAGGATCGCCGCGATCGGGCGGGGCGCGTGCGCGCGCAGGACGCGTTCCGCCCCGTCGAGCGGATGCGCCGACACGTACAGTCCGAGCATCTCCCGTTCGTGGGCGAGCAATTCCTTGCGCGGCCATTCCTCGGCACCGAATTCGAGATGCGCGAGCGGCGAGGTGCCGTCTTGGCTCGCCTCGCCAGGGCCGAAGAGGTCGAACTGGCCCATTTCCTGCTTGCGTTTCAACGGCACCACGGCGTCCACCGCGCCCTCGTGCACCCGCAGGATCGAGAGCCGCGGATGCCCGAGCGAGTCGAACGCGCCCGCCTTGGCCAGGGACTCGACGACCCGTTTGTTGCAGGCCACCAGCGCCGACTTGTCGAGGAAGTCGCCGAACGACGCGTACTTCCCCTTTTCCCGCCGGGTCGCGATGATCGACTCGACGACGTTCGCGCCGACGTTGCGCACCGCGCCCAGCCCGAACCGGATCGCGTCCCCCACCGCCGAGAACCGGAGCCCCGATTCGTTGACGTCCGGCGGCAGCACCTCGATCCCCAGCCGACGGCATTCCGCAAGGTAGACCGCCGACTTGTCCTTGTTGTCCCCCACCGAAGTCAGCAGGCCCGCCATGTACTCGGCCGGGTAATTCGCCTTGAGGTACGCGGTCCAATAGCCGACCAGGCCGTACCCCGCGGCGTGGGACTTGTTGAACGCGTACCCGGCGAACGGCAGGATCGCGTCCCACAACGCCCGCACGGCCTCGCGGGAGAAGCCGTTGGCGACCATGCCGTCCCGGAATCCCTCGAACTCCTTCTCCAGTACCTCTTTCTTCTTCTTGCCCATCGCCTTGCGCAACACGTCGGCGCGGCCCATGGAATAACCGGCGACGTCGCGCGCGATCCGCATGATCTGTTCCTGGTACACGATCAGGCCGTGCGTCTCGGCCAGGATCTCGCGCAACGGCTCGGCCAGCTCGGGATGGATCGACTCGATCGGCTGCCTGCCGTTCTTGCGGTCCGCGTAGTTGTTGTGCGTGTTCATCGCGATGGGACCGGGCCGGTACAACGCGTTCACCGCGATGATGTCGCCGAAGCCGGTCGGCCTCAAGCGGCGCAGCAGATCCCGCATCGCGCCGCCGTCGAGCTGGAAGACACCGAGACTGTCGCCGCGGGCGAGCAGTTCGTAGGTCGCCGTGTCCTCGACACCGAGCCTGTCGAGGTCGATCTCCTCGCCGCGGTTGGCCTTGACGTTGTCGAGCGCGTCACCGATGACGGTGAGATTGCGCAGGCCGAGGAAGTCCATCTTCAGCAGGCCGATGGCCTCGCACGACGGGTAGTCCCAGCCGGTGATGACCGCGCCGTCGTCCCGCCGCCACAACGGGATCGCGTCGAGCAGCGGTTCACTCGACATGATGACGGCGCACGCGTGCACCCCCGCGTTGCGGATCAGTCCTTCGAGCCCCCGCGCCGTCGCGAAGATCTCGGCCGCCTCACCGTCGCCTTCCAGCAACGCGCGGACCTCCGCGGCTTCGGCGTAACGCTCGTGACCGGGCTCCACGATTCCGGCGAGCGGGATGTCCTTCGCCGCGACCGGCGGCGGAAGCGCCTTGGAGATCCGCTCCGCGATCGCGTACCCGCTCTGTCCATGATGGACACGGGCGGCGTCCTTGATGGCCGCCTTCGTCTTGATGGTGCCGAAGGTGATCACCTGGGCGACGTGCTCGGCCCCGTATTTGCCGGTGGCGTACCGGATCATCTCGCCGCGGCGCCGGTCGTCGAAGTCCATGTCGATGTCCGGCATGGAAACCCGCTCGGGGTTGAGGAACCGTTCGAAGAGCAGGCCGAGATCGATCGGGTCCAGGTTGGTGATGCCGAGCGCGTACGCCACGAGCGAGCCCGCCGCCGAACCGCGGCCGGGCCCGACCCGGATCCCGACGCGGCGGGCGTGGTTCATCAGGTCGGCGGTGATCAGGAAGTACGCCGGGAACCCCTTTTCGGCGATCACGCCGATCTCGAAGTCGGCACGGGCGAGGTAGGCGTCGGGGACGCCGTCCGGGAGGCGGCGGCGGAGCCCGGCCGCGACCTCTTCGCGCAGCCAGGACGCCTCGTCGTGTCCTTCGGGGACTTCGAAGACCGGCATGCGGTCGACGTGCCGGTAGACCTCGTCGTACGGCTGGATCCGTTCGGCGACGAGCAGCGTGGAATCGGCCGCGCCGGGGACTTCCGCGTCCCAATACCGGCGCATCTCCTCCGCGGACTTGAGGTAGTAGCCGTCGCCGTCGAACTTGAACCGGCCGGGATCGTCGAGGGTCTTGCCGGACTGGACGCACAGCAACGCGGAATGCGCCGCCGCCTGATCCTGGGTGACGTAGTGCGAATCGTTGGTGGCCAACGGTTTCAAGTCGAGCCGGCGGCCGATGTCCAGCAGGCCGTCCCGCACGGACCGCTCGATCGGGAGGCCGTGGTCCATCAGTTCCAGGAAGAAGTCCTCCGCGCCGAAGATGTCGCGGTAGTCCGAAGCCGCCTGGATCGCCTCCTCCGGCTGGCCGAGCCGCAGCCGGGTCTGCACCTCGCCGGACGGGCATCCGGTCGTGGCGATCACGCCTTCGTGATGCCGGGCGAGGAGTTCGCGGTCCATCCGGGGTTTGCGGTAGTAGCCCTCCAGGCTGGCCAGTGAGGACAGTTTGAACAGGTTCCGCAGCCCGGTCGCGTTCTCGGCGAGCATGGTCATATGCGTGTAGGCGCCACCGCCGGAGACGTCGCCGCCGTCACCGCGCCGCCCCCAGAACACCGGTTTCCGGTGGAAGCGGGACTCGGGCGCGAGGTAGGCCTCGATACCGATCACCGGTTTGAGCCCGGCACGGACGGACTGCCGGTAGAACTCGTCGGCGCCGTACAGGTTCCCGTGGTCGGTCATGCCCACCGCGGGCATGCCGAGCCGCCGGGCCTCCTCGAACAGCGGCGCGATCTTGGCCGCGCCGTCGAGCATCGAGTATTCGGTATGAACGTGCAGGTGCACGAAGGAGTCCACCGGCCACTCCCCACGGTTGTACGATTCCGGTCCGACGCGGCGATTGGACCAAGGCGCACCGGCGTTGTCCAACAAGCGACACGCGGCGATCGACAACCGGAAGTTGTAGGAGGAGACAGTGGAGCTGGACCTGGGCGCGGTGCGCGCGTTCGTCGCGGTGGCCGAGGACCGATACTTCGGCGAGGCGGCGATCCGGCTGGAGGTGAGCCAGCAGGCGATCTCCAAACGCGTCGCGAAGCTCGAAGCCGATCTGGGCGTGCGTCTGCTGTCGCGGACCCGCGGCGGTGCCGAGCCGACCGAAGACGGCGAGAAGTTCCTCGCTCACGCTCGTGCGCTGATCACCCTGGCGGACCAGGCCGTCGAGCGGCTTCACGGCAGGCGCCGTCCCCTGCGCGTCGACGTCCTCGGCACACGACTGGCGACCATGGAGGTGATCCGGGCCTTCCACGCCGAGCACGACGACGAACTGGAACTCGTCACGCCCGGGCTGGGTGCGGTGCGCCGATCGGTGCTGCCCGAATCGGTCGATGCCGCCTTCGCCCGCGCGGGCTCCGCGCCGGAGCCGGGCATCGCCCGCACACCCGCCTACCTGGAGCCGGCGAACCTCCTGGTCGGACGGCGGCATCCGCTCGCGCGGCGGCGGCGGGTCGCGATGGCGGAACTCGACGGCATGACGGCGTGGATGCCCTACACGGCGCGGGCCAGCGAATGGGCGGAGTTCTGGCGGGAACTGTGCCCCGAGTTCGGTGTCCTGATCGACACCGACGGCCCGAACTTCGGGCTCGAACACCACATCGAGGTCCTCGGCACGTCGAAGGACCGGCTGGGTTTCGTCGGCGCGAAAATGCACGTGCCCTGGCATCCGGACGTCGTCCAGATCCCGCTCGTGGATCCGACGCCGGTGTATCCGTTCTCGTTGCTGTGGCGGCACGAGAACCGGCATCCCACGCTGCCGCTGCTGATCGAGCACGTCCGCTCCGGTTACCGGCCCTTCGATCCGGAGCGGCAATGGCTCCCGGTGTCGGATCGGGAGGCGATGAGCGCTGATCGGTGAGTGTCCGGCAGGCGCGGCGCTCCCGAAGACCACTCCTCGAAGGCTCAGCCGACGATGTCGATCTCGAAATCCTTGTTCGAGCTGTACTCGAAGTCGGCCCACACCGCGCCCGGCAGGTGGTACCGCCGGTGCGAAACCGTCTTGGGGTTGAATCCCGGCTTCTGCAGGGGATTCCCGCCGACACCGGCCTTGTCGCTGCCCCAGGCGTAGATGTTGCCCTGCCATACGGGCGCTTCGGTGACGCCGTCCTTGCCGACACGCGGGCGGACGATGATCGCGGCCGTCTCGCTCCCGGAGAGCAGCAGCCGCACGGACGTGACGGACGGGCTGGCCGGAATGGTCTTGCGTTCCATGAGTTCTGTCGTCGCCTTCCGTTTCGGGGCGGCGCCGCCGCCGGTCAAGTGGGCGTTCGTGTAGGACTCGTTGAGGTCGACACTGCTCGCGCGGATGCCGGGGACCTGGCCGGCGTCCGAGTACTGGTGCACGTCGTAGCGGCCCGCGGCGGCATCGGGTTTGGCGCCGTAGCGCGCGATCCAGATGGCCAGGTCCGGCACGCCGAAGCGATCCGGGCGCAGCATCTTGGCGAGCGAGTTGTTCAGGTAGATGCCCGGCCGGAAGCCGTGTCCCGCCACGCGGCCGCAGAACCTGATCGAGAAGTCGCGCTTGTGCGCGTCGGGGATGTTCGGCGCCTCCGAACCCGGCGGATTGTCTTCCAGGTCGAGCATCGGGACGCATCCGGTCGCCCCGAGCCGCCGGACCTCCGCGACGAACACGTCGGCCTGCGCTTCCGGGGAGGGGCTCGCCTGGGCGAAGTGGTAGCCGCCCACCGGGATTCCCACGGACCTGGCCCCGGCCACCAAGGCGTCGCCGGTGTTGCGGCCGCCGTTCGGCAGTCCACCGCCGTCGGTGAGCTTGACGAAAACGAACGTGACGCCGTGATTCTTGACGGCCTGCCAATCGGTGACGGACTGAAAGCGACTGTAGACATCTATTCCCAGCGCCATCGTTACAGCCTGACGAGGGAAGCGGGTAGGACAAAAGGGCCTAGTGGGCGACAACCGGGTACGTCCGATTCGCCCTTTTGGGCAGCCCCTCCTTGTCCGGCACGGGTCACCCGTACCCGTACTGTGACGACATGGCGTCTCGAACCTCCTTTCGCTGGATGACCCGATGGGTGGACTGGTTCGAAGAGCGCGGCGTCTACGTCCCCGGCGAGGAGAGCCGAGCGGTCGATCCGATGCGCGACTTCGGCTGGTTGATCGTGGCCTGGGTGTTCGGTCTGGCGATCTTCATCCTGTTCTTCGCCTTCGCGGTCTGATCGTCTCCGGTGTGCCATCGAGGTGACAACTGTCACCAGCCGTACCGTTCCGATCACGGATCGGCCACGGCTGTACACCAGGTGCGCGTCAACCCGGCCGTATCGCTCCTCTCGGCTGCCGAAGACCGTCACTCTGGACTCTGCGGCACTAATACCTACCTCGAACGGCCCACCGCACCGCCGACTGGAGTAATCGCACATGGCGCCCCCGCGCACCCCGAAGTTCTTGATCGCCGCCTGCTCCCTGATGCTGGTGGCCGCCTGCGGGGTTCCGGCACCGGAAAAGGGGGCCGCCGTGCTCGGCGCGGACGCCCCGGCGCAGGGCCTGGCCGCCACGCGCGCGGAAGGTGATCTCGCCTTCGGCGCCCCGCACCGGTTCGCGACCGGGGTCACGATCTCCGTGTCCGCACCGAAGTCGTTCCGTCCCAGCGCGTCGGCGTACCCGCAGAGCCCGCGCGCGGTGGCCTTCGGTCTCGAGGTGACGAACGCGGGCGACGGCACGTACCGGCTCTCCGGCCTGTCCGTGGCCGGGGAAATCGACGGGGAGACCGCGGCGGTCAAACAGGTCGTCGACCCGGTGCAGGGCTACAACGGTATCGCCGACGCCGGCAAGGACGTGGCGCCCGGCCGGTCCGTCCGGCTGGATCTGGCGTTCGCCGTTCCGGACAAGCCGGTGCGGTTGCGCCTCCAGGTGCGGCCGAGCCCTTCGGAGCCCGTCGCCGCGAAGTACTGCGGGAAGGTCTGACGCCGCCGATTCGCTACCGTGTGCGTCATGACCGAGCAGCGACTCTCCCCCGGCGACAAAGCGCCCGACTTCACCCTCCCCGACAGCGAGGGCAACGACGTCAAGCTCAGCGACTTCCGCGGCGAATCGGTCGTCGTGTACTTCTACCCGAGCGCCGGCACGCCGGGCTGCACGAAGCAGGCGTGCGACTTCCGGGACAGCCTCTCGCAGCTCGACGACGCCGGTTACCGGGTGCTCGGCATCTCCCCGGACAAGCCCGCGAAGCTCGCGAAGTTCGTCGAAGCGGAAGGGCTGACCTTCCCGCTGCTCTCCGACACGGAGAAGACCGTCCTGAAGGCCTACAGCGCCTTCGGCGAGAAAAAGAACTACGGCAAGGTCTACGAAGGCGTGATCCGCTCGACGTTCGTCGTCGACCCCGAGGGCAAGATCGCCGTGGCGCAGTACAACGTGCGCGCCACCGGCCACGTCGCGAAGCTCCTCCGGGACCTCGCCGTGTCTTAGGTACCTACCGCCGGCTCGGTACAGGTGGTCGTGAGTGGCGTTTCGGGTCAGAGCTGACCCTATTTAAGTTACCTACTCGTGACCAGCGGTTTCACTGTACGACTGGGTCTGCTCCATGGTTGTCGCAGGCATCGGGGCGGGTTGTTGTGGTCAGGACCATACGCCCCCGGGCCTCCGCCGCGCACGTGCCCGGACGCGACAGGGTCTCATGAGGGCCAGACTCGCGTCACTTGCCCCTACGCGTCGCAGGAGACGGGCGCCGTCGCTTTGCGTGGTTCCGGTACCGACAGCAGCGGCGGAACCCACACGCACTGACAACCGCCGGAACAGTGATCAGTTCCCGAAGTATCCCTCTTGATTGACCGATACATAGAGGCGACAGGCAAAGAAAGGTACGCACTATGAATCAGTGCAGTAGTACTGTGCCGACGCTCGAAGGGTTCGTCCATTGCCTAAAAAATCACTCAAGAATTCGGCCACGCACATTAGGCGACTTGCGCGAACAACTACTTAGCGTGCATGAGACGGCCTATCGCGACCTCTTGGACGACGTCTTCCATAAGCAGGGTCGTTTCTGGGAACGAATTGAAGGATACGCGAAATGGCCAGGGTTTTCTTTAATCACTGGCAGCATCAATTCAGAACTTGTCGGCTACGCGCCGGGATGCACGCTGCCCAAAGGAAGGCAGTAAGCGAACTTTTGCCCTTACGCAAATTATGGTAACGCCTGCTCGGCAAAGAAATGGTTAAGTTTTACCTGATGAACTGCCGAAGAATCGCAAGGAGGAACGCGCAACACTTTTAGTCAAGGGCGACAACGCGGCTGCAATTTCGGCATACGAAAGCTGGGGCCGGGAAAAGATTGGCACCGTAAAGCCCTTCCCGGACTCTCCCGTCCATCTCTCATATGTCCATCCGCTCAACAACGAGCGCCACTCTTCGGGTCGAGTCAGACCAGTTCTTCCGGCAAGTTTCCGCCAAGCAGGTACTTTCGCGCCAGTGGCCGCAACTTCTCCATTGGAATTTCGCAGCTGGCCGGGATTTCGCGTACGTGCCCCATGTAGTCGTAGACAACGTATTCGTCGACTGGGCCATCGCCTTGTGTTTGTGCGGCACGCGGAGTCATGAACATGAGGAATCCCTTTTCTTGCCCGATTCCCATGTCAAAGACGCCTTGTTTAGGGTCGCCTGCTATTGCGCAATTGATCATCGAAGGAACGAGGAGTCCTTTGGTGTCGCTCTGGACTTGGGTAATGAGTGCGTCGAGTTCTTCGGGCGTGTTGATGATGATGGCGGGGTCGCCTTCGGCGTAGTCGTTGTCTGGTTCTTGGTTGTACCAGACTTCTAGCGTGACCACGGTGTTGCTCCTCCGGTGAATGTTTTGCGGTATTTCGGTGCGTGGACGGTCATTGTGTAGCCTTCGGGCAGGATAATGGGCACGAGGGTGTCGCAGCCATAGGGGCCTTTGCAGGGGCGATTGTTCAGTGTCACGTCCAGGTGTTTGCGTCCTTCGCTGACCATGCGGGCGGCTAGTTTCTGCTCTATGTCGGCGGTGGTGGCGAGTTCGCCCCGGCCGTCTGGGGGGATGCCGTGGTCGCGGAGCAGGCGGGCGGCGGTGTCGGCGTCAGCGTCGCGCCCGCTGATGATGGGGTGTGCTATGCCGTGTTCGTCGATCCATCGGCCGTGTGTCTTGGTGCCTGTGTTGCTGACGACCGGCGGGGGCATCTCGGCTTGGAGCGCTTCGGCCTGCTCACGCGTGAGGCGCTGCCCGTCCGGGGTGGACGGTACGGGGGTGGGTGTCGGCGGGTTGGCCGTTGCGCCGCCGGCGGCCGTCCGGGGGCCTGCTGCGGGCGTGTACGGGACGCCTAGCGTGGACAGGTAGCCGCCGAGCAGGCCGCCTGCCCGTTCGATTATGGCCCGGACCGCGCCGATGCTCTCGGATACTTGTCCGTAGATGCTGGCGGCCTGCTGGATCTCGGGCTGCCTGGAACCGGTGCTGACCAGGGCTTGCCGGGCTTCGTCGGCCAGGCTGGCGGCATCGGTCAGGTGCCCATCCGGAAGTTTCGCCAGCGCGGCGTGCACGTTGGCGGCTAGTTCGTCGGTGCCCACCCATACCCTCTTCGTCCACCGCTTGCGGTCTTGACAGTTCGATCACCCGATGGGAAAAAGCCCTCGCTTTCCCGGAGTCGGGGAGTGTCGGCAGATGCCCACCAAGGCGCCCCACCCGTCGAAGACGGACTACGGCACCGCGCCTGCGGGATCGATCATCGCCCACGCGAGGACGTGCGCACCCGTGCTGGGCACTGGTGCTTTCGGGTGGCCTTATCGTGTTCAGTGTCCAAAAACGCTGTCAGAAAAGGCTTTTTGACGAGAAAGGGAGTGACAGGGCATCCACACCGCCGGAACGTGAAGGAGTTTTTCAGGAGGCCCGCGCCGCGACCTGTTTCATGATCCGTTCCCAGCCCGGACGGTGCACCTTCGGATTCCACGCGGACAGCTTCGGGTCCGAGATCTCCTTACCCAGCACACCGCTCAACCGGTCGATCACATCCCGGTTGCCGGCGTGCTGGGTCTCGCGCTTCTCCGGCTTCCCCGCCTGATTCCGCGACAGTCGCGCATACGAGTCCAACACCGGCTGACGCCCACCCTGACCTGCACCAACCTGATGACTGAATCCCATGTGATCCACAGTAGGTACATAAGACACGTTCAGCTAAAACCCGAAACGCCGTTCACGACACTCAACCAGCCAGCTTCCGCAGCTCTCCCACCAACGCCCGCAGCGCCTTCCCCCGGTGCGAGGCTTCATCCTTTTCGGACGGTTCCAGCTCCGCCGAAGTCCGCGTCCCACCTTCCGGCACGAAGATCGGGTCGTAGCCGAATCCGTTGGCGCCACGGCGTTCCCTGATCAGCGAGCCGCGCCATTCCCCGCGCACCACGGTCTCGTCACCACCGGGGACGACCAGCGCGGCCGCGCAGACGAAGGCGGCGCCCATCCGCTCGTCGGGCATGTCGGACAACTGCGCCAGCACGAGGTCCAGGTTCGCCTCGTCGTCGCCGTGCTTGCCCGACCAGCGGGCCGAAAGCACACCCGGCATGCCGTTGAGCGCGTCGACGGAGATGCCGGAGTCGTCGGCGATGGCCGGGAGACCGGTCGCCGCGACCGCGTCCTTGGCCTTCGCGAGCGCGTTGCCTTCGAAGTCCGGAGCGGTTTCGGGCGCTTCGGGGAACTCGGGGACGTCGGCGAGCCCGATGACCTCGATGCCCTCGATCCCCTCCGCCACCAGGATGCGCCGAAGTTCGCCGAGCTTCTTCGCGTTGCGGGTGGCCAGCAGCAGCTTGGTCACTTCGCGCCCTTCTTCTTGTCCGGGCGCGGCTCGGGAAGCTCGCCGGGATACGGCAACGCGAGGGCTTCGGTCTGGAGGCGGGTCAGTTCCTCGCAGCCCGCGAGCGCCATGTCCAGCATCCTGTCCAAAGTGGATCGCGCGAAGGTGGCGCCCTCACCGGTGCCCTGCACCTCGATCATGGTGCCCGCGTCGGTGGCGACCACGTTCATGTCGACCTCCGCGCGCGAGTCCTCTTCGTACGGCAGGTCGAGGCGCACACGGCCGTCGACCACGCCCACGCTCACCGCCGCGACCGAAGCCGAAAGGGGCTGCGGGTCGGCGAGGCGGCCCGCGGCGGCGAGCCAGGTGACGGCGTCGGCGAGCGCGACGTAGCCACCGGTCACCGCGGCCGTGCGGGTGCCGCCGTCGGCCTGGATGACGTCACAGTCGATGACGATCGTGTTCTCCCCCAGCGCCGCCAGGTCGATGCAGGCCCGCAGGGACCGGCCGATCAGCCGGGAGATCTCGTGCGTGCGGCCGCCGACGCGGCCCTTGATGGATTCCCGATCACTGCGGGTGTTGGTCGCCGACGGCAGCATCGCGTACTCGGCGGTGACCCAGCCGAGGCCGGAGCCTGCCCGCCAGCGGGGGACGCCTTCGGTGACACTCGCCGCGCACAGCACCCGGGTGTCGCCGAACTCGATCATCACCGAGCCCGCGGGCCACCGCTGGAAGCCGCGGGTGATCTTGATGTCGCGAAGCTGGTCGTCGTTCCTGCCGTCTTTTCTCGCCACGGCCGCCACTCTAGAACCCCGGGTCAGAAGTCGTAGACGGCGCCCTGCTCGACCAGCTCGGCCGCCGGGAACGCGACGGCCGCCTCGGCGAGGACGGCGTCGCGGTCGGTCCAGGGCGCCACGTGGGTGAGCAGCAGCCGCCCCACCCCCGCCTTGCGGCCCAGCTCCCCCGCTTCCTTGCCGGACAGGTGGACGCCGGGGGGCCGGTCTGGCGAGTCGGTCCAAGACGCTTCGGACAACAGGACGTCGACGCCGCCGGCGAGTTCGGTCAGAATGTCGCAGACGCCGGTGTCGCCGGTGTAGGCGAAGGTCTTGCCGCCGTGCGATACGCGCAGGCCGAACGCCGGGGTCGGGTGGTCGACCGGGACCGCGGTGACCTCGAACGGACCGATCACCAGGGGGCCTTCCCGCAGGACGTCGAAGGCGAAGACGTCGGAGAGATCGGTCGTCGCTCGTTCCGCCTCGTTCGCCGCGTAGGCGTGGGCGAGCCGCTCGTGCACGTCCGAGGGCCCGTACACCGGCAGCCGCCGCGGCCTCGCCGGATACGGCAGCTCGGGATGGTAGCGCCGGAGCACGGTGAGCGCGCTGACGTCGGCGCAGTGATCGGGGTGCAGGTGCGAAAGGATCAGCGCGTCCAGATCGAACGGGTCGCGCAGGGCCTGCAACCTGGCGAGCGTCCCATTGCCGAGTTCGAGCCCCAGGACGAACCCGTCCGCCTCGAGCAGGTAGCCGGACGCGGCGGCGTCGGGCCCGGGAATGCTGCCGGAGCAGCCGAGGATCGTGAGACGCACTGTGACACCTTAAGCACGGAATCGGCGTTTTCAGGCGCTGGTGGGAGCCAGCACACCCGGAGCGAAACCCATGAACCGCTGAGCGAGCCTCGTGAACGGCTCGGCGGATCCGGTGGCGACGAACTCGTGCCGCGGCGGGGTGTCGCGCTCGGCAAGGAGGTCGGCTTCGGTGAGGAGGCGCACGAGGTCACGCGCGGTCTCTTCGGCACTGGACACCAGCGTGACGTCCTGGCCCATGACGATCTGCAGCACCCCGGACAGCAACGGGTAGTGCGTGCAGCCCATGACCAGCGTGTCGACCTGCGCGTCCAGCAGTGGTTCCAGATAGCCCTGCGCGAGCCCCAGCACCTGGCGCCCGGTGGTGATCCCGCGTTCGACGAAGTCCACGAACCGCGGGCACGCGACGCTGGTGATCTCGACGTCCCGCGCGGCGGTGAAGGCGTCGTCGTAGGCGCGGGACCGGACGGTGCCCTCGGTGCCGATCACGCCGATGCGGCCGGAGCGCGTGGCGGAAACGGCCCGGCGCGCGGCCGGGAGGACGACCTCGATCACCGGGACGTCATAGCGCTCCCTCGCGTCGCGAAGGCAGGCGGCCGACGCTGTGTTGCAGGCGATGACCAGTGCCTTCACCCCGCCGTCGACGATGTCGTCCAGCGCTTCCAGCGCGTACTGGCGTGCCGTCGCGATGGGAAGCGGGCCGTACGGGTTGCGGGCGGTGTCGCCGACGTAGCGCAACTGCTCGCCGGGCAACTGCTCCAGGATCGCCCTGGCGACGGTGAGCCCGCCCACTCCGGAATCGAAGACGCCGATCGGGGCGTCGGCGCTCGGCTTGGTCACCCGGCGAGGCTACCGGGACCGGTCGCTTTCCCGGCTGGGGACCTGTCCATCCGCGCCGTCACCCAGGCCGCGAAGACCCCGGACAGCGCGCCGAACAGGTGGCCCTGCCAGGAGACGTTCGGATCACCCGGCAGCAGGCCCCAGAGCATTCCGCTCCAGATGCCCAGCAGCACCACGGCCACCAGGATCTGCCCGACAGCACGATTGAAGATGCCCCGGACCAGCAGGAACGCGAGCCAGCCGAACGCGACGCCCGAGGCGCCCACGGTGACCATGCCACTCGGGGCGATCAGCCAGACGCCGACGCCGGAGAGCACCCAGATGATCGCGGTGACCAGCACCCATCGGCCGATGCCCGCGGACATCGCGAGGAAGGCGAACACCAGCACCGGGACGGTGTTGGAGAACAGATGCTCCCAGCCCGCGTGCAGCAACGGCGCCCAGATCACGCCGTCGAGATCGGAGACTTCGCGGGCGACGATGCCGCCGCTCTGGTCCAGGTCGGCGGGCAGCACGACGTCGACCAGCTCGACCAGGTAGAGCAGCGCGGTGAAGGCCAGCGTGGCGATCGCGGCGGCCCTCGGGTTCGGCGGCAGGACGCGTTTGGCCGGATCCGTACCGGGCTCGCTCGCCGGGGCCGGCTGGGGAGACAAAGGGGTCACCTCCCCAGGCTACGGCGGCGACCGGCGGAATCGCCTCCGTGAGAACCCTGAATTGTCGGTGGGGGCCGCTACCGTCGAGCACATGGGGACTTCTTCTTCCGAGCACGTCGACGTGCCCGCCTACCTCGCGCGACTCGGCCTCGAGCGGGAGCCGCCGGGTCTCGGCGCGCTCTTCCGGCTCCACACGGCACATGTGGAGCGGGTGCCGTACGAGGATTTCGAAGTCCAGCTGGGCCGGGTGACCTCGCTGGATCCCGCGGTGTCGTTCAGCCGGATCGCCGCCGGTCGCGGCGGCTACTGCTATCACCTCAACGGCGCGTTCTCGGCGCTGCTGCGGGCGCTCGGTTACCAGGTCACCCGGCATCCGAGCGGGGCACAGCTCGCGGGTGATCGCGCCGGGATCCATCTCAACCACCTGGCGCTCACGGTGACCGGCCTGCCGGAGACCCCCGAGGTAGGCTGGCTGGTCGACGTGGGGCTCGGGGACGGCCTCCACGAGCCGATCCCGTTGCGTGAAGGCGAGTACAAGCAGGGGCCGCTGGTGTTCCGCATGCGGGCGTCGGGCGTCACGCCCGGCGGCTGGCGGTTCGACCACGATCCGCAGGGCAGTTTCGTCGGGATGGATTTCGCGCCGGAGGCGGCCGTGCTGGCGGACTTCGCCGAAAAGCACGTCGAGCTGTCCACGTCCGCGGATTCCGGCTTCGTCCGCACGCTGGTGCTGCAGCGACGCGACGCCGAGGGCGTGGATGCGCTGCGCGCGCTGACCTTGAGCGGTCTGCCGGGCGGCAAGACGGTGCTGGACTCACCGGCCGAGTGGTGGACGGCGATCGAGGACGTCTTCGGCGTGCCCCGAGCCGGTTTCACCGGTGAAGAACAGGACAGGCTGTGGCGGCAGGCGGTCGACCAGCACCAGCGTCACACCGCGGGAGGGAGTGAGGCCTCGCCCAGCGCGTGATCCACGGCCGCCTCGGCGTGCAGCCTCGTGGTGGGGAAGGTGGGCACCGGGCTGTCTCCGGGGCCGACGAGCAGTTCGATCTCGGTGCAGCCGTAGAGGACGCCTTCCGCGCCCGCCTCGACGAGTCTCGCGATGACCTCGCGGTACCGCTCGCGGGAGCCGCCGGTGACGACGCCGTGGACGAGTTCGTCGTAGATGACCCGGTGCACCGTCTCGCGGTCCTTCTCGTCCGGGACGAGCACGTCGAGGCCGTGCGCGGCGAGACGTTCGCGGTAGAACGGCTGGGTCATGGTGAAACCGGTGCCCAGCAGCCCGACCCTGGTGATGTCGCGGGCCTTGATCGCGGCGGCCGTGGTGTCCGCGAGGTGCAGGAGCGGGATGCCCAGGCCGTCGGTGAGCCGGTCGGCGACCTTGTGCATCGTGTTGGTGCAGAGAACGACGAAGTCGGCTCCGGCGGCTTCGAGGCCGCGTGCGGCCTTGTTCAGCTCCCGTCCGGCGTCGTCCCAGCGGCCTTCGGCCTGCATCGCTTCTATTTCGGCGAAGTCCACGGAGTACAGCACGGCGCGCGCGGAGTGGTAGCCACCGCGCAGCTCGCGGACGCGCTCGTTGACCAGCCGGTAGTACTCGGCCGACGATTTCCAGCTCATCCCGCCCAGCAACCCGATGACCTTCATGCCCGCCATCGTGCACGTGCCTCCGGAAGTACCTGAAGGTCCCCTTCTTCGCGCCTGGCGCAAGGAAGGGGGCCTTCAGGTACTCGGGCGGGCGAGACGGATCAGGCCCAGAGCTGCCCGTCGAGCCTTTCGGCCGCTTCGTCGAGCGAGCCGGAGTACGCGCCCGTCGAGAGGTACTTCCACCCCGCGTCCGCGACCACGAAGGCCACGTCGGCGGGCTTCCCCGAAGCGGCGGCCTTCTCCGCCACGGCCAGCGCCGCGTGCAGCACGGCGCCGGTCGAGATCCCCGCGAAGATGCCTTCGTGCTCCAGCAACTCGCGCGTCCGGCGAAGCGCGTCGTACGCGCCGACGGAGAACCGGCCGTTGAGCACGCTCGCGTCGTAGAGCTCGGGCACGAAGCCCTCGTCGAGGTTCCGCAGGCCGTACACCAGCTCGCCGTAGCGCGGTTCGGCCGCGATGATCTGCACGTCCGGCTTCGCCTCGTGGAGGTAGCGCCCGACGCCGACCAGGGTGCCGGTGGTGCCGAGGCCGCCGACGAAATGCGTCAGCGTCGGCAGGTCCTTGAGCAGTTCGGGCCCGGTGCCGCGGTAGTGCGCGTCGGCGTTGGCCGGGTTGCCGTACTGGTAGAGCATGACCCATTCCGGGTTGGCCTCCGCCAGTTCCTTCGCGCGGCGCACGGCCTCGTTGGACCCGCCGGCGGCCGGGGAGAACACGATCCGCGCGCCGTATGCCTGCAGCAGCTGCTTGCGTTCGGTGGAGGTGTTCTCCGGCATCACGCACACCAGGCCGTAGCCCTTGAGCTTCGCGGCCATGGCGAGGGAGATCCCGGTGTTGCCGGAGGTCGGCTCCAGGATCGTGGAGCCGCGCCGGAGGATGCCTTCACGCTCGGCGGCCTCGATCATCGCCAGTGCGGGGCGATCCTTGATCGAACCGGTCGGGTTGCGGTCCTCCAGCTTCGCCCACAACCGCACGTCGTGAGTGGGCGAAAGCCGGGGAAGACCGACCAACGGGGTGCCGCCGAGCGCGTCGAGCAGCGACTCGAAGCGAGCCATCGATCAGCCACCGGCCACGGCGGGCAGGATGGTCAGGGTGTCGCCGTCCTTGACCTCGGCTTCGAGGCCGCCGGAGAAGCGGACGTCCTCGTCGTTGACGTAGACGTTGACGAAGCGGTGCAGCTTCTCTTCCTTGACCAGGCGGGCCTTGAGGCCGCCGTGGCGGGACTCGATGTCGTCGATCACCTCGAGCACGGTCTTGCCGGTCGCCTCGACGGACTTCTCGCCGCCGGTGTGCGTACGCAGGATGGTCGGGATGGACACGGTCACGGCCATGGTTTTCTACCTCCGGTGGGTTCTCTGCTACGCAGACGTTCGGTCCGGGCCGGGTATTCCCGGGGTCCGGGTTCAGCCGATGATCTCGACGGGCTCCTCGGTGATCTCCCCGTCCACGATCCGGTACGACCGGAACTGATGCGTGTCGGGGTCCTTGGTGGAAACGAGCACGTAGTGCGCGTCGGGTTCCGAGGCGTACGAGACATCGGTGCGGGACGGATAGGCGTCGGTCGCGGTGTGCGAGTGGTAGATGACCACCGGCACCTCGTCGTTGGCGTCCATCTCGCGGTAGAGCTTGAGCAGATCGCCCGAGTCGAATTCGTAGAACGTGGGCGAGCGCGCCGCGTTCAGCATCGGGATGTACCGCTCGGGGCGGTCCGATCCCTCGGGACCGGCGATCACCCCGCACGCCTCGTCGGGATGGTCACGACGGGCATGGGCGACGATCTCGTCGACGAGTTCACGGCGGATCCGGAGCACGTCGCCCATCTTAGGTGCTGGGCAGAGCCGGTCCATACTCTGAGATTGCCGCCACGCCCGCCCGCAATTCGTCACCTGCTTGCGGTCGTTGCACGCGCAAGGATCGCGGGAAGGCTCGCAAGTAGGTGACGAATTGCGGGGTCAGGAGAACGCTTCGGGCCAGACGTCGCGGTACGCGCGCATACCGCCGGCGGAGGTGGCGGTGAGCACGCCGTGCACCATCGCCCGCCCGAACACCCGCGCGGCCGCCGAGCAGAGCGTGTCCAGCACCATCGCGCGGCGGGTCGCCGCGACGGGCCCCGCGCCACCGGGCAGCTCCCGGTCACCGGTCGCCAACGCGAACACCGTGTCGCCGTCGAACATCGTGTGGGCCGGGCGGACGGCCCTGGCGAGACCGTCTTGCGCGGCCACCGCGAGCCGTCGCGCCTCCGCCTTGGACAGCGCCGCGTCGACCGCGACCACGCCGATGGTCGTGTTCAGCCCCGAAGCCTTCGCTTCGACATCGCCGGGCCGGTCGGGCCAGTGGACGCCGAACTCGCCGTCGACCTCGTGATCCGCCGCGAACGCGCGGCCGGTCGAGAGGTCCACGGCCTCGCCGGCGGCGTTCACCGCGGCGACGACACCGACGGTGAACTCCCCGACCTTCTCCGAGGCGGTCCCGATCCCGCCCTTGAGCGAGCCGGCCTTCGCCCCGGCGCCCGCACCGATGGTCCCGAGCCCGACCGGACCCGCGACAGCCGCTTCACAGGCCGCATAGCCGAAAGAGGCGTCCGGACGGTTTCCCCAGTCGCCGCGCGGCAGGTCGAACAGCACCGCGGCGGGCACGATCGGCACCACCTCGTGCGGCTCGGTCCCGACCGGGATGCCCAGGTTCCGCTCGGCGAGCCAGCGCATGACGCCGTCCGCCGCGGCCAGGCCGTACGCGCTCCCGCCGGACAGGCAGATCGCGTTGACGTGCTGGACCAGGTTCTCCGGCTCCAGCAACGTGGTCTCGCGTGTTCCGGGCGCGCCTCCGCGCTGGTCGACGGCTCCGACGGCGCCACCGGGGACGAGGACGACCGTCGTCCCGGTCGCCCAGCCGTCGCCGACCCGCTCGTACTGCCCGACCAGTACCCCCGGAACGTCGGTGATCATGACGTCAGCGACTGGATGAGGGTCTCCTGCACCCAGGTCAGCCAGTGGTAGACGCCGAGATGCGGCGCGCGCGGATCGTCCTCCGGCAGCTCGTCGGGCATGTCGTCGGTGACGTCGAGCGCGGTGCCCAGCGCCAGCCGGACGTCGTTGAGCGCGCCCAGCCAGGCGTCGGCCTGCTCGAAGGTCAGCCGTACGTTCCCGCCGTCACGCGGCAGGGTGTCCAGCACGATCTTGGCGACACCGACCTTCTTGTCCAGCAGATCGGGCTCGTGGATCGACCGCATCGCGGCGGCCGAGTCGAGGTCCTCGCGGGTCGGGTTGTCCGGGTCCAGCTTGTGGAAGTCCGGCAGCAATCGCGAAAGCACCGGATCGTCCGGCGATTCGGTCGGCCCCGTCCGGATGCCGGTCAGCTCGGCCAGCTCGTCCTGCGGCGCCTCCTCGGCGCGCGCGGTGAGCATGTCCTCCAGCTGGCTGACCAGGCCCCGCAGCACGGCGGCCTCCTGCTGCTCGAAGCCCGCGACGATGGTCTCGCCCTTGCGGCGCCATCCGTTCATGAAGGCTGCTCCATCGTCGCCCAGAGACCGGCGGCGTGGAGTTTCGCGACGTCGGTCTCCACCTTCTCCTTGGAACCGGAGGACACGATCGCCTTGCCCTTCTGGTGCACGTCGAGCATCAGCTTCGTCGCGTGGTCCCGGCTGTAACCGAACAGCTTCTGGAACACGTACGTCACGTACGACATGAGGTTCACCGGATCGTTCCAGACGACCGTCCGCCAGGGTTTGTCCTCGGAGACGAGCTCTACTCCCTGTGGATCGACCTGCGTCTGCTCGGATGCGACAGGCGTGGACATGCACTCCATGGTGTCACGGGCCCGTTCCGGTATGGGCTGGCAGGTCCGGCCATGTGGGTGAATAGGCTGACGGCATGGGTTTCCCCGAGGCGGCCACTGGCGCCAGCACCGCGCTGCTCACCGACCACTACGAGCTGACCATGCTGGCCAGCGCCCTGTCCGACGGGACTGCGGACCGGCCGTGTGTCTTCGAGGTCTTCGCACGTCGGCTGCCCGACGGCCGCCGCTACGGCGTCGTCGCGGGCACCGGGCGGGTCCTCGACTCGATCGCGGACTTCCGGTTCACCGATGCCGAGCTGAGCCAGCTGGAGGCGACGGCGGTCGTCGACGACGCCACCCTTTCGTGGCTCGCGGACTACTCCTTTTCGGGGGACATCGCCGGTTACCCCGAGGGCGAGCTCTACTTCCCCGGCTCCCCGATCCTGACCGTCACCGGCTCCTTCGGCGAGGCCGTCGTGCTGGAGACGCTGATCCTCTCGATCCTCAACCACGACAGCGCGATCGCGTCCGCGGCGGCCCGGATGTCGGGCGCCGCGCACGGCAGGCCGATCATCGAAATGGGCGGGCGCCGCACGCACGAGTACGCCGCCGTCGCCGCCGCACGGGCCGCGTACCTCGCCGGGTTCGCCACGACCTCCAACCTCGAAGCGGGCCGCCGGTACGGCATCCCGACCCGGGGCACCGTCGCGCACGCGTTCATGTTGCTGCACGACAGCGAAGAGGCGGCGTTCCGCGCACAGGTGGACAAGATGGGCGCCGACACCACCCTCCTGGTGGACACCTACGACATCACCAAGGGCATCGAAACGGCCGTCCGGGTGGCCGGGACCGAACTGGGCGCGATCCGCATCGATTCCGGCGACGTCGGCCCGCTGGCCCGCCGGGCCCGCGAGCAGCTGGACGCGCTCGGTGCCAAGGACACCCGCATCGTGGTGTCCGGCGACCTCGACGAACACGCCATCGCGGCGCTCCGCGCGGAACCCGTCGACGCGTACGGCGTCGGGACCTCGGTCGTCACCGGCTCCGGCGCGCCGACCGCCGGGATGGTCTACAAGCTCGTGGAGGTCGACGGCAGGCCGGTCGCCAAGCGCAGCGCGCACAAGGAGTCCCGCGGTGGCCGGAAATCCGTGCTGCGGCGGCACCGCGAGACCGGTACCGCCGTCGAAGAGGTGATCTGGACGGCGGGCTCGCCGGTTCCGGAACGGGGACCGAACGACCACGAATTGCAGATTCCGCTGGTCCGGGACGGCCGGACGGTGGATGATCTGCCCACGCTGGACGACGCGCGCCAGCGGCTTCGGCGGGCATTGGTGAGCCTTCCGTGGGAAGGCCTCAAGCTCTCGCACGGGGAGCCCGCCATTCCGACCGTATTCGTCTGACGAGAACTCAGGAGCACCACATGGGGACCGCCTTGATCGTGGTCGATGTGCAGAACGACTTCTGCGAAGGCGGGTCGCTCGGCCTGCCGGGTGGCGCCGCCGCCGCCGAAGCGATCTCCAAGCAAGCCGCGGAAGGTGGCTACACGCACGTCGTCGCCACCCGCGATTACCACATCGATCCGGGTGACCACTTCAGCGAGACGCCGGACTTCAAGGACAGCTGGCCGCGTCACTGCGTCGCCGGCACCTCCGGCGCGTCGTTCCACCCCGCGCTCGACGTGGTCCCGATCAGCGAGGTCTTCTCCAAGGGTGAGTACACCGCCGCGTACTCCGGCTTCGAGGGAAACGCGCGCGACGGCAAGACGCTCGACGCGTGGCTGAAGGAGCACGACGTCACCGAGGTCGACGTCGTCGGCATCGCGACCGACTTCTGTGTCCGCGCGACGGCGCTCGACGCGGTGAAGGCGGGCTTCAAGGTGCGGGTGCTGCTGGACCTCACGGTCGGTGGCTCGCAGCCGACCGTCGACGCCACGCTCGAGGACTTCGACGAGGCGGGCGTGACCTACACCGGGAAGGCGTCGGTTCCGGCCGCATGATCCAGCACGACCTCCAGGACACCCTGATCGAAAACCGGCTCGTCGCGATCCTGCGGGCCCCGGACGCGAGCCGGTTCGCCGACGCCGCCACGGTGCTGCACGCCGCCGGGGTGCGGGTGCTCGAAGCGGCGTTGACCACGCCGGGTGCCACCGACGCCATCACGACCATCCGCAAGACGCTCGGCGACGACGCGCACGTCGGCGCCGGGAGTGTGCGCGAGGTGTCCGATGTGGACGTCTCGGCGGACGCGGGCGCGACCTTCCTGGTCACCCCCACGGTGAACCCGCTGGTCATGGAACGCGCGCACGAACGCGGGCTGCCGGTCGTCTGCGGTGCGCTGACGCCGACCGAGATCGACCAGGCGTGGCGCCTCGGCGCGGCGGCGGTGAAGGTGTTCCCGATCGCCGCCGTCGGCGGGCTCGCCTACCTGCGGGCGATCCGGGCGCCGATGCCGGACATCCCGCTGGTACCGACCGGCGGCGTCCATCTCGCCGACGTCGGCAAGTACCTCGAGGCGGGTTCGATCGCCGTCGCCGCCGCGACGCCGCTTCTGGGCGACGCGCTCACCTCCGGTGGTTCACTGACGGACCTCGCGACCAGGGCGAGCGACTTCGTCGCCGCGGCCGCGAAGTACGTCTCGCGCCCCTGACCCCTCCCGCAATTCGTCACCTGCTTGCGCTTTCGACCTCCGCAAGCAGGTGACGAATTGCGGGAGGTCAGTGCTTCTTGCCGTACGGGTCGCAGCGCGCGGTCCCGAGGTAGATGTCGCCCTTCGCCGGTCCGCCCTGCGGGAACAGCCTGATGTGCAGCATGTGCGTCACGAGGCTCCCGTCGGCGGGCGCCGGGGTGACGGTCTCGTTGACCGTCAGCGACGCCAGCGCCGTCCCGCCCTTGCCGCCGGCGATGTTCACCCGGTGGTTCTGCGGGATGCTCTCCGGCAGCGTGAACCCGGAGACGTCGCCGAACTCGATGTAACCGAGGCTGCCGTCCTTGGTGGTGCTGCACTTCGCCAGGTACGTGCGGACCTTGATCACCGGGCCGCCGAACCGTTCGAGCAGGGTGGTCTCGAACCGCTGTCCGGACGCCTCGGCGACGGCGACCGCGCCGGTCCGGCCGCAGTTCGAGCCGCCACCGCCGAACCGGGCGAAGTCACCGGTGGTGCCGCCCCGCGTCTTCGCGGTCAAGGGGCCGTCGACGTCGCACGCCGCGAGATCGCCGGTGACGACGTGCTCGTTCCCGATCTCCACGTCGAGCGAACCCACCGAAGCGGACGCCGTCGCGGACGCGGGCTCAGCCGACGCGATCGCCGGTCCTCCCGTCGCCAGCGCTCCGGTCAGCATCGTCACCGACAACAGCCTCGAAACGGGTTTCTTCATAGCCGGCAGCCTCCACCAACCGCCTGGACCGCGCAGGGCCATGCCACCCGGTCGAGTGGATCGTGAGGTGGCCGACATTCGGACCGCGGCCCGCCGTCTGGCGTTAACCTCGGTTCACATTCGTGTACTCATAGGAGGTCTGAGTGTCTTCGCTGTCCGTGGCCGGCTCCCGTCCGGTCCTCGCCGACCTCGTTCCCGGCGCCCTCGTCCGCGACACGATCCTCGTCGCCGGTGGTGCCGCCCTGACCGGCGCGGCCGCGCAGATCCTGATCCCGGTGCCCGGCTCGCCGGTGCCGATGACCGGCCAGACGTTCGCCGCCCTGCTGGTCGGCGCCGCGCTCGGCTGGAAGCGCGGCGCGCTGTCGATGGCGCTGTACCTGGCCGTCGGCGCGGCCGGCTTCGGCTGGTTCCAGAACGGTTCTTCGGGCTTGTTCGGCGCCAGCGCCGGCTACATCGTCGGATTCGTCTTCGCCGGCGCCCTGGTCGGCGCGCTCGCCGGCCGCGGCGGTGACCGTACGCCGCTGCGCATGGCGGGGACGATGGTGCTGGGCAACCTCGTCATCTACTCCTTCGGCGTGCCGTGGCTGGCGGCCTCGCTGGGCGTCAGCCTGTCCACCGCGCTGGCGAAGGGCGTCGTCCCGTTCCTGATCGGGGACGCGCTGAAGATCGCCGTCGCGGCGGCGCTGCTTCCGGGCACCTGGGCGCTGGTCTCTCGCTTCCGCAAGGAGTCGTGAGCGGTCCTTTCATCGCTGCAGGAGCCGCAATGAAGGGGCCTTTCATCGCAAAATTCGCGATGAAAGGCCCCTTCATTGCACGGGGCGGACGATCTTGACGGTGCCCCCGGCTATCGTCTTGTCCCGTGCCTTCCCGTGCTGACTTCCCCGGTGTCCTCGAACTCCTGACCCACGCGGTCGAGTCCGTGGGCGGTGCCGAGCGCGAGGGCCAGGTGAAGATGGCGGACGCCGTCGGCCACGCCATCCGCACCGGCGAGCACCTGGCCGTCCAGGCGGGCACGGGCACCGGGAAGTCGTTGGCGTACCTCGTTCCCGCGATCCGGCACGCGGTCGAGAAGGAGGCGACGGTCGTGGTCTCCACGGCCACCATCGCGCTGCAGCGCCAGCTGGTCGACAGGGATCTGCCCCGGCTGGCGAAAGCGCTGAAGAAGCCGCTCGGCCGCGAGCCCACCTTCGCGATCCTCAAGGGCCGCCGTAACTACCTTTGTCTCCACCGGCTCGATTCCGGCGCCCCGGACGAGCCGGATGACCAGCAGCTGTTCGATCCGTTCGCCGTGTCCAGGCTCGGCAAGGAGGTCACCCGGCTGCGGGAATGGTCGTCCGACACCGAAACCGGTGATCGCGACGAGCTGGTCCCCGGCGTCTCGGACCAGGCGTGGCGCCAGGTGTCCGTCACCGCCAAGGAATGCCTGGGCGCCTCACGCTGCCCCATCGGCACGGACTGCTTCGCCGAGCGGTCCCGCGCCGAAGCAGGCAAGGCCGATGTCGTGGTCACCAACCACGCGCTGCTGGCGATCGACGCGCTGCAGGGCTACCAGGTGCTCCCCGAACACGACCTCGTGATCATCGACGAGGCACACGACCTCGTGGACCGCGTGACCTCCGTGGCGACCGGCGAGCTGACCAGCGGCATGGTCTCCGCCGCCGCCCGGCGCTGCGGGAAGCTGGTCGACGACGAGGTGGCCGACCAGTTGCTGGAGGCGAGCGACGGGCTGGCCCTGATCCTCGACGACCTGCCGTCGGGTCGCCTGGACTCGCTGCCACAGGCACTCACCGGCGCGATCCCCGCGGTCCGCGACGCCACGCACCGCTGCCTCACCGCGCTCGGCAAGGACCGGAAGGAAGACGTCGACGAGGCCACGGCCCGCAAACTGGCGCGGTCGCTGCTCGAAGAGGTCCACGACACCGCGGTCCGGCTGCTCGAGGCCTTCGACGACGACAAGGCACACCAGCGTGACGTCGTCTGGCTGACCGGGGACCGCTTCTCCACGAACCCGCGTCCGCCCGCGTTGAAGGTCGCACCGCTGGGTGTCGCCGGCCTGCTGCGGGAACGGGTGTTCAACCAGCACACCACCGTTCTCACGTCGGCGACGCTGACCCTGGGCGGCACGTTCGACACCATGGCCCGGCAGTGGGGGCTTCCGCCCGGCGGCGCGAGGGTCGAGAAGGCACCTGGCGCGGCGACGGACAAGGCCGCTCCCGCCGACAGCGACGACGCCGAGGGCCCGAAGTGGACCGGCCTCGACGTCGGCTCCCCGTTCGACCACAAACGCAACGGCATCCTCTATCTGGCCAAGCACCTTCCGCCGCCGGGGCGGGACGGATTGCAGCCCTCGACCATGGACGAGCTCGCCGAGCTGATCGAGGCCGCGGGTGGGCGCACGCTCGGCCTGTTCTCCTCGATGCGCGCGGCGAAGCAGGCCACCGAGGAGATGCGGGAGCGGCTCGACCTGCCGATCCTCTGTCAGGGCGACGATTCCACCGGTCTGCTGGTGCAGAAGTTCTCCGAGGACGCGCGCACCTGCCTGTTCGGCACGCTGTCGCTGTGGCAGGGCGTCGACGTGCCCGGTCCGTCGCTCCAGCTCGTGGTGGTCGACAGGATCCCGTTCCCCCGCCCGGACGACCCGGTCTCGTCGGCGCGGCAGCGGGCCGTGGAAGCCAGGGGCGGCAACGGTTTCCTCACCGTCGCGGCCACGCACGCCGCGCTGCTGCTCGCCCAGGGCACCGGGCGGCTGCACCGGTCGGTCACCGATCGCGGCGTCGTGGCGATCCTGGACTCGCGGCTGGCCACCGCCCGCTACGGCGGATTCCTGCGTGCCTCGCTGCCGCCGTTCTGGCCGACCATGGATCCGAAGGTCGCCCGCGACGCGCTGCGCCGCCTCGACGCCGCCGCCCCGGCTTGAGTGGCCTGGAACACGGCCGAGTACCGTTAACGGAACGCCGAAGACAGGGAGAACCGGTTGTCCCACGAGTCGCCCAACGCACAATCCCGGACCGTCAGCGTCGATGACACCGGAGTGCGGCGCCAGCTCGCGGACGGCAGCGAGGAAGCCGTCACGTGGTCCGAGCTGTCCGCGGTGGTGGTCAGAGTGATTCCTGAAGGCCCGTGGAAGGAAGACGTCTTCTTCATGCTCGCGGGCGCCGACGGCAAGGGCACCGCGATCCCCAGCGGAGACCCGGCCGCCGACGCCCTGATCGAGCGGCTCCAGACGCTGCCCGGCTTCGACAACGAGAAGTTCATCGAGGCCATGACCACCGACGCCGACGAGGCGTACGTGGTCTGGAGCGCCGAAGGCCACGCCGCCAAACACTGAGCCCAAGTGCAAGGAAGGGCCTTTCATAGCAAATTTTGCAATGAAAGGCCCCTTCATCGCACGCGAGGGCGGCTACTCGACCGGGAAACTTTCCGTGACCGGGACGCCCTTCTTCAACGTCCGGCTCACCGTGCACAGCCGCTCGATGGCCCGGTCCACCGCCCCCGCGAGCGCCTCACGCTCCGAAGCGGGCAGCGAGGACACGTCGACGTCGAAAGCCACATGGACCGCGTCGAGCTCCGAAGCGCCTTCGCGCCTGTCCGCGGTCACGCCGACCCGGAACTTCGAGTCCTCCCCGATCCGGCGCGTGATGAGGTTCTCGGCGGTGACGGCCGAGCAGCCGGCCGCCGCGATCTGCAGCAGTTCGGCGGGTGAGAAGGCGCCCTCGGCGCCCTTGCGGCCGATCACGACCTCCGCGCCGCGTTCGTTGCGGCCGATGAAGCGGTGCTCGCCGGCACGCTGGACTTCCAAAGACACGGTTTCCCTTTCAGAGTGGCGGCAACCGGGGGGCGATCTCGCCGGCGAGCCGTTCCGCGGCCGGGCACATCTCCGGCGGCTTCCTGACCTTGTCCGCGACGTAGATCTCCACCGTCTCGATCATGGCACGACCGTCGCCGGTGAAGCTCCGGTGCGGGATCTCGGCCTGGCAAGCCTCCCACTCCGTCGAGATCTCGACGAAGGCCTCCCGCGATCCGAGCGCGATACGCCTGCCGCCGTCCTCGAACGGCGCCCGCTCCCGCTCGAACCGGATCGTCACCTCCGTCTCGCGATGGTTCCAGTAGCACTCCCAGCCGCCGAAGACGGGATCCGGCTTGGCCGGGCCGCCGACGATCGCCTGCGGCAGGTTCCCGCCCAGCGCGCAGGCGTCGAGGCTTCCGAGCGAACCGGCGGGGAACGGAGCGGGACGCCGCTTCACCGGCTCCCGGTTCAGCGAGCCCGCCGCGTACGTGGCCACCGGATCGACGTAATCGCACAGATGCGCGTGCCAGTTCCTGATGTGCCGGGCGTGCACCCAGATCTGGTTACCGTCCGGCAGCGGAACACCCCGTGCGCACTTGTCTTCGGAGTCGCTGGCGATCTCGCGCACGATCAGCTGCCCTGGCCTCGGCCTGTCCAGCAACGGTGACGTCGGCCTCGTCAATTCGAGCCGGATGTCGACGATGTCCTCCTCGTCGGGGCTGAGGCGCAACCGGATCCCGCAAGAGTTGAAGTTGCCACCGGCGGTGTCCGGTTCGGGGGTACCGAGATGCTTCAGCACGACCGGATCCACCAGCGCACACGGATCCGCAGTCCGCCGGTCACCGATCGATTCG
Organism: Amycolatopsis sp. QT-25; assembly: GCF_029369745.1. NCBI lineage: Bacteria > Bacillati > Actinomycetota > Actinomycetes > Pseudonocardiales > Pseudonocardiaceae > Amycolatopsis > Amycolatopsis sp. QT-25. The sequence goes on from NZ_CP120210.1 coordinate 6,388,699, forward strand.
GCAGGCGGCGTGGCCGCCATCGACGCCGGTTCCCTCGTGGCGTGGAGCAGCCCGCCGATCAGCGACAGCACCGCGGCGACGGCACCGATCGCCGTGGCTCGCCTGGGCACCCGGAACCGCCGTACCCGCGCGGGAACGGCGACATCCGCGATTCCGGACAGCAGCTCGGCGGCGCGGACGGCGTCCGGCCGACCGGCGGGTTTGCGGCGCAGCAGTTCGCCCAGCACCGGCGTCAGCGATCCCGCCCGGCGGATCGGCTCCAGCGAGTACGACGTCGCCCGCCGGAGCTGGACGAACGGCCCCACGCTCGTGTCGCCCCACACCGACGTGCCCTCGACGGCGGCGAACAGCGTCGCGCCGAGTGAGAACACGTCCGCCGCGGCACCCGCCTGGCGCCCTTCGGCCATCTCGGGCGCGACGTAGCCGGGAGTGCCGACGTCGAAGCCGCCACCGGTGCGGGTCACCTCCGCCCACTGCGCGATGCCGAGGTCGGTGAGTTTGGCGGTGCCGTCGTCGGCCACCAGGACGTTGCCCGGTTTGAGGTCGCGGTGGACCATGCCCTTCTCGTGCATCGCCGCGAGCGCGGCGGCGAGCTGGACGCCGATCTTCGCCACCTTGCCGGGAGGCAGCGGCCCGTCGGTGTCGACGACGTCGGCGAGGTTGCGCGAAGGCAGGTACTCCATGACGAGCCAGCGGTCGTCGCCGTCGATCACGGCGTCGAAGACGGTGACGACGTTCGGATGGTGCAGCCCCGCGCCGATTCGCGCCTCGCGCCGGATCTGGCCACTGTCCCCGGCCCGCGAACGTTTGAGGGCGACGACCCGGCCGAGGTCGAGATCGGTGGCACGCCAGACCACGCCCATGCCCCCGGCGCCGATCCGCTCGTCCAGGCGATAGCGCCCGGCGATCAGTCGGTCACCCATATGGGGAAGTATAGGAGGCTAGGCCCTTCGGGCTAAGACCGTGATGGTTCCGGGATCGACTTCGGTGAATCCGGCGTCCCGGACCGCGACGACACCATCACGGCGCCACGAGCCCTCCGGATCCTCGACCGGGCACAACGCCTTCCACGTCGCGACCGGCGGGGTCCGCACCGAGCACCGGAACCCCGTCTCGGCCCAGGGCGCCCGTTCGGCTTCGTCCAGCAGCGAGGCCAGGATCATGGTCGCGTGCCCGACCTGGGCGGCGCCCTTGCCGACGGTCATCGAGACTTCGGGGTTCAGCAGCAACCTCGGGAGCCCGTCCGGCGCGGGTCCCGGTTCGTCGGCCGGGAGTTCGCTCCCGGAGATCTGCAACCGCGACACCTCTTTCGGGGTGTCGACGACGCGGCAAGGCAGCAACGCCCGCGCCTCGGCACCGTCCACCTCGATCGTGCTGCCCGGCAATTCCTGGACGGCCCGCCAATGCGCACCGCGCGCACGCCGGGCGACCTTGCGGATCCGGCCGTCGACCCAGGCCTTGAGCGGCTCGTGCCAATCTCCGTCGGGCTCGGCGCGTTCGTCGAGACAGACCGCGACCGCGGCCGCCGCGGCGGCTTCCAGCAACGCGGTCCGCGACGGCGGTTCCGCGCGTTCCATCCGCAGGATCACCGGCATGGCGCGGACCTCGGCGGGATCCTCGTCGGAGGTGTCTTCCGCTCGAAGTGCACTTTCCCGCTGAGAGCGCATCAGCACCGTGCTCTCCGCGGGGAGGCCGAACCAGTACGCGTAGCGCGCGGCCAACGGCTCCAGCACGCTCACGGCCGCGAAAGCTCGAGTCCGTCGGCCGCGTCGGCGGCCTCGATCTCGGCCCTGGTGACCCCGAGCAGGAACAGCACGGCGTCGAGGTACGGATGCGAAAGCGCGGTGTCGGCGACCTCGCGCAGCGCGGGCTTCGCGTTGAAGGCGACACCCATTCCGGCGACCGAGAGCATGTCGATGTCGTTCGCCCCGTCGCCGACCGCGACGCACTGCTCCAGCGAGATCTCGTACTCGTCGGCGAACCGGCGCAGCGCCGTCGCCTTGCCCGCGCGGTCGACGATCTCCCCGATCACCCGGCCGGTGAGCTTGCCGTCGACCACTTCGAGTTCGTTCGCGGCGGCGAAGTCGAGCCCGAGGTCGTTCACGAGGGACTGGATGATCTTGGTGAAACCGCCCGAAACGACCCCACAGCGGAATCCCATCCGCTTCAGCGTGCGGATGGTCGTGCGCGCGCCGGGGGTGAGTTCGATGGACGCGGCGACCTCGTCGAGCACCGTCTCCGGAAGCCCTTCCAGCAGCGCGACGCGGCGCTCCAGCGACTCGGCGAAGTTCAGCTCGCCGCGCATCGCGGCCTCGGTGATCTCGCGGACCTGCGGTTCGACACCGGCGTGCGCGCCCAGCATCTCGATGACCTCCCCCTGAATGAGGGTGGAATCGACGTCGAAGACGACCAGCCGCTTGGCGCGGCGGGCGAGCCCGGCGCGCTCGACCGAGATGTCGATCCCGGCCTCGACGGCGGCGTCCGCCAACGCGGTGCGCAGCGCGGCGTCGGCCTCCGGAGTGTCCTGGGCGAGCGAGGCGAACAGCTCCAGCCCGGTGACCGGATAGTCGGCGACACTGCGGATCGAGTCGATGTTGACGTCCAGCGCGGCGAGGCGGCGCGCGACGTCGGAGAACGCCCGCGCGGTGACCGGGCGGCCGAGCATCAGCAGGACATGCGTCGAGTCCTTTTTCCCGATGGCGAACGGGTCGGCGCCGATGGCCGAGCCGATCTTCACCTCGACCTGCATCCCGACGGACGCCATGGCCTGCTCGACGTATTCCTGCAAGCCTTCGGGATCGCGGTACACCCCGGCGAGCACGCCGAGCACCAGCTGGCCGCGGATCACGACCTGCTCGACGTCGAGCACGTCGACGTCGTGGCGCGACAGCACGGCGAACAGCACCGAGGACACACCCGGTTTGTCGGGACCGGTGGTGGTGATGAGAACTGGTGTCTGCGTCACGGGGGTCAGTCTCCCTCAACCAAGTACGAAAAAGGCGCGTGCCTTGCCCCTGTGTGAGGCAAGGCACGCGCCGATTCCGCTGATCGGGTCACTTCTCGCTGGAGTTGTCCTTGGAGTGGTCACCCGGTATGGCCGCCTCGGTGAGCACCTGGGACGGCGCGCTGTGGGAGTTGACCTTCTGCTGTCCGAAGAAGCCGATCTCACCCTCCTTGTGCATGCGCTCGACCATATGCGGATAGTGCAGCTCGAACGCCGGCCGCTCGGACCGGATTCGCGGCAGCTCGGTGAAGTTGTGCCGCGGCGGCGGGCAGGACGTCGCCCATTCGAGCGAGTTGCCGTAACCCCACGGGTCGTCCACCGTGACGATCTCGCCGTACCGGTAGCTCTTGAAGACGTTCCAGATGAACGGCAGCGTCGAGGCACCGAGGATGTACGCGCCGATCGTCGAGATCGTGTTCAGCGTGGTGAACCCGTCCGACTGCAGGTAGTCCGCGTACCGGCGCGGCATGCCTTCGGCACCCAGCCAGTGCTGCACCAGGAACGTGGCGTGGAAACCGATGAAGGTGGTCCAGAAGTGCCACTTGCCGAGCTTCTCGTCCATCATGCGGCCGGTGATCTTCGGGAACCAGAAGTAGATCCCGGCGAAGGTGGCGAACACGATCGTGCCGTAGAGCACGTAGTGGAAGTGCGCGACGACGAAGTAGCTGTCGGACACGTGGAAGTCGATCGCCGGCGCGGCCAGCATGATGCCGGTCAGCCCGCCGAAGAGGAACGTGACGATGAAGCCCATCGAGAAGATCATCGGCGTCTCGAAGGACAGCTGGCCCTTCCACATCGTGCCGATCCAGTTGAAGAACTTCACGCCGGTCGGGACCGCGATCAGGAAGGTCATGAAGGAGAAGAACGGCAGCAGCACGGCGCCGGTCGCGTACATGTGGTGCGCCCACACGGCCACCGACAGCGCGGCGATCGCCAGTGTCGCCCAGACCAAGCCCTTGTAACCGAAGATCGGCTTGCGGCTGAAGACCGGGAAGATCTCCGACACGATCCCGAAGAACGGCAGGGCGACGATGTAGACCTCTGGATGGCCGAAGAACCAGAACAGGTGTTGCCAGAGGATCACACCGCCGTTCGCGGGATCGAACACGTGCGCCCCGAGATGCCGGTCCGCCAGCAGGCCCATCAGGGCCGCGGTCAGGATGGGGAACGCCAGCAGGATCAGGAGGCTGGTGACCAGGATGTTCCAGGTGAAGATCGGCATCCGGTACATCGTCATGCCGGGGGCGCGCAGGCAGATCACCGTGGTGATCATGTTGACGCCACCGAGGATGGTGCCGAGACCGGAGACGACCAGACCGGAGATCCACAGGTCGGCGCCGACGCCGGGCGAGTGGATGGCGTCCGACAGCGGGGTGTAGGCGAACCAGCCGAAGTCGGCGGCGCCACCCGGGGTCAGGAAGCCGGACATCACGATCAGGCCGCCGAAGAGGTACAGCCAGTACGAGAAAGCGTTCAGCCGCGGGAAGGCGACGTCGGGCGAACCGATCTGCAGCGGCAGGATGAAGTTCGCGAAACCGAAGAGGATCGGCGTCGCGTACAGCAGCAGCATGACCGTGCCGTGCATGGTGAACAGCTGGTTGTACTGCTCCTGCGAAAGGAACTGCTGCCCGGGACGGGCCAGCTCGGAACGGATCAGCATCGCCATCGCGCCGCCCACCATGAAGAAGGCGAACGACGTGACCAGATACATGATGCCGATTTGCTTGTGGTCCGTCGTGCGGAACAACCGCAGCAGGTACGAACCCTTGACCGACTCCCGCGCGGGGTACGGGCGCGTGGCGATCGGCTTGGGGGCTACGGCCGTCACTCCTGCCTCCAACACTCAAACCTTGTGGTGGTCAATGTTCTGCCGTCGGCCGGGGTTCGAGACCCATTCCGGCGGCTAAGAAGGATCGTAGCCCTCACTACCGACAGTCGCGCGCACCGGCTGGCAAGATCGCGCCGTGACCGACGAACACACGCGTGCGGGAGTGGCCGCGGCGATCGCCGTCGGTGTTCGGCACGGGCTGCCGACCGGCGCCCCCGAGGTGCTGCACTTCAAGTCGAACGTGCTGGTGAGGCTGGGTCCGGTGGTGGCGCGGGTGCCCGGCACCACACGCCTCGCGCGTGCTTCCCCCGAAGACTGGCTCGCGCGCGACGTCGAGCTGTCGAAGCACCTCACGGAACGTGCTGTGCTCGTCGTCTCACCCACCACCGATCCCCCGGCCGGACCGCATTTCGCCCACGGTCTTCCGGTCACTCTCTGGCATTACACGCCGCACGAACCGGGGCACACGCTGTCGCCGCGCGAGGTGGCGCTTTCACTCGCCCGGGTGCACGCCGCGCTCGCGGACTACCCCGGTGAACTGCCCGAACTCGGCCCGGTCCGCGAATTCCGGACGCTGCTCGACCGGCACGGTTCCGCCATGTCCGGCGCGGCGCCCCGGTTGTCCGAAGAACTCGAACGGGTCGCGGCGGCGCTCCCGGCGGACGAGGTCCGGCCGCTGCACGGGGACGCCCATCGGGGGAACGTCATCGCGACGGCGGCCGGACCGTGCTGGCTCGACTTCGAGGACACCTGGCGCGGACCGCTCGGCTGGGATCTCGGCGTGCTCTACGCGGAGGCCGGTTCCGCGACTTTGGACGCGTACCCGGCGGACGTGACACCGTCGTCGTTGGAGCCGTTCATCGCCCTGCGGCGGTTGTTCGAGGTGCCCTGGCGATTCGTGATCGCGCGGCGGTTCCCCGAGCGGCTCCCGGAGGCCGAGGCCGCCCTGGAGCGCTACTTCCAGCGCAATTAGTCACCTACTTGCGAAGGGGTATCTCCGCAAGTAGGTGACTAATTGCGGGTCAGACGGCGTCCAACAGGAGCGACGCGGCCACCGCCTCGATCATCGTCTTCGCGACGTGCAGCGAAGGCTGCGTTATCGGGCAGTAAGCGGTGAAGAAATAGGGAACACCTTTTCGCTCGGCCACCGAATGGGCGGCGATGTTCAGAACCATTCCCGCGACGACGGCGTCGCAGCCCTCGGCCACTTCCGGCATCGTCTCGAACTGGTCGACGACCCTGGCCTCCGCCATCTTCCGCCGCCCCTCTGGCGTGGCCATCGCCTTGGTCAGCAAGGAATCCGGCTTCGCCGTCGACCGGAGCTCCGGCCTCAGTGGCGCGAAGGAGATCCCAAGACCTTCCGCCCCGTCATGGAAATCCGGCGGTGCGCAGAGCCAGACTTCCCGACCGGCTTCCCGCAACCGCACCGCCAGCGCCACCAGCGGCCGCACCTCACCCCTCGTCCCGACAGTGGACAGGAGTACACGCATGGGAATCCCCCTTCGGCAAAACGTGAAGGCGGGAATTGTGGAGCGGGAATGGGGGCTTGCCGCAAGTCCCCCTGTCCGCTATCCCTTCGAAGCGGCGAGGGAAATGTTTCTCACGCGGGGTACCAGCCCAAGATCGCTTCGACGACTCCGGCCGGATCCTCCAGCGGCGTCAGATGCCCCGCCTCCGGCAGGACGACCAAGGTCGCGTCCGGCAGCGTTTCCGCCAGGGTGTCCGCCGCCTCCAGCGGGGTCAGGCCGTCCTCTTCGCCGACCACCACCAGCGCCGGCACGTCCGCCGCCCGCAGCGTTGCGAGCGAATCGGGCCGGGCCGCCATCGCACGCGCCGCCCACGCGATACCCGCCGGCGGCTGCGTCGTGATCAGTTCACGAAGCCGTCCGGCCACTTCGGGATCGGCCTTGTCGGCAAGTAGTCCGGGCGCGAGGGCGTCGGGCGTCCATCCGGCGCCTTCGGCCTCGACCCGGGCCGCCAAGTCGTGCCGGGCCTGGGCGGCTTCGGGAGTGTCGGCCGTCGCCTTCGTGTCGATGAACACGAGCCCGCCCACCCGTTCCGGCGCGAGGCGCAGCACCGCCATCGTCAGGTAACCGCCCATCGAACAGCCACCGAGGACGACCTCGTCGAGTCCGAGCCGGTCGAGCAACGCCACGACGTCGCGGGCGGCGTCGTCCAGATCCGGCTCCCGGTCCGTCTCCGGCAGCGGACTGCGGCCGAGACCGCGCTGGTCCGGGGTGATCAGCCGCAGCCGTTCCGAAAGCGGCGCGCGGACCGCGTCCCACATGCGGGCATCGACGGGGAAGGCGTGCAGCAGTACCAGCGGGAGATCCTTCATGGCGACGATTCTGTCGCACCCTGGCGCTACCGTCGGATCCGTGTTGACAGAGATCAAGACGGAGAGGCTGCTGTTGCGGCGGCTGCGCGAGGCGGATCGCGAAAACATCGTCGCGCTGCAGGCCGATCCGGAGACGAACAAGTTCAACGTCGTACCGCACACCGTCGAGGGCGCGCGGGAGCTGTACGACGCCTGGATGACGCAATGGGCAGAGCACGGGTTCGGCTATCTCGTGGTGTCCGCCGCCGACGATCCCGAGGTGATCGTCGGCTTCGGCGGCGTCCGCTATCACGAATGGAACGGCGAGCGCGTGCTGAACCTCGCGTACCGCTTCTGGCCGTTCGCCTGGGGCAAGGGCTACGCGACCGAGATGGCGGCCGCCGTCGTCGAATGGGCCGAACGGGAGATCCCCGACACCCCGGTGGTCGCCAACATCATGGTGTCCAACGAGCCCTCGGTCCGGGTCGCCGAGCGGCTCGGCTTCAAGATCCACACGGAGGAGGAATTCGAGGGAGCGCCCTCACTGCACATGCGGCGCTGAATCACCAGCGTCCGGGACGGCGCCGGGACCGCGCGCCCCAGCACGCCTTGTGCCAGTGGCGGCGGTCGGCGACCCCGCCGGTGTCGTCGGCGGGCCAGGCGACCACATGCGGGGTTCCCTGCCGGATCTCGTGGTCGCAGCCGGGACAGCGGTAGTCCTTGGTGGCCTGCGCGCCGGGCACGGTGCGCACCAGCCAGTCGCCGTCGGCGGCGGATTCGGAGCGCGCCCAGCCGGTCGACGCGCCGAGGTCGGGGCGTCGACCGCGTTCGGGCCGGTTACGTCGAGGCACGCCGAAACGGTATACGGCCCCAGGGTGGTGACCCCGCTCGCTCGGCGCCCGGGGTCCGCCGTCCGCGGTCGGTGCTCAGCCGGACGACACCCGTGATCAGCGGGACGACACCCGTGTCCGGACGGACGACGAGCGGGGGAATCCGTGTCGTCCGCGCTAGCCGTCGAAGTAGGCGCCCGGCGTCACCCCGACCGCCCGGCGGAAGGCGTCGACGAACGCGCTCGGCGAGGAGTAGCCGATCCGGCGGGAGACCGCGGTCAGCGGCATGCCCGCGGCCAGCAGCGGCAAGGCCGCGCGCAGCCGGGCCTGCACCCGCCACGCGCCGAAGGTCGTCCGGCATTCGGTGAGGAACAGCCGCGCGAGCGTGCGTTCGCTCGCGCCCGCGTCGCGCGCGAAATCCGCGAGGCCGCGGCGGTCCGCCGGATCGGCGATCACCGCCCGCGCGACGGTCAGCGCACGCCCGTCCGACGGCATCGGCACGGTGATCGGCACGACGTCCACCGGTTCGAGCAGGTCGAAGGCGACGGCTTCGGCCCGGCGGCGCTCGTCGTCGCCGAGGCCCGCCGTGCCGAGGTGCTCCAGCAGTTCGCGCAGGAGCGGGCGGACGGCGACGAGTGCCGGTTCGCGCCAAGGCACCGGGCACCGGTCTCGAGCGGCGTAGATCCCCCGCAGCACGGTCTGCGCGGTGGCGCCCGTGCGGTGCATGACACCCGCCGGGATCCACAGCGCGCGCGTCGGCGGCAGCACCCAGTGCCGAGCGCCGACGTTCACGCTCAAGATCCCCCTCGCCGCCCACGCGAGCTGGTGACCGTCGTGCTCGTGCCACGGAAGCCACGTGCCGGCGGGCAGCTCCATCTCGCCGAGCACCATCGCCGTCGGCATCGGGGGAAGGAGTCCGATTCTCGACATCACTTGGCAGCCTATCGCCTACCGGTCACGGCTAGCTTCGGCTTCATGCCGATGAACCTGGTGCACCGCAAACTCTGCAGTTCCGCTCTGTGGGCGAAAGCCGTCGCCGCCGAGATGCCGGGCAGCGTCGCCGGTTTCGACCTCGGCGACTCCGTGCTGGAGATCGGGCCCGGCTTCGGCGCGACCACCCGCGCGCTCGTCCGGCTCGTCCCCCGGCTCACCGCGATCGAGATCGACGAAGCCTCGGCGGACCTCCTCGAGCGCGAATTCGACGGCCGGGTGCGGATCGTCCGGGGTGACGGCGCGGCGATGCCCTTCGAGGACGGTGAGTTCTCGGCGGTCGTCTGCTTCACGATGCTGCACCATGTGCCGACGACGGCGTTGCAGGACGCGATCTTCGCCGAGGCGTTCCGGGTGCTCCGCCCCGGCGGCGTCCTGCGCGCGATCGACAGCCTGGCGAACGTGCCGTTCCGGCTCTTCCACCTCGGCGACACGATGAACGCCCTCGACCCGGTCTCGCTCTGGCCCCGCCTCACCGCCGCCGGGTTCACCGACATCGACGTCGATCACGTGCCCAAGCGCTCCGTGAAGTTCTCGGCCCGAAAACCCGCCTGACGCAATCCGTCGCCTGGTTGCGGTCGTTGCACGCGCAAGGACCGCAACCAGGCGACGAATTGCGGGGGTCAGCCGCGCGCGAGGACCAGCGGGACGAGTTGTTCGGCCGGGGTCAGCGAGCCGTGTTGGCCGACCATGGAGGACTCGACGGCTTCGGCCAGTTCCCGCACCAGCCCGAACCGCCCTTTCGACGCCACGACCACGTCTCCGATGCGCGGACGGACCCGGTCGGAGACCGGCCCGAACCAGCCCGCCTCGACGGCTTCGTCGCGCGGGAGGATCCACGCCCGGTCGCCGATCACCTCACGCCAGGCCGCCAGCACGTCGGCCTCGGCGCCCGGTTCGCCGTAGACGTGCCGTGCCCGCACCTCACCACCGATGGCCCGGACGCCGCCGAGCAGCGCTGGTGTCTCGTCGATGTCGAGCGCGTCCTCGACGGTCACCATGCCGTGGTCGGCCACGACCGCGAGGAGCGCGCCGGACGGCAGCCCGTCCACAAGGGACTCGACGAGCCGGTCGACGTGGCGCAGCTGCATCCGCCACGGCGCCGAACCGGGTCCGTGGACGTGGCCCAGCAGGTCGAGTTCGCTGTGGTAGCCCCAGCAGAACGCCGGCCGCGTTTCCAGGCAGTGCAGGATGCAGGCGGCCAGGTCGCCCAGCGCGTGAACGCCGACATAACGCGCGCCGGACTGCGTCGCGCGGGTGAGCGCGGTGTCGGCGAACTTCGCCGAAGACACCACGCTGGTCGTGATCCCGGCGGCCGCCGCGCGTTCGAACGTCGTCGGCAGGGGCTGCACTTCGCGTGGTGGCAGCGCGCCGCGGAGATCGCCGCCGTCCACGTGGCTGGTCCAGCGCAACGCGTTCAGGACGCCTGCCCCAGGCATCTCGAAGCTGTACCCGACCAGGCCGTGTTCCCCCGAGGCGAGCCCCGTGCCGATCGCGCCGAGACCGGCGGCCGTCGTCGCCGGAAAACCGACCCGCAGCGGCGACTTCGCCAGCTGGGTCAGCACGGGCGCGTCGGCGGCGTGTTCGGCCAGCAGTTCCCAGCCGAGACCGTCGATGAGCAGGACACCGGCGCCGGCCGCCTCCGCCAGGCCCAGCGAGTTGGCGAACCCGGCGGCACCCAGGGCGGACAGCACGGAGGGGACGACTTGGCCGAGATGCGGCACATGCGCCGCGACAGGCAGTTCCACGCGGCCAGCTTGCCAGCCTCGCGCCGGGAAGGGATGGGATGATGACGGACATGCCGACTTACGCCTACCGCTGCCGCGAATGCGCCGGGACCTTCGAACTACTGCGGCCGATGAGCGAGTCCGGTGCGCCCGCGCCGTGCCCGGAGGGCCACCAGGACACCGTCAAATTGCTGACGACCGTCGCGCTGACCGGCTCGGCTTCCGGCCCGGCCCCCGCCCCCGCGGGTGGGGGCGGCTGCTGCGGAGGCGGCTGCTGCGGCTGACCCACCCGTTCGGGTGGGCAGGAGTGTGATCGCCCGAATGCCGGGCACCCCCCTTTCCACCAGCCTGGAAGCTCCAGTGGTGGAAGGGAGAACGTCCAGTGGCCACATCAGCACTGGCGGCCGTCGACTTCGGTCAAGGCGTGTCGAGCGCCTGGAATTCGGTCGCCACCTTCGTCCCGAAACTACTCGCGTTCCTGGTCATCCTGTTCATCGGCTGGCTGATCGCGAAGGCGCTCGCCAAAGCCGTGGGCATGGTGCTCGAGAAGGTCGGGTTCAACCGGCTCCTCCAACGCGGGGGCTTCGAACAGATGCTCTCGCGCAGCCAGTTCGACGCGTCGAACATCATCAGCAAGATCGTCTACTACGCGATCCTGCTGATCGCCCTGCAGTTCGCGTTCGGCGTGTTCGGCCCGAACCCGGTGAGTTCGCTGCTCAACGAGATCGTCGCCTGGCTGCCGCGCGCCATCGTCGCGATCATCATCGTGGTGATCGCCGGCGCGATCGCCAAGGCGGTCAAGGACCTGGTCGCCAACGCCCTCTCCGGTGTTTCCTACGGCAAGGTGCTCGCCACCATCGCCTCGGTGTTCATCTGGGGTCTCGGTGCGATCGCGGCGCTGAACCAGATCGGCGTGGCCACCGCGGTCACGCTGCCGGTGCTGATCACCGTGCTCGCCACGGTCGGCGGCATCGCCGTCGTCGGGGTCGGCGGTGGTCTCGTCAAGCCGATGCAGCAGCGCTGGGAAAGCTGGCTCGGCCGGGCCGAGGCGGAGATCCCCGCCGCGAAGGCGCAGGCCGAGGCCTACCAGCGCGGGCGCGAAGACGCCGGTCGTTCGGGTGACGTGCCGACCGAGCGCACGGCGGTCCACCAGCCGGTGTCCGCCGGACACCACGCGGCCGACCCGGACCAGCCGGGTCAGCGGCCGACGCAGCACCAGCAGTTCTCGCCCGGCCAGGGCCAGGTGTCCCAGCACCAGGATCCCGGCCAGCGGCCCCCCGGTGGCACCATGCCCCCTTCGCCGGAGAATGACTGACCCTCCAGGGGAACGGGTGGGGCCTCCGGCTGCCCTACTCGTTCCCCGTCGGCCTGCCGTCGATCATGGCGGCCAGTGAACACACGCCGACCAGCCGCGCGGTCATCCAGTCGCTGGTGGCCCAAGCGGACAGATCGGCCGGAGCGCGGAACGTCCACCCCTTGGTCTTCGCCTCGTCGAGCAGCCCCCGCGTGTAGCCGGCGAGGAGGACGACCCCGGCGACCGCCGCCGAACCTTCGACTCCCGCCGCGAGGATGTCCCGCACCGCGGCGGAGTGCTGATCGAAGACGGCCGACAGCCCGGGCACGGCCGCCGCCGCCGCGAGCCCCGCGACACCGAGCTGCTGGTGCAGCCGGGAAAGCGTGCTACGAGCCGAAGATTCCACCCAGGACGAGACCAGATCCTTCACCCGACCAGGTTAGCCAGACCGGACGATTTGTCGACATCCTCGTGACGACCGTCGCAGCACTCAGCAAGCCTTGAGTGCCTGGGCCAAGTCGTGCCACAGGTCCTCGACGTCCTCCAGCCCCACCGACATGCGGATGAGCCGGTCGGTCACGCCCGCGCCGCGCCGGTCGTCTTCGGCCACGATCCGGTGACTGATCGACGCCGGATGCTGGATGAGCGAATCGACGCTGCCGAGGCTGACGGCCGGGGTGATCAACCGGACCGCACCGATGAGCGCGTGCGGATCCCCGTCGACCTCGAACGCGATCAGCGGACCGCCGACGGCCGGGTAGTGCACGGCGCTCACGTTCGCGTGACCGCGAAGCCGCTCGACGAGTTCGGCGGCTGTCGCGGACGCGGCGTTGACGCGCAGCGGGAGGGTCGAGAGGCCGCGAAGCAGCATGTACCCGGCCAGCGGGTGCAGTACGCCACCGGTGGCGAAGCGGATCTGCCGCAACATCCCGGCGTCTTCGGCACTGCAAGCGATCACGCCGCCCATGACGTCGCCGTGGCCACCGAGGAACTTGGTCGCGCTGTGCAGGACGAACCGGGCGCCGTGCCGTCCCGGCCGCTGGAGCACGGGAGTCGCGAAGGTGTTGTCGACCAGCACCGGGACCTCGCCCGCGGCACGCACGATCTCGGCGACGTCGACCTCGCGCAGCGTCGGGTTCGCGGGGGTCTCGAGCAGCACCAGTCCGGTGCCCGGCCGCAGCGCCGACACGACACCCTCCGGATCGGCCCAGGTCACCTCGGTGCCGAGCAGGCCGGACGTCAGCAGGTGGTCGGTGCAGCCGTAGACCGGCCGGACGGCGACGACATGCCGTTTGCCCTGTGCGACAGCGGTGAGCAGCGAAGCCGAGACCGCGGCCATGCCGGTGGCGAACGCGACGGCGTCGTCGAACCCTTCGAGTTCGGCGAGCGCCTTCTCGAACCGTTCGACGGTCGGGTTGCTCAGCCGCCCGTAGACCGGGAGCCCGGACAACGAGCCCGAGGCGGCGAATTCGTCGATGCGGCCCGCCTCCTCGACGCTTTTCCGTGACGGGTAGGTCGTGGACAGATCGAGCGGAGCGGCGTGGACGCCGAGGTCCGTGAGATCGTCACGGCCGGCGTGGACGGCTCGGGTGCGCAGCGTTGCGGTCATACCGAGATCCTGCGTTTTTCTCCGGAACGACCGCAATGTTCTCGGATATCATTCGCCGATGTCGGAATCTGGCGAACTGAGCACGGTCGATCTTCGAATTCTGCGGCTCCTCCAGAACGACGCCCGGATCTCGAACAAGGATTTGGCCGCCGAAGTGGGCATCGCGCCCTCGACCTGTCTCGACCGCGTCAACCGGCTGCGCGAGCTCGGCGTGATCACCGGCCAGCGCGCCGAGGTGGACGCCGCCAAACTCGGCCGCCCGCTCGAAGCGCTCCTGTTCGTCCAGGTCCGCCCGCACCGGCGGGCACTGGTCGACTCGTTCGTCGAGCATCTGCTGGCCCTGCCGGAGGTCCGCGCCGTCTACCACCTGACCGGCCCGGACGACTTCCTCGCGCATGTCGCCACCGCTTCGGCGACCGAGCTGCAACGGCTGGTGCTCGACGAACTGACCGCCCGCGACGAGGTCGCCAGGGTGCACACGAACCTGGTCTTCCAGCACTGGAGCGGGGGACCTTTGCTACCGCCGGGCTCGGCGCCTAGTCGATCCGGACCTTGAAGGGATGCGTGACGTCGGTGGGACAGGTGAAGACGTTCAGCGCGCCTTGCCGGCTGAACGACCAGCCCGCCGGTTCGCCTTCGCCTGCTTCGCATCCGCAGCCGACCTCGTGTTCCTCCGTGGCCAGCGCGATCGTCTGGCGTAGTTCTGCTCCGCACTCCCGGCAATCCAGCTCGGAGCGGTCGTTCGCGCCCCAGGCGGTCCAGCCGCCGATCTTCGAATAGTGATCCAGCTCGGGCCAGCCCTCCGGCTCGTCACCCGCTCCCTCGGGGATGCCGAGCGCGGCGCGGGTCTCCGCCGGGAAGTCACAGAGCCGGGGCAGCTCGTCGATCGAGCACGGCTCGAAAACGCAGGGTTCCGGCAGGTACGCGGCTTCGGCCTCCCCGGGGGCGGGCGGCGGATCCGAGACATCCCGCACCTCGCCGGAATCACGCCAGATCAGCCGGACCGCGGGCCCCTGGTGATACGGGCTGTCGTGCCCCATCGGGCAGAACAGGATCTGCAGGACGTCGGTGCCCTCCGGGAAGGGCAGTTCCGGGAAGTCGTCGCGGAAGAACTGCGCCACGCCGACCATCGCCGGGACCGGCGCGTCGAGTGGATGCCCGCCCGCCCACGCGTCGTCGGAGGCGTCCGGGTCGGGCGGCCAGGTGACCGGGCACTCCGGCCACGGCTCGTCGGACGGCCAGAGCAGCGGGCCGCCGAAGTGGCTTTCGTCCGGACCGGGCACTCCGGGCGCGGGGTGCAGCCGGATGGCCGTCCGGACCAGATCGTTCAGGCCGGGGATGGGCATCCCGTCGTAGGTGAGCTGACGCACTCACGCGAGCTTAGAGGTCCGGCAGCGGATCTTCAGGTTTTACCCGAAGGATCTCGGCGTCGGCCGCGTGCACCACCGCGACGTACTCGTCGTCGACTTCGTAGACGACGCCGTTGAACTCGAACCACGGCGTGGTCGTCGTCTCGACCGGCCCGATCCGGTGGTTACGCAGCGTCGTCGAGATGACGTGTTTCGGCGCCTTCCTGCTCCACCGGCCGGTGGTCAGGATCGTGATCGTCTTGCGGGTCACCGCGAAGAAGACGCAGGGATTGAAGCTGCCCGCGATGTCGGCTGGGAACACGTAATGGATCTCGTCGTCCGGATCGAGGAGTTCCTTGATCCGTTTCCTGACCCCCGAGGAAACCGGCATGGCAGCCAAGCTACCGGGCCGAGTAGTCCTTGAACCCCTTCCCGGTCTTCCGGCCCAGCCGCCCGGCGGTCACGAGGTGCTCCAGCAGCGGCGCCGGCGCGAAGCCTTCTTCGCGGAACTCGTTGAACAGGGTCCGCTGGATCGCCAGCGAAACGTCCAGCCCGACGACGTCGAGCAGTTCGAACGGGCCCATCGGCAGCCCGCAGCCCACCTTCATCGCGGTGTCGATGTCGTCGGCCTCCGCGTAGTGCGCTTCGAGCATCTTCACCGCGTCGTTGAGGTACGGGAACAGCAGCGCGTTGACGATGAACCCGGCCCGGTCGCCGCAGTGCACGGGGTGTTTGCCGACCGCTCCGCAGACGGCGTCGACGGTCGCGATCACGTCGGGTGCGGTGGCGATGGTCGAGACGACCTCGACGAGTTTCATCACCGGCGCCGGGTTGAAGAAGTGCACGCCGACGACGTCGGACGGCCGTGAAGTGGCGGCCGCGCATTCGATGACCGGCAGGGAGGACGTGGTCGTCGCCAGGACCGCGCCCGGCTTCACGACGTCGTCGAGCGCGGCGAAAACAGCCTGCTTGACGGCCAGATCCTCGGCCACCGCCTCGACGACGAGGTCCACGTCGGCCAGTTCCCCGAACTCCACCGCCGGCGAGATCCGGCCGAGGGCGGCGGCCGCGTCCTCCTCGGACAGTTTGCCCTTGACGACGGCCTTGTCCAGCGACTTCTTCACCCGCGCGACGGACGCCGCGGCCTTCTCCGCGCTGCGCGCCCGCAGGATGACCTCGTAGCCACGCTTCGCGAACACCTCCACGATGCCGGTCGCCATGGTCCCGGTGCCGACGACGCCGACCTTGCGCACCTCGCGCGGCGAGGCGGTGTCCACAGTGGACTTCGTGACCGCGTCGGTCACCGTCGGCGAATCGGGCGCGTCGTAGGCGTAGAAACCCTGCCCGGTCTTCCGGCCGAGCAGTCCGGCGGTGATCATCTGCTTCAGCAGCGGCGCCGGCGCGTGCAGCCGGTTGCGGGACTGGTGGTACATCGTGTCGAGGATCTCGTACGCGGTGTCCAACCCGATGAGATCGAGCAACGCCAAGGGCCCCATGGGATATCCGCAGCCGAACCGCATCGCCGCGTCGAGATCCTCACGCGTGGCGTAACGCTGCTCGTACATCCGCACCGCGTGGTTGAGATACCCGAACAGCAGGGCGTTCGCGATGAACCCGGCGCGGTCCCCGATCACCACCGGGGTCTTGCCGAGACGTTCGGCGAACGCGACGACGTCGGTGATCACGTCGGGTTCCGTCACGACCGTACGGACGACCTCGACCAGCTTGAGGATCGGCGCCGGGTTGAAGAAATGCATCCCGACGACCTTGCCCGGCCGCGCGGTGTGCACGCCGATCTCGGTGATCGACAGCGACGAGGTGTTCGAGACGAAGATCGTGTCCGGGCCGGTGATCTTGTCCAGCTGCGCGAACACGTCGGATTTCGCTTCGAGACTCTCCGGAATCGCCTCGATCACCAGGTCCACATCGGACAGTTCGGCCAATGAGGTGGTGTACCGGATCCGGCCGAGCAACCCTTCGCGTCCCTCGGCGTCGAGTTTGCCGCCCGACACCGCCCGTTCGGTCGAATGCTCCAGATGACCACGGCCCCGGCGCACGCCGTCGTCGTCGATCTCCACCGCGACGACGGACACGCCGCTCCGCGCGAGCACCTCGGTGATCCCGGCACCCATGGTGCCGAGACCGATGACTCCCACACTCGCGATTTCCCGCGCCACGACCGGCCTCCGGAGGTTACTCGCTGGTAATTTCTCCGATCGTGCCATGCCGGACCGCGGAAAGCAGCGGCTGTCACCCTCCGAATCGAGCAAGTGTCACTCACGGACGAAGCCCGGCGGGGACTTTTCCCTGCGTGCGACGCGGGGACGGGGTCGGCCACTGCGGCGGATGCAATGAAAGGCTCCTTCCTTGCAAATTTTGCAAGGAAGGAGCCTTTCATTGCACCGACTGGAGCGGGCCGGGCAGGCGCGGGATCAAGGGACCTTTGCTATCGCCCCCGGCCGGAATGCAGGCCTCAGCCCCCAGCTCACGAAACCCCAGCTCACGAAACCCCGGCTCACGAAACTCCAGCTCACGAACCCCCGGCTCACGAAACCCCGGCTCACGAGCCCCCAGCTCACTCGCCGAAGTTCTGCTCGACGAGGTCCTTGACCTTGCTGAGCGCCTCCTCGGCCTGCGCGCCCTTCGCCCGGACCTCGATCCGGTCGCCCTGACGCGCGCCGAGCGCCATCAGCGCGAGCACGCTGTCGGCGTCCGCGGTCTCGTCGCCGAGCCGCACGGTGACCTCCGCGTCGAGCCCCGCGATACTCCGGGCCAGGACGGCGGCCGGCCGCGCGTGCAGCCCGACCTCGTTCCGCAGCGTGAGTTCGACACTGCTCTCGCCGTCCTGCACACCTTCGTCGAACGTCAGGTCCGGCGGGGCGCCCGCCGAAGCGGCGGCCGCGGCGACGGCGGCGCGATCCGCCCCGCCCTGTGCCGCGACGGCGGCGGCGATCGCGCCTTCGACCAGTGGCGCGTCCACGACGACCGCCGCCGACGGGTCGGCGAGCGATTCGACGGCCAGTTCCGCGGTCATCTGCGCGCTACCGAGGTCGTACAGCAGGACGACACCCGCCCCCGCGTCAGCACGCTGCGTCGCGGCGACGACCTCGTCGTAATCCGTTCCGATCCCGCCTCCGGCCAGGCCGCCCGCCGCCGCGATGGTGACGTCCGGTGCCATCTGCGCGGCGAGTTCCGCGAGCCCTTCGGCGAGTTCGGCGCTGTGGGAGACGAGCACGATTCCGACGCTCACTTCGCGGCCTCCGCGAACGCGCGCAGCAGCAACGCCGTCGAACGGGCACCGGGATCCAGATGTCCCTTGGCCCGTTCGCCGAGATAGGACGCCCGGCCCTTGCGCGGTACCAGGTCCACAGTGGACTCGGCACCCTTGTCCGCGGCGTCGGCGGCCGCGGCCAGGATCGCCGCGACGCCGGCGCCGGACACCTCCTCGGCGGCGGAGACGGCGGGGAGCAGGGCGTCGACCATGGTCGCGTCTCCCTCGACGGCCCTGCCTCGCGCCTGCACTCCTTCGAGGGCCGCGCGCAGGGCCTCGACCAGCAGCGGACCGTCCACTTCGGCCGCGTCGCCCAGTTTGCCCGACGCGCGCAGGAAAGCCGTGCCGTACAACGGGCCCGCCGCACCGCCGACCTTCGAGATCAACGTCGTGGCGGCCAGTTTCGCGACGGCAGCCGGTGTTTCGGGCGTGGCGGTGTCCAAAGCGGACACGATGGCGGTGAACCCGCGGTCCAGGTTCTCCCCGTGGTCGGCGTCGCCGATCGCGCGGTCGAGGTCGACCAGTTCGGCGCGATGTTCGGCGACCACCGCGGCCGCCGCCCGCAAGGCGGCGGCGAGCGTCTCGGCGGTGCAGGCCATCAGACTCCCCACCTCAGTGCCGGGGTGTGCACCGGCGCGTCCCACAACTCGGTCAGCTCGTCGTCCAGTTTCAGCAACGTCAGGCTCATCCCCTGCATCTCCAGGCTGGTGATGTACGGCCCCACCAGGCGCCGCTCGACCACGATCCCACGCTCGGCCAGCAGCCGCTCGGCGATCCCGTGGGCGAGGTACAACTCGACCAGCGGGGTCCCGCCCATCGAGTTCGTGAACAGCAGGACCTTGTCGCCGTCGCCGAAGGGCAGGTCGGTGACCACCGCGTCGACCATGCGCGCGACGAGTTCGTCGGCGGAGAGGGCCGGTGTCCTTTCGATGCCCGGCTCGCCGTGGATGCCGATGCCGAACTCGATCTCGTCGTCGGCGAGGTCGAAACTCGGCTCGCCCGCGTGCGGCACCGTCGGGGCGGTGAGCGCGACGCCGATCGACCGGACCTGGCCGATCACCTTGCGCGCCAAGGCCTCCACCGCGTCGAGCGGGTCACCTCGTTCGGCGGCGGCGCCGGTGATCTTCTCCAGCGGCACCGTGCCGCCGACACCGCGACGGCCGGCGGTGTAGGTGGAGTCCTTGACCGCGACGTCGTCGTCGATCACCACGCTCCGCACGTCCAGCCCCTCGGCGGCGGCGAGTTCCGCGGCGGTCTCGAAGTTGAGCACGTCGCCGGTGTAGTTCTTCACGATCAGCAGCGCGCCCGCGTCCCCGGTGGTGGCCTTGACCGCGGCTTCCACGGCGTCCGGCGTCGGCGACGTGAACACCGCGCCGGGTACGGCGGCGGAGAGCATGCCCTGCCCGACGAAGCCACCGTGCAGCGGTTCGTGCCCGGAGCCGCCGCCGGAGATCACCGCGACCTTGCCGTCCAGTGGCGCGTCCGCGCGCACCACGATCGCCGGATCGTCCCGCACGCGCAGGACGTCCGCATGCGCCGCGGCGAGTCCGCGCAAGGATTCCGCGACCACCATCTTCGGGTCGTTGATGATCTTCTTCAAAGCGGCCTCCGACACGTCGGCGGGTGAGGTGTCCCCTTCCTACCTCGCCCCGCCGGATGCCGCCAGCGTCAGGGCTTCGGCAGCTTGGAGATCACCGATTTGGCGATCTTCACCGCTTTCCCGCAGGACGCGGCTTCGTCCTTCTTCTCGTCGTAGTGCTTGTAAATCACACTGGCGACCTCGACGTACTCGCCGGTCCACGGCTTGTGCTGCCACTCGACCTTGCACTCGGCGGAACTGCTGTTGCCGACTTTCTGGTAGGCGGTGACCCCGTCGATCTCGATCTGCTTGCTGTCGTCGCGTACCTCCGGCGGCCGGCCGGGGCGGAAGCCGATCGAGATCCGCGGGTTGGAGCCCGGGGTCCAGTCACAGGAGTGGAAGCTCGTCAGCATGGTGGCACCATGCGGTACCACCTCACCGAGGACGGCCGCGTCAGCCGCGGCGCACGGGTCGACAGCGGTCAGCGTGCCCGCGTCGGCGGGGAACTTGGCCGGCGACGCGTGCAAGGCCTTCGCGGCCTTCGCGGCCACCGCGCGGGCAGCCCCGCACGGGTCGCCGCCGTCGTAGACGACCGAGAAACCCACTCCGCGCTCAGGCTTGCGCAACGTCATGATGCCGACATCGCAGCTCTTGCCGTCCTTGCTCTTCCGCTCGACCTGGGGCAGGCCCTCGACCACCGAAACGGTCACCCCACTGGTCGAGACGTACGTCGACGCGCCGATGTCGACGGAGACCGTGAGCTTCTTGCCTCCGGCGTCGACGACCTTCGTCCGGCAGCCGCCGAACGCGATGACCGACGGCTGCGGATCCTCGGGGGTGCCGAGGCCGCTCAGCACGTCCTTGCCCACCAGCGGGCACGGATCGATCGTGCGCATCACCGCGGGGGTGACCGCCGGGTCGTTGATGTCCCCGTCGGGCACCGGACCGGCACCGGCTTCGGCGGCGACGGTGGTGCGGGCGAAGTTGGACTTGCCGAGGTTCTGACCGCAGGCCGTCAGCGCGCCGAGTGCGGCGACCAGGGCCAGCACGGACGCGATCCGGCGACGTCGAGCGTTGAGCGACACGACGTGCACGGTAGCCGGACCGTCTCGCGCCTGTCCGGACAACCCGGCTATTCGCCGCCCTCGCCGCCGGGCGGCACCACGATGGGCCGCAGCTTCGCCCACAGCACGAACAACGCCGCGAACACCAGCATGCCGATGCCCGCCCACAGGTTGATGTTGACGTCGGCGGCCTTGGCCAGCTCCTCCTCGGTGGTGAACCAGAGGCCCATGATCGTGAGCACCAGCCCGTAGCCGCCGATGAGCAGCGCGATGATCAGCCGGATGTCGAAGACGCCGGCCTTCTTCGGAGCTTGGGACGCAGCCATCTCCGGCCTCCTAGAAGATGATGTTGAGCGCGATGGTCAGGATCAGCACGATGCCCGCGAGCAGGCCCGGCTTGCGGTACCAGCCCGCGTCGTCACCGGTTTCGTCGTGCTTCAGCGACTCCTTCGGGGTGAGGGAGTACACGAGGCCGACCAGCTGGGCCTCCGGCTTGGGCGCGGTGGCGAGGGAGACCCCGACGCTGACCGCGATGTCGACGACGAACGCCGTACCGGCGGCCACGAAGCTGATGCCCTGCCCGGTGAGCCCGAGAACCCCGGCCTGGGAGAGCAGCCAGACGGTGATCGCGGAAGCGGTACCGGACACGAGACCGACCCAGCCCGCCGTCGGCGTCATCCGCTTCCAGAACATGCCCAGGATGAAGGTGGCGAACAGCGGCGCGTTGAAGAAGGAGAACAGGTCCTGGAGATAGGTCAGGATGTTCCCGGAGTTCGACGCGATGAACGCGGTGCCGATCGCGAGCACGGTGCCCACCGCGGTGACCAGGCGGCCGAGCCGGAGGTAGTAACCGTCCGACTCGTTCTTCTTCACGTACGACTGCCAGATGTCGTAGGTGAACACGGTGTTGAAGGAGCTCAGGTTCGCCGCCATCCCGGCCATGAACGACGCGAGCAGACCGGCGAGCGCGACGCCGAGCATGCCGTTGGGCAGCAGGTCGCGCATCAGCAGCAGGATCGCGTTGTTCGCGGTGACGCCGCTGGGCGCCTCGCCGCCGTCCAGCAGGACCTGCTTGTCCTGGACGTACTCGGACACGGTGACCGCGGCGATCATGCCGGGGATGATCACGATGAACGGGATGAACATCTTCGGGAACGCGCCGATGATCGGCGTCCGCCGCGCGGCCGACATGCTCTTCGACGCCATCGCGCGCTGGACCTCGACGAAGTTCGTCGTCCAGTAGCCGAAGGACAGCACGAAACCGAGGCCGAAGACGAGACCGAGGATCGACAGGAAGCTGTTCCCGAAGCCGGTGAGGTTGTCACCCGGCCACGAATGCAGCTGCGCTTCGCCGCCGGGGCTCGCGGTGACCTTGTCGACCAGGCCCTGCCAGCCGCCGACCTTCACCAGGCCGACGATGGTCAGCGGCAGCAGCGCCGCGACGATCACGAAGAACTGGAGGACCTCGTTGTAGATCGCGGCGGAGAGACCACCGAGCGCGGTGTAGGAGAGCACGACCGCGGCCGCGACGATGATCGACACCCACAGCGGCCAGCCCAGCAGGAGGTTCACCACGCTGGCGAGCAGGAACAGGTTCGCGCCGGCGATGAGGATCTGCGCGCTCGCGAAGCTGATGCCGTTGACCAGGTGGGCGGGTTTGCCGAACCGGCGGAGCATGAACTCCGGGACACTGCGGACCTTCGAGCCGTAGTAGAACGGCATCATCACGATGCCGAGGAACAGCATCGCCGGGATCGCGCCGATCCAGAAGTAGTGGACCGTCGGCAGGCCGTAGAGCACGCCGTTGGCCGACATGCCCATGATCTCGACCGCGCCGAGGTTCGCCGAAATGAAGGCGAGACCGGTGACCCAGGCGGGCAGTGAGCGGCCGGAGAGGAAGAAGTCGAGGCTGCTCGAGACCGACTTTCGCGCCATGTACCCGATGCCGAGCACAAGGGCGAAATAGAAGGCGAGCAGGACGTAGTCGATCGGACTTGCGTCGAGCCGCAGGTTCGCATCGGCCAGCACGGGCAACCGACCCACCTCCATCAGTGAATACGTTCACGAGAAACGTTCGTGTCGCGTCAATCGCGGACCATACTGCATGGATTCAGGAACGGCAGTGCGGGCGGGCGAGGACCACCCCGAGTGTCCGGAATGGACTGTTCCTGACAATTCTTGTCCGGTTCGGCCCCTCGGCGAGCGGAACCCCCACAGCCGGGAAAGGGCCGCTCCGGCTTTCGCCCGGAACGGCCCTTTCCCGTGACCGGCGGGGGTTCACCGGTCCGTGGGCAGGCCGACTTCGCCGTCCTCCTCGATCAGCCGGGCGAGGACGTCGTCCGGCAGGTACGTCCGGTGCGGGTAGCCCGAGCCCCACGAGTTGAGGAACGGCACGGCGCCGAGTTCGTCGGCACGCGGATTGCTTAGCACCGCGTGCACCTCGTCGACCGTCTTCGCCCAGCGATAGGCGTGGAGGCCGTTCTCGGCATCGGGCGTGTAGGCGGCCCGCCTGACGTGATCGTCTTCGGCGTAGGTCTCCGACCACGGGACGTGTCCCCGTTCGAGCAGCACCTCGGCCGCCGCGCGGACGGACGTGCCGTTGTCGTCGCCGGGGTTGGTCTCGCCCCATTCGTCACGCAGCTTCGACTGGTCCCACAGCCACCGCGCGGCGTAGAGGTCTCCGTTGAAAAGCGTCATGCACCTCGACCAGCCGAAGCCGACGCAGGCGCCCTCCTTGCCCTGGTCGTAAAAGGAATACTGGGTGTCTCCGTCGGTCGATTCACCGGGTTCGAGGCAGACGCAGTGCCCGCCGCGGATCCTGGTGAGCGATTTCGCACCGCCTTTCGCGACGAAGAACTCGCCGGACTTCTCGTCCTTTTCCGGGACGTCGAATTCCTGGTACCAGTTGACGCCGATGACGACCGGAGACCGGGTGGGCCGGTCCTCCGTGGCGAGCGCGGTCAACGGATAGCGCTCGACGTGAAGCCAGTCGTCCGGGACGAACCGGCCGAGGCGGCCGTCCGCCGGGTCACTGCCGATCGGGCGATAACGCATGGGATCCTCCTGTCCCTCATCCACCGGAACACCGTCGGCGAGTTCACCGCGGCACCATCATTTCCACCAACCGCCGCGGCCTCCCGTCCGCTTCGGCAGCGGCACTTCTTTTCCTCTTCGGAGCACACCTTCCTCGTGCGATCGGTAACGATTCCAGTCCGGCAACGGGATTTCGAGCGAACCGATGACGATCCGCAACGCACTCTTCACCGGTTCGCCCCTGACGCCCACGGGTTCCCCGAAAAGCTTCATCCCCCAGGTGGCCATCGGGGCTTCTT
This sequence comes from Amycolatopsis sp. QT-25, assembly GCF_029369745.1. Classification (NCBI taxonomy): domain Bacteria; kingdom Bacillati; phylum Actinomycetota; class Actinomycetes; order Pseudonocardiales; family Pseudonocardiaceae; genus Amycolatopsis; species Amycolatopsis sp. QT-25. The sequence goes on from NZ_CP120210.1 coordinate 6,412,893, forward strand.
CGTGTCGGTCCGGTCGAAGACGGCGATGGGGAAGTTCGACAGCATGCCCCGGCGTTTTTGATAAGCGGCGATCAGCGGGAACCAATAGCCGGCTTCGTGCCATCCCAGCACCGCTTCCCACAGCTCGATGCCTTTGAAGCCGCCGTCTTCGAGCCCGAGATCGACATGATCAAATGAATCGTGCATGGCCATCACCCCCGCGACCGCGACCACCGGAAGCCGGTGATTCCCCTCGCGGAATTCGAGTGTGGCACAGCGCGAGACGAAGGAATCCGCGGTTCACCCGAATGACACCAAAACAGCCGGTTCTTTTGCGAGAGACCCCGAGTTCGTTAATTTCCCGCCGCCCTTGGCGGCATTCCGTGGCGCGGGAAAGAACGCAGATACAAAACCGGGAACTCGATTCGGTATCGGCTGTTCAAGGCCACGAACCCGCGCAAGTAGTCCGCTGGATGCGACGGTCGCGCGGCCAACCACCGCATCCAGAGGACTACTTGCGCCAGGAGGTTCGCGTGCCGTCCGTCAGTCACGACGTTCGCGCGTGCAGGCCCTTCCCCAGCACAGGAGGCGCCTCTCGCAGCTCGCTCAGAAGAGGCGGAACTCGTCCGACTCGATGCCGCGCAAAGCGTCGTAGTCCAGCGTGAGGCATCGGATACCGCGGTCCTCGGCCAGCACCCGCGCCTGCGGCTTGATGATCTGCGCCGCGAAGACGCCCTGCACCGGCGCCAGCAGCGGGTCGCGGTTGAGCAGTTCGAGGTACCGCGTCAACTGCTCGACGCCGTCGATCTCGCCGCGCCGCTTGATCTCGACGGCGACGCTGGCACCGTCGGCGTCGCGGGCCATGATGTCGACCGGGCCGATCGCGGTCGGGAATTCCCGTCGCACCAGGGTGTAGCCGTCGCCGAGGGTCTTGATGTGCTCGGCGAGCAGTTCCTGCAGGTGGGCCTCGACGCCGTCCTTCCGCAGTCCCGGTTCCGCGCCGAGTTCCTCAGCGTGATCGTGGAAGATCTCGTCGATGGTGATGACGAGCTTCTCTCCCTGCTTGTTCTCGACGATCCACAGCTTGCCGTCCTCGATCAGCCAGCACGGCGGGCTCATCCAGTTCAACGGCTTGTAGGCGCGGTCGTCCGAGTGCACGGACACCGAGCCGTCGGCCTTCACGAGCAGCAGCCGGGTGGCCATCGGCAGATGGGCGGTCAGACGGCCGGCGTAGTCGACCTGGCAGCGAGCGATCACAAGGCGCACCACGCGAGGGTAGGACAAGCACGGCGATACTGTGCGCATGGACCCCGTTCAGCGTGTCAGCTCGCGTGAGGTGTACCGGAACAACTGGATGACCGTGCGCGAGGACGCCGTCCGGCGGCTCGATGGTTCCGAAGGGATCTACGCCGTCGTCGACAAACCCCTCTGCGCCGTGGTCATCCCGTTCGACGGCGCCCGGTTCCACCTGGTCGAGCAGTTCCGCTATCCACTCGGGCTGCGGCGCTGGGAGTTCCCCATGGGCACCGCGCCCGGCCGGGCCGACGTCCCGCCGCTCGAACTCGCCGCCCGCGAGTTGCGCGAGGAGACCGGATTGATCGCGGGTTCGTGGACCGACCTCGGCATGACCGACGTCGCCCCCGGCTTGACGAGCCAGCGCGGGCACGTGTTCCTGGCCACCGACCTCACGCAGGGGGAAGCCCAGCGCGAGGTCGAGGAGCAGGACATGCGGACGGCTTGGTTCGACCTGGACGAGTTCGAGAAGATGATCGCCACCGGTGACATCACCGACGCGCAGACGCTGGCCGCCTACATGGTGCTGCTCATGCGCGAACGCGCGCTCTGACCTCAGTCAGGCCACACCGGCGAACGCTTCTCCAGAAAGGCCGCCATTCCCTCACGCGCCCCTGGTAGCTGCGAAGCCGAGGCCATCACCTCCAGCGCCAGCGCGTAGGCGTCGGCCTCGGGCCGGTCCAGCTGCGCGTAGAGGGTCTGCTTGCCCATCGCCTTGCTCGCCCGGCTTCCCCGCGTCGCCCGCCCGAGCAGTGCGGCGACGGCCTCGTCCAGCGCATCGTCCGGGACCACACGGTTCACCAGGCCCCAGTCCAGCGCGGTCGCGGCGTCGACGACGTCGCCGGTGAGCGCCAGTTCCATCAGCCGTTTCCGGCCGATCGCGCGCGCCACCGGCACCGCGGGGGTGTGGCAGAACCAGCCGCCCTTGCCGCCGGGCAGCGCGAATCCGGCGGATTCGGCGGCGACGGCGAGGTCGCACGAGGCCACCAGCTGGCAACCCGCCGCGGTCGCGAGCCCGTGCACTCGCGCGACGACGACTTGCGGCACCGACTGCATCGTGCCCATCAGGTCCGTGCACAGGCGCAGCAGCTCACGCACGGCCATCAGGTCGCGCGCGGCGACGTCGCCGAAGTCGTGTCCCGCCGAGAACACCGGCCCGGCGCCCGCCAGGACGATCCCGGTGGCGTCGCTCTCGCCGGCCTCGCGGAACGCCGCGAGCAGCTCGGCGAGGTGGTCCGCCGACAGCGAGTTGCGCCGCGCGGCGCGGTTCATGGTGATCGTGACGGTGTCACCGTCCCGCTTCACGAGGATGTGCTCGTACCCGGCCATGCTTCGACGGTAACCGACCGGAACGTCCGGCGATACGAATCGGGACCGACACCGACGTCGGCCCGTAGCCGTCGCCGCAGGTTGGCAGCGGTGCCGAGGCCGGACCGCCGCGCGACCCGCTCGACCGGGAGGTCGGTGGTCTCCAGCAGCCGCCGTGCGAGCCGCACCCGCTGCGCGCGCAGCCAGCGCCCCGGCGTCACCCCGGTGGCCGCCGCGAACTCGCGGTGGAAGGTCCGCTCGCTCAGCCCGGCGTGAACGACGAGGTCGTCGACGCCGATGTCATCGGCGATCCGCGCCAGTGCCCAGTCCATTGTGGACGAAACACTCGGCCGGGACGGTTTGGGCGGCAACGGGTTGTCGACATACTGCCGCTGGCCGCCTTCCCGTGCCGGTGGCATCACCAGACGGCGGGCGAGGGCGGCGGCGATCTCGGCGCCGTGCTCGCGGCGCACCAGGTGCAGGCAAAGGTCCAGCCCGCCGACCACGCCGGCGGAGGTCAGCACGCCACCCTCGTCGGTGAACAGGACGTCCCGCTGGACGACGGCGTCGGGAGCGGCCGCTTCGAGGTCGTCCAGCAATCGCCAGTGCGTGGTGACGGACCGGCCGTCGAGCAGCCCGGCCGCGGCGAGGGTGAACGCCCCGGAACACAGCGACGCCACCGTGATTCCCGCCCGATGCGCCCCGCGCAGCGCGGCGACGGCCGCCGCGGGTACCTCGGCGTGCGGATCGACCCGGCCGGGTACGAGGACGAGATCGCAGCCCGCCAGTCCGCTCAGCCCCTGGGTCGCCTCGACCCGGCCGAACGGGTGGGTGGCGATCCGGCCGCGGCCGGACGCGCAGAGCCGGACCTCGAACGGGCCGATGCCGCTGTCGGTGCGGTCCACGCCCCAGACCTCGCCGAGCACGCCCAGATCGAAGGACCGGCTGCCCGGCAAGAGGAGCACACCCACGGTTCTCATGGCAGGAAAGTACCGCATCGCGCCTCTTCTGCCACTCCCCTGTGGCGGCGGACCACGTGAGACTCGAAGTCATGACCACTGGAAACAAGGCCCTGCTCGTGATCGACGTCCAGCGTGGCTTCGACGAGCCCGTCTGGGGCCCGCGCGACAATCCCGGCGCGGAGGCCAACATCAAGGCGCTCGTGGCCGCGTACCAGGAGCGCGGGCTGCCGATCGTGCTGGTGCACCACGATTCCGTGCAACCCGGCTCGTCACTGCGACCTGGCCAGGAGGGCAATCACTTCAAACCCGAACTCGACGGTGTGCGCGCGGATCTGGTGTTCGGCAAGAAGGTCAACTCGGCCTTCCACGGCGACATCGATCTCGACGGCTGGCTCAAGACCCGCGGCATCACTTCGTTCGTGCTCGCCGGTATCCAGACGAACTTCTGCTGCGAGACCACCGCGCGCGTCGGCGGGAACCTCGGCTACGACGTGACTTTCGCGCTCGACGCCACCTTCACCTTCGACCTCGCCGGGCCGGACGGCAGCGTCCTGACCGCCGGCGAGCTGTCCAAGGCGACCGCGACGAACCTGCACGGCGGCGGGTTCGCCACGGTCACCTCGACGAAAGAGATCCTCGGGAGCCTTTGAAACCCCGGAAGCGCTTGGGCCGGGCTGGTCGTGAGTGGCGATTCGGGTTCCAGTGCGGGTTAAGGCAAACGTGTCGTGTGGGTGGCAAGGCCGTGAAGGACTCCTTGAGGGACCCAGGGTCCCTCAAGGAGGCCTTCACGGCCAGCAAACCGACCCCTCGCGCACGACCACCTGTACCGGCGCCTTCCCGCAGTTCTCCCCTCAGGCCCGGTCGATGACCGCCTTGAGGAACCGCCGCGTCCGGTCGTGGTCCGGATCGTTGAACAGCTTGTCCGGGGTGGCGTCCTCCAGCACCTGTCCCTGGTCGAACATCATCACCCGATCCGAGACGTCCCGCGCGAACTGCATTTCGTGCGTGACACAGAGGATCGTGATGTCGGTGGACGCCGCGATCTCGCGCAGCACGCGCAGGACGTCGGCGACCAGTTCCGGGTCGAGTGCGGAGGTCACCTCGTCCAGCAGCAGCACGTCCGGCCGCATGGCGAGCGCGCGGGCGATCGCGACGCGCTGCTGCTGGCCGCCGGACAGCTGTGTGGGGTGCGCGTCCCTCTTGTCCGCGAGCCCCACCATATCCAGCAGTTCGACGGCCCGCGCCTCGGCTTCGTCCCTGGTGACGCCGAGCGAGTGGATCGGTGCTTCGGTGATGTTGCGCAGTACGTTCATGTTGGGGAACAGGTTGAACTGCTGGAACACCATCCCGATCCGCTTGCGCGCCTGCCGCAGGTACTTCTCGTCCGCGGGCACCAGTTTTTCACCGCGCTTCGTGTGGCTCAGGTAATCGCCGCAGACCTCGATGGTGCCGCCGTCGACCTTCTCCAGGGTCATCAGCAAGCGCAGGATCGTCGTCTTGCCGGACCCGCTCGGCCCGATCAGCGAGACGAATTCCCCTGGCGCGACGGTGAAATCGAGGTCCCGCAGCACCACGTGGTCACCGTAGGACTTGACCACCCGCGAGAACCGGATCATCGGGGATTCAACCGTGGGCGGCACGACGCTCCAACCTTCTCACCAGAATCGAAGCCGGCAGGCTCACCAGCAGGAACAGCACCCCGGCCAGGGTGTACGGCTCGACGACGCGGAACGTTTCGGCGCCGACCTCTTTCGCCCGGTTGAGCACGTCGAGGACGCCGATCCCCAGCAGCAGCGGGACTTCCTTGAACAACGAGATCGTGTAGTTGCCCAACGCGGGCACCACTCGCGGCACCGCCTGCGGCAGGACCACGGCCGTCCACACCCGTGACCGCGGCAGGTTCAGCGCGGTCGCGGCCTCCCACTGTCCTCTCGGGACGGCTTCGATCCCGGCCCGGTAGACCTCCGCCGCGTAGGTCGCGTAGTGCACGCCGAGCGCCACGACACCGGTGACGAACGGCGACATCGTGAACCCCGTCAGCGGTGGCACCAGGTAGAAGATCGCGAACACCTGGATCAGCAACGGAGTGCTGCGGACGAACTCGATGAACAGCGTGACCGCCTGCGACAACACGGGAATGCCCGTGCGGCGGATCAGCGCGAACATCAGCCCGAGCGCGTACGCGACGGCCGAGGCGAGCAGCGTGATCTCGACGGTGACCAGAAGCCCCTTCAGCAGCAAAGGAATCGAGTCGTAAGCCGCTTCCCAGCTCCAGTCCATCAGACACCCCCCGCCACGGCCGTCATCTTCGACGGCACCTTGCCGAGACGCCGCGCCGCGGCCCGCTCCAGCGCCCGCATCCCGCTGGTGATCAACAAGGCGATGAGCAGGTAGAGCACGAGTTCGGTGCCGTAGATCCAGCCGATCTCGGCGCCGAACACCGGCCGCAGCAGTTCACCTTGCCGCGCCATCTCCGGCACGGCGATGAACGACAGCAGCGCGGTGCTCTTCAGCAACTGGATGAACAGGTTGTTGAACGGCGGCAGCATTTCCACGAACGCCTGCGGGAGAATCACCCGCCGCATCCGCTGAGCGGGCGTCAGGTTGAGCGCGATGGCTCCTTCGAACTGAGCCCGCGGGACCGAATTCACCGCGCCGCGCACGATTTCGGCGCCGTACGCGCCGTGATTGAGCCCGAGCACGAGAATCCCGGCGAACATCGGGACCAGTTGGAAACCGACCAGCACGGGCAGGACGAAATACAGCCAGAAAAGCTGGACGACCTCCGACGTTCCACGGAAGATCTCCACGTACACCCGTGAAATTCCCCGCACGAGCCGGGACGGCGATCTCAGCGCGAGCCCGGCGGCCAGCGAGAGCACCACGGTGAGTGCGATCCCGCCGAGGGTGGCGGTGACGGTCGCGGGCAGTCCACTGAGGACGGACGTGATGATGTGCGACACCGACGACGACATGACGTCAGCCCCGTCACACCGCGCAGAGTTTCTCGGTGGTGACGTCGGGCTTCGGCAGGTTGGCCGCCGAGAAGCCGAACGGCGTCACGATCCTGGTCCATTCGCCACTGTCCTGCAGCTTCTTGAGTTCGGTGTCGAAGGCCTCGCGCAAGGGGTTGTCGTCCTTGCGGAAGACGAAGGCGCCGGCGGAAACGACCGGCTTGCCGTCCTTGATCGGATCGAAGCCGGGGGTGACCTCGGCCGCCGCGCCCGGATTCTTGCTCAGCACGTCCTTGAGGGAGATGTCGGTGAGCGCGGCGCAGTAGACCCGGCCGTCGGTGACCGCGCGAAGCATGTTGTCCTGCGAATCGAGCGTGACGATCTGGTCCTCGGCGACACCGGAGTCGGCGGCGTACCCCTTCTCCACGGCCGCCGAGAGCACGGCGACCTTGACCTTCTTGGCCGCGATGTCCTCGAACTTCAGCACCTGCCGCGGATTTCCCTCGGGTACCAGCAAAGCGGTCAGCGCCGAGTAGTCGGGGATCGAGAAGGCCGCCGCGTCGCACCGCTCCTTCTTGATGTTCATCCCCGCCGCGACGATGTCGTACTTCCTGGCGTTGAGCCCGGGGATCAACTGGTCGAAGGAGACCGCTTCGGCTTCCACGCCGTCGATGTTCATGGCCTTGAAGACGGCTCGGGCGACTTCGGGGGCTTCCCCGGTGACCTTGCCGCTCTGGTCCGTGAAACCGTAGGGCGCTTCGTTCGCGATTCCGATTTTGATCTTCTTCGCGTCCTTGGCCGATTGCAGTACGTCCCCCGAGCCGGTCGACGTACACGCGGACGACAGAACCGGGCCGCCGATCGTCACCGCGCCCAGAACAGCCGACCGCCGGAAGAATTCTCGCCTCGACCATTCGCCGTGCGCCATTGCCGCACCCCTTTTCGATCGATCGGTTCGATCGAAACGTAGGGCGGGCACCTCTGTCCCGGCAATGCGAGCGGCTCACCCATCAGCGGGCCGTTACGGTACCGAGATCAACGGTGACGTTCAGTGCCCAGACCGTGGCGCTCCCGCACCAATCCGACAATTCCGTCCATGATGTCGGTGAGTTCGTAGTCCTTCGGCGTGAACACCTTCGCGATCCCCCGCTCCAGCAGGAGCTTCTCGTCGTCGGGCGGGATGATGCCGCCGACGATGACCGGGACGTCGCCCGCGCCCGCGGCCCGCAAACCGTCCACGACCTGTGGCACGACCTCGAGATGCGAACCGGAAAGCACCGAAAGCCCGACCACGTGCACGCCCTCCTGGACGGCGGCCGCGACGATCTGCTCCGGCGTGAGCCGGATGCCCTGGTACACCACCTCGAAACCGACGTCACGCGCCCGGACGGCCACCTGTTCGGCGCCGTTCGAATGCCCGTCCAGGCCGGGTTTGCCGACCAGGATCCGCAGCCGCTCACCGAGTTCGGTGTTCGTCGCCTTGACCCTGTCGCGGACGCGGCGGAGTTCCTCGTTGCCCTCACCCGCGGCCGCCGAGGCGGAAACCCCGGTAGGGGCACGGTATTCACCGAACACTTCGCGCAACGCCCCCGACCATTCCCCGGTGGTGACACCGGCGCGGGCGCACTCGATCGTCGCCTCGAACAGGTTTTCCGATGTCTTCGCGACGGTCTTCAGCTTCTCCAGCGCCGACTCGGCGGCCGCGCTGTCGCGGTGCGCCCGCCATTCCTCGATCGCCGTGACGGCCTGTTTCTCGACGGCCGGGTCGATCGTTTCGATCGCCTTGGCGCCTTCGGCCTGCAACGGGGAAGGCTCCGTGGTCTCGAACTTGTTGACCCCGACCAGGATCCGCTCGCCGTTCTCCATACCGCGCCGGTATTCCGCGAGCGAGGCGACGAGTTGCGACTTCATGTAACCGCTTTCGACAGCGGCGACCGCACCGCCGAGATCCTGCACCCGCGCGATCTCTTCGCGCGCGCCCGCCATGATCTCGTCGACCTTGGCCTGGATGACGTGCGAGCCGTCGAAGATGTCCTCGTACTCCAGCAGATCGGTCTCGAACGCCAGCACCTGCTGCATCCGCAGCGCCCACTGCTGATCCCACGGCCGGGGCAGGCCGAGTGCCTCGTTCCACGCGGGCAACTGGATCGCGCGGGCCCTCGCACCGCGGGAAAGCGAGACCGCGAGCATCTCCAGCACGATGCGCTGGACGTTGTTCTCCGGCTGCGCCTCGGTCAGTCCCAGCGAGTTGACCTGCACGCCGTAACGCAACCGGCGCGCCTTCGAATCCGTGACGCCGTACCGATCACGGGTGATTTCGTCCCACAGCGCGGTGAACGCGCGCATCTTCGACATCTCTTCGACGAACCGCACACCGGCGTTGACGAAGAACGAGATCCGCGCGACCACCTTGGCCATGTCGGACTGCTCGACCTGCCCGGAATCCCGCACCGCGTCGAGGACGGCGATGGCGGTGCACAACGCGTACGCGACCTCTTGCGTCGGCGTCGCGCCGGCCTCCTGCAGGTGATAACTGCAGATGTTGATCGGATTCCACTTCGGCACGTGGTGCACGGTCCACGCGATCATGTCGGTGATCAGGCGGAGACTCGGGCCCGGCGGGAAGATGTAGGTGCCACGGGAGAGGTATTCCTTGATGATGTCGTTCTGCGTCGTGCCGGTGAGCTTGGCCAGCACCTCGTCCACGTCACGGCCCTCGGCTTCGGCCTGCTCGCGCGCCACGGAGACGTAGAGCGCCAGCAGCCACATGGCCGGCGCGTTGATCGTCATCGACGTGTTGGCCTCGGCGAGCGGGATGCCGTCGAACAGGCGCCGCATGTCGCCGATATGCGAGACCGGGACGCCGACCTTGCCGACCTCGCCCTTGGACAGCTGGTGGTCCGGGTCGTAGCCGGTCTGCGTCGGCAGATCGAAGGCGACCGAGAGACCGGTCTGCCCCTTCGCGAGGTTGCGGCGATACAGCTCGTTGGACGCGGCCGCGGACGAGTGGCCCGCGTAGGTCCGCATCACCCAGGGGCGGTCCCGTTCACGATCCGTGGGATAGGGCACGGTACACCTCCGGCACTGGACGACCGCCTGAGTGTACCGGCCGGTAACATCGGCCGTGCAGTTGAATCGGACACAGTCGGGTCATTCTCCGGCGACCGAATCGTGGCGCTGCCGTGCCTCGCCCACCGCTGTCGCGAGCTTTTCCCGCACTTTCGCCACATCACTTCGCCACCTCACCGACACCCACGAGGATGACCGGCGCCTCGCGATCCTTTCCGGTGCCCGCACCGAAGTTCGCCGACGCCCACGCCAGCACGCCGAGCCTGCCGAAGGTGATCGTCCCGGTCTCGCCGGGTCCCGGGGTGACGACAGGATCGGCCGGCCCCGCCGGCTCCTTGAACTTTTCCTTGCGGCGAACCAGCGAGCTGGTCTGGATGACCCGGCCGTCCGTCACGGCGTAGGTGGTCGACGCGAGCCTGAGGTAGCGGATCAGCTGCCTGCCGACGGAAGGGAACACACCCGCGACGGTGAGCACGGCCCACGCGGCCACGTGGACCGCCGTGTCGTGGTTGCCCGAAAAGAACAACGTGACGCCACCGAGCCAGAGCAGGCCGACAGGGACGTTGAAGTAGTCGCCGGGATCGAAGAGGGGCCTGCGCACCGGCTGCCCGGCCCAGCTGACCCGTTCGCCTGGAAGGAGGTCGATCCGCCCCTCATGCGTGCCACGGCACCCTACCCGTCCGCGAGGCGGGCGAGGAGTGCCCGTTCGTCGGTCGCCGGCAGGCCGAACGGACCTCGATACATGAGCGGACGACAAGCCCGCCTCTTCCCGCAGGCCAGGGCTTGCCGGGAAGCGCACCGGACACTGTGACCGAAATCCGGGAGACTCCCCCGCATGCGGCGTCTAGCGTGAGTGACCGTGACCTGGAGTTCGTACAGCAGCTACCTGCTCATCGTCGTCCTGCTCGTCCTCGCGCCGGGGCCGGACACGATGATCATGCTCAAGAACTCCCTGTCCGGTGGCACCCGCGGCGGTTTCCTCGCCACGGCGGGGATTTTCGTGGCCAACACCGTCCAGGGCACCGCGGCCGCGCTCGGCCTCGGCGTCGTCATCGCGCAGTCCCAGCCGGTGTTCGTGACGCTCAAGTGGGTCGGCGCCGCGTATCTCGTCTTCCTCGGTTTCCAAGCGCTGCGCGGCGCTCGGCGAGGCGACTATTCCGGTGTCGCGGCCGTGAAGCAGCAGGGAGCGACCGGATTCCGCCGCTTCCGCGAAGGTTTCCTTTCCAACATCACCAACCCCAAGGTGCTCGTGCTGTATCTGTCCGTGCTGCCGCAGTTCCTCGACCCCGTGACGACGTCGGCGTGGCACGCCCTGCTCCTCGCCTACACCGTCGCGGTGCTGGGCGCGATCTGGCTGATGACGCTGCTGTTCTTCGTGCATCGCGTGCGTGCCTGGCTGGAACGCCGCGAGGTCCGCCGCGCGCTCGACGGCGTCACCGGGACGGCGCTGGTCGGGTTCGGCGCGGCGCTCGTGCTCGAGTGACGAACCCGCGCTGCCGGGCCGGGTCCGCCGACCGCGGGCGGTGCCCCGGTCTTGGCCGGAACCCGGCGGCGCGTGACCTACGGTCTGCTCAAGCCCGGTCGGGTTCCCCCGTGACGCGCTCGATCCGGGCGCCGAGGCGGTTCAGGTTCTCCACGAAATGCGGATATCCGCGATCGATGTGGAAGACGTCCCAGACCTCGGTGACACCGTCCGCGCACAGCCCGGCCAGCACCAGCCCGGCGCCGGCGCGGATGTCCGCCGCCCACACCGGAGCGCTCGAAAGCTTCTCCACGCCCCGGACGACGGCGTGGTGCCCGTCGGTGCGCGCGTCGCCGGAAAGCCGCATCATCTCTTCGATGAAGCGGAACCGGGCCTCGTAGATGTTTTCCGTGATCATCGACGTGCCTTCGGAGACCGCCGACAACGCCACCGCGAACGGCTGCAGGTCGGTCGCGAAACCGGGGTACGGCAGCGTCACCCAGTCGACGGCCTTCGGGCGCTCGTTCTGGACGATGCGGAAACCCTTGCCGTCGAACGTCTCGACCTCGGCGCCCGCCAGGCGGAGCTTGTCGAGGACCAAGTCGAGGTAGTGCGGGTTGACGCCGCGGACGGTCAGGTCGCCCCTGGTCATCGCGGCGGCGAACGCCCAGGTCGCGCCGACGATCCGGTCACCGATCACGCGGTGCTCGGTGGGATGCAGCTTCTCGACGCCCTCGACGGTGAGCGTCGAGGTGCCCGCGCCTTCGACCTTCGCGCCCATCTCGGTCAGCATCGTGCAGATGTCGACGATCTCGGGCTCGCGTGCGGCGTTGTCGATGACCGTGGTGCCCTCGGCGAGCACGGCGGCCATCAGGATGTTCTCGGTGGCGCCGACGCTCGGGAAGTCCAGCCAGATCTGCGCGCCGCGCAGCCCGTCGGCCTTCGCCACGACGCAGCCGTGCTCGATGGTGCTGGTGGCGCCCAGTTTGCGCAGGCCGTTCTGGTGCATGTCCAGCGGACGGGAACCGATCGCGTCACCGCCCGGCAGCGCGACGACGGCCTGCTTGAGCCGTCCGACGAGGGGACCCAGGACGCACACCGACGCGCGCAGCTTGCCCATCGCGGCCGAATCGGCCCGATGCGACAACTCCGCCGGAGTGGTGATCTTGGCGGTGTCACCGTCGATGACGACGTCGCAGCCGACACTGCGCAGGACGTCGCCCATCAGGGGGACGTCCAGGATCTGGGGGCAGTTCGTGATGGTCGTCGTACCCTCGGCCAGCAGGGCCGCGGCCATCAGTTTCAGGACGCTGTTCTTGGCCCCGACCACGTCGACCTCGCCGACCAGCCGTGCTCCGCCGTGCACGTCGAAGTGCTCGCTCATGGGCGCCAATCATGCCCTCTCGCCCGGATTTGCCTTACGCCGGGCCGGTAGAGTCGGCTTCATGGTCGTTCGAATCAACCGCGTGTACACGAAGGTCGGCGACAACGGCACCACGGCCCTCGGCGACGGTTCCCGCGTGCCGAAGACCTCGCCGCGGCTGTCCGCGTATGCCGACGTCGACGAAGCCAACTCCGTCATCGGGCTCGCGCTCGCGATGGGCGGTCTCTCCGAGGAGATCACGCAGGTGCTGCGTACGGTGCAGAACGACCTCTTCGACGTCGGCGCGGATCTGTGCGCGCCGATCGTGGAGAACCCGCCGTACGAGCCGCTGCGCATCACCGAGCGGTACATCGAGCGGCTGGAAGGCTGGTGCGACGAGTTCAACGAGCGCGTGCCGAAGCTGACGTCGTTCATCCTGCCGGGTGGCACCCCGGGCGCGGCGTTCCTGCATCAGGCCCGCACGGTCGCACGACGGGCGGAGCGTTCCGGCTGGGCACTGTCCGAGGCCGAACAGGCCACGACGAATCAGCTCGCGATCAAGTACTTGAACCGGCTTTCGGACCTGCTGTTCATCCTGTCGCGGCTGGCGAACCCGGACGGCGACATCCTCTGGCAGCCCGGTGGCGCCTCCTGACGACGCAATTCGGCACCTGGTTGCGGTCGTTGCGCGTGCAAGTACCGCAACCAGGTGCCGAATTGCGTGCCGGTCGGAAGTTCAGCCCTGTTCCTGCGCAGTCCAATAACGCTCGAGGTCGACTTCGGGCGTGCCGTCCTTACCCGGGTCGATCGCCTTCATCGTGATCGTGTCCTCCAGGGACACGGCCTCGGGAAGGTGGCTCCAGCGGTTCGTGTCCTCGCTCTGAGTCATAGACCGAGAATAGACGTGAATCACGTCGGGAACCCGGTAGAAATGCCGCTTCGTGATGATCCCATGTTTCGAGGGCGCATCCAGTCGACTAAACGCCCCAGGAACTCCGAAGCGCGGCGAGGGCGTCATGGAAGCCGGGGAAGGTCTTCTTCACGCACCCCGGGTCGTCCAGCGTGATCCCCGGTGTCCGCAGCCCCGTGACGCTGAACGCCATCGCGATCCGGTGGTCGCGCCGGCACTTCACCGGAGTCCCCGCCGGCACACCAGGCCGGATCTCGATCCAGTCCCGCCCGGTCTCCACCGAGACACCCATCGCGCGCAGGTTCTCCTCGCACGCCGCCAGCCGGTCGCATTCCTTGATCCGCGTGTTGTAGACGTCCTCGATCCGCACCGGCCCGTCCGCGAAGGGCGCGATGGCCGCGAGCGTGGGCACGGTGTCGGAGATGTCGCGCATGTTCACCGTGACGCCGCGCAGCCCGCCGGTCCCGGTCACGGTCACGGCGTCCGAACCCACCTCGACCTCCGCGCCCATCTGCCGCAGGACGTCGACGAAGGCCAGGTCGCCCTGCAGAGCGCCCTCGCCAAGGCCCGGCACGGTCACCGAGTTGCCGGTCAACGCGGCGGCCGCGAAGAAGTAGCTGGACGTCGAGGCGTCGGGCTCGATCTCGTAGCGGCAAGCCCGGTACGGCGTGGGCGGCACGACGAACGTGTCGCCGTTCCGCACCACCTCGACGCCGAAGCGCCGCATCATGGCGATGGTGATCTCGACGTAGGGCACCGAAACGAGGTCGGTCACGGTGATCCGCAGTCCCTCGGCGGTCAGCGGCCCGGTGAGCAGCAACGCGGTCAGGAACTGGGAGGACAGCCCGGCGTCCAGCGTCAGTTCCCCGCCCTTGATCCCGGCGGCCCGCACGACCAGTGGATGGTGCCCCGGCGAGCCTTCGAAGGTCAGGTCGACGCCCAGTTCCCGCAACGCGTCGGTCAGCGGCCCCAGCGGCCGGGCGCGCATCTGCGCGGAGGCGTCGAACCGGAAGGTGCCGTGCCCGGCGGCGGCCAGTGCGGGCAGGAAACGCGCGGTGGTGGCGCCGTCGCGGCAGAAGACGTCCGCGCTGTCGACGGCGGGCCCCTCGGGCCTTCCCTCGATCGTCCACTCGCCGGAAGCGCGGGAAACCTGATAGCCGAGGTCGAGGAGACCTTCGGCGAAGCCCTCGGAGTCATCCGAACGCAGCGGCCTGCCCAGCACGGTCGTCCCGTGGGCGGCGGCCGCGAGGAACAGGCCTCGGGCGGTGATCGACTTCGAACCGGGGATGTCGACGATGGTCACGGCGTGAGCATACGGCGTGCCGGACCGGCGAACTCACGTGCTCAGAGGCGCGACACGCGTGATTGGACGCGTAACTCACGTGCTCAGAGGCGTAACTCGCGTGCTCAGGAGGCGCGCGGGAGGCGGCGCCCTGGTGGGGCCGACTCGAGCCAGGAGAGGAAACCGGTGAGGGCGCCGGGGCCCATCGCCATCTCGATCGCCTCCTGCGTGGCGGATTCACACCGCAGGACGATCGAGCCTTCGGGGACGGCGTACGCCTCCGTGCCGGAGGGGTCGCGCCGGTCCGCGATCTCCATGCTCTCCCGCTGGAAGACACGGTCCGGGCCGGTCCGCAGGCTCCACACCCGGAACCAGACGAACTCGTCGCCCTCGTAGCGGCCCAGCCCCAGATGCCAGCTGGACCGCGCCTCGTCCGGACGCCACCGCAGCGCGACGCTCACGCCGCCACCGCGGCGCATCCGGACCCACCGCAACGAATACCAGGCCGCGACGACGGCCAGGACGGTCAGGGCCCCGAGAACACCCACGGCGATTTCCACGGCCCGGCCCCTGTCCTTCGCCCGGTCAGACTGACTGACCGGCCGCGCGGAGCTGGGCGGTCGCCCTGGCCCGCTCTTGCTCGTCGTCGCCGCTCAGCGCCTTCTTGGCCGCATCGACGTCGATCTCGTGCGAAAGCTCCGCGCTTTCGGCGAGGACGCTCACGCCGGTCGCGGTGACCGACAGGAATCCGCCGTGCACCGCGGCGGTCACGGTCTCGCCGTCGGTGGTCGTCACCTTGACGACGCCACCCTCGACGAGCTGACCGAGGACAGGCTCGTGACCGGCCATGATGCCGATCTCGCCCTCGGTGGTCTGCGCCACCACGAACGTGGCGGTACCGGACCAGAGACGGCGCTCGACGGCTACCAGCTCGACAGAAATCTCAGCCACGTAGCTTCCCTTCACTTCAGGTGCTGGCACCGAGTGTAATAGTCGACGATCCCGGTATGCGAACGACGGGACCAGTGTCCACAACAGACACCGATCCCGCCGCTCGCCGGAACATCACTTCTTGGTGATTTCCTTGTACTTCTTCTCGAGGTCTTCGAGGCCACCGATACCCAGGAACGCCTGCTCCGGGTAGTGGTCGAAGTCGCCCTTGCTGATGCGGTCGAAGGACTCGATGGTCTCCGACAGCGGCACGGTCGAGCCCGGGATGTTCGTGAACGCCTCGGCGACCAGCATGTTCTGCGACAGGAACCGCTCGATGCGGCGCGCGCGCTGCACGGTGAGCTTGTCCTCTTCCGAGAGCTCGTCCATCCCGAGGATCGCGATGATGTCCTGCAGCTCCTTGTACTTCTGCAGGATCCGGATGACCTCGGAGGCCACGCGGTAGTGCTCCTCGCCGACGATGGCCGGGTCGAGAATGGTCGACGTCGACGCCAGCGGGTCCACCGCCGGGAAGATGCCCTTCTGGAAGACACCACGCGAAAGCTCGGTGGTGGCGTCCAGGTGGGCGAACGTCGTGGCCGGGGCCGGGTCGGTGTAGTCGTCCGCGGGGACGTAGATCGCCTGCATCGAGGTGATCGACCGGCCACGGGTCGAGGTGATCCGCTCCTGGAGCTGACCCATCTCGTCGGCCAGCGTCGGCTGGTAACCCACGGCCGAAGGCATGCGGCCCAGCAGGGTCGACACCTCGGAACCGGCCTGGGTGAACCGGAAGATGTTGTCGATGAAGAGCAGCACGTCCTGGTTCTGCACATCGCGGAAGTACTCCGCCATGGTCAGCGCGGACAGCGCGACCCGCATCCGGGTGCCCGGCGGCTCGTCCATCTGACCGAAGACGAGGGCGGTGTCGTTGATGACGCCGTCCTCGGACATCTCCAGGAAGAGGTCGTTGCCCTCACGGGTGCGCTCGCCGACCCCGGCGAACACCGAGGTACCACCGAAGTTCCGGGCGACACGGGTGATCATCTCCTTGATGAGCACCGTCTTGCCGACGCCGGCACCGCCGAACAGGCCGATCTTGCCACCCTGCACGTACGGGGTCAGCAGGTCGACGACCTTGAGGCCGGTCTCCAGCATCTCCGTCTTGCCCTCGAGCTGGTCGAAGGACGGCGGGTTGCGGTGGATGCCCCAGCGCTCGAGGTCGTCGCCGTAGCCGGGCTCGTCGAGGCACTCGCCGAGCGCGTTGTAGACGTGGCCCTTGACCTTGTCGCCCACCGGCACGGTGATGGGGCCACCGGTGTTGGTGACCTCGGCGCCACGGACGAGGCCGTCCTGCGGCTGGAGCGAGATGGTGCGGACGAGGTTGTCACCGAGGTGGCTGGCGACCTCGAGCGTCACCGTCTTGCGGAGCTGCTCGAACTCGATTTCGACCTTGAGCGCGTTGAACTGGTCGGGGACGGAACCGCGCGGGAATTCGACGTCGACGACCGGGCCGGTCACCGAGACGATGCGCCCCTTGGCACGGGCTTCAGTACTGGTCATCAGTCATCACTTCCTGCTGCGGTGAGAGCGTTCGCCCCACCGACGATTTCGGAGATCTCCTGGGTGATCTGCGCCTGGCGGGCCTGGTTCGCCTCCCGCGTCAACGTGTTCACCAGTTCGTTCGCGTTGTCCGACGCCGCCTTCATCGCGGTGCGGCGGGCGGCGAGTTCGGACGCGGCCGACTCGAGCATCGCCGCGAAGATCCGCGTGTTGATGTACTTCGGCAGCAACGCGGAGAGCAGCTTCTCGGCACTGGGCTCGAACTCGTAGCTCGGGAGCAGGCTTTCCGGCTTCTCTTCTTCGCCCTCGGTGTACTCGACCTCGAGCGGCGCGACGCGCTTGGCGGTCGGACGCTGGGTGAGCATCGAGACGAACTCGGTGTAGACGACGTGGATCTCGTCGACACCCAGGATGCCGTCGGCGTTGCCCGCCTCGTCGTCGGCGCCGTTCAGGAACGACTCGACGATGAGCTCACCGGCTTCGACGGCGTTGGTGTAACCGGGCTGGTCGGAGAAACCCGTCCAGCCTTCGGTCACCTCGCGGCCGCGGAACCGGTAGTAGCTCAGGCCCTTGTTGCCGGTCACGTACAGCACCGGCTCCTTGCCCTGTTCACGCAGCAGCGTGAGGAGCTCCTCGGTCGCCTTCAGCACGTTGGAGTTGTATCCACCGCACTGGCCCTTGTCGCTGGTGATCACGAGGACCGCCGCCCGCTTCGGGTCGGGGCGCTCGACCAGCAGCGGATGGTCGAGGTTGGCCGAGGCGCCGGCCAGGGCCGAGAGCACGTTCGTGATCTCGTCCGAGTAGGGCCGGGACGCCGCGACCTTCGCCCGCGCCTTGGTGATGCGCGCGGTGGCGATGAGCTCCATCGCCTTGGTGATCTTGCCGATGGACTTGGTCGCCTTGATACGCGACCGGAGTTCTCGGAGTTGTGCGGCCATGAGCTATCAGCTCACTTCTTCGGTGCGGGCTTGTTGACCTTGACGGTCTCCTGCCCGACCTTCTCGGCGTCCATCGCGTCGGAGACCTCGAGGAGGCTCTTGCCCTCGGCGGTGGTGAACTCCCTC
Source organism: Amycolatopsis sp. QT-25 (assembly GCF_029369745.1). Taxonomy (NCBI): domain Bacteria; kingdom Bacillati; phylum Actinomycetota; class Actinomycetes; order Pseudonocardiales; family Pseudonocardiaceae; genus Amycolatopsis; species Amycolatopsis sp. QT-25. The sequence continues at coordinate 6,431,029 of NZ_CP120210.1, forward strand.
TTGAACTCGTTCACCGCGTCGACCAGCCCGGAAGCGGTCTCGTCGGAGAACTTGCCCGACTCGCGGATGTCCTTGAGGAGCTCGCCGTGCTTACGACGGGCGGAGTCGATGAACTCTTGGCTGAAGCGGCGCACGTCCTCGGTCGGAACCGAGTCGAAGTGCCCGTTGGTACCGAGGTACACCGTGACGACCTGCTCCTCGACCGGGATCGGGGAGTACTGCGGCTGCTTGAGCACCTCGTACAGGCGGGCACCACGCTCGAGCTGCGCCTTCGACGCGTCGTCGAGGTCCGAGGCGAAGGCCGCGAAGGCCTCCAGCTCGCGGTACTGCGACAGGTCGATACGGAGCGAACCCGAAACCGACTTCATCGCCTTGACCTGCGCGGCACCACCCACGCGGGAAACCGAGATACCCACGTCGATGGCCGGGCGCTGACCGGCGTTGAACAGGTCCGACTGGAAGAAGCACTGACCGTCGGTGATCGAGATGACGTTGGTCGGGATGTAGGCCGACACGTCGTTCGCCTTGGTCTCGATGATCGGGAGACCGGTCAGCGAACCCGCGCCCAGCTCGTCCGAGAGCTTCGCGCAACGCTCGAGGAGACGGGAGTGCAAGTAGAAGACGTCGCCGGGGAAGGCTTCACGGCCCGGCGGGCGGCGCAGCAGCAGCGAGATCGCGCGGTACGCGTCGGCCTGCTTGGTCAGGTCGTCGAACACGATGAGGACGTGCTTGCCCTCGTACATCCAGTGCTGGCCGATGGCCGAGCCGGTGTACGGCGCGATCCACTTGAAGCCGGCGGAGTCCGACGCGGGGGCCGCGACGATGGTGGTGTACTCCATCGCGCCGGCGTCCTCGAGGGACTTCTTGACCGCGGCGATCGTGGAGCCCTTCTGGCCGACCGCGACGTAGATGCAGCGAACCTGCTTCGACGGGTCGCCGGAGTCCCAGTTGGCCTTCTGGTTGATGATCGTGTCCACCGCGACGGCCGTCTTACCGGTCTTGCGGTCACCGATGATCAGCTGACGCTGGCCACGGCCGATCGGGGTCATCGCGTCGATCGCGGTGATACCGGTCTGCAGCGGCTCCGACACCGGCTGGCGCTCGACCACCGAAGCGGCCTTGACCTCCAGCGGGCGGCGGCCGGTGGTCTCGATCTCGCCGAGGCCGTCGATCGGGGCGCCCAGCGGGTTCACGACGCGGCCGAGGTAGCCCTCGCCGACCGGAACCGAAAGGACCTGCCCGGTCCGCTTGACTTCCTGACCTTCGACGACGGTCTCGAAGTCACCGAGGATCGCGGCACCGATGGAGCGCGCGTCCAGGTTCAGCGCCACCCCGAGGACTCCGCCGGGGAACTCGAGCAGTTCGTTGGCCATCGCCGAGGGAAGGCCCTCGACGTGGGCGATGCCGTCACCGGCGTCGATGACGACGCCAACTTCTTCCCGGCTCACGTCCGGGGCGTAACTCGAGACGTAGTTCTCGATCGCGCTACGGATCTCATCCGAGGAGATCGTCAGCTCCGCCATTTCAATCCCGCTCTCGCTTCGTTCGTGCCAGTGTGCAAAGTCGTTGTTGTGGGTCAGCCGGCCAGACTGGATTTCCCCCGCCCCCTGCGGGGCCCACCCCCGGCCCGCGGCTAACCGGCGAGTCGCCGCCGTAGCGCGTCCAGCCTGCCCGCGGTGCTGCCGTCGATGACCTCGTCGCCGACGCGGACGACGAGTCCGCCGCCCAGTGACGGGTCGACCTCGACGTGCAGCGCGAGCTGCCGCCCGTACAGGGCGTTGAGCTTCTCGCTCAGCCGAGCCTGCTGCTCGTCGGACAGCGCGCTCGCGCTGGTCACCTGGGCGACCGAGCGCTGACGGCGTTCCGCGGCCAGCTGGACCAGCCGCTCGAGGGCGTTGCCGACTCCACGGCCCTTGGCGCGCAGGACGACCTGCTCGACGAGGGTCTTGGTGACCACGTCCACCTTGTCGGCGAACAGGGTGCGGACGAGGGTCCGCTTCGCCTCGGGGGGAGCGGTCAGGTCGGACAGGGCCTGTTCGAGCTCCGGTGCACCCGCAACGATACGAGTGACCCGGAACAGCTGGTCTTCGACAGCGTCGATGTTCCCGGACTTCTCCGCACTGGTGAGCAGCGCCGAGCGGCCGAGGGCCTCGAGCCCGTCGGTCAGTTCGCGCGGGCTCGACCAGCGGCTGCCCGCCACGGAGTCGAGCACCTGCAGGGCCGGCTCGGACACCTTGCCCGCGAGAATCCCGCGAGCGAGGCCGATCCGGGCTTCGGGCGTGGCCGAACCGTCGGCGACGGCCCGGCGCAGGCCGATCTCCCGGTCCAGCAGGGCGACGACCGAAAGCAGCTCGTCGCCGACCGTCGCCGGGTCGGTACCCGCGGCGGCCAACACCTCGCCGAGACGATTCTCGGCGAGGTCGAGCGCTTCACGGCTCGCAGCATGCAGCGTCATTCTGGTCTACTTTCCCGCTCCGAGACCGGCACCGTTGGTACCGGCGGTCTCCAATTCGGCCAGGAACCGGTCCACGGTGCCGTGGCGGCGCGCGTCGTCCGCGAGCGACTCGCCGACGATGCGGCTGGCCAGCTCGACGGAGTTACGGCCGAGTTCGGCGCGCAGCTCGGCGATGATCTGCGCCTTCTGGGCCTGCAGCTGGGCCTGCCCCTGGGCGACGATGCGCTGGGACTCGGCCTCCGCCTCGGTGCGAAGCTCCGCCTTGATCTGCTCGGCTTCGAGCCGGGCGTCGTCGCGGATCTTCGCGGCCTCGGAACGGGCTTCCGCCAGCTGCGCCTTGTACTGCGCAAGGTTTTCTTCGGCTTCGGCCTGCGCCTTCTCGGCTCGCTCGATGCCACCCTCGATCAGCTTGGTCCGCTCTTCGTAGGCCGTCTCGAATCGCGGGACGACGTACTTCTTCAGAACGAACAGCAGCAGAAGGAAGGCGACGAATCCGAGGATGAGCTCGGGAATGTGCGGCACGATCGGGTTGGGCACCTCTTCGGCGGCCAACACCAATTCGGTCTTCAGCACAACGTCTCCTTAAAGCGAGTTGAGTTGGGAAAACTCAGCCGACGGAGGCGAGGAAGTAGATAACGATACCGATCAGCGCCAGCACCTCGGTCAGCACGAAGGTCGAGAAGGCGATGCTCTGCAGCTTGCCCTGCGCCTCCGGCTGACGGGCGGTGCCGTTGATGACCGCGGCGAAGATCAGACCCACACCGATGCCGGGGCCGATCGCGCCGAGGCCGTAACCGATGGCGGCGAGACCCGGGTTGATGTTGACAGCGGCCTCGGCAGCCTGCGCAAGAACGATGTTGCTCACGTGCGTTTCCCTTCAAACTCGGTCCGCGCGACTCACGCGGATCGGGGGCTTTGGTGTTTCTCAGTGCTCCGACGCCAGCGCGGCGCCGATGTAGCCTGCGGACAGCAGTGCGAAAATGTATGCCTGCAGGACCTGGATGAATGCCTCCAGGAACGTCATCGCGATGGCGAACAGGAACGCCACCGGCGACGCGGCCTTGACGATGCCTTCACCGTCGGTCAGCAGGAAGCTCCCGCCGAGCGTGAAGACCATGATGATGAGGTGACCGGCGAACATCGCGGCGAAGACCCGGATGGCCAGCGTGGCCGGTGCGATGAAGAACTTCTGCGCGAACTCGATGGTGGAGTACAGCGGCAGAACGAATCCGGGAATGCCCGCCGGCGCCAGTTCCTTCTTCAGGTAACCCTTGAAGCCGTGGCGTTTGAACCCGACGTAGTGGTACACCGGGTAAACGACAAGGAACGCGAGAGCGACCGGGAAGCCGATTCGCGCCATCGTCGGGAACTGGAAGAACGGGATGATCCCGAAGATGTTGTTCACCAGCACGAAGCTGAACAGACCCAGGATCAGCGGAATGAACGGCTTGAAGTCGGCAGAGCCGATCTGTTCCCGCGCGATGTTGTTGCGGCCGAAGTTGTAAATCGACTCGGCGATGAACTGTCCCTTACCCGGGACGACCTTCAGCCTGCGCGACGACACCATGAAGTAGGTGACGAGGATGATCAGGGAGATGACCACCAGCAACATCGGCTTGGTGAAGCTCAACCAATAGCCGGAGCCGAACAACGGCGGTAGGTTGAAGTCTTTGACGCCAGGCGGCGTGAACTCCGCACCCTCGGCTAGTACCAGCGCGCCCACTGGGCTCCTTCCGGTTCTCCCGGCCGGCGTTCACTCCGCCGGGGGAATCGTCACGATCTGGACTTAACGTACCCGACACGTATCGGGCCGTCGGAGGCGGCCACCCCACGATGTGCTGAACACGGTTTCACGTTCCGCGCACGAGGATTCTCGATGCAGTGCTCCCGGGAGACAAACGCCTGCCAGCGGGTAAGAGGGACGAATCAACGCCGTCGCCACACTGCTGTTCGGGGTTCGTCATCGGGAGCCGGCAGCCGAGGCCGCCGCCCATACGCGGACCATATCAGCAGGTTCACCCGCGCCGTACAGGCGTACTACATTGCCCCCGATCGGCCGAGGACCTAGGTCCCGCACCAGGTCAGGACCTCGGTCCCGGGATCAGCGGGAGGCGGGGATGATCGTCGGGATCTTGGTCTTGCGGAACGCCGCGAACTCGACGGCGGCGGCCACGAGGATGGCCACGATCATGGTGACACCGAGGGCCATCGGGTGGATCGCGGTGACCCCGCGAAGCAGGCTCAGCGCCGCGAACAGGACGACGACCTTGAGCACGTAACCACCGAGGGCGATCACCATCACGAACATCGGGTCCATGCCCGCGCTGAAGCGCATGAGGCCCAGCGTCGCGAGCGCGGACACGAGGGCGAGCACGCCACCGATGACCGAACCGAGCAGTCCCGGCTGTCCGTTGAGGATGGTGAACACGACGATGCAGATCAGCACCGCGGGCGGAACCAGCTTCAGGGAAGCCTTCGTCATCGCGTTGGCCGCCTGCAGAACCACCTTGGCGTGGGGGTTCTCCTCCGCCTCGACGGTCTTCTCGGTCTCGCTCACAGAAAGCTCCCTGGTCGTCTCAGCCCGCCAGTGTAGGCCCGGGCGGATGCGGGCGTTCAGGCGGTCCGGTTCCGCGATCGCAGCCGCGGGACGACCGACACCAGGGTCGCCAGCAGGAACCCGAAGCCGACGATCCAGAAGACCGCGACATCGTCGAACAACGTCACCGAGACCGCGCCGAACGCGAGCAGACCGGCCCACAAATAGATGAGCAGTACCGCGCGACGCTGGGAATGGCCGATCTCCAGCAGGCGATGGTGCAGGTGCATCTTGTCCGCGGCGAACGGGCTCTCGCCGCGACGGGTGCGACGGATGACCGCCATGATCAGGTCCAGCAACGGTACGAAAAGGACCGCGGCGACCACGACGAGCGGCGAGAGCAGCGCGAGCGCGTCCTTACCGCTGAACTGCGGATACGGCACGCGACCCGACGCCGACGTCGTCGCGCCCGCCAGCATGAGACCGATCATCATCGAACCCGAGTCGCCCATGAAGATCTTCGCGGGCTGGAAGTTGTACGGCAGGAAGCCCAGACAGGCCCCGGCGAGCGTGGCGGCGATGAGGGCGGGCGGGTACGCGCCGACGTCCCCGCCCGAGGAATCGAGCAGGCCGAGGGAGAAGGAGCACGTCGCCGCGGCGGCGATGAAGCCGAGACCGCCGGCGAGCCCGTCGAGGCCGTCGACGAAGTTCATCGCGTTGACCATGACGACCACCAGCACGACGGTCAGCAGCGCACCCTGGTTCTTGTCCAGCACCAGCACCTGGCCGAAGGACTCGCCACCACCGCCCCACGGCACCCAGAACGACACCCACTGCACCCCGAAGATCACCAGGATCCCCGCGCACATGACCTGACCCGCCAGTTTCGTCCAAGCGTCCAGTTCGAACCGGTCGTCGAGCGCGCCGATCAGGGAGATCACCCCGGCGGCGAGCAGGACACCCAGCGAGTCGAAGGAGAAGTCGAAGCCTCGGCTCAGCGCGGGCAACTGGTGCGCGAGCCCCATCGCGGCGGCGACCCCGAGGAATATGCCGATGCCGCCCATCCGCGGGATCGGGGTGACGTGGACGTCGCGGGCCCGCGGGTTGGCGATCGCGCCGATCCGGATCGCGACCCGGCGCACGACGCCGGTGAGCAGGAAGGTCACGGCCGCCGCGGTGAGGGCGACGAGGATGTACTCCCGGATCGGGAGGCCTTGCGCAGGAGGCATGATGCGTTACGCCGCCGAGGTCCAAGTCACTCGAACACGCTACCGCGCCAGGGGGACACGGCGGCCAACGGTCCTGCCCCGCGGCGGATCGGCCGCGGATGTGCCGTCCATCCGAGCACGCGAGTCGTCCGGCGAGTCACCCGTGTCGTCCATCCGCTCACGCGGCGCTCAGGCGAGTGACTCCGCGGGCACGCCCAGTACCTCCGCGACGGCGGCACGGCTGACCGCGCCCTCCCGCAGGATGACCGGGTCGTCGCCGGTGAGGTCGACCATCGTGGACGGAACGGGCTCTCCGGTGGACCCGCCGTCGAGGTACACCGCGACACTGTCGCCGAGCTGGTCGACGGCCTCCTGCGCGGTGGAGGCGGGCGGCTGACCGGACACGTTGGCGCTGGAGACCGCCATCGGGCCGACGTCCCGCAGCAGTTCCAGCGCGACCGGGTGCAGCGGCATCCGCAGCATCACCGTTCCGCGTGACTGGCCGAGATCCCACTGCAGGCTCGGCGCGTGCGGCAGGACGATGGAGAGGTCGCCGGGCCAGAAGGCCTCGATGAGCGCGCGGGCCTGCGGCGGCGTGCCGAGCACGAGGCCGTCCACAGTGGACCAGGAACCGACCAGGACCCCGACCGGCATGTCCGGGCCGCGGTTCTTGGCCCGCAGGAGGGACTGGACGGCGCCACCGTCGAAGGCGTCCGCGCCGATGCCGTAGACCGTGTCGGTCGGGAGGACGACGAGGCGGCTGGAGCGCACCGCGCTCGCCGCCGCGGCGAGCCCGTCGGCCCGCGATTCACGCTTGCTGCAGTCGTACACCGCGCTCATGGCCCGTGAGCCTAGCGCTGTGCCGGATTCGCGAAGGCGCCCGCCCTGTGCGATGAAGGGGCCTTTCCTCGCGAATTTCGCGAGGAAAGGCCCCTTCATCGCAGCCGAGGGCGGAGGTCAGAAGGCGAAAGCGGTGCAGAACGACGTCGCCGTCTTCGCCGGGTCCGCGATCGACGTCGCGGTCAGCTTGATGTGCGCGACGTGGTCACCGCCCGCGGCCCGTTTGGCGTGCGCCGTCGCCGAAGACCGTCCGCCGAACGGGACGGTGGACAGCTCGTTCGGCAGCCGCACCTGCCAGCCCTTCGCGCTGGTGGACGCGCTCAGGCGGTAGGTGTCGGTGTCGTACGGCGCCGCCGCGCCCTTCGCGTTGCCGGTGTTGAACACCGGGAACGAGCAGCTCGCGAGCCCCTGCTTGGCGAACGCGGGGGCCGACGGCCACAGCGAAACGCCCCTGGCCTGCGATCCCGCCCCGTCGAGGGAGGCCACCGTGACGACGTAGGACAGCACGCCCTTGCGGTCGCGCTCGACGTCCGAGACGAGGAACTTGAGCTTGTTCGCCACGTCGGTGTACTCGTACTTGCTCGCCGAACCGGTGCCCGCCTTGAACGCGGCGTCGTTGAGCTGACGGTAATCACCGATGGGGATGGGGACCGCGGTGCCGTCGGGCTTCTTGTAGTCGGTCATGCCGATGTCGGCCGGGTTCGCGTCGACGATCCATTCGAACGGCGCGTTGTCCTGGTTCTTCGTCTTCGCGATGATGACGCCGGAATCGGGGGCGAAGGAATCGCTGCCCATCCGGTCGACGACCTCGACGGTGTAGTTGTCGTAGCCGCCACCGTCGCAGAACGGGTCCTTCGAGCGATCGCATTTCGGCGAGAGGTCCCCGCCGTTGAGCGCGATCGTGATGCCGCTGTAGGCGCCCTGCCCCGGCAGGACCGAACGCGCCGTGATCCTGGCCGAGACCGGCCCGTTCTCGGCGAGCTGGTTCCGGTCGATCCTGAGGACGTCTTCGAGGTCGATGATGTCCAGTTTCATCTTGGTGCGCAGCATGTGGTGCGAGCCCATCGAGCCGCCCTGCGTCGCCGGGATCTGCCAGCGGGTGTGCGGTCCGCCGGGGCCGTTGAAACTGCCGCGCGACATCATCTCCCACGGACCGGTGTAGGTCCTGGACGGCGGGGTGCCGAACGGGTTGTTGTAGTTGTCGCCGATACCGAGGATGTGGCTCAGTTCGTGCGCGTACACCGCCTGACCCGAGCTTTCGGCCTGGGTCGAGGAGCCGGTGACCGCGTTCGGCCAGATGCTCGCCGCCGATTTCCACGACGTCCACGGGACGTAACGGGTGGAGGCGGCGTTCGGCATTCCGGCGACACCGGGACCGAATTCGTCGGGCACGTTCCCCGGCTCGCCGAACTTCATCACGCCGAATTCCTGCCAGGTCGCGCTCTCGTCCTGGCCGGCGGAAAGATAGAAGATGAAGTCGAACTGCTTGGAGACGTCGCCCACGTCCGCCCGCCAGGCGGCGCCCGCGTCGGCGCGGAGATCACGTTTGCAGTTCGCGCCCGGCGGACAGGCGTCGGGCTGGAACTCCATGCCGTATTCGAAGGACTTGCCGGGCAGCCGGTACGGCCCGAACGCGGTCAGGTCGACACCCATCCTGCCGCCGGAGTCCTCCATCCAGTACTCGTTGATGGTGTGGCCCTGGTTCAGCGCCTGCGGTTTGTTGAGGAAGTCCTGATAGAACTGCGCGACGTTCGCGCGGGGGACGTTGCTCGCGGCGGGGCCGGGATTGCCGAACACCGTCGAACGCGCCGGCTGCGTGACGGCGAACTCCTGGTCCGGGTAGTCCGCGAGCACCACGGCGCCCTTGAACGTCCGCTTTGTCGGCTTCAGCGAAGGGTCGGCCCAGTTGGTGCCGGGCGGCTTGCGGTAGTCGTCCCACGTCATGTGGTCCTGGTTCTCCCAGGTCGACCCGTCGATCGGGGCGGGCCAGCCCTTCACGGGCACCGCGGCGGACGCGGGCTGGGCGACCAGACCCGGCAGTAACGCGACGGTGGCGAGGACGGCGAGTGTGCTGAGTGGGGCTCGTCGGAGAGACGATCGCATCGGGGTACACCTCCCAGTCGGACCGCCGAACGAGGCGGCCGGGACCGACGTTAGGAGGTGGGCTTTGCCCTGGGCACCGCCGGAAGTCGTGAGTCTCGCTAACTATCCGGCCTTACCCGCCGGAAACCTCAGGAGACGCGCAGGGCGGTGACGAACCGGGGCCGTCCGGCGAGGTCGACGTGCCCCCGCACGTCGGTCAGCACCCGCCGCGCCCGCACCAGCGCCGGGACGGCGGAGCCGTGCGTGTCGTCGTGCTCGATCGCCATCCCGCCGGTGGGCCGCAGCAGCCGGGCGGCGGCGGCGATCGCGTGCCGGATCACCGCGAGCCCGCTCTCCTCCGCGAACACCGCCCGCGGCGGATCGTGCTCGGCGACCTCCGCCGGCACCGGGGTGCCTTCCGGCACGTACGGCGGGTTGCACAGGACCAGGTCGACGAGCCCGTCGAGTTCGGCGAACATCGTGCTGTCCGCGACGTCACCGGAGTACAGCCGGATGGGGGTGTCCCCCGCGTCGGCGTGGACGTCGGCGTTGTGCCGGGCCCAGGCGAGCGCCTGCGCGTCGATGTCGACGGCGTAGACGACCGCGTCCGGCCGCGCGTGCTGCACGGCCAGCGCCAGCGCGCCGGAGCCGGTGCACAGATCGACCACCACCGGGTACTCGCGCCCGTGCAGCAGTTTGAGGCCCCATTCCAGGAGCAGTTCGGTCTCCGGGCGCGGGACGAACACCCCGGCGCCGACGTTCACCGTGATGTCGCCGAGCGCGGCCCAGCCGGTGAGGTACTGCAGCGGAATTCGTTTGGCCCGCTGGTTCACGAGCTGGCCGATCGCGTCGATGACGGGCGGGTCCACCAGCGGCACCATCGGCAGCCGGCCGCGGTCGACGCCGAGGACATGGGAGGCGATCAGTTCCGCGTCCGAGCGCGGTGACGCCACACCGGCCTCGGTGAGGATGCGGGTCGCTTCCATGATGGCGAGGCGCAACGGCTGCCGGTTCACTGGTGTTCCTTCACAGAGTCAAGCCTGACACACGAGGCACGCGTGCCGGGGTCGATACACGCGGGCCCAGGGTATCGATTCCTTTCAGCGCACCCGCCACGAGAGCGACGACAACGTCAGCGCCGCTTCGGCCACACCACGCGCCAGGTCGGTCTGAAGGTTTTTCATCGCCGAAGCGATCCACTCATCGACGTTCCGTACGCCGACATCGCGATACTCGAGGGCCTGAAGCAGCATTTCGAGCTTGTCCGCGTCGCGTGCGTAAAGCGCTTCGAGGCTTTCCGCGGCTTCGTACTCGTCGACGGCGTCACGCACCGAATCACGCGCCGCGCCGGGGAGCGCCGACGTCTGCGCGGCGGTGATCGCCCGTGGATCCGGTTTCTCGACGAAACCCTTGATCGTATGCGGGAGATCGCCGGTCCGTGTCTCCTGCGTGTCGTGCCAGAGCGCGAGATACGCCGCCCGTGCCGGTTCGGCGCCGCCCTCGGCCGCCAGGAGTCCGGCCAGCTGCGCGACCCGGGTGGTGTGCTCGGCGACCGATTCGGGGTCGCGGACCCCGGCCTGCCACCACCCGGCCCGGCGGATCCGCTTGAGCACACCCAGTTCGAACCCGAATCTGGCCAGGGCTTCCACAGTTCTCCTACGCGTCGGCGGTGAGATATCCGGCCAGTGTCCCGCGCCGCTGCCGGAGGGTGTCGATGCGGTCGTCCATTTCGGCCAATTCCCGCCGGATCTCCGCCACGACCGTGGGGCACAGGTCGAGTTCCGGCAGTTCGCCGTTCGCGCACGGCAACACCTTCGCGATGACCTGCGTGCTCAACCCCGCCGAGAGGAACGCGCGGATCTGCCGCACCGTGGTGACCGCGTCGTCGTCGAAGGTGCGGTAGCCGTTGAAGTCGCGTCGTGAGACCAGCAACCCCTGTTCCTCGTAATAGCGCAGCAGCCGATGGCTCACGCCGGTCCGCCGGGACAGCTCGCCGATCAGCATGTGACCCCCGTCATCCGTGGTTGCCCTTCACATCGATGTCAGTACCTAACGTCGCCGGCATGACGAATCATTTCGCGCACATCGTCCGCGGTTCCGGCCCCGGCCTGCTGCTCGCCCACGGCGGTGGCGGCAGCGTCGAGGGCAACTTCGGCGGCATCGTCGACGACCTCGCCCGCACGCACACCGTCGTCGGCCCCGACTACCCCGGCTCCGGGGCCACCCCGCGCGGTAGCGAACCGCTGGACCTCGACACCATCGCGGACGAGCTGGTCTCCATCGCCGTCGACGCCGGGCTCGACCGCTTCACGATCCTCGGCTACTCCCTCGGCACCGGAGTCGCCGTCCGCGCCGCGACGCGGCACCCCGATCGGGTCACCGGTCTCATCCTGACCGCCGGGTTCACGAAACCGGACAACCGGCTTCTGCTGGCCGTCGACATCTGGCGCGAACTGCTGGGCGGTGACCGGCGGCTACTGGCGAAGTTCCTCACCTTCGCCGCCACCGGCGAGAAGCACCTGAACGCGTTGTCACCTTCGGAGCTCGAAGCCGCGATCGAAGGACTCGCCTGCTTCATCCCGGAGGGCAGCCCCGAACACGTCGCCCTGGTCGCCGGTGTCGACACCCGGGCCGAACTCGCCGGGATCTCGGTCCCCACCCTCGTCATCGCCACGACCCTGGACGGTCTGGTCTCGCCCGCCCATTCCCGCGAACTCGCGGCCGGGATTCCCGGTGCCGAACTGGTCGAGATCGAGGCCGGGCACGGTATCGGCGTGGAGGCCAGCGACGCATGGCTCGGCGTGCTCCAGAAGTTCCTCTCCGCAGGCGAGGGTAGGAACTGATCACCCTGCGAAATCTTCTAAGGTGACGCGGGTGAAGATCCGGGAAATCCGACTGACCCTTGGCGTGTTCTTCGCCGCGCTCGGGGTGCTCCTCGCCCGTTTCCTGGTTCCGCGGCCGATCGGCATGGCGGACAACGGCGACGGCTGGCGCATCCTGTGCCGGCTCGGTGCCCGTGAGCTCGACCGGCCTTCGGAATACTTCGTCCGCTTCTCTTACGGCCCCGCTCCGGCCTGCAACAGCGACTACATCTCCAGTCAGAGCTGGATCGACAAGCTCGCCGGCGGGATCGGGCAGTTGCTCGGCTCGTCCGCGATCCTGAACCTGCTGGTCCTGGGGGTGCTGGGCTGTCTGCTGGTCGCGGGCGGGATCGCCGCGATCGTCGTCGGCCTGCGCCTCTCGGTCCGGAACAGCGTCATCGCCACGGCCGCGCTGCTGCTGGTCGCGGCGGACTCGGCCTTCTTCGGCTACTTCGCCTCGGTCCTGAGCGAGGGCGCCGCCTTCGTCGGGATGCTCCTGCTCGCCGGTGGGCTGCTGCTCATGCACCGCACCGGACCGTGGCGCTACACCGGCGCCGCGGTCACCGTGCTCGGCGCGATGATCGGCATCAACGCGAAATCGCAGACACTGCTGCTGATCCCGCTGTTCGCGCTCGCGCTGCTGTTCGTCCGCCCGGCGGGCACCCGTGGCCTCGCCCGGTGGGCGCTGCCGCTGGCCGTGCTCGCCGTCGTCGGCACGGGAACCGCGCTGGTGCAGGGCGCGGGCGACTCGGCCAACGCGGAGTACCGCGAGGCCAACATGTACCACGTCGTGTTCAACGGGATCGTGGACGGAAAGCACGACACCAACGCCGACCTGGCCGCGCTGGGCCTCCCACCCGAATTCGCGAAGTACATCGGCACGGGCTGGTGGAGCGCGAACGCCGCCTGGCGCGACCCCGAGTACGCCCGGTACCGCGACAAGATCAGCCGCCGCAACGTCGCCCAGTACTACCTCGACCATCCGGGCCGCGTGGTCCAGATGCTGCACCGGTCCGCGCAGGAGACGCTGACCGCGCGGGTGCCGAACCTCGGCAGCTTCGGCGAACACGCCGGGCAGCCGCCGCTCGCCAAGGAGTACCGCGTCCCGGTGCTGTCCGGGATCACCGGCTGGATCGCGCCGCTGGGCCTGTTCGCCCTGCTGCCGATCTGGCTGCTGATCGGCTGGGCCGGGCTCCGCGCCTTCCGGAACCGCACCGGCCGCCGCGACGTCGGCATCGTGGTGCTCATGTTCCTGCTCTTCGCGATGGGCCAGATCCTGGTCTCCGGCCTCGCGGAAGGCATCGAAAACGTCAAGCACCAGCAGCTGACGATCTACCCGACCCTGCTCGCCGCCGCCTTCGCCGCGCTCTCGTTCCTGCCGCGGCGGAAGGAAGAGACGCCGGCCGTCGAAGAGCGCGAGCCGGAGACGGCGTCCGTCTCCGGCTGAGGCTTCAACAGGACCCGGTCAGTCATTCTCAGCCGGTACCGCAGAGCATGGGCACGATCCATCTCCCGAAACGCTCGAATCGTCGGCCCTGCTGTTCGAACTGAGCAGCCCGGAGGCAGCGGGCTTCGTGGTGGCGTCACGGGCGCGGATGACAAAGAATTCCCGGCAAGGGTCGAGAAAGATTTGCTTTTCCTGAGTCCATCGCGAACCAGCCGCACGACGGTGATCGATTGTTCGCCCGAGGATTCCCGGCGCCGGCAGCCGAAACAGCACGCGACGCGGGTGACACGTAGACTGAGGCGCATCTGTCGTCACCGAAGGGCCCGCCAGCCAGTCATGGATCTCCGGGAAACGGAAGTCGTCACGCGGATATCCGCGAATATCGATACCGAGGATTTCGCCGCTGCCGCCGCGCTGGGCGAACGTCTCATCGGCGAGTTCGAGGCCACCGAGCTGGAGATCTGCCGGGCGGATCCCGAAGGTGGCTGGACGGGCTACTCGGTTTCCGTCGGCTATCGCACCCCTCCGGCGGACGGCGAGGAGCCTGCCGAAACGCTGCACCGGGCCGCGGTACCGGCGCTGTTCCACTTCGGCCTGAACGCGGAATTCTTCGAAATTCGTGGCACGCCGGAGACCGGTCAATACGGAAATTACACCGCCTACGACACCCAAGCCGACGGATACACGCTTTATTCACTGATGGCGTCCGTCGGCGGCACCGATCCGCGTGAACCCGCATATGTCCCCCGGCACGATTTCTCCCCGCGCGCGGAAACCGATGTCATCTCACGGGTGCATCTCTACGTCCCCACCGGTGACCTGCGGCTGGCCGTGGACCTGTGCGGCCGTCCCGCGACCGACCTGTCGGCCTCGCTGATCCGGATCAGCACGGACGCGGGTCCTTGCGAAGCGGTGCTGCTGTCGGCTTTCCCCGCTCATGCCGGAGAAAGCGGCGAAGAGGCGCTCAGCCGGGTCACGAGCGAGGTGACCGACAGGCTCTCCCAGGTGGGCATGTCCGTCCGGGCCATCCATACCGGACTGGAGGACGACCCGTTCTCCACCGAACCCGGCTAGTACGCTGTGGAGCCCGTTCGCTGGAGTATCGATTGACCGGAGCCGATCGTGAACCCGCCGCTCACCCCGCAAGATCTGCGAAGCGCCCTGGAAGCGTTGGATCATGTCTTCGAGGCGTTCACCGAGGAGATCGGCGAAGAGCCGACACTCGGTGAATTCCTCGAAATAATGAGCCTCGCGATCGAACCGGACGAGGATGTCCTTCCTGGTGCTCCCGTTCCCCTGCTGATGAAGGCGAAGAAGAAGAACGGCCGATGGTACGAAGCCGAACTTTCCGACAGCGTGGCTTCGCTCAACGACAACACCTTCGCCGAGGCCGGTGCGTTCCTGACGCTTCTCATGGACCGGCACACGGCCGACGGTACCCCGACGATGTCGACCGAGGAGCTCGCGAACGGTGTCCTCGAGGTTCTTCAGGCAAGCGAGCGCGCCTTCGCCGATATCGCGGCCGAGGACATCCATGCGCTCACACTGCCGAAAGTCAAGAAGAGTTTCCGGTCGAAGACCGGCGACGTCTTCGCGATCCCTGCGGAACCACAGGGATACCACTTGGCGGTAGTGATCGGTAACGACAGGATGGGCCTCGCCATCGGGCTGCTGGAAGGTGTCTTCTCGCGGCCGGAGGTGGGCGAGGTGGGCCGCCATCGCGCCCGGCACATCCCGATCCACACCGGTACTCGACTGATCAAAGACGGAACTTGGCAGATCATCGGGAATCATCCGAGTCTGCTCGAGTTGTTCCCTGATCCGCCCGATCTCTACTGGAACGCGGTGACCGTCTCGGGACGTCGGTTCGGTGAGTACGGTGGCGCGGGCCCCATCGAAGGACCTTTCCGCCTCATCGGGAAGGCCGAAGCGGAGGCCGTCGGCCTGCTGGACGAAACCTATCGATCGTCCTATACGGAGGAATACCTCCAGAAACAGCTCAATGAGGGCCGTTTCGACAACGGACCGGCACCGAGGTCGTGGCTCTGACCCGCCGGATCAGCCGGCGTGTTCGGCCAGCCGCTCTTCGCGGTCCGCGGTGATGAGCGCGTCCAGCACGCCGTCGAGGTCGCCGTCGAGAACCTGGTCCAGGTTGTACGCCTTGTAGTTCACCCGGTGGTCGGCGATGCGGTTCTCGGCGAAGTTGTAGGTGCGGACCCGCTCGGAGCGGTCGACGGTGCGGATCTGCGAGCGGCGCGCGTCCGACGCCTTCGCGGCGGCCTCCTCCTCGGCGATCGCCTGGAGGCGGGCCTGCAGTACCTGCAGGGCGCGGGCGCGGTTCTGGATCTGCGACTTCTCGTTCTGGCACGAGACGACCACGCCGGTCGGGAGGTGCGTGATGCGCACGGCCGAGTCGGTCGTGTTCACGCTCTGGCCGCCGGGGCCGGACGAGCGGTAGACGTCGATCCGCAGGTCGTTCGGGTCGATCTCGACCTCGACGTCCTCGGGTTCGGGGTAGATGAGCACGCCGGAGGCGGAGGTGTGGATGCGGCCCTGCGATTCGGTGGCGGGCACGCGCTGCACGCGGTGCACCCCGCCTTCGAACTTCAGGCGTGCCCAGACCCCGTCGACGGCGGCCGAGCGGCTCTTGATGGACACGGTGACGTCCTTGAAGCCGCCGAGGTCCGAGTCGACCGAGTCGAGCACCTCGGCCTTCCAGCCGTGACGCTCGGCGTAGCGCAGGTACATGCGCAGCAGGTCGCCGGCGAACAGCGCCGACTCCTCGCCGCCTTCACCCGATTTGATCTCCATGACCACGTCGGAGCCGTCGTACGGGTCGCGCGGCAGGAGCAGTTCGGTGAGTTTCGCTTCGAGCGCGGGGATCTTGGCGGAGATCTCCTCGGCCTCGGCCGCGAAGGTCGAGTCTTCCGACACCAGCTCCTTCGCCGTCTCGAGGTCGTCGCGCGCGGTGTCGAGCTCGCGGATCGTCTTGACGACAGGGCTCAGCTCGGCGTACCGGCGGCCGAGTTTGCGGGCACGCGCCTGGTCGGCGTGCACGGACGGGTCGGCCAGCTGCTCTTCCAGCTGGGCGTGCTCCTCGAGCAGACCCCACAGCGAACTCGAATCCACCACTCCACCTCTCAACGACCTGGACGAAACCATGAAAAACGGCGCCTACCCGGACATGCGGGTAGGCGCCGTCGTTCAAGCTACTTGGCGTCT
Source organism: Amycolatopsis sp. QT-25 (assembly GCF_029369745.1). Taxonomy (NCBI): domain Bacteria; kingdom Bacillati; phylum Actinomycetota; class Actinomycetes; order Pseudonocardiales; family Pseudonocardiaceae; genus Amycolatopsis; species Amycolatopsis sp. QT-25. Next base: position 6,447,680 of record NZ_CP120210.1, read on the forward strand.
TCGGCCTTCTTGCGCTTGCCGTAGCGAGCCTCGAAGCGCGCGACGCGGCCGCCGGTGTCCATGAGCTTCTGCTTGCCGGTGTAGAACGGGTGGCAGTTCGAGCAGATCTCGACGTGGAGGTTGCCGGAGGTCTTGGTGCTGCGCGTGGTGAATTCGTTGCCACAGTCACAGTTCACGTGCGTGACGACGTACTCGGGGTGAATACCGCTTTTCATGGTGTCCTCTCTCGTTGGCCCCGGGTCCCCGTGCGGGGTGAACCGGTGCCGGACTTCAGCGGATGATTTTGCCAGATGTGCTGGCAGTGGACTCAACGCACCCCTCTGCCGGAGTATTCCACCACGTTGAGTTATCAACTACTACGCCCGGTTGTACGAAATTTGTACTTGGCCACGGGATCGTCCTCACTGTTGGTAATTCCTCGACAGGAGGTACTGATCATGCGCAGCATCCTCGCCAAGGTGGCGAAGCCGGCGTCCGTCGCCGCGCTGGCCATCTCGGCCCTCGCCGTGGCTCCAGTCGCCGGGGCCGCTCCGGCCGCCCCCGAAGCGGGCGCCACCATCACCGCCGCCGACATCAACCCGGCCGCGGGAACGTTCACCACCCTGTCCGACGGTGACCTGGCCATCCAGGGCGCCGGCGACGGCACGCCCGCCGGTGCCGTCCAGTGGTTCAAGAACCGCATGGGCTCCACCGCGTACCAGGGCCTCTGCGAGAAGGCCGTCGAGAACGCGTACGGCACCACCGGCGTCTGGGCCTCGGCCAACGCGCACTGGAACGGCGCGAGCCCGAAGCGCACGACCGGGACGCCGCCGAAGGGCTCCTTCGTGTACTGGAACATCAGCAAGTGGGGCCACGTCGGCATCGCCGACGGTTCCGGCGGGATCTACGCCACCAGCATCGGCGGCAAGATCGGCCACGCGTCGAGCGTGCGCTACTTCAACAACTACCGTGGCTGGACCCCCGCGGCGGTTCCGCGCCGCTGAGCACTCCGTTGGGTCCTGAGTGGCGATTCGGGTGCCGGCGAGCCTCTTCTCAGGTACCTGTGGCGTTCGGTCGAAGTACATGAAGGCCCCCTTCCTGTACCCAGGCGCAAGGATGGGGTCCTTCATGTACTTCGAAAGGCGTGAAGGCAGGGAGGCCCTCATGGACCACTCACGACCACCCCGGCCCAGCGCGGTCCGGTTACCGGAAGGGGCGAAGGTCGAGTTTCTCGGCTGGCGCCTTCGACGCGCCGCCGTGTGACTAGAGATGCTGCTGGGACTCAAGGTGTTGTTCCGAGGGCCGTGAGGGCCTCCTTGAGGACTCTGGGTCCCCTCAAGGAGGCTCTCACGGCATCGCGGCCGGACTCGCCCGGCACAGACCGTGGCGCCCGAGTACAAGAAGGCCCCTTTCCTCGCGTCCAGCGTGAGGAAAGGGGCCTCCTGATGTGATGAAGGCGACCGAAGGATCAGTCGTCGTCGTTCGAGCCGAGGGCCGTCTTCGAGACCTGCATGAGGAACTCGATGTTGGTCTTCGTCTTGCGCAGACGCGAGATCAGCAGGTCGATGGCCTGCTGCGAGTCCAGCGCGTGCAGCACCCGGTGCAGCTTGTGGGTGACCGCGAGCTCGTCCGGCGAAAGCAGCAGGTCTTCCTTGCGGGTACCGGACGGGTTGATGTCCACCGCGGGGAACACGCGCCGCTCGGCGATCTTCCGGTCGAGCTTGAGGTCCGCGTTCGCGGTGCCCTTGAACTCCTCGAAGATGACCGTGTCACCGGTGGATCCGGTTTCGACCATCGTCGTGGCGAAGATCGTCAGCGAGCCGCCGTTCTCGATGTTGCGCGCCGCGCCGAGGAACCGCTTCGGCGGGAACAGCGCCGTCGAGTCGACACCACCGGAAAGGATCCGGCCGGACGCCGGGGCCGCCAGGTTGTAGGCACGACCCAGCCGGGTGATCGAGTCGAGCAGCACGACGACGTCGTGGCCCATCTCCACCAGCCGCTTCGCGCGCTCGATGGCGAGCTCCGCGACCGAGGTGTGGTCGGACGGCGGACGGTCGAAGGTGGAGGCGATGACCTCACCCTTCACCGACCGCTGCATGTCCGTGACCTCTTCCGGACGTTCGTCCACGAGCACGACCATCAGGTGGCACTCGGGGTTGTTCGTCGAGATCGCGTTCGCGATGTCCTGCATGATCGTCGTCTTGCCTGCCTTGGGCGGCGACACGATCAGGGCACGCTGCCCCTTGCCGACCGGCATCACCAGGTCGATGACGCGGGTGGTGAGCTTGTGCGGCTCGGTCTCGAGGCGCAGTCGCTCGTTCGGGTACAGCGGGGTCAGCTTGGTGAACTCGGGACGGCGCTTGGCCTCGTCCGGCTCCAGGCCGTTGATCGAGTCGACGCGCACCAGCGGGTTGAACTTCTGCCGCTGCTGCTCGCCGTCACGCGGCTGGCGCACGACACCGGTGATGGCGTCACCGCGGCGCAGGCCGTACTTGCGGACCAGCGAAAGCGAGACGTACACGTCGTTCGGCCCGGCGAGGTAGCCCGAGGTACGCACGAACGCGTAGTTGTCGAGTACGTCCAGGATGCCCGCGACGGGCAGCAGGACGTCGTCCTCGCGGATCTCGGTGTCGGGCGAAGCGCCCTGTTCACGGCCACCGCCGGCACCCCGGCGGCGACGGTCGCGGAAGCGACGGCCGCGACGGCCGCCTTCCTCGTCGTCGTCACCCTGCGGGCCCTGGCCCTGACGCTGGCTGCCGTCCTGGCCGCCGCCCTGCTGGTTGCGCTGGCGGTTGTCCTGGCCACGGTTGTCGCGATTGCCGTCGCGATTGCCGTCGCGATTGCCGTCGCGGTTGCCCTGACGGTTGCCGCCCTGCTCCCCGCGGTCACCACGCTCGTTGCGGTCACCCCGGTCACCACGCTCACGCTGGTCACCCCGGTCGCCGCGATCACGCTGCTCGCCACGGTCACGCTGGTCGCCACGGTCACGCTGCTGGCCACCCTGTTCGGGCGAACCCGCGGCGCGGTTGGAGCCGCGACGACGACGGCTACGGCCGCCCTCTTCCGGCTGCGACTGGCCGTCCTGCTGGGCGTTCTCCTGCTGCGCGGGCCGCTCGGCGGCCGGCGCGGCGCCGTTCTCGGCGACCTTTTCGCCGCGTGGGGCTTCGGCCGGGGCGGCTTCCGCCTTCGGCGCTTCGGCCTTCGGGGCCTCCTGCTTCGGGGCCTCCGTCTTGGGCGCTTCGGCCTTGGGAGCCTTGCGCGGTGCGTCGATCCCCTCGAGCGGAAGCGTTTCGCTCGCCGCGGCGGGGGTCTTGCGCTTGGTCTTGCCCTGGCGCTCGCGGATGGCCGCGATCAGATCGCCCTTGCGCATGCCCGTCGTCTCGCCGATGCCGAGGTCCCCAGCGATCGAGCGCAGTTCGGCGACGGTCTTGCCGGTCAGTCCGCCGACCGTGCGCTTGGGAGCGACGGCGCCGTTCGACTCGGCGGCGCCACCTTCGACGTCGCTCAAAAGATCGGTGTTGCTCACAAATGTCCTTCCTGACCGATCCACGCCTCCAGGTGGATCAGCGGACCGCCGCTCGCGTCCGATTGCGAAACGGCGTAAATGGCCCCCGATACGGGCGAGCAACTCCTCGGCCGTGTTGAACACAGCTAGAAGGCCTCCAGCACAGGGATTTGCTTCCTCCAAACGGAGGAAGCGGAATTCGGCACCGCCGGAACCGGGAACCCGCCTGCGTCCATCCGCTACCCCCCGCTTGCCAAGGCGGTGTGCGGAACGGCGGATCAACGAAGGATGCGGGCCAAGGATGACACTGGTCACCTGGACCGGCACCGGGTGCGGAAACGCACGGTGATCGAACGCCCCCGAGGGTAGACCGCGTCACGGCCCGGTGCAACAACCACCCCCCGCGTGGCGGGGCGGGGCGCCTGCCCGTGACCGAGGCTTTACTGGGCCGCAACCTGGACGCCGCCCGGATCGATCGGCAGCTCGGTGACTTCGAAAGACGTAACGTCGACGCCTGCCGGGAGTATTCCGCCGGTGGTCAGCGCGAGCACGGTCGGACCGGCTCCGGAAATGGCCGCCGCCACCCCTTCGGCCCGCAGCGCGCGCACCAGTTCACTGCTCGCCGGATACGCGGGCGCCCGGTAATGCTGGTGGAGCCGGTCTTCGGTCGCGGAGAGCAACAGGTCGGGGCGCGCGGTGAGCGCGTGGACCGCGAGCGCCGCGCGGCCCGCCGTGAACGCCGCGTCGGCGTGCGGGACCTGCGCGGGAAGCAGTCCGCGCGTCGCTTCGGTCGAGGATCGCAGCGCCGGAACGGCGATCACGGGCCGGATGTCGTGATGCGGCTGAAGCCGTTCGGCGCGGAACCGCTCGCCCTCGTTCCAGGCGACCACGAAGCCACCCAGCAGGCTCGCGGCGGCGTTGTCCGCGTGTCCCTCGAAGCCTGCCGCCAGTTGCAGCGCGTCGTCGTCCAAAGCCTGCCCGGCCAGCGCGTACGCCGCCGCGACGCCGGTCACCACGGCGGACGCGGACGAGCCGAGGCCCCTGGCGTGCGGGATGGCGTTGAAACACCGCAGATGCAGGCCGGGCGGTTCGAGTCCGAGGTGCTCGCAACCACGGCGGAAAGCCCGGACGACCAGGTGCGATTCGTCGGTCGGGACGTCGTCCACGCCGCCCGCGCCGACGTCGGTCACCTCGACCTTGAGTCCCGCGTCGCTGATCTGGAGTTCGACCCGGTCGTACAGCGCGAGCGCCAGCCCGAGGGTGTCGAATCCGGGGCCGAGGTTCGCCGAAGACGCCGGGACCTTGACTTCGATCAACGTCATCGCAGGTCCAGCGCGGCGGCGACGGCGGTCGGGTCGACGGCGAGCGGCTCGACCTCGACGTTGCCCTCCAGCGCCGTGGCCGGATCCTTCAAACCGTGTCCGGTGACGGTGCATACGACGGTCGCCCCCCGCGGCAGGCGTCCGTCCGCGGCCGTGGCGAGGAGGCCCGCGACGCTGGTCGCCGAAGCGGGTTCGACGAACACGCCTTCCTTGCGGGCCAGCAGCCGGTACGCCTCGAGGATCTTCTCGTCGGTGATCGCTTCGAACAGCCCGGTGGAAGCGTTCTTCGCCTTCATCGCGCCGTCCCAGGAGGCGGGGCTGCCGATGCGGATCGCGGTCGCGATGGTGTCCGGGTCGGCCACCGGCTCGCCGTGCACCAGCGGCGCGGCACCGGCGGCCTGGAAGCCGAACATCCGCGGGGTGTTCTTCACCACACCGTCGCCCGCGTACTCGGAATATCCGGCCCAGTACGCGGTGATGTTGCCCGCGTTCCCGACCGGGAGGCAGTGGATGTCCGGCGCCCGGCCGAGCACGTCGCAGATTTCGAACGCGGCCGACTTCTGGCCGGCGATGCGCACCGGGTTGACCGAGTTGACCAAGGTCACCGGATAGTCGATCGCGGTCTTCTGCGCGAGTTCGAGGCAGTCGTCGAAGTTGCCGTCCACCTGCAGGATCCGCGCGCCGTGCAGGACGGCCTGGGCCAGTTTGCCCATCGCGATCTTGCCTTGGGGCACGAGCACGGCGCAGGTGAGCCCGGCGCGGGCCGCGTACGCCGCGGCCGACGCCGAGGTGTTGCCGGTGGAGGCGCAGATGACCGCCTGGAGCCCGCTGGCGAGCGCGTGCGTGATGGCCACGGTCATCCCGCGGTCCTTGAACGACCCGGTCGGGTTCGCGCCTTCGACCTTGAGATACACCTCGCAGCCGGTGAGTCCCGAGAGGTGCGGGGCGGGCAGCAACGGGGTGTTGCCCTCGCCGAGCGTGATCACCTTCGCGCCGGACGGGACCGGGATCCGGTCGGGATAAGCCTGGATGATCCCTGGCCATGGTTGGGGAATCACTGGTGTTCGCCTTCCACACGCATCACACTGACGACCTGGTGCACCACATCGAGCTCGGCAATGTCGTCCACAGTGGACCGCAGTGCCGCGTCCGGCGCCAGGTGGGTGACCACGACCAGGCTGGCCGTGTCGTTCGCGTCGCGCTGCCGCACCGCGGCGATGCTGACACCGTGCCCGGCGAACGCCTGGGCCACCTGGGCGAGGACGCCCGCTCGATCGGCCACGTCGAGACTGACGTGGTACCGCGTCGGCGTCTGGCCCATCGGCCTGACCGGGAGCGCGGCGTGCGCGGATTCGCGCGGGCCACGGCCGCCGACGACCCGGTTTCGAGCCACCGCGACGAGGTCGCCGAGCACGGCACTCGCGGTCGGCGCGCCACCGGCGCCCTGACCGTAGAACATGAGCTCACCGGCGGCGTCGGCCTCGACGTAGACGGCGTTGTACGCGCCGCCCACCCCGGCGAGCTGGTGGTTGCGCGGGATCATCACCGGATGCACACGCGCCGAAACGGAGTCGGTGCCGTCGTCGGCGGTGACGCGCTCGCAGATGGCGAGCAGTTTCACCGTGCGGCCCAGCACGTTCGCCGCGGCGAGGTCCGACGCGGTGACGTCGGCGATGCCCTCACGGTGCACGTCGGACGCCGTCACCCTGGTGTGGAACGCGAGCGAGGCGAGGATGGCGGCCTTGGACGCCGCGTCGTAGCCGTCGACGTCGGCCGTGGGATCCGCCTCGGCGTATCCGAGCCTGCTGGCCTCTTCCAGCGTTTCCGCGTAGCCGGCGCCGGTGGAGTCCATCGCGGACAGGATGTAGTTGGTGGTGCCGTTGACGATGCCCATCACGCGGGTGATGCGGTCACCGGCCAGCGATTCGCGCAGCGGGCGCAGCAACGGGATCGCCCCGGCCACGGCCGCCTCGAAGTACAGGTCCGCGCCTGCCGCGTCGGCGGCCTCGAACAGCTCCGCGGAATGCTCGGCCAGCAGCGCTTTGTTCGCCGTGACGACGGATTTCCCGGCTTTGAGCGCGTCGAGCAGCCACTGCCGCACCGGCTCGATCCCGCCGACCAGCTCGACGACGACGTCGACGTCTTCGGAGGTGACGAGCTTCGTCACGTCTGAGGTCACCAGCTCCGGCGGCAGCTCGGGGTGCTTGTCGGGGCGCCGCACCGCGATCCCGGCCAGCTCCACCCGCGCGCCCGCCCTGGCGGCGAGCTCCTCGGCCTGCTCGGTGAGCAGCCGGACCACCTCGCCGCCGACCGTTCCGCAGCCCAGCAGGGCGACCCTGATCACGCGTCCGTCCACAGTAGACACTTGCTAGACCTCCAGGCGCAGCATGTCGTCCGTCGTCTCCCGCCGCAGCAGCACCCGGGCGCTGCCGTTGCGCACGGCCACCACCGCGGGCCGCGGCTGCCGGTTGTAGCCGCTGGCCATCGAGTAGCAGTACGCCCCGGTGGCCGCCACGGCGAGCAGGTCGCCGGGAGCAAGAGTGTCGGGGAGCCAGCAGTCCCGGACGACGATGTCGCCGGACTCACAGTGTTTTCCCACGACCCGGGACAACGCGGCGGCGGCCTGGCCGTCCCCGTCGTCGTCGGCCGAGCGGGAAACGAGACGGCAGTCGTACACCGCGTCGTAGAGCGCGGTGCGGATGTTGTCGCTCATCCCGCCGTCGACGCTGACGTAACGCCGGGAGGCCTTGTCGCCGAGCGAAACGTCCTTGATGGTGCCGACCTCGTAGAGCGTGATCGTGCCGGGACCGGCGATGGCGCGGCCCGGCTCACCGGCGATCTTCGGCACCGGAAGGCCCGCGTACTCGCATTCCTTGCGGACGATCTCGCGGATCTGCGTGATCATCTGCGCGGGTGGGGGCGGGTTGTCCTTGTCGGTGTAGGCGATACCGAAACCGCCGCCGAGGTCGACGATCTCCAGCTGATCGAGCAGGTCGGTACCGTGCTCCTTGGCGAGTTCGGCCAGCAGGCCGACCACGCGGCGGGCGGCGACCTCGAAGCCGTCGGCGTCGAAGATCTGCGAACCGATGTGGCTGTGCAGGCCGATCAGCTTGAGCGACGGCGCGTTGAGCACGCGGCGCACGGCCTCGGCCGCGTCACCGGAGGCCAGCGAGAAACCGAACTTCTGGTCCTCGTGCGCGGTCGCGATGAACTCGTGGGTGTGCGCCTCGACACCGACGGTGACCCGGATCAGCACGTTCTGCACGACGTCGTGCCGCGCGGCGACATCGGCCAGCCGCGCGATCTCGAAGTAGGAGTCCACCACGACCGTGCCGACGCCGGCTTCGACAGCGGCTTCCAGCTCGGGCAGCGACTTGTTGTTGCCATGGAAGGTGATCCGCTCCGCCGGGAAGTTCGCGCGCCGCGCGACGGCGAGTTCGCCACCACTGCAGACGTCCAGGCTCAGCCCCTGCTCGGCCACCCAGCGGGCGATCTCGATGGAAAGGAACGCCTTGGACGCGTAGTGCACGAGCGCCGGGTCGTCGAACGCCTCGGCGTAGTCGGCGCAGCGGGACTTGAAGTCGGCCTCGTCGACGACGAACAGCGGCGTGCCGTACTGCTCGGCGAGTTCGCGGACGTCGACGCCGGCGATGCGGACGACGCCGTCACCGCCACGGAAAGTGTTGCGGGGCCAGACTTTCGGGTACAGCCTGTCGAGTTCTTCCGGACTCGACGGCGGAAAACCGGAGGCGTCGGCGTGGGGGTGGACGTCGGCGTGGCGGGGACCCGCGGGGTGAGCCATTCTGGGTTACATCCGTTCCGGAGCAGAGACACCGAGCACGTCGAGGCCGTTCGCCAGCACCTGGCGGGCGGCCTGACACAGCGCGAGCCGGGCGAACGTGAGGGGGGTGGCCTCCTCGTCGCCCTGGGGAAGAACCCGGCCCACGGTGTAGAACTTGTGGTACGCGCCGGCGAGTTCTTCGAGGTACCGGGCGACGCGGTGCGGTTCGCGCAGCAGCGCGGCCCGGCGAAGGACGGTCGGGAATTCGCCGATCGTGCGGATCAGCTCGCCCTCGGCGGGCAGCGTGAGGAGGCCGAAGTCGACTTCGCCATCGGTTTTCAGCCCGAGGTCGGAAGCGTTGCGCTGCAACGAGGCCAGCCGCGCGTGGGCGTACTGGACGTAGTAGACCGGGTTGTCGTTGGAGTGCTTGCGCAGCAGGTCGAGGTCGATGTCCAAAGTGGAATCGACGGAGTAGCGGATCAGCTCGTAGCGGGCCGCGTCGACGCCGACGGTGCCGACCAGGTCCTCCATGGTGATCACGGTGCCCGCCCGCTTGCTCATCCGGACCGGTTTGCCCTCGGAGACCAGGTTGACCATCTGGCCGATCAGGACCTCGACCACGGCCGGGTCGTCACCGAAGGCGGCCGCGGCGGCCTTCAGGCGGGCGATGTAGCCGTGGTGGTCCGCGCCGAGCATGTAGATGCAGAGGTCGAAACCGCGTTTGCGCTTGTCCTGGAAGTAGGCGAGGTCACCGGCGATGTAGGCGGGGTTGCCGTCCTTCTTGATGACGACGCGGTCCTTGTCGTCACCGTGCTCCTTGGACTTGAGCCACCAGGCGCCGTCGGAGAAGTACAGGTTCCCGGAGTCCTTCAGCCGCTGGACCGACGAGGCGACGGCGCCGGAGTCGTGCAGCGAGTTCTCGTGGAAGTAGACGTCGAAATCGGTGCCGAAATCGTGCAGGCTCTGCTTGATCTCGGTGAACATCAGCTCGATGCCGACCCGGCGGAAGGTCTCGGCCCGCTCGTCGTCCGGCAGCGAAAGCGCGCTCGGCTCCTGGCGGATGACCTCGGCGGCGATGTCGTTGATGTAGCCGCCCGCGTAGCCGTCCTCGGGAGCGGGCTCGCCCTTGGCGGCGGCGATCAGGGACCGGACGAAGCGGTCGATCTGCGCGCCGTGGTCGTTGAAGTAGTACTCCCTGGTGACCAGGCCGCCCTGCGCGGACAGCACGCGGCCCAGCGCGTCGCCGACCGCGGCCCAGCGCGTGCCGCCGAGGTGGATCGGGCCGGTCGGGTTCGCCGACACGAACTCGAGGTTGATCTTGACGCCCGCCAGCGTTTCGCCGACGCCGTACTTCTCGCCGGCGTCGAGCACCTGCTGGACGATCTGGCCCTGCGCGCCCGCGGCGAGCCGCAGATTGAGGAAGCCGGGCCCGGCGACCTCGGCCGAGTCGATCCCGTCGGTCGCGGCGAGGGCTTCGGCCAGCGCGTCGGCGAAGTCACGGGGCTTCATCCCCGCCTTCTTGGCCACCTGCAGCGCCAGGTTGGTCGCGTAATCGCCGTGCTCGGGGTTGCGGGGACGTTCGATCGTCACCTTCTCCGGCAGCACGGAATCGTCGAGGCCGCGCGCGGTGAGAACCTGCACGGCGGAGTTACGGACCAGGTCGGCGAGAGCTGCGGGAGTCACTCGCGGAATTCTAGGTGTGACCTGGTCCGCGGTTCGCAGCGACCGCCGGAAGGTGTGAGCCAAGCCGGTGATCAAGCGGTGCGTTCACGGTGATCAGACGCGCGGTCTCTACACTGGCCCGCGCAGGGACCACCCCCTTTGGAGAACGCAGGAGCCATGGCTAACGGGACAACCAGAAAAAAGGGCGCGTCGTCGAAGAACGCCATGAAGGCCGCCCGTAGTTCCGTCGTGTCCAAGAAGGGCACGCCCTGGGGCACGATCATCGCCGTCGTCGCGATCGTCGCCCTCGCCGCCTCGGTGGTCACTTATTACATGATCGCCTCGGCTCCGAAACGCGAGCAGAAGACCCGCGAAGAAGCCGCTGCCGCCTTCGCGCCTTCGCAGCAGGACCCGGACCCCTCGAAGCGCATCTCCGGGGTCGTGACCGCCGTTTATCCTGGCCAGGCGCACGTCACGGCCACCGAGCGCGTCGCCTACGACAAGATCCCGCCCTTCGGCGGCCCGCACGACCAGTCCTGGGCCGCGTGCAACGGCGTCGTCTACGAAAAGGCCGTCCGCAACGAGAACATGGTCCACGGTCTCGAGCACGGCGCGGTCTGGATCGCCTACAACCCGGCCCAGATCTCCGGCGACGCGCTGGAGCTGCTGCGGGTCCGCGTCGAAGGCAAGCCGTACACGGTGATGTCGCCGTACCCGAACCTGGACAAGCCGATCTCGCTCCAGTCCTGGGGCCACCAGCTGAAGCTCGACTCCGCCTCCGACGAGCGGATCGACCAGTTCATCGCCGCGCTGCGCACCAACCCGTACGGCGCGTACCCCGAGCGTGACGCCACCTGCGACGCCCAGATCGAGCCGGGCGACTTCGACCCGACCCCGCCGGGGCCGGACGCGAAGCCGATGGACTACAAGGGCACCGCCGGCACGCAGCAGGACCAGCCCGGCGCCGGACAGAGCGGCATGCCGTCCGCGCCCGCCACCCAGCCCTCGGCGCCCGCGAGCAAGTAGTGAGCCAAGTGGACCCCGATCTCCAGTACATCGACGAGCCGGACGACACCTCGAAGTCGACCAAGAGCCGATGGCTGGTGATCGGGGCCGCCCTGGTCGTCATGCTGATCCTCGGCTTCGGCCTCGGTGCCCTGACGACCAGGCTGACCGACTCCGACTCCGACACCGAGCCCGCGACCCCGGCCGCGGGCTCGATCGAGGTCGGCTTCGCGCAGGACATGTCCGTGCACCACCTCCAGGCCGTCACCATGGCGGGCTGGGCGCGGGACCACACGACCGATCCGGCGATCCAGACCCTCGCCTTCGACATCGAGCGCACCCAGACCGGCCAGGTCGGCCGGATGAAGGGCTGGCTAGGCCTGTGGGGGCAACCCGAGCAGGCGACCGGCGCCTACATGACCTGGATGACCGAACCGATGGCGGGCCACGGCGCACACGGTGACGCCGGCATGAAACCGTCGAACGGCGCCCCGATGCCCGGTATGGCGACGACGGCCGAACTGACCAAACTGCGATCGCTGACCGGCAAGGAGATGGACGTCTTCTTCCTCCAGTTGATGCTGCGGCACCACGAGGGCGGGACGGCGATGGCGCAGTACGGCCACGACCACACGACGATCGCGGACGTGAAGTCGCTGACGCGGAGCATGCTGGTTTCGCAGGGTGCCGAGATCACTTTGATGAAGGGGTTGTTGCAGGAGCGCGGGGCGGCTCCGCTTCCTGCTTGATTCGCCGCTTGGGGCTTGTGATGTACATGAAGGCCCCCTTCCTTGCGCCTGGCGCAAGGAAGGGGGCCTTCATGTACTCGGGAAGGTGCGCAGGGGGTCGCTTTAAGCATCGTTCACGCCCGTCGAGGGCCGACGATGGAGGATTCGGGACGTCGAGTGTCCCGAATCCTTCATCGTCGCGAGGCACGCCGGTCCACGTCAGGCGAGCGGGGAAGCTTCGGGACGTCGAGCGTCCTGAAGCTTCCCCGCTCACCTGACGAAAATACCGCAGGCGGCTACCAGGAAAGCTCCCGGCAGCGCTGCGCGCATTGGGGCACTTCTATCTGCAGCGTCGCGTGCTCGATCGAGTAGCGGTCCGCCAGGAGGTTCTGTGCTTCGGTCAGCACCGCGGCCTGCTCGACGGTCGGCGCGATGGTGAGGTGCGCCGAAGCGACCTCCATCCCCGACGTCAGCGTCCAGACGTGCAGGTCGTGGACGTCCTCGACACCCTTCAGCCCGCCGAGTTCGGCCTGGATCCCGGCGACGTCGACCCCCTTCGGCGCGTGCTGGAACAGGATCCGCAGCGCACGCCGGGCGAGGGCGTAGGTGCGGGGCAGGACGAACAGGCCGATCGCGACACCGATGATCGGGTCGGCGTAGCGCCAGCCGGTCAGCAGCGTGATCGCGCCGCTCAGCAGCACCCCGACGGAGCCGATCAGGTCGGCGAGGACTTCGAGGTACGCGCCGCGGACGTTGATGCTCTCCTCCGCGCCTTTGCGCAGGACCAGAAAGGAGACGATGTTCGCGACGAGACCCGCCGCGGCGGCCAGCAGGACGGGCAGGCCGGGTACGACGGGCGGGTCGCTGATGCGGCCGACGGCCTCGATCAGGACGTAGCCCCCGACACCGAACAGCAGGATGGCGTTGCCCAGCGCCGCGAGCACTTCGGCCCGGTAGAACCCGAACGTCCGGGTGAGGGTCGGGCCGCTTCGCCGGGCGAGCAGGATGGCCGCCAGCGCCATGCCGACCCCGAGGACGTCGGTGAACATGTGCGCGGCGTCGGAGATCAGCGCGAGCGAGCCCGTGGCGAACCCGACGATGAACTCCATGACCATGAAGCCGGCGCCGATGACCAGGGCGATCGTCAAGCTCTTGAGGTAGCGGCCTGACGCGCTCGACGGCGAGGCCGTCCCATGCCCGTGCCCGTGACCCATTGCTCCGCCTCTCGTGAAGTCGACAGGCCGAATATATTGTCACATGCGCATATGTGCAATACAGGTGAGCCTAAGTTCACCATGTCTTAAGCGGCACAAGGAAGCCATCCCCCAGGAGGGCCTTCCCGAAACCCGGAACCGACACGCACCGCTACCGAAGTGACCGGAAGAACCTTCGGAGCTGGCCGACGAAGGCCGCGGGCTGTTCGAATGCGGCGAAGTGTCCGCCCTCGGGCAAGACCTCGTACCAGCGAAGATCGGTGTAACGCAGCTCCGCCCAGCACCGGGACGGCCGGATGATCTCCCGCGGGAAGATCGAGATACTCGAAAGAACCTCAACAGCCGAGAGTTCTCGCTCCTTGCTCTCTTAGTAGATCCGCGCCGACGAGGCCGCCGTCCCGGTGAACCAGTAGACGGAGATCGCGTCGAGCAGCTGCCGCCAGGAGAGCGCGGTCTCCGGCGAGCCGTCGTTGTCGGTCCACTCCCGGAACTTTCCCGCGATCCACGCCGCCTGCGCCGCCGGTGAGTCGGTGAGGCCGTAGCCGAGCGTTCGCGGACGTGTGGCCTGCTGCCGCGAATACACGGACCCGGCCACGCGGAACCGGGCGAGATCGCCGATCGCCGCTTTCCCCTCCGCCGTCGGCTCACCCAGCCGGGCTCGTCGTACGGAACTCCCGCCATGCCACGTCGACCGCTCTCCCGACCCGGCCGACGGCAGACGCAACCTGATCAACCTCACCGACCCCGGCACCCGGCGCCTGGACCAGCTGGAAAGCCTGGTCAGCGACACACAGGACACGTTCCTCGCACCACTGGACCCCGCCGAACGGGAGCAGCTGACCGGACTGCTCGCCCGTCTCGTCGAGCACCACAACGGCTAACGACCACCACTCGCGAGAGCCCAGGGATACATGCGCTAAGCTTCCCACGTCGCTCAGGCGGCAACGCCCTCGTAGCTCAGGGGATAGAGCACTGCCCTCCGGAGGCAGGTGTCGCAGGTTCGAATCCTGCCGAGGGCACACTTCAGATCAGCACGAATCGGCCTCTACCGGCGAAACCGCGGTAGGGGCCGATTCGCGTCATTCCCGGCTGACCACGCGGAACCCGGCCATACCCCAGGTGTGCGCGGACAGAGCTTTCCGGCCACCCAGGGTGTCGAGCTCGGCCCTCGTTTGATTCCCCTGATGTTCAGTCGTTGCCCCCTGATCAGGATGATCTTGTCCGGGCCGGCCGGTAATCTCCGGCGGACGAGGCGAACAAGGGGGAAATGCTCGTGTCCAGCCACTTCGAGGCCATCGGGATCGGCGTCACCGACCAGGACGAATTCCGGGAGAGGGTCGTCTCCCTGATCAGTATGGGCGAAGCCCGGCAGATCACCGCGAAGCTCAGCGAGCACGTTTGGACCGATCCCTCGGGCGCCCGGCTGGTCGCGCAGGTCCACCACCGCGGGATCGAGTACCTCCTGCCGTGCCTGGCAGGCACCACGCCCGCGATACCGGTGCGCGACGTTCGCCTTGTCGGCGACGAGACCGTGACGCTCGAACTCCTCGACGGCGTCGATGGGAAGTCGATCTGTCCCGCCGCGGTGGAGCTGGAAGACGCAGCGGTCCTCGCCCACTCCGGCGGGCGGCTCGAGACCGGGTCCCTGGTGCCGGCCGCGTTGGCCGAAGACGTCACCGTGCACGCCGACGCCGAGGCCTACTTCGCGGCGCAGAATGACGACAGGCCGAAATACGCCGCCGACCACTTCATCCCTTCCGGCACCTTCGCGCTCGGAGAACCCTCGTCCGACTGGACGCCTTCCGCTCACGCGCTGTTCGCCGGCGAGGTCCTCGAAGCCGAGACACCCGTGAACACCGTCACCGGTGCGGCGTTCCATCGGATCCGGGTCCGCACCATCGCCGCGATCGAACTCGACGTCGCCATCGCGGCCACCGACCTCGCGGAACCCCCCACACGCGGCAACATCGTGACCGGGACCTTCTTCCTGACCGGCAGGCTGGGACTACAGCCCGCGGAGCCCACGGTGAAACGTCGGCGCTGGTTCCGACGCTAGCCCGCTACCGGGCTCCGGAAATGGTCCGGAGTCCGGTGATCAGGCGGTCGACGTGTTCGGCTGTCGTGCCGATGCCGATGCTCGCGCGGACCGCGGTCGGCGTGGTGGTGCCCGCTTCGTCCAGCAGCCGCCGGGTGAAGGGGTGGGCGCAGAACAGGCCGTCGCGCACGCCGATGCCGAACTCGGCCGCCAGGCGGGTGGACACCGTGCGTGTCTCCACGCCGTCGACGGTGAAGGAGACGATGCCCAGCCTGTCCGGCCAGCCGCCACCGGCCCCCAGTATCCGCACCGCGGGGAGTGCCGTCAGGCCGTCGTGCAACCGCGCCAGGAGAACGTCCTCGTCGGCCCGGATCGTGTCCGGGTCCGCGGCGGCGAGGGCGTCGCACGCGGCGGCGAGGGCCACGGCGCCGATGACGTTCGGGGAGCCAGCCTCGTGGCGCGCGGCGCCGGACGTCCAGCGGACGTCGCCGGGTTCGTCACCGACGTGCGCGGTGGCACCGCCGCCCGAGAGGTACGGCCGCGCGCGGTCGAGCCAGTCGGCGCGGCCAGCGAGTACGCCGGTACCGAAGGGGGCGTAGAGCTTGTGGCCGGAGAAAGCCACGTAGTCGAGGTCGAGCGCGGCGATGTCGACGCGCCGGTGGGGCGCGAGCTGCGCGGCGTCCACCGCGATCCGGGCGCCGAAGCGGTGGGCGGTGGCGGAGAGTTCGGTCAACGGCCAGACCTCACCGGTCACATTGGACGCTCCGGTGACGGCCAGCAGCACCGGCCCCTCGTGCTGCTCGGCGAGCGCGTCCGTAGCGGCGGAAACCGCTTCATCCGGCGACGAAGGTGCCGGGAGCCGGACGACTTCGTCCCAGGCCAAGAGGTTCGCGTGGTGTTCGCCTTCGAAGGTGAGGACGACGGTGCCCGGCGGAACGGCGTGCGCGAGCAGGTTCAGTGCGTCGGTGGTGTTGCGGGTGAACACCAGCTCGTCGTCGGGGCGGCAGCCGAGGAACCTGGTGACGGACTCGCGAGCGGCCTCGTATTTCTCCGTACACAGCCGGGAAAGCGCGCCGGCACCGCGGTGCACGCTCGCGTAGAGCGGGAGCAGGTCCCCCACCACGTCGGCCACTTCGCGCAGGCACGGCGCGCTCGCCGCGTAGTCCAGGTTGGCGTAGGCGATCTTCGTCCCGTCGGCCACTTCCACCTCGACGTCGGAGCCCAGCACGCCCAGCGTGTCCCCACTCATCCCGAAGCTCCTCCACCGGCCGGACCGCCTGTTGCCTCCACATGGTCGCAGCGTTCTCACTGGGCGGACATCTCCTGCGCTGCCGGGATCAGGAAAAGGTCCACGGCGAAGTGGCGATCGCGCAACCGTTCCGTTCGAACCGGCCGGGACGACGTGCCACGAGCGTGCCGAGATCACGCCGGACGGGCACCGCGATCGGGCCCAGTCTCCGTTCCCATTCCGCCACCGGCCGCTTGCCCAGCGCCTTGGTGATCGCGTCCGGCAATTCCTCCCTCAGCGGCGAGGAAATGTCCAGGAGCGAACACAGCGTCTCGACCTCTTCGGTCACGATCGCGAGCAGCCCGTCGGCCGCGGGGAAGACACCGTCGACGGCGGCGGACGACGGCGCGTGCAGCAGTGCGTCGGCCGCGGCCAGCAGCGACGTGGTGACCGCGCCACCGCGGCCGGTACGCTGACGCGCCACCAGCGCGGCCAGGATCCCTTCCGCCGAAACGAATCCGCCCGCGACGTCCACCATGATCATCAACGTCGGCCGCGCGGGGGCCCCGGCGGGAGCCAGTGCGTCGGCCACCCCGGAATAGGCCTGGACCATGTAGTCCGTACCGGCGGGCGGGTTCTTCCCCAGCGCGTCGCCCCAGCCGCACGCCGCCGCGTAGACCAGCCCGGGATTCACCGCGTGCAGGGTGGCCGCGTCCAGGCCGAGCTCGGCGTCCTTACCGGGCGCCCAGTTGTGCAGGAAGACGTCGGCGTCGCGGATCAGCTCCAGGACTTCCGCACGGCCCCCCGCCTGCTTGAAGTCGATCTCGGCGACCCGCTTGCCGTCGTTGAGCACGCGGAATTTCGCCGAGCAGTCACCCGCCATCGGCGGCATGCCCCGCAGCGGGTCGCCACCCGATGGTTCGATCCGGGTGACGGTCGCGCCGAGCAACGACAGCAGCCTGGTCGCCAGCGGACCCTGCACCCGCCGCGTCGACTCGACGACGTGGATCCCCGCGAGCGGCAGACCGGCGGTGGCGCCGGCTCCGGGCGGCGCCGCCCGTCCGGCACGGAAGGTCCACGGCGGCAAGCCCACGTCGGGGTCGGCGCTCCGGTCGGCCACCGTCCGCACCGGGCAGATGTGCATCCCGGTCGACGCGGCGATCGAGCGGATCTCCGCGAACGGGGCGGCCTCGGCCGCCTCGTGCAGCTCGCGCGGGAGCGACACCGACGCACGTTCGTAGCGGAGGAGGAACGGCCGCCAACCCTGGCCGATCGCGCGCCCCGGCGTTCCCAGCGAGTCCCAGAACCCTTGCCAGGCCTCACCGCTGAAGGCTTCGACCTCGAACGCGACCCCGTCGGCGGAGACGAACGGCGGCCGCGCCACCGACGGGTTCTGCTCCGGCCCCTCGGGATCTTCGTCCGCGGTGGCCGCCGCGATGTACTGCCCGACCGCGAGCAAGGCGACGTCGTCCGCGCCCAGCTCGACCCGGGACACGGGATTTCCGCGCAACTGGGCCAAGGTCGTGGCCAGCAGACCTTGCACGGCGGCTATTCCCGTGAGTGTCGAAACGTAGTCGACGCCCAGCGGACGCGGCTGCGCCTCGGACCGGCCGTGCAGTGCCATGATCCCGCAGTCGGCCTGCACGAGGTTCTCCGGGAACGGCCCGCGTAAACCTGCCTCGACGACCACACCCGGCCCGCTCAGGCCGAAGGCCCCAGGCCGCGCGGCATCGACTTCGGCCGCCAGCATCCGCAGCCGATCGAGCGCGGTCTCGACGGCCGGGCCGGATTCACCACACTGGACGTGGAAACCTTTCAAGGGGGCGGAAAAGGACACGACGAACCTCCGGGAAGCGGATGCGGGAACGGCCTGGCGTCCGCTGTGGCGGACACCAGGCCGGAGGGGTCCGATGGCGAAGGACTACACCGGAACCGATTCCCCACGCGGACGTGGCACCGCGGCGGCCTTGCGGGCGGCCCGCCGCTTGATGACCCGCTCGCCCCAGTTCATCAGGGGGCGTTCCAGCAGGTAGTACGAGATCGTCGACAGGATGATGGTGCCGACCAGGGTGACCAGTTGCAGTTCCCAGAACCCGGTGCCGGCGCGGATCAACATCAACGGCATCGGTTCCCCGTTGAAATAGGCGTTCGGCTTCTGCAGATAGAAATGCATCACCGCGAACTGCCACAGGTAGACGCCGTAGGAGATCTTGCCGACGAACAGGATCACCCGGTTGGTGAACACCGCGCGGATGAGGCGCGACTCGGGACCGGGCGCGACCATCGAAAGCAACAGGGTCGCCGAGAGAATGGCCAGCAGGCCGTAGAAGATCCCGAGCGCGGTGAGGCTGTAGTAGTCGTCCATGCCGATCTCACTGCCGGGGCGGGCGCAGTTGATGAGCAGGCAGGTCAGCGCGATGCCCAGGAACAAGACGCGGTGGCGGCCGGCGAAAGCGAGCAGCTTGGGCGTGTCCCGAGGCGACGCCTTCTGCAACTCCAGCCAGATCGCGATGACCATGCCGATCGCGACCTCCGGCATCAGGCCCATCGGGTACCAGAACAGCGCACGGGTGCCGAGGCCGTTCATCTGCGAGTACAGCAGCCAGGCGATACCGGCCGCGAACAGGAGCGGTACCGGGAGCATCATCCGGTACGCCCGCGCCCGCGCGGTCTTGCCGCGGGAGGCGAACTTGAAGGTGGCCCAGGCCAGCAGCGGCAGCAGGAGGTAGAACTGCGCCATGTCCGGCACGGTCCACGTGATCTCCATGCCGTTGCTCCAGCCGTCCCAGTCGTAGATGTGCAGCAGCAGCATCGGACGGAGGACGTCCCACAGGTTCTCGACCTGCTGGAGGTTCAGGGCGACCAGCACCACGAGGTACATCGCGTAGTAGGCGGGGAGCAGGCGCAGCACCCGCCGGATCACCGTGCCTTCGCGTTTGCGCGGGGTGCCGTTGATGATCGACTTCGCGAATCCCTGGTAGACGAACATGCCCGTGAGCACGAAGAAGACGCCGGCGAAGATCTGCAACCCACCGGTGAAGAAACCACCGACCGCACTGGTCGAAGCGATCGTGCCGCCGAGTTCCTTGGTGCCGAGCACTCCCGCGATCATCGCGACGTGGGTGAAGAGCAGGGCCAGCGCGCAGACCCCGCGCAAGCCGTCGACGGCGAGATAGCGTTGCTTGGCTGGCTTTTCCGCGGCTGCGGGCGGCCCGCCAGTCCGCGTTGCGGTAACGCTCATTTGTGCGTCCTTTCTCCCAAAAGCAGAGGGGGCGAACCGCGCTCGAGCATTTCCACGTCACGCGGCGGAACCCAGACCGGTAACCGGCTGCCTCGCAAGCTTCGCACCGCCGCACGAGCTACGTCTTATCCCATTCTGCGAGCATTTTCGCCGAATAGGCCGTGCTTCAGTGGGCGTAAGTCCGTGAAGGCCTCCTTGAGGACTCTGGGTCCCTCAAGGAGGCCTTCACGGACTGGACGAGGCTCAGGCGGCTTCTTCTTCGAGGCGTCGCGCGATGTCCGCGCGCAGGACCTTCTTGTCGATCTTCCCGATCGGCGTGCGCGGCATCGCGTCGACGACGACCAGTCGCTCCGGCAGTTTGAACCGGGCGACCCCCGCCGTCTCCATGACGTCGATGACGTCCTGCAGCGCGACGGAATTGCCGGGCGTCGGCACGACGTAGAGGCAGCCACGCTCCCCCAGCACCGGATCCGGCATCGCGACCGAGGCCGCCATCTCCACCGCGTCGAGCTGGTAGGCGAAGGACTCGACCTCCTCGGCCGCGATCTTCTCGCCACCTCGGTTGATCACGTCCTTGGTGCGTCCCTCGACGACGACGTAGCCGTCCGGGCGCAGCCGCACGACGTCGCCCGTGCGGTACCAGCCGTCCGGGGTGAAGGCGCGCTCGTTGTGCTCGGGCGCGCGGTAGTAGCCGCGGATCGTGTACGGACCGCGGGTGATCAGCTCGCCCTGCTCGTCCGGCGGGACCGGGTTCCCGTCGGGGTCGACGACGCGCAGTTCGTCGGCCGGGTTGATCGGTCGGCCCTGGGTGTCGCAGGTGATGTCGAACGGGTCGTCCAGCCGGGTGAGGTTGGTCAGCCCTTCCGCCATCCCGTAACCCTGCTGCAACGTGCAGCCGAAGACCGAGCCGATCTGCCGGACCAGCTGGTCCTGCAGCCGTGCGGCGCCGAGCGTCAGCACCTGGAACGAGGACAGGTCGTGGTGCTGGTCGGCTTCGCGGTATTCGAGCCAGCGCACCACGATCGCCGGCACCACCGACGTCACCGTGGCCCGTTCGGCTTCGATCGCGCCGAGCGAGTCACGCGGGGACGGCGACGGCGAGACGACCACGCGGCCGCCTGCCCACAGCACGCCGAGAATCGCGCTCAGCGGGTAGTTGTGCCCGAACGGCAGCACCGCGAGATACACCGAAGACGCGTCGAAACCGAAGGCGTCGGCGGATCCGTCGACATAGCAGGCGTAGTCGTCGTGGGTACGCGCGATGAGCTTCGGCAGGCCCGTGGTGCCACCGGAAAGGATCAGCAGCGCGACCGAGCGCGGGTCGGGGGTCAGCGCGTCCAGCTCGGCGCGCGCCGCCGCCGCATCCGTGGCGGGCGCGCACAGGGCGCGCAGGTCGACGTGGCCGTCGCGGACGTCACCGGCGACGATGACGTGCTCGATCGTCTCGGCCCCGGCGGCGATGCCGGCCGCCAGTTCCTGGTGGTCGAAGTCCTTCACGCGATCCGGCACGGCGATCGCCCGCGCCTCGGACAGTTCGGCCAGATAGGACAGTTCGTGCCTGCGGTGCTGGATCAGCGCCATCACCGGGATCACCCCGAGCCGGAAGCACGCCAGCGTCAGCACGACGAACTCCCAGCCGTTGGGCAGCTGGACCAGGAGCCGGTCGTCGGGCCGGAGCCCCAGCGCGCGCAGCCGCTGCGCGGCACCGTCCACCCGCGACAGCAATTCGGCGTAGGTCAACCGGAAGTCGCCGTCGGTCAGCGCTTCGACGTCCGGAGTCACGTCGGCCGCGGTCACGAAGCGCGAAGCGAGCGCCTGGCCCTTCCAATGGCCTTCGGCGACGTAGCGCTCGACGAGGTCGGCGGGCCACGGGACCGTTCCCGCACGGCTCGGCTGGACAGGTTTCGAGGGCACGACGGCCTCCCTTTCTCGTGGAATCATCCGAAGCGCGCGGGCATGGTCTTGGCGCCGTTGACGAAGTTCGATTCGAGCCGGGTCACCGGACCGGTCAGGCGCAGGCGGGGCAAATGCGGCAGCAGTGCGGTCAGCAGCGTCGACATCTCCAGCCGGGCAAGATGCGCGCCGAGGCAGAAATGCGGGCCGATGCCGAAGGACAGGTGGGGATTGGGATCGCGGCCCAGGTCCAGCCGGTCCGGGTCGGTGAACACGGCCGGGTCGCGGTTGGCCGAGGTGTAGTAGACGACGACCTTGTCGCCCTCGGCGATGGGCTGCCCGGCGATCTCCGTGTCCCGGACGGCGGTGCGGCGGAACTGCATGATCGGCGTGACCCAGCGGATCAGCTCGTCGACCGCGGTGGCCACCGGCACCTCACCGGACACCAGTCTGTCCCGTTCCGCCGGGTGGTTCACCAAGGCCTCCAGCGAACCGGAGATCAGGTGACGGGTGGTTTCGTTGCCCGCCACCACCAGCAGCAACCAGAAGCTGCAGAACTCGCGGTCGCTCAGGCGTTTTCCGTCGACCTCGGCGTTGACCAGCCGGCTGATCAGGTCGTCGGCCGGGGTCTCGCGCCGGGACATGCCGAGCTTCATCGCGTAGGCGAACGCTTCGGCGAAGGTCCGGCGGTACGCCTCGACGTCGCCGCCGCCGAACTCCGGGTCGTCGAAGCCGACCAGCGCGTTGCTCCAGCGGTAGAGCAGGTGCCGGTCTTCCGGTGGGAACCCGAGCAGATCGCACAGGACCAGCAGGGGCAGCTCGGCGGCGAAGTCGGCGACGGCGTCGAACTCGGCGCCGCCGGTGACCTTCTCCACCAGCCGCCGCGCGTGCCCGGCGATGCCGTCGCTCAGCCCGCGGACCGATTTGGGGGTGAACACGGTCGCGACCAGGCGGCGGATCCGGACGTGTTCCGGGCCGTCCATGCTGACCAGCAGTTGCCGGGTCTGCTTGAGGTCACCCGGCGTGCGCGGGTCGGGCAGGAAGGCGCCCTTGGCCGCGGACGAGAACTCCTCGGGCCGCCGTGACACCGAGTAGACGTCGTCGTAACGCGTCACCGCCCAGTAACCGGACCCGCGCTGGGTGGTGCTGCCGACGCTGGAATGCCGCGTCAGCAACGGTTCCGGGGTCCAGGCCACCGGTTCGGTCTCACGACGGCGAGCGAACTCCACGTGCGGCACGCCCTTGGCGAACGTCGCCGGATGCGCGATGTCGGGCCGCTCGATGCCGATCGCGGCGAAGCTCTTGCGCAGCACGTCCTTGCGGAGTTTGCCGGTCGCTTCCCGGGGCAGCCGTTCGATGACGTGGTACGTCCTCGGGGTCTTGAAGCCCGCCAGGGACCCACGGCAGAACGGGTCCAGCAGGGCGAACAGATCGGCGGGGGCGGCAGGAGCGTCGGCGGTGACCTCGACGACGGCGGCCACTCGTTCTCCGAACTCGTCGTCGGGGACCCCGATGACGGCGACGTCCCGGACCACCGGATGGTTGAGCAGCACGGCCTCGATCTCGGCCGGGTAGACGTTGACCCCGCCGGAGACGATCATGTCCTGCGCGCGGCCGGTGAGATAGAGGAAGCCGTCCTCGTCGAGATGACCGACGTCGCCGAAGGTGAAGGTGCCCGGTTCCAGATGCGCGGACCGCGTCTTCTCCGGGGCGTTGTGATACGAGAAGCTCCGACCTTTGCCGCGGCGGACGAACACCTGCCCGGAAGCACCGGGAGGTTGCGGGGTGCCGTCCTCGCCCAGGATCACGATTTCGTTCGGGGGAATGGCCTTGCCGACACTGCCGGGGTGCGCGAGCCAGTCACGCGAGCCGGTGATCGTGACCGCGCCGCCCTCGGTGGCGCCGTAGTACTCCGTCAGCACGGGGCCCCACCAGTCGATCATCCGGCGTTTGACCTCCGGCGGGCATGGTCCGCCACCGTGCCATACGCGGCCGAGGCTCGTCCCCGAGAACCGCGCGCGGACCTCCGGCGGCAGCCGCAGCAGGCGGATGAACTGGGTGGGCACCAGATGCGCGGCGGTGATCCGTTCGCGGTCGATGGTGTCCAATGTGGACTCGGGGTCGAACGACCGGCGGAGCACCAGCGTCGAGCCGAGCAACAGGCCGAGCAGGGAGAAGAACAGCTGGGACGAGTGATACCAGGGACCGTCGAGCAGGCACCGCTCACGTGACGGGACGTCCAGGACGACGTGCGCGTACCGGGTCAGTTTCGCCACCCGGGAGAACGGCGCGCCGACGACGAAAAGCCCGTTCACCACGCCTTTGGGCGCGCCCGTGGTGCCCGAGGTGTACAACATCGTGGCGCCGCAGGTCTGTCTCTCGGGTTCGGCCGGGGACATCCGCGCCAGCAACGGTTCCGCCGCTTCGAAGCCGGCCTCGTCCGCGGAGCCGGTGACGATCAGCGTCGTGCATTCCCCGGTGGACCGCGCCACCGCGCGGCCCGCCGTCTCGGCGTACGAGGGCTCGGCGACCAGCGCCTTGCTCCCGGAATCCGAGACGATGTAAGCGATCTCGGGATCGGTGAGATGCCAGTTGACCGGTACCACGGTGATCCCGGAGTGCAGGCACGCCAAGAGGACCTCGAAGGTCTCGCGGCGGTTTCCGAGGACACAGGCCAGCCGGTCGCCCTCGCCGAGCCCGCGGTCACGCAGCAGGGCGATCCAGCGGTTCACCCGCTCCCCCAGCAGCCGCCACCCGACCGCGCCCGCCTCGTCGACGATCGCGCTCCCGGCCCCGTCCTCGGCGATGTAGTCGTTCAGTAGCGTCGGCATGACCTTCCCCTCAATCTCCTTCGGTGAACCCGCGACCGCGATCGACGTCGGCAGGGCGCTGCCTGGTCGTTCCACGTCACGACGGCGGATCAGGCGCCCTGCCACCGCGATAGCGGGGCCTTCGGCCGGGCGGGTTCAGGTGTCCGGCCGTTTTCAGCTCCGCCGGCAGGCTCAGTTCAGCAAATCCGGTTGGCGGCGCACGAGGTCGGCGTACAGCGGCCGGAAGTTGAGCCGCCCCATCCCCGGCGTGCCGATCATCGACGCGGTGTGCCGCGCGACCCCGGGCTCGATCGGCACCGGCTTCCCGGCCGCCTCCGCGAGCAACTGCACGTGACAAGAGCTGTCCATGGTGGTGAACCACCAGGCCGCCTCCTGCACCGTGCCGCCGACCGTGAGCAGCCCGTGGTTGCGCAGGATCACCGCCTTGCCCGTGCCGAGGCGCACCGCGATCCGCTTGCCCTCGTCGGAATCCAGCACCACGCCGCCGAACTCGTCGAAGACCTCGTGGTCCTCGTAGAACGCGCAGGCGTCCTGGGTGATCGGGTCGAGTTTGCGGCCCAGGGCCGCCCACGCGCGCCCGTAGGTGGAGTGCGCGTGCGCGACCGCGACGACGTCGGGCCGCGCCGCGTGGACGTGCGAGTGGATGACGAACCCGGCCGGGTTGATCCTCCCGTCGCCTTCGACGACCGCACCCCGGCTGTCGACCAGCAGCAGGTCGCTGACCCGGACGTGTCCGAAGTGGACACCGAACGGGTTGATCCAGAACCGGTCGGGGTCGCCGGGGTCGCGGGCGGTCACGTGCCCGCCCGCGCCCTCGTCGAAACCGCGTACCGCGAACAGCCGCATGGTCGCCGCCAGGCGTTGCTTGCGGTAGAGCCGTTCCTCTTCGACGGTCCTCATCCGCAACCGCCCGGGCTGTCCCAGTCGTAGGCGGCGCCCTCGTCCAGCAGTTCGGCGGGCACGCCGTACCACTGGTCCGTGGGCAACTCGGTGACCGTGGCCTCCTGGTCCTCGCTCATGCCGCACGCTCCTCTCGCACCGTGGGCCGCCACACCCCGAGGAATCCGTCCAGCCGGTCGAATCCCCAGAAGCGGTGCCGGCCCCATTTGAAGTAGGGGATGCCGAAGATGTCGTCGAGATAGGCCTGGTAGAGGCACTCGACGCCCTCGGCACGGATCTCCGGGTCGTCGACGGCGCCGACGGCCAGCTCCGGGTCGAGCCCGGCCCGCTCGGCCGCGGCGCGCACGACGTCGGGCTCGCAGATGTTCTCGCCGCGGCCCCAGCGGGCGTCGTTCAGCGCGTCGTAGAACGGCCACTCGGCACCCTCGCGGCGTGCGCGCAGCCAGGCCAGATGCGGCAACTCCCACCACGGTTCGATGTCGATCGGCCAGGCCATCTTGCGGCCCTGCTGCTCGGCGATCCGCTTGGTGTCCATCAGCATGTACAGATGCTTCGCGCGGCTCATCTGCACGTAGTGGAACTCGCCACCGCGTTCGTCGAGGCCCGCGCCGGTCACCGTGTCCGGATCCCAGTACGGGAAACATCGCAGCTGTTCGAGTGCGCCGGGCACCTCGGCGCGCAGCTTGTTGATCGCGAGCCAGCTGTACGGGCTGCGCAGCGAGAAGTACAGCTTGGCGGGACGGCTCATGCCCGGTCCCCGATCAGCGCGTGCACGACACCCTCGTCGAGCTGGGCCATCCCGCCCGCGCCGGGGCCTGCCGCGATGGCGTAGCCGTGCAGGATCTGGGCGGTGGCCACCGGGACCAGCTCCTGGCCGCGCTGGACGTAGCAGTCCATCCGGCCGTCGAACATGACCCCGCGCAGGATGTCGGTGACGGTGAACACGGTGTGCACCGTCTCCTCCATGCGCGCGTCCTCCAGCAGCCGGACGCGGGCGCGGGAGACGACCGGGATCCACGCGCGTTCGGACAGCATGCGGCCGACGGAGATGCCGCGGTCGGCGAGGTACCGGTCGACGACCTCCTCCAGCGTCCGGACGAAACCCGAGTGCTGGACGCGGTCGGAGTAGTGGCAGTAGAAGTACGGCGCCCGCCAGGACCACAGGAACGCGCCCGGCGCCTCGGTCAGCACCGACTCGGCGGTCTCGCCCGCCGGGATCGCGATCCGCTCCACCGTGGACGTCAGCGCCGGGACCTCCAGCCGCGCCAACGCCTCGGGCGCGGCCGCCGTGCTGTCGGCCGCCCGCTCGCGGACCAGCGCGACGGTGACCTTGCCGCGCAGCACGGTGACCTTCTCGCCGTCGCGGACCACCGAAAGCTGGACGTTCAGCTTGTCGCCGCGGCCGGGGGCGACCTCGACCTCGACCTCGTCGTCGAGTTCCAGCACGGCGGGCAGCTGCACCGAGCAGTCCACGATCTCCGCGCCGAGGCCGTGCTCGAGGAACAGGTCGCGCGCACTCGTGCCCTGGTCGCGCAGCCACTGCAGGACACCTTGCTCGACCAGGTACATGAAGTGCTTGAACCCGATCCAGGTGCGGATGTTGGCGCCCTCGAACGCGGGGCGGCCGTGCGTGACGGTCCGGCCTGGCCGCAGGACTGCGGTCATCGGAGCTCACCTACCTTCGGAAGGGCCCGGACGTCTTCGACGAGGCCGGTCACCTCGGCCGCGGCGTACCGGGCGTAGCGAACGTGGAAGAAGTGGTCACCGCGGTCGAGCGTGCGCAGCGTCGCCCCCGGCATGCCGTCGGCGAGCGCGACGGCGGATTCGGCGGGCAACGTCGGATCCATCCCGCCGACCAGCACCTTCGTCGGGATCTCGACGTTGCCGAGCTGGAGATCGGCGCTGGCGGCGTAGCGGTCGAACACCGCCGCGAAGCCGAGCGGCCCGGCGCGGTTCAACGCGATCTTGACCATGCCGTCGACGACCTCGGGGTCCAAGGTGGCCGCTCGTTTGCCGAGCCGGGCGCGGACCCCCTCGCCGACGTGCGCGGTGAACGTCTCGCGCGAGCGCTCGAACATCCGCCAGGTCACCTCGTACCGGGGCAGCCGGTAGAACGGGCAGAACAACGCCACCGACGCACCGACACGCGGGTCGAGCCCGCACATCAGTTCCAGCGCGGCGTTGGCGCCGAAGGAATGCGCGACCAGGACGTCCGGGACGGCACCGACCATGTCCAGGCCGTCGCCGAGCCAGGTGCCGAAGGAGCGGTTGCGCCAGCGGAAATCGTTGCCCGCCTTCCACGGCAGCTCGAGCGAAACCACCCGGTAGCCCTGATCGAGATGCGTGGCCAGCGGCGTCCAGCTCTTCCAGTGGCCCTCCATCCCGTGCGCGAACAGCACCAGCGGCGCACCGGGCCTGCCGGGCGCGATCGTGTGCGCCTTCACCGCCGAACCGTTCACCGGTACCCCATCTCATCGCTGTGGTCTGTGTCTGTTGGTGAACCCGCGTCCGCGATCGACGTCGGCAAGACGCTGCCTGGCCATCCACGTCACGACGGCGGACAAGGCGTCCTGCCACCGCGATAGCGGGGCCTTCGGCCGTGGCGGGTTCACGCGTTCGGTCCTGTTCGCGGGTTCGTCTCAGCTCCGCCGACAGGCTCTGTGACGGCGACCGAGACCGCCGGCCTGCCGTCCGGCCGGTGCGGGCCGATGCCCACGCGGCCTTCGCCTTCCGCCACGGCGAGGTGGGCGGCGAGCGCGAGCTCCACGACCCCGTGCGCGCCGGAGAAGTCGCCCCACCGTTCCTTGACGTCGAAGCCGCCGGATCCGACCGTGCGCCGGGGCGGCGCCTCAGCCTCCCCCGGGTCGACGTCGACCACGACGGACCCGGTTTTCTCGCGCCACGGCTCGAGGAGCACGCAGGCGCTCCCGGAGCGCAGCGGTCCGTCGTGCAGGATCGAGGCGATCTCGTCCTCCGGTTCGGCACCGACGAGCACCACCCGCGTGGCCCGGCCGGAACGCAGCAGCAGACTCGCCATCCGCAGGCCGGCCTGCCCGGCCGTACTGCCGGAACACAGCATCAGGTTGGGGCCGCCGAAACCGAACCACAACGCGACCGTGCTGGCCACGACGTTCGGTGACACGTTGGGCGCGTCGAGCACGCTCACCCCGCGGCCGCCTTCGGCCTCGACCGCGCGCGTGACCTTCGCGACCGTCTCGACGTTGCCGAGGTTGCTGCACGCGACCACGGCGGTGCCGGTTTCGATCGGCCCGGAAACCCGGTGCCCTGGTTCGAAGCCGAGGGCGCGATGCACCGCGCACAACGCCAAGCGGGTCGCGGGTTCCTTGTACAGCAAGCCTTTCCGGCCGAGTACGGTGGCGGCCTTCTCCGGCGGCGCGCCGTCGAACTCCTCGATCCCCGGCAGGTGCAGGCTCCAGCCGGTGAGCAGCGACCGGGTCTCCCTGCCGCGGCCGGTCATACCCGCTCCAGCAGGGTGACGGCGTTGACGCCGCCGAAGCCGAACGAGTCGACCTGCACCAGCTCCGGCCGCGCGGCGACCGTGTCGCCGATGACCAGCCGTAAGCCGATGCCCTCGTCGAGTGGGTCGGTCAGGCCGGCGACCGCGGGAACCTCGCCGGAGGCGAAGATCCGCAGCGCGACGTCCACGTTGACCAGTGCGGCGCTGCCCGAGGTGTGCCCCGTCGACCCCTTGACCGCGGTGACGAGCGGATTCCCGCCGCCACCGAGCACGACCTTCCGCAGCGCTTCGCATTCGACCGGGTCGTTGAGCGCGGTGCCGGTCGCGTGTGCCACCACCACGTCCACATCGGACGGTGCGCGGTCCGCACGCGTGTAGGCGTCGGACATCGCACGGGCGATGCCCTCGATGTCCGGCGCCGTGGCGTGGTGGGCGTCGCACGAAAGACCGGTCGCGGCGACCCGGCCGAGCACCGGGCCGTCCCAGCTCTCGGGCACGACCACGAGCGCCGCCGCACCCTCGCCGAGGAGTACGCCGGTGCGCTCGCGGTCGAACGGGCGCACCCGCTCGGTCGGCGTCTCGGCGACGCGGCCGACCATGGCGAGCATCGACCGCGTCATCGCGTCGGCGGCGGCGACCACGACGGCGTCGCATTCGCCCAGCTCCAGCATGTCCTGGGCGAGCGCGAGGACATGACCGCCGGCGCTGCACGCGTTGACGATCGTGGTCACGTACGTGGCATCGGGCAGCGTCTCCGCCACGACGTCGGCGAAGTCCAGCCGTCCGGCGGACACCGGCTCGCCGGTGAGTGCCAGCCGTTCCACCGCGGACAACTCGCGCAATCCCGTGCCGACGAGGACGGCGACCCGCCGCGCAGCGGTGTCCACAGTGTCCACAGTGTCCGCGGTGTCCACAGTGTCCGCAGTGTCCAATCCGGACTGAGCGACCGCTTCCTTCAGGCATTCGGCCAGGAGCCGCCCCGCGCGGAACGGCTCACCGGCCAGCTCTGCGTGATAGCCGTAAGCCACGTTCAGCCGCCCGGAATCGCCGTACCGCAGCGGTGAGACGCCGCAAACGCCGCGGAGCAGGCCGTCGAACGTCTCCGCTCCCGCACCGAGGCAGGTGCGCACCGCGCTACCCGCGATCAAGACCGCCATCGGCGTACCTCCTCACGATGGCGGCGCCCACGGCACCGTCCGCGCCCCGCGCGGTGAGCAGGCTCAGCCCACCGGGGCGGGCATCGCGGTCTTCGGCCAGCAGTACACCCAGTGCCACCGCGCCGGAGGCCGCGTCGCATTCGCCGAACAGCCGCTTGACCATGACCCGGTCCGGGCGGTGGCCCAGTGCCCGGGCGATCGGGCCGAACTCGCGCTCGTCTCCGTCTTCGACCTCACCCGTGTACACAGTGGACACTTCGAAGGCGTCGATGCCGGCCTTCGCCAGCACGCGGTGCACACAGCCGGCGAGCGCGGTCTCGGCCGCCTCACCGCCACCCGGCCCGTAGGCCGTCGCGACCGCGAGGACACCGGCGCGCTGCCGCGTGCCCGCCCACTCGGGGGTGTTCTCCTTGGCCAGCACGAACATCCCGGCGGCCTCCCCGGCGGCGACGACGTCGGCCACCCCGGTCAGCCGGGTCGCCCACGCGCGGTGCGGGGTGAACTCCTCCACGGCGCCCGCGACGACGACGTCGACGTGCCCGCGCTCGATGGCGTTGCCGGCG
Source organism: Amycolatopsis sp. QT-25 (assembly GCF_029369745.1). Classification (NCBI taxonomy): domain Bacteria; kingdom Bacillati; phylum Actinomycetota; class Actinomycetes; order Pseudonocardiales; family Pseudonocardiaceae; genus Amycolatopsis; species Amycolatopsis sp. QT-25. Next base: position 6,478,202 of record NZ_CP120210.1, read on the forward strand.
TACCGAAGCACGTTGAGGAAACCGAGGGTGCCGCCCGCGATGGTGGTGTTCGCCCCCCGGAGACCGAACCGGATGGCGACCTGCCCGGCGGCGCAGTTCATCACCGTGTTCGGGAACAGCATCGGGTTGACCAGGTAAGGCTTGTCCTGCACCAAGGTCTCGCGGGTGTAGTCGCTGGTGGACTTGAAGCTGCCCAGCGAGGTCCCCAGCACCACGCCGATCCGCGGCCGGACTTCGTCGTCGAGGGACACCCCGGCTTCGCGCAACGCCTCCTGGCAGCACACCACGGCCAGCCCGGTGGCCCGGTCGAAGGTACTGGTCCCCTTGCGCCCCAGATGTTCCCGCGGGCTGAAGCTGGGGAGGAAGTGCCCGTTCGCCGCGGGCATCGGCTCTTCGTAGAGGTCGCCGATCTCATGGCCTTTTTCGACTTGGCCTGCCTCGGCCAGAGCGAGCCGCTTCGCCAGCGCGTCCACACCGACGCCCGCGGAGGTCAGCGCGCTCCAGCCGGTCACCACCACACCGCTCATTCTGGCGCTCCCAACATCACGATGGCGTTGTTGCCACCGAAGGCGAAACCGTCGTTCTGGACCACCCGCACGGTCGCCGGACGGGCCGCGTTCGGCACCGGGTCGACGCCCAGTTCCGGATCCGCGGTGGTCCAGTTGACCGTGGGCGGCAGGAAACCGCGGTCGATCGCGATGGTCGAGGCGATGGCCCCGAACCCGCAGGCCGCGCCCATGGTGTGGCCGAGCATCGACTTGATCGAGCTGATCGGCGGCGGGCGCTCACCGAAGACCTCGATCACCGCCTTGCTCTCGACCAGGTCGTTCACCTGCGTGCCGGTGCCGTGCGCGCAGATGTAGTCCACATCGGACGGGGAGACACCGGAGTTGCGGTGTGCGATGCGCATGCACTCCGCGACCGTCGGCGCGTCCGGCGTGACCGGGTGGATGGCGTCGCAGTTGACGCCGTACCCGAGCAGTTCCGCGTAGACCGTGGCGCCCCTTTTCCGGGCGTGGTCGTAGGTTTCCAGGGTGAGCACGGCGCCACCCTCGCCGGTGAGGATGCCCGCGCGGTCCTTGTCGAACGGGGTGCAGGCGTCCTTCGCCAGCGCGCCGAGCCGGAAGAACCCGGCGTGTGCCCAGCGGCACACCGAATCGGCGCCGCCGGCGAAGACGACGTCGGCCTCGCCGCCGGCCAGCAGGTCGTAGGCGTAGCCGATCGCGTAGTTGCTCGCCGAGCAGGCGGTCGCGATGGTCAGCGACTCGCCGGACAAGCCCAGCTCCTCGCTGACCGCGTTCGCCAGCCGGTTGGCGGGCAACTGGGTCAGCAGGGCCGGGTCCTGCGCGGCGAACCCGCCTTCGATGATCTGCGCGGTGAGCGCCTCCGCGACCGCGGACTCACCACTGGTGGTGCCCATGATCGCGTGGGCACGCCCCGGCGCCACCGACGTCAGGTCGAGCCGGGCGTCGGCCAGCGCCAGCCGAGCGGCGCCGGCCGCGAACTGGCTGGACCGGCCCCACTCCGCCGGGTCGACCCGGCGAAGATGGGCCGCCGGATCGAAGGTGTGGACCTCGCCCGCGTTCCGGTGCGGGAACCCGGCCGGGTCGAAGCTGGTGATGGGCGAGATCCCGGATCGGCCGGTGCGCAGCGCCTCGGCGAACGCGGCTATCCCGATCCCGATGCTCGACACCGGGCCGACCCCGGTCACGACAACGCGGGCCACGGTTCATCCCTTCTTGACGGAGTGCCGGATCAGGGCGTCGTTGACCGCCTTGAGCGTGCGCAGCTCCGGCAGTTCGGCCTGCGGGATCTCGATCTTGTACTGCTTGTCGATCCGGGCGAGGATCTCGATGGCACGCAGGGAGTCGGCCTCGTAGTCGTCGATGAAGTCCCCGTTGTCCTCGAGTTCCTCGGGCTCGAGTTCGAGCACCTCGGCGACCAGCTCGCGGAGCTCCTCGAGCTGGGTGTCGGTCTGCGTCATGACGATCCTCCGGTTTCGTTGTCCGCGTGCGGTTCTCACGCCGCGGGCCGCACTGGGCGCCGCGTCGCGGTCAAAGTGGTGACGGTCGCGATCAGGCGATCACCGACCCAGGTCCGGCCGGTGGCGAAGGCCGTGTCGGCCAGTACCGACTCCAGCCGGACCTCGTGGCGCAGCACGTCACCAGGGCGGGCGGCGGCCGTGAAGTGGTAGTCACGGGCGCCGATGAACATCAACGTCGAGTCGTCGTCCTCCACCGGCGCGCGGCCGTCGAGCCAGAGGAGCGCCGCGCTCTGCCCGAACGACTCGATCATCAGCGACTTCGGGTAGTCGTAGCTGCTCGCCGGCGCGCCGTCGGGGATCCCCGCGTAGCACGGCTCGGTGCCGGTGACCGCCTTGATCGTGACGATCGACTCGCCGGGGACCAGGTCCAGCACCCGGTCCACCAGCAGCAGCGGATACCGCTGCGGCAGCAGGATCCGGATGTCGTGGTGCCCGGTCATGCCGCGTCCTCCTCGAAGGTGGCGCGGACCTTGGCCGTCGTCGTCTCACCGAGTACGGCCTTGCCGATCACTTCCCAGCCGTCCCGGACGCGCTTCGCGGTGGCCGTGAGGACCATGAGGTCGCCGTCGAGCAGCGGCGCGAGGAACCGGACCGAGCGGACGGTGCGCAACCGGGCGTTCACGGCCTCCCGCATCGCCTGCTCCAGCGTCTCGATGACGAAGACGCCGGGGTACACGGCCTGGCCGGGGAAATGCCCGCGCAGATTGGGTTCCTTGCCGTCCACGGTGATCCGGGCGACGAGTTCGAAATCGTCCCCCTGCTGCCGGACGTCGAGGGTGTCGACCGCCCGCAACGGTGCGGCGAAGGCGGGAATCCCGATCACAGCGTGATCCCCCCGTCGATCTGCAGCACCTGTCCGGTGATGTAGGAGGCGCGGTCGGAGACCAGGAACGCGACCAGTTCGGCGACGTCCTCGCCGGTGCCGAAACGTTTGGCCGGAATCTGCGTGAGTGCCTTGGCGCGCTGCTTCTCGCCGAGGGAGCCGGTCATGTCGGTCTCGATGAAGCCGGGCGCGACCACGTTGACCCGGACACCGTGCCCGGCGACCTCCTTGGCCAGCGACTTGCTGAAGCCGATGATCCCGGCCTTGCTGGCGGAGTAGGCGGTCTGGCCCGCGTGGCCGTGGACGCCGGCGACCGAGGACATGTTGACCACGACACCGCCGCGGTTCTTCATGAACCGGAAGGTCATGGCGCGGCAGAAGTTCCAGGTGCCGGTGAGGTTCGTGGCGAGTACCGCGTGCCAGTCCTCGGCACTGGCGAGCACCAGCGGGCTGTCCTTGGTGATCCCGGCGTTGTTGACCAGCAGATCGATCGGGCCGAGTTTCTCCTCGGCGTCCTTGACGAATCGCTCGACCGCTTCGGAATCGGCGACGTCGCATTCCGCGAAATACGAGGGAACCCCGACGGCGGCGATGTCCTCTTCGGTTTCCTCCGACGCGGCGCTCGCTTTCGAAAAACACCCCGCGACGGCGTAGCCCTCCTGGGCCAGCCGCAGCGCCACGGCCCGGCCGATCCCTCGTGAAGCCCCGGTGACCAGGGCCCGGTGGTGCTCCGCCACGACGCCTCCTCGTTTTCCAGCACAATTTGTTTCCATTTTAAGAAGCGCGGCGCAAACTATTCTTCTCATCGTTTGCCGCGAGCTCGGCGAGTACTTCGGCGGTGTCCGCGCCCGGCCGCGGCGCACCGTGGCGGACCTTCGTCGGCGTACGGGAGAATTTCACCGCCGGCCCGACGATCGGCGCGGTGGTCCCATTGCTCAGCACCGTTTCCTGGAGCATCGCCCTGGCTCGGACGTGCTCGTCGGCGACGGCTTCGGTGAGCGTGCGCACCGGCGCGGCGACGAGCCCGCGGCCGTTCAGCACGTCGAGTGCTTCGGCGAGCGGCCGTCCCGCGCACCAGCCGGAGATCATCGTGTTGATCGCTTCCCGGTTGGTCATCCTCGCGGCGGCCGTGCGGAATCCGTCGGCGAGGCCGAGTTCCGGTCTGCCGATGATCTCGGCGAGCGCGCGCCAATGCCGGTTGATCGCGACGGCGAGGTACAGATGGCCGTCCGCGCATGCGTAGACGTTGGCGGGTACGACGAAATCGGTCTCGTTGCCCACCCTCGGCGGCGGAGCGCCCGTCGCGGCGAGCGTCGGTAAGCCACTGCTGCTGGCGAGCAGGCAGTCCACCATGGACACGTCGACGTGCTGCCCTTCGCCGGTCCGGTTCCGGTGCGTCAGCGCGGCGAGCGCGCCGATCGCCGCGTGCAGGCCTGCCAGCTCGTCGGCGAGGAACGTCGGAGCACGCACCGGCGGCCCCTCGGGCAAGCCGTTGAGCGACATCCATCCGGCAGCGGCCTGGATCGCGGGATCGTAGGCGGGCAGATGGGCTTTCGGGCCGTACTGCCCGAAACCGGACACCGACACGAACACGACGTCCTCGCGTGCCGCCCGGCAGGCCTCGTACCCGGCGCCCCAGCCGTCCAGCGTGCCGGGTTTGTAGTTCTCGACCACGATGTCCGCGTGCGCCACCAGCGCCAGGAAGCGCGTGCGGTCGGTGTCGTCACGCAGGTCCAGCCCGGCACTGCGTTTGTTGCGGTGCACGGTTTCCCGGAACCACGACAGCCCGGTGCCGGGGATGTTCGGCGGCACCTCGCCGTCGTGGCCGTCGGCGAGCTCGACGCGGACCACGTCGGCCCCCATGTCGGCCAGCACGCAGGTGGCGAGCGGACCGGACCAGACCTTGGTCACGTCCAGCACGCGCACGCCCTCCAGCGGGCCGGCCGAACCCGTCCGCGCCCGGCGGAAGAACTCCTCTTCGCGCATGGTCAAAGCCTTTCCAGCAATGAGGCGGTGCCGAGCGAACCGCCACAGCACATGGTGATCAGCGCGGTCGAGGTGCCGGTGCGCTCGAGTTCGTGCAGCGCCGTCACGAGCAGCCGGGTCCCGGTCGCGCCCAGCGGATGGCCGAGTGCGATGGCACCGCCGTTGACGTTGACGCGGTCGATGTCCGCGCCGTGCGCCTTGGCCCAGTTCAGCACCACCCCGGCGAAGGCCTCGTTCACCTCGCAGATGTCCACATCGGACAGTTGGCGGCCGGTCCGGCGCAGCACCCGTTCGGTGGCGACCACGGGCCCGTCGAGCAGGTAGTAGGGGTCGGCGCCGGTGACGACCTGGCCGACCAGCCGCGCGCGTGGCGTCAGGCCGAGCGCGCGGGCCTTCCCGTACGACATCCAGAGAACGGCGGCGGCCCCGTCGGAGATCTGCGACGTCGAACCGGCGGTGTGCACCGCGCCCTCGACGTTCGGCCGCAACGCGGCGAGCCCCTCGCGGGTGGTTTCGCGGAGGCCCTCGTCGCGGGTGACCGTGCCGACCGGGGAGACTTCGCGGTCGAACCGGCCCTCCTGCCACGCGCGGGCCGCGCGCTGCTGGGAAAGCAGGCCGTAGTCGTCGGCGTCCGCACGGCCGATGCCTTCGCGCGCGGCGATCCGCTCGGCGCCGCCGAATTGGGCCTTCGGCGGGTCGTCCCACGGATAGTCGCGCGTCTTGTAGTGCCCGGGGCCCTGGTAGAGGTTCGTCCCGATCGGCACCCTGCTCATCGACTCGACGCCGCAGGCGATCCCGGTGTCGATCGCGTCCGCGGCGATCAACGCGGAGATCAGGTGGTTCGCCTGCTGCGCCGATCCACAGGAGACGTCCACTGTGGAGCATCCCACGGCCGGATCGTGGCCGGAGTTCAGCCAGGCGTTGCGGGTGACGTTGAGGCTCTGCTCACCGGACTGGGTCACGCAGCCGCCGATGATCTGGTCGACGTCGCCGGGCTCGATACCGGCGCGGGCGATGACCTCCAGCTGGACGTGCCGCATCAGTTCGACGGCCTTCAGCTCGGCGAGCACCCCACCGCGTTTGCCGAGCGGGGTGCGGACGGCGGAGACGATGACCGGGGTCCGGTCGTTCAGCGCGGCCACGGGCGGGTACCTGCCTCTCCGCCGGACGGGGTGCCCGGCTTCCCCATCGTGGTGCGGCGCCCGGCGGGCGAACGTCTCACGGATTGCGGAGCCGACCAGCGGTTCTCCGTAGTTGCGGGAATGGCTCGCGTGCCCCCTCACGATCATCGACGCTGGTTATGGTGCGTACATGCGGCTGGACGACAGCGAAGAGCAGGCGGCATTCCGGGCGGGCCTCGAAACCTGGCTCGCCGAACAGTTACCCGACGCCACGCCGAGCGCGCCTCGTGCTTGGTCCGCCGACGAACTGCGCGCCTGGAGCAAGGCACTGCACGCGGCCGGATACGCCGGTCTGACCTGGCCCGCCGAGCACGGCGGGCGCGGGCTTTCCCCTGCCTACCAAGCGATCTACGCCGAAGAGAGCGCGCTGGCCGAGGCGCCGGACCACGCCGGGGTGATCGGGCTCGGCATGGTCGGCCCCGCGATCGTCCACTATGGAACGGACGCGCAGAAGGCCACCCATCTTCCCCGTATCCTTTCCGGGGAGACGATCTTCTGCCAGGGCTTCTCCGAACCGGACGCCGGCTCGGACCTCGCCTCGGCGCGCACCCGTGCCCGCCGCGTCGACGGCGGTTACGTCGTCGACGGCGAAAAGGTCTGGTCCTCCTACGCCCATTTGGCCGACCACTGCCTGCTGCTCGCCCGCACCGACCCGGACGCGGCCAAACACCGCGGCCTGACCTGTTTCCTGCTCGACATGCGCGCCCCCGGGGTCGAGGTGCGGCCGCTGCGGCAGTTGTCCGGCGACACCGATTTCAACCAGATCCTGTTGTCCGGCGTCGAGATCCCCGAGGACCGCGTGCTCGGTGAACCGGGACAGGGCTGGCGGGTCGCGTTGACCACCCTCGCGCACGAGCGCGGCACGTTCGGCATCACGCTCACCGCGCGGCTGGCCGTCCAGCTCGACAGGCTGGTCAAGACCGCCAAGGTGTGCGGAGGCGACACCGACCCGCGGGTCCGCGCCGAAATCGCCGAGCTCCACGTCGAGCTGCAGGGCCTGCGCTTCACCGGATACCGCGCGCTGGCCGCGATGGAACGGACCGGTGAACCCGGACCGGAAAGCTCGATCCTGAAGCTGCGCTGGTCGCGGGCGAACCAGCGGGTGAGCGCGCTCGCGCTCCGGCTGCTCGGCGCGGGCGCGGCGGCCGACGGGACCGATGCCTTCTGGGGCGGCTACTGGCAGCATCAGCGGTTGCGCAGCCGGGCCAACAGCATCGAGGGCGGGACGTCGGAGATCCTGCGCGGCATCGTCGCGGAGCGGGTCCTCGGCCTGCCGAAATCACGATAGGGACGGTTGGCGGAGCTGAAGATGGACCAGAGCAGTGCCCGAACACGCGGACCCGCCCGGCCGAAGGCCCCGCTGTCGCGGTGGCAGGGCGCACTACCGACCGTCGTGAGGCGGAAGACCGACCCGCGGCCTGCCGACGCCGATCGCGGACGCGGGTTCACCAAGGCAGTGAGGGAGCATCGATGGACTTCGCGCTGACCGAGGACCAGACCGGACTCAAGGCCGCCGCCCGCACCTACCTCGAGGACACCTACGGCCTCGATCGGATCGCGGCGCTGGCCGACGACGGCGAGCAGGACCTCGCCGCCTGGCCCGAGCTGGTCCGGCAAGGCTGGCTGGACACGGACCTCGGCCTGGCGGAGTTCGTCCTGCTGGCCGAGGAGGGCGGCCGGGCGCTGCATCCGGTGCCCTGGTTCGCCACGGCCGGGCTCGCCCTGCCCGTGTACCGGGCCGCGGGCGTCGTACCGCCCGGCCCGGCCACCCTGGCCGACGGCGGCGACACCTGCCGCGCGGTACGTCGCGACGACGGCTGGCGGCTGGACGGCGCGGTACAGACCGTCCTGCACGCCGACGTCGCCACGGAACTCCTGGTCGCCGCCCGCACCCCGGCCGGGGTGGCGTTGTTCGGTGTCGACCCGGCCGCCGCTTCGCTGTCCGCGCGCGACGGCGTCGACCCGCTCCGGGCGACGTCCGACGTCGCGCTGGCCGGCGCCGAGGGACGGTTGCTGATCGGGCCCCCCGGCGCCGCGTCACTGCTCTCCGCGCTCCGCGACCGGGCGACGACCCTGCTCGCGGGGGAGGCCATCGGCGTCGCGGACCGGGCGCTGGCGATCGCCGTCGAGCACGCGAAAGCGCGGACCCAGTTCGACCGGCCCATCGGTTCCTTCCAGGCGGTGAGCCAGCAGCTCGCCGATGGCTACGCCGAGGTCGAACTCGCGCGTTCGCTGGCCTACCGCGCCGCGGCGGGCGAGGCCCGCTCCGCGGAAGCGGTCGCGTGCGCCGCGCACGCCGCGAGCCGCGCGGCGATCACCGTCTGCGAGACGGCGATCCAGGTCTGCGGCGGGATGGGCGTCACCTGGGAATTCCCGCTGCACCGCTGGTTCCGGCGCGCGTTGTGGCTGGAGGCGGAACTCGCCTCGTCGAGACCGTTGGCAGCGATCGCGCATTCACTGTTCGGGGAGCACTCATGAGCCTGCAACTGCACTGGTTCCTGCCGTCACACGGCGACGGGCGGGAGGTCGCCAAGACCGCCGACGGGGTCGCGGCACCCGGCGCCCGCCGCGAACCGGACATCGAGTACCTGACCCAGGTCGCGCTCGCCGCCGACCGTTTCGGGTTCACCGGGATGCTGACGCCGTTCGGGTTGTTCTGCGAGGACCCGTGGGTGGTGGCGTCGGCGCTGGTGGGCGTGACACGCTCGGTGAAGTTCATGATCGCCATGCGACCGGGCTTCGTCTCGCCGCTGCTCGCCGCGCAGACCGCGGCGACGTTCCAGCGCGTCTCCGATTCGCGGCTGCTGCTCAACATCGTGACCGGCGGCGACCCCGACGAGCAACGCCGCTACGGCGACTGGCTCGACCACGACCAGCGGTACGCGCGCACCGGCGAGTTCATGGACGTCTTCCGCCAGGCTTGGCCGGGTTCGCGGTTCGACTTCACCGGCACGCATTACACATTGAAGGCCGGCCTGGTCGCCCGGCCGCACGCGGTGCGGCCCACCTTGTTCCTGGGTGGCTCTTCGTCGGCCGCGCTGGAAGTCGCGGCCGCGCAGGCGGACGTGTTGCTGATGTGGGGCGAAACGCCCGCGGCGATGGCCTCGCACCTCGAACGGTCCCGTGCGCGAGCGGAGGCGTTGGGCCGTTCGCTGCGCTTCGGGACGCGGTTCCACGTGATCAGCCGGGACACCTCCGCCGAAGCGTGGAAGGTGGCCGACCAGCTGCTCGCCGGAATGGACCCGGCCCGGATCCGGCAGGCACAGGAACGGTTCGCCGCCACCGAATCCGAAGGCCAGCGGCGGATGGCGGCGTTGCACTCCGGCACCACCGACTCGCTGGAGATCCACCCCAACGTCTGGGCGGGCTACGGCCTGGTGCGTCCCGGCGTCGGCACGGCCTTGGTGGGCAGCCACGAGGAAGTGGCCGAACGGATCGAGGAATACCACGCCCTCGGGCTCGACCACCTGATCCTTTCCGCGCAGCCGCATCTCGAAGAGGCCTATACCTTCGGCGAAGGCGTCATGCCGATTTTGCGGAAACGCGGCCTGCTCACGGACCCGCTCTGACCCGAAACTCGCGTGATTGGAATCGTAACTCGCGTGATCGAAGCCGTAACTCGCATGATTGGAATCGTAACTCGCGTGATCGAGGCCGTAACTCGCCGAAACCGGTCCGCATCGTGAGTTACGGCTGTGGACACGTGAGTTACGGCTCCGATCACGCGAGATACGGCTGGAAACACGTGAGTTCCGCCGCCAAGCCCGAGATACTTGAAGGACCCCTTCCTCGCGTCTGACGCGAGGAAGGGGTCCTTCAGGTACTTTCACGTGCGCTATCCTCTTGCTCGACGGTGGGGGAATTGGGACACGCGACGTCCCAATTCCTCCATCGCCGTTCGATCCGGCCGCGAGCGTCAGCTGAAGCTGATGATCACCCCGCCACCGTTGCCGGCGGCGTCACCGAGACCGACGACGCAGGTGATGGCCTTGCAGTCCACCGCGCCGTAGCTGCTGCCGTCGGGCAGCACGCCGGTGAAGTTCTTCTGCACGGTGACCGAGGCCGAGATCTTCCCGGCCGCGTCAGCGACCAGCGACTGCTGCGAAGGGCTGCAAGGGAACTGCCCCGTCGCGTCCTGGGCGCACTCGCCGACGCGATAGGTACCGCCCGGCGTCAGGCCGGTTCCGACCACCTGGACCACCGCACCGTCCGAGAGTCCCGACGACGGCGTGACCGTGACGGCCGCCGCGGCGGAGGCACCAGGGGCGACGACGGCCAGCAGGCCGAGAGCGGCGATGGCGGAACCGGCGAACTTGGCGACAAGCTTTGCGGACACAGTAATCACTCCGATTCATTGACAGGGAATTTCCGACTTCACCAGGCGCGGGTTCCGTTACCCCCCGGCGTCCTGGTAACAACGTTACGATCACCGGACCTAGATCGTCAACGATTTCTTCGAGCAGTTTTCGAGTAGGCCGTAAGAAAAAAGGTGCAATAAACTCGCGCGCTTCGTGCGTAATTCACAGGCCGCGGGCAAGCCAGGAGAAGAAGGCGCGACGGCGCGCACGGGAACCTGATTCAGTGACCTCTGGGACCTCCGTGACCTCTGCGACCTCTGCGACCTCTTCCAGCTCCGATTTCCTGTTCGGTGGCGCACCGGAAAGGCACGCCGCCTATACCGCGCTGCGCGAAACCGGCCCGGTCCGGAGGATCATGCTTTCCTCCGGCACCAGCGGCTGGCTGGTCAGCGGTTACGCCGAAGTGCGCCAGGCCCTCGCGCATCCGGGGCTGAGCGGGCGCACCGGCGTCGTCGGCGACCGGCGCGGGTTGTCCGAGGACGTCCGGCTCGGCATGAACACGCATATGCTGAACCTCGATCCGCCGGATCACACCCGGCTCCGGAAGCTGGTGTCCGCCGCGTTCACCGTGCGCCGGATCGCCCAGTTGCGCCCCAGGATCGAAGCCATCACGGCGGAACTGCTCGACGCCGTGGCCGACCTCGACGAGGTCGACCTGATCAAGGCACTCGCCTTGCCGCTGCCGATCCGCGTCCTCACGGAGATGCTCGGCGTGCCCGAGGACGAGGCCGGCGCCTTCCACGGCTGGACCGAGATCCTCACCGCCAGTGCCCTCCCCGTCGACGAACTCGACGCGGCCGCCGCCGAAATGCTGCGCTATGTCAGGAAACTTCTCGCCGCGAAGCGTGAGAACCCCGGCACGGACCTGCTTTCGGCGCTCGTCACGGTGCACGACGGCGAAGACCGGCTGACCGAGCACGAGCTGACGTCGATGGTCTTCCTCCTGTTGATCGCCGGACACGAGACCACCGTGCACCTGATCGGCAACGCCACCCTCGCCCTGCTCGAGAACCCGGCGCAGCTCGCCGCGTTGCGCGCGGATCCGGACGGGATGCCCGCCGCGGTCGAGGAATTCCTGCGTTACGAGAGCCCGGTGCACGCGGCGATGCGGTACTCCACCGAGGAAGTCGAGCTCGGCGGCGTGACCATCCCGGCGGGCTCACTGGTCATCGTGTCGTTGCTGGCCGCGAACCGCGACCCCGCCCGTTTTCCCGGCGCCGACACTTTGGAACTCGGCCGCGCGGACAATCCGCAGCTCGCCTTCGGACACGGCATCCACCACTGTCTCGGCGCGCCGATGGCCCGGCTCGAAGGCGGGATCGCCCTCGCCGCCCTGCTCACGCGGTTCCCGGACCTGCGCGAGGCCGTGCCCGCGGAAAGCCTCCGCTGGCGCGTCAGCATGGTGATGCACGGCCTCGAAGCGCTTCCCGTCCGGCTTCGCTGACCCCTTGTCCTCAAAGGACGGTCGACCGGTGGACGCGGGCGGCAAACCCGCAGGCTGGGATAAGACGCGGCCGAAAGCGCGGTGCGACACTTTCGGAGACGATCACGAATTCGCGGTGCGTATCTCACGTCCGTGAGCCGCGTCATCTCCTATTCCTGGGAAGGGAGTAGAACGTGTCCCAAGACCTAGGCACCCCGGTCACGAGCACCCCACCGCGGGGCGCCGCCCCGCCCGCGCGGACGCCGAAGAAGAAGACCAAGACGGGGTTGTCCGCATCGGCGGCCAGACGCGTCGCCGTCCTGAGCGCGCTCGTCGCCGGCGTCGCCTACGGGTGGGGTATCGGCGGGAACGCCGCACACTACGCCTACGCCGCCGCGGTCCGCGGCATGTCTCAGAACTGGCACAACTTCCTTTACGGCGCCTACGATCCCGCCGGGTTCATGAGTGTCGACAAGGCACCCGGCGCGCTCTGGTTGCAGGCACTGTCCGTCCGTGTCTTCGGCTACGAGACGTGGGCGCTGCTGCTGCCCGGCGTCATCGCGGGCGGTGTCTCGGTGTACGTCCTGTTCGTGCTCGTGCGCCGCTGGGCCGGGCACGCGCCGGCGGCACTGGCGGCCGTCCTGCTCGCCGCGACGCCGATCACCGTCGCGGCCACCCGGGTCAACCTGCCCGACTCGACACTGATCTTGACGCTGCTCGTCGCGACCTACGCCTTCTGGCGGGCACTGGAGAAGGCGTCGCCGCGCTGGCTGCTGTTGACCGCCGTGCTCGTCGGCGTCGGCTTCCACATCAAACTCGCCATGGCGCTGGCCATCCTGCCGGTGCTCGGGATCGTCTACCTCGTCGCCGCGCCGGTCTCGGCGGGACGCCGGGTGCTGCACCTGCTCGGCGCCGGTGCGGTCACCGCCGCGGTTTCGTCGATCTGGATGCTCATCGTCTCGTTCACGCCCGCGGGCTCCCGCCCGTACATGGACGGCAGCACCTCGAACTCGGTGTGGCAGATGGTGTGGGCCTACAACCTCTTCGACCGCGCGGACGCCGCGAAGGCCGGGAACTCGGCCGAACTGCCCGTTCTGCCCGACGGCAAGGTCACGCCGGTCGACCAGGGCGGTGACACCGGGGTGTTCCGGCTGTTCAACGACCTGATCGGCGGCCAGATCTCGTGGCTGCTGCCGCTGGCGCTGCTGCTGCTCGTCGTCGGCCTGGTCGCCACGGGCCGCGCCCCGCGCACCGACAAGCAGCGCGCGGGCTGGCTGCTGTGGGGAGGCTGGCTCGTTCTCTTCGCCGGCGCGCTCAGCTTCTCGCAGAGCATCCACCCGTACTACACGAGCCTCCTGGCACCCGCCATCGCCGCGATCGGCGGCGTGGGCCTGCACCTCGCCTGGACGACCCGCCGTCACCCGTGGGTGCTGCCGGTCGGGCTCCTCGCCACCGGCGCCTGGGCGTTCGTGCTGATGAGCCGTTCCAGTGACTACGTGCCGTGGCTGCGGCCGGTCGTCGTGGCCGCCACCGTCCTCGCCGCGGTGCTGGTCCTCCTGCGCCGCACGGGGAAGTTCGCCGTCGTGACCGGGGCCGTGGCCGGGGTCGCGCTGCTGGCCGGGCCGGTCGCCTGGGCGGCACCGGCCTTCCACCCGCCGACGGATCCGCGCACGGCGATGTTCCAGAACTTCAACCCGCTCGCGGGGCCGGACCCGAACGCGCTCTCCACCGGCATCGACCTGACGAAGCTCATGGCCGGCGGCCCGAAGCCCGGCGCGGCCGGCGGACAGGCCATGCCGCTGCCACCGCCGATCATGTTCCAGATGATGCCCTCGGACGCCGACCGGAAGCTCCTCGGTTTCCTCCGGGCCAACGACCGCGGCGAGCGGTTCGACCTGGCGACCTTCGGCGGCACCGGCGCCTCGCCCTACATCCGGGCGGGCCTGTCCGTCATGCCGATGGGCGGCTTCGTCGGCACGATGCCGATGCCGACCGCCGCCGGTCTCGCGGAAGCCGTCCGAAGTGGACAGGTCAGGTTCGTGCTGTTCGGTGGATTCGCCTACGACAGCCCGACCGCGCTGGCCCGCAAGGACTGGGTGGTGCGCAACTGCACCCGGGTCCCGCCGCCCGCCTACACCGCGAACCCGTGGATGGGCTTCACCTCCGCCCTGTTCGACTGCAAACCGGGAGCGTGATGCCCGATGACGGCTGAACTCACCGCGGCACCCCGCCCAGCCACGGGAGGCCGCCGGACGGCGACCGTCGAGATCGTCATCCCGGTGCTCGACGAGGAACGTGCCCTGCACGGCTGCATCACCACGCTGAGCGCGTTCCTCGGCGACGGCTTCCCGTTCCCCTGGTCCATCACCATCGCCGACAACGGCAGCACCGACCGGACGTGGGAGATCGCCACCGAACTGGCCGAGCGGAACCCGCGCATCTCCGCGCGGCGGGTGCCGGTCCGCGGCCGGGGCGCGGCGATCAAGGCGACGTGGGGAGCCAGCACCGCCGACATCGTCGCCTACATGGACGTCGACCTGTCGACCGGGTTGGAGGGCCTGCTCCCCCTGATCGCGCCACTGGTCAGCGGGCACTGCGAGATCACCATCGGGACCCGGCTCGGCCGCGGCTCGCGGATCCGCCGCAGTCTCAAACGCGAGATCGTCTCCCGCACCTACAACGCGATCACGCGGCACGTGTTCGGGCTGCGCAGCACCGACACGTCCGCCGGCTTCAAGGCGGCCCGGCGCGACGCCGTGGTCGGCCTGCTGGAAGCGGTCGAGGACGACCACTGGTTCTTCGACACCGAGCTGCTGATGCTGGCCGAGCACAACGGCCTGCGGGTGCACGAGGTGCCGCTGGACTGGGTCGAGGACGTCGATTCGCGGGTCAAGGTCACGCAGACCGCGATGGGGAATCTGAAGGGCCTGGTCCGCGTGGGCCGGGCGATCGCCGCCGGTAAAGGACGGGTGAACGTGCCGGAGATCCCGCAGTTGCGCGCCACCCATCCCGACGCCGTGCTCGCCGAACCACGGGCCGCGACCTTGGCGAAATTCCTCGGGTTCGCGGTCATCGGTGTCATCTCGACAGTGCTCTACACACTCCTGTATCTGCCCTTGCGCGTGCCGCTGACACCGGCGGGGGCGAACCTGGTCGCGCTGGTGCTCGTCGGGGTGGCCAATACCGAGGCCAACCGGCGCTGGACGTTCAACCGCGGCGGCGGGCACCGGCTCGGGTTGCACGCCCGCGCCGCGATCCTGTTCGCCACCACGTATCTGCTGACCACGATGGCCGTGACCGGGCTGCACCTGATCGCCCCGGGTTCCGGGCCGATCGTCGAACTGCTCGTGCTCATCGTCGCCTACGGGCTGATGACGCTGCTGCGGTTCGTGGCCCTCGACCGCTGGGTCTTCGCCCGGCACCGGAAGGAGCGCCGGTGAAGACGGCGGACGTCACGCGCATCACCGAGATGGAGGACCGCCACTGGTGGTTCCGGGAGAAGCGGCACCTGCTCGCCGACGAGCTGAACCGGCTCGGCCCGCCCGGCCGCGCGCTCGACATCGGCGCGGCGGGCGGCGGCAACACGCGGGTGCTGCGCTCGCGAGGCTGGGACGTCGTCGCCACGGACTACGACGAGAACGCCGTCGAGATCGCCCGTTCACGCGGCCTCGACGCGATCCACGCCGACGCCCGTGACCTGCCCCTGCCGTCTTCGTCCTTCGATCTGGTGGTGGCGTTCGAAATCCTCGAGCACATCCAGGAGGACGACCAGGCCGCGGCGGAACTGTTCCGGGTGCTGCGGCCCGGCGGCTCCGCGCTGATCAGCGTCCCGTCCGGAATGGACCTGTGGTCGGCGCACGACGTCGCGGTGCACCACGTGCGCCGCTACGACCGGGCTTCGCTGCGGAAGGTCGTCGAGGACGCCGGCTTCGTCGTCGACGAGCTGTGGAGCTGGAACGTCCTACTCCGGCCAGTGGTGGCGCTGCGGCGGCGTTCGGCCCGCGGGAACGAACTGAACGAGCACACGCCCTGGCTGGTCAACCACGCCCTGACCGCGATCGTCACGGCGGAGCGGTACCTCCCGACGCGCTCGCGCCGGGGTGTCTCGCTGATCCTGAAGGCCCATAAGCCTTAGCGGTACATGAAGGCCCCCTTCCTTGCGCCTGGCGCAAGGAAGGGGGCCTTCATGTACCTGGTCGCCGAGGCCGCGTGGGTCGGTGAAGGGCACGCGCGTCAAGGCCCCTTCCCCCGGTTGAGCCGGGGGAAGGGGCCCTTGACGCGCTTGTGGAGCTAGGCGGCGCGGAGGCCGGCCGGGGGAACGTCCCAGGCGGTGCCGCGGTGCTCCAGGTACCAGTCCACCGTCTTCGTCATGCCTTCCTCCAGCGTGACCAGGGAGTCCGGCTCGATGCCGACGGAAAGCAGGGTCGAAACGTCGGCCGTGACCGGGGTGTTCGGTGTCTCACCCGGGCGCATGGGCAGGTCGGTGATGCCGACCCGCGGGTAGCCGCGCTGCTCGCACAGCTCGATGACGAGCTCCGCCACCTCGCGGATCGTGACCGAATCGGCAGGCCCGATCTCGACCGTGTGCTCCAGCACCCGTCCCTCGGCGGCGACCTCCAAAGAGGACACCAGGGTGCGGGCGACGTCGCCGACCCACACCATGTCCGAGATCTGCCGCCCACCGCCGTAGAGCTCCACCGGGATGCCGGACAGTGCCCGGCAGACCAGCGCGGGGGTGATCTTGCGGACCTTCCCCGCGGCGAACGGCGGCGCGGCCTTCTGGCGCGGGCCGTAGGCGTTGACCGCGCGGACGCAGTTCACGCGGGTGCCGCGGTCGGCGTTGAACATGCGGACGAACCGCTCGACCGTGGTCTTCGAGATCGAGTAGCTGTTGTTCATCCAGTGGTTGCCGACGCAGATGTACACGCCGGGCAGGTCGTACTGGGCGACGGCCTCGAGGAAGTTCAGGCCGCCCATGACGTTGGTCTCCACCGCGGGGCGCGGATTGGTGATCGTCTCCTGGGTGCCCAGCACGGCGGCCAGATGGATGATCCCGTCGCAATGCGCGGCGAGTTCGGTCAGCGCCGTCGCGTCACGGATGTCGCCCAGCATGACCTCCCACGGCCCGCCGTCCCCCTCGCCACGATGGTCGAACACGACCGGCGTGTGCCCTCGCGCGGCGAGTTCCTCGCAGACGTACTGCCCGATGAACCCGGTGCCACCGGTAACACCAACCTTCATTTTAGCCACCTTTGCCCGATAGGCTGGGAATTCCAGGACTTTTTCCTTTTCGCAGAATCCCATCGGCGGGTTCGCCGGGACGCCTCCAATACTGCCCCGAAAGGCAGTATCGGAAGGCGGGATTCAGCCGAGGAAGTTCTTCAGCGCGCCGACGACCTGAGCGGGCTGTTCCTCGGAAAGGTAATGTCCGGCCCCGGCGATCTTGACCACCCGCGGATCGGCCGCCTTGGCGGGCAGCACCTGGGTGAAGTACTGGTGATTGAACTCACCCGCGAGGCCGAGCACCGGCATGGTCAGCTTCCCGTACGACGACCCGGCCGCGATGTCCTGGGCGAGCGTCCGGTACCAACCGTTGCCCGCCCGGACGGCCTCCCGTGTGTGGTAGGCCCGCGCGTAGACGTTCCGGTCGAAGTCGCTGACCGCCGACGGCGCCACCGAGAGCTGGTCGATCATCGCGTCCACCAGATACCGCGAGCGACCGGAGACGAGCTGCTCCGGCAGGCCTTGCAACTGGTTGAACGTCCACCACCACGGGGAGAACTGGCCGGGCCCACTGGGCAGCAACGGCAGCTGGTAAAGGCTCTTGTCGGGCGCGACCACGTCCATCAGCGCCAGTTTCCCGACCGCCTGCGGGTACTTGATCCCGTAGCTGTGCGCGACCATCGCGCCGATGTCGTGGCCGACCAGATCCGCCTTGGCGTACCCGAGCTCGGCGAGCAACGCGTGGATGTCGGCGGCCATCGTCTCCTTGTCGTAGCCCGCCTGCGGCTTCGACGATCCGCCCATCCCCCGCAGGTCGACGGCGATCACCCGGTGGTTCGCGGCCAGCGCCGGCATCACCTTGTGGAACGCCCACCACGTCTGCGGCCAGCCCGGCAGCAGCACCACCGGACTGCCGGAACCACCGGCGACATAATGCAGCCGGACGCCGTTGACGTCGGCGTGGGAGCTGGTGAACCCGCCCTGCAGCGACCGGGCGAGCGCCGCGTCGGAATGTCTCCAGCTCGTATTCGCGGAGCTTCCCGCCGCCGCGCCCCCCAGCAGTATCACCGCCGCGACCGCGGCCAGCGCGATCATGACCTTCTTGAATCTGCTCATGAATTCTTCTCCCACCGCCAGGGAAATGGTCATCGACACATCAATGATCAGCCGCGTTGGCCGAAAAACACATCTCGATTGTTGCGGAGGAGAGAAAAACTCACGAACCCCGGTGCCGGATCAGCGGATTCGCGTGATTGAACGGACGACACGCGCGTTCAAAGGGACGACACGCGCGCGGCCGCGTTCCGCCGCGAGCCGTCCGCCTGATCACGCGTGTCGTCCCTCCAGGCACGGGAAAACGTCGTTCGCGCCGAGCCACGGTCACGCCGCGCGCGACTCGCTGTCCGGGCGGGGCAGCTCCGTCACGGTCGCCCCCGGCGCGGGACGACGCCGGCCTGCCCGCAGCACCCTGCGCACGATGCCCGGTTTCATCAGCGCGGCCGGCGGGTCGACCAGTCCGGCCACCCGCATGAACGCCGCCGTGATCCCCGGATCGATCGTCGCCGCGTACTGGACCTTCGCCATGTACGCGTTGCCCATCTTGACCTTGAGCGTCCGCTTTCCCTCCACGCCGGGGAAGTCCAGGTCACCGCTGGTCGAAATGTCCCACGGGTCGTTGACGACCTTGCCGATCTCGCGCAGGAACCGCCGCGAGTCCGGTTCGGAACGACGACGGAGATGCTCGCGCAGCGCGATCGCCTCCATCGACGCGACCGTCATGCCCTGGCCGTACACCGGGTTGAAACTGCAGAACGCGTCACCGAGCACGAACAGCCGCTCCGGGAACCGCTTGAGCCGTTCGTAGCGCCGCCGCAGGCTCGCCGGGAACTTGAACGTCACCGGCTCGATCAACGGCTGCGCGTCCTTCACCGCTTCGTAGATCTCCTTGGCAGGCAGCGACTTCACGTAGTCGAGATAGCCGCGGGCGTCGGTCGGCGGATGGTCGCCGAGGAGGCCGGTCAGCGAAAGGATGCACTCGTCTTCGTTGACCTGGCCGAAGAACGCGCCCCGTGGATGCGCGGGCGAGGCGACCGGGTTGATCGACTGCCAGCCGCCGAACATCTCCGGCCGCTTGCGGAACATGCGAGTCGTGTACGCCAGCCCGACCTTCACGCGCTCCTCGGCTGGCCGTTCGAAGCCCAGTTCCTCCAGCCAGACCGGCGTGCGCGTACCTCGTCCGGAGGCATCGACGACCAGGTCCGCGCCGAGGCGTTCCTCCGGTGAGCCGTCCCGCGCCTGCACGCGGACCCCGATGATCCGCTTGCCCTCACGCGTGGCGAGCAGGCCGTGGACGTCGGTGCGCTCGCGGTAGGTGACGTTCGGCAGTGCCGCCGTACGCAGCCGCAGGTGGTGCTCCAGCACCGGGCGCAACGCCGTGATCGACGGCAGCCCGCTGTCGGCGGGCATGACCTGCTTCCCGTCGAAGTACCACTTCATCCGCGCGAGATCGCCGACCGGGACACCCGAGTCCCGCAGGTCGCCGAGCAGGTTCGGGAAGAGTTCCTCGAGGATGAAGTAGCCGCGTGCGTGCAGGCCGTGCGCGTGCCAGGTGTGCGGGGTCCCGCGCCGCGGCTTGTCCACCCCGAGCACCTCGTCGCGGTCCACGACCACGACCTCGCGGTAGAACTCGGAAAGCACTCTCGCCGCCAGGGTGCCGGCGACACTGCCGCCGATCACCACCGCGCGTTTGCCGACGGGTTCGTTCATGACCATGGCTCCTTGGTGCTCAGGCCGCGAGGTCGCCGGACGCGGGCGGAGCCTGGCCGATCGTGGCGGTGGGGACAGTGGAATCGACCGGGCCTGCCGTCTTGACGCGCCGCGCGGTGCGCAGCACGCCGACCACCAGGCTCGGGCGCATCAGCGCGGTCGGCGGGTCGACCAGGCCCGCGGCCCGGAAGAACGCCTCGGTGAACCGGCCGTCGAGAGTCGCCGCGGAGTGCAGCTTCGCCATGTACGCGTTGCCCATCTTGACCTTCAGCGGACGCGGGCCCTCGACACCGGGGAACGCGAGGTCCCCGCCCGCCGAGATGTCCCACGGCACGTCGATGATCGGGCTGATCTCCTTGAAGAACCGCAGCGGCCGCACGCCACCGGCGTCGAGATGCGTGGCGAGGTGGGCGGCCTCCATGGCCGCGACCGTCATGCCCTGGCCGTACACGGGGTTGAACGCGCAGACGCCGTCCCCGATCACCAGCATGCCTTCGGGGAAGCGGCGCAGCTTGTCGAACCGGCGGCGGACGCTGGCGGGCACCTTGAAGCTGGTGATCTCGCTGATCGGCTTCGCGGTGCGCACGGCCCGGTGGATCTCGGGTGCGTCGAGTGTCTTGGCGAACTCGAGGAAGCCCTCGGCGTCGCGCGGCGGGTGGTCGCCGAGCAGGCCGGTCTGCGACAGCAGGGCGACGTTCCCCGGCAGGTTCACGAAGAACGCGCCGCGCGGGTTCGCGGGCGAGGCGACCGGGTTGATCGCGAGGTCGTCGCCGAACGGGTCGGTGTCCAGCTCGAACAGCCGCGAGGTGTAGGCGAGGTCGATCTTGATCTTCTCCTCGGCGGGCCGCTCGTAGCCGAGTTCCTCCAGCCACACCGACGAACGGCTGCCACGGCCGGTGGCGTCCACGAGCAGGTCGGCGAGGATCGTCTCCGGTTCGGCGTCGTCGCCGGTCACCCGTACGCCGACGACCCGCGAGTGGTCGCCGGTGGCGACGAGCGACTGGATCACCGTGCGCTCGCGGACCTCCACGTTCGGCAGCGCGACGACCCTCGCCCGGACGTGCTCTTCGAGCTCCGGGCGGGTCGCGGACACGCTGAGCAGGCCGGAGTTCTTCTGCCGCAGGCGTTTGCCGTTGAAGTACCAGCGCAGGCTGCCGGAGAGGTCACCGCTGGGGACGCCGTTGTCGGTCAGCTCCGCTTGCAGGCCGGGAAACAGGTCTTCGAGGATCTGCTGGCCGCGGGCGAGCAGCGCGTGCGCGTGATGCGCCTGCGGCACGCCGCGGCGGGTCCCGGCGACGCCGACGATCGTGTCACGCTCGACGATCACGACCGAGCGGTAGCGTTCCGAAAGCACGCGGGCGGTCAGCAGGCCGGCCATGCCGCCGCCGAGCACGACGGCGCGTTCGCCAAGGTATTCGCCCATCGCGGGGTTCCTCCAATAGGGTAGTCGGCCGGGCCGTCGGAGTCCGACACGTGAAGAATCGTCGTCCGCCCGCGGCCGGGTGGCGTCTCTTCGACTGCGGTTTCACCAAAGCCTTGTGCGGCAACGAGTTCTCGAGCGGATCTCCAGTCCCGGTTGTTAGCGTCGATCAAGTAATTCCGGCTGTCGGCGTAGTTGGAGAGGTCTCATGCGCGCAAAGACCCGGATCCTCGTGATCGGCGGCGGACCGGCGGGTTCCACCGCTGCCGGGCTGCTGGCCAAAGAGGGATTCGAAGTCACCCTTCTCGAGCGGGAACATTTCCCGCGCTACCACATCGGCGAATCGCTGCTGCCCTCGTGCCGTCCGATCCTCGAACGTCTCGGCGTCTGGGACAAGATCGCGGCGGCCGGGTTCCAGCCCAAAGGCGGCGCCTACTACTTCTGGGGACCCGAAGAGTGGGAGGTGCGCTTCCGGCCGCACGGCCGTGACGGCAGCACCAGCGCGTGGCAGGTCATCCGCGCCGATTTCGACAAGATCCTGCTCGACCACGCGCGCGAGGTCGGTGTCGAGGTCCACGAGGGCATCGCGGTGAAGAAACTCGACTTCGACGGCGACCGCCCGGTCGCGGCGCACTGGGCCGAGGCCAAGAACACGGCCAACAGCGGCCGGATCGAATTCGACTACCTCGTCGACGCCTCCGGCCGCGGTGGCGTGCTGGCCACCAAGTACCTGAAGAACCGCAAGTTCCACAACGTGTTCCGCAACGTCGCCGCCTGGTCGTACTGGAAGGACGCGAAGGAACTCGACCGCGGGCCGCGTGGCGCGATCACCGTCGCCTCGGTCGGTGACGGCTGGTTCTGGGGGATCCCGCTGCCCGACGGCACGATGAGCGTCGGGCTGGTCACCGGCCGGGACTCGTTCAACGCCGCGCGCAACGAACTCGGCGGCGTGGATCCGGTGTACCACAAGGCGATCGGCGACTGCCCGGCGATACAGCAGCTGCTGGTCGAGGCCGAGCAGGTCACCGAGGTCAAGGTCGAGCAGGACTATTCGTACGCGGCCGAGCAGTTCCAGGGCCCCGGCTACCTGCTCGCCGGCGACGCCGCCTGCTTCCTCGACCCCCTGCTGTCGACCGGCGTGCACCTGGGCACCTACAGCGCGCTGATCGGCACCGCCGCGATCGGCAGCGTCCTGCGCGGTGAGATCAGCGAACCCGAGGCCTGGGACTTCTACGAGGTCGTGTACCGCCGCGCCTACGAACGGCTGCTGGTGCTGGTGTCGACCTTCTACGAGAGCTACCGCGGCAAGGAGCACCACTTCTTCCGCGCGCAGCAGCTGTCCGAAAAGGACTGGGCGGGAATGGACGTGCAGGCCGCGTTCGACCGGTTCGTCACGGGTATCGCCGATCTCGAGGACACCGAGGAGGTCTACCGCCGGATCCAGGGTCACCTGCTCGGTGACGAAAGCGGCAAGCACAACCCGCTGGACAACCTCAACCGCGTGCACGAGCACAAGCAGGCGCCGGAGAAGCCCGAAAAGGCGATCAACGGGCTGTACCTGAGCTACGAGCCGCAGATCGGCATCCGGCGCGCGTGAGCGCCGCCACTCTTCCACCGGCCTAGGGAAAGGGTCCCCATGTCAGCCACGCTTCACGGTATGCCCGAGCGGTTCGACGTCATCGTCATCGGTGGCGGCCCGGCGGGCGCGACCTGCGCCGGTCTCCTCGCGAAGGAGGGGCGTACGGTCCTGGTCCTCGAGCGCGAACGGTTCCCCCGCTACCACATCGGCGAATCGCTGATCCCGGTCGGGATGCGCCCGCTGCAGGAACTGGACCTGCTCGATCGCATGGAAGCCCGCGGCTTCGAACGCAAGTACGGCGGCAGCCTGGTGTGGGGCAACCGGGACGTGCCATGGAACTTCTCGTTCATGAAGGCCGCGGAGGGCACCTACGCCTACCACACCCGCCGCGCCGACCTCGACACGCTGATCCTCGACCGCGCCCGCGAACTCGGCGCGTACGTCGTGGAGGAGACGACGGTCAAGGACGTGCTCCAGTCCGACACCGGCCGGGTCACCGGTGTCCGGTTCACCCTGCGCGGTTCGGCGGGCGACTACGAGGCCAGCGCCTCGCTGGTCGTCGACGCGTCCGGCCAGTCCCGCGTGATCGGCCGGAAGTTCAGCGACATCACCTGGCACAACGAGCTCCGCAACGTCGCGGTCTGGACCTACTACGACAACTGCGACCGGCTGCCCGGTGACGAGTGGACCAACATCCTCATCGAAGGCACCGCCGACGGATGGTTCTGGGGCATCCCGATCGACAAGGGCACGATGAGCGTCGGCTACGTGACCAAGTCGGACCTCGCCAACGCGGACGACCAGTCGCTGGAGCAGCTCTTCCTGAGCGAGCGGGACAAGACCACCCGGCTCAAGGGGCTGCTGGCCAACGCCCGTCAGCACGCGGGGTACCGGACGGCGCGGGACTGGTCCTACACCAACGAAACCTTCTACGGTGACGGCTGGGTGCTCGTCGGCGACGCCGCCGCTTTCGTCGACCCGCTGTTCTCCACCGGTGTCGCGCTCGCGACGCTGGCGGGCAGCTCATTGTCCAAAGTGGTCGACAAGATCCTGGACCACCCGGCCATCGAGGAGAAGGCGCTCGACCGGTACGCCGGCAACTACCGCGCCTTCTTCGACGAGATCCGCAACTTCGTCGAGCGCTTCTACGACCGGACGAAGTACAAGGAGTACTACTACGACCTCGCGCAAGAGGTCGTGGACCCGGAGCAGCTCCACGCGCCGAGCATCGACTTCGTCACGCTGGTCTCCGGCCTGTCGGGCAAACACCCGCTGTTGAAGATCAATCTCGACGACCTGATCGCGAACGTCACCGAGCCCTGAGCGGGGATCCGAAAGTGGAAAGCAAACCCGGCACCGGCCACCGGTCGCTGTTCGTCTACATAGGACTGGTCGTGGTGCCCGTCGTGGTCGCGATCGTCCTGCTGGCCCGTGGCGACGATGGTGACGTCGTCGCCACGGCGAAGGCGTCCTCCGGGCCGTCGCTGGCGCAACTGCTGCTGGCGATCGCCGTGGTGGTCGGCGCCTGCAAGGTGGTGGGCTGGCTGGCCCAGCGGATCGGGCAGCCCGCGGTGATCGGCGAGATCACCGCGGGCGTCCTGCTCGGTCCGTCGGTGCTCGGCGCGCTGTGGCCTTCGGGCGCGGCCGTACTGATCCCGCCCGCGGTGGTGCCGCAGCTCAACGTCGTGGCGCAGCTCGGCGTGATCTTCTTCGTGTTCCTCGCCGGGCTGGAGCTGAACACCCGGCTGCTGCGCGGACGCGGACGGCTCGCGCTGGTCGTCAGCCACGTCAGCATCGCGCTGCCGTTCCTGCTCGGCGTCGGGCTCGCCATGGTCGCCTACACTCGGTTCTCCCCACCCGGCGGCGGATTCCTGCCGTTCGCGCTCTTCTTCGGCGTGTCGATGAGCATCACGGCGTTGCCGGTGCTGGTGCGGATCCTGCACGAGATCGGGCTCTTCCGCAGCGAGATCGGCGTGGTGACGCTGACCTGCGCGGTGGTCGACGACGTGACGGCGTGGAGCCTGCTGGCGCTGGTGATCGCGCTGACCACCGCGTCCTCGCTGTTCGGCGTGGTGCTGACGGTCCTGCTGACGGCGGCGTTCGTCGCACTGCTCGGCCTGGTCGTCCGGCCGCTGCTGCGAAAACTCGTGACGCGGGTTCCGGTGGCGAGCCTGCAGAAAGCCGCGCCGCTTTCGGTGGTCGGCGTGCTGGTGTGCGCGATGGCGACCGAATGGATCGGCGTGCACGCGATGTTCGGCGCGTTCGTGTTCGGCGTGGTCTTCCCCAGGGACAACCCGATCGCGACCTGGCTGCACGACAAGGCAGGGGGGCTGACGACGGCGTTGATGCTGCCGTTGTTCTTCGCCTACAGCGGGTTGCGCACCGACATCGGCCTGCTCTCCGGCGGCGGCGCGTGGCTCTGGTGCGGCGCGATCCTGCTGGTGGCCGTCGCGGGCAAGTTCGGCGGCTCGGCACTGGCCGCGCGTGCGGTCGGCGAGAACTGGAACCGCTCGCTGCAGGTGGGCGCGTTGATGAACTGCCGCGGCCTGACCGAATTGGTCGTCCTCAACATCGGGCTCGACCTCGGCGTGCTGTCCCCGACGCTGTTCACCATGCTGGTGATCATGGCGCTGGTCTCGACCGCGATGGCGGCGCCGATGGCGACCTGGTTCGCCCGGCGCGACGGCCAGAACGTGGTGGATTTCCTCGACCGCACCTCCGAGCGTGCGGCGGCTTGACCCACCGGCAAGCAGGAAGACGCGGGGGCATCCGCCCGCTGCGAAGCTGGAACAGTCGACGATCTAGGAGGTCAAGGTGTCGAGCACCGATGTTCCGACGCGGGAGGAACTGGTTCGCCGCGTGGCCGAACTCGCCCCCGCACTGAAGAAGCACTCGAACTGGCAGGAACAGAACCGGCGGGTGCACGAGGAGTCCATCGAGGCACTGGCCGACGCCGGCGTCTTCAAACTGCGCCGCCCCAAGCGTTACGGCGGCTACGAAGCCGACACCCGGACTCTGGTCGACGTCGCCACCGAGATCGGCCGCGCCGACGGCTCCACCTCGTGGGTGGCCTCGGTGTACTGGATCCCGACCTGGATGGCCTGCCAGTTCCCGGAGGCCGTGCAGGACGAGGTGTTCGCCACCCCGGACGTCCGCGTCTGCGGCACGCTGAGCCCGTCCGCGATGGCCGCGCCGGTCGACGGCGGGGTCGTGGTGAACGGCAAATGGGGTTTCATCAGCGGGGCACTGCACGCCCAGTGGCAGGAGATCATCGCGATCCTCGTGCCGCCGGAGGGCGAGCCGTACCCGATCATGGCGCTGGTGCCCATCTCGGATCTGCTGATCGTGGACGATTGGGACACCTCGGGCCTGCGCGGCACCGGCAGCGTGTCGACGGTGGCACAGGACGTCTTCATCCCGGCCGAGCGGGTGCTCCCGCTGCCGGCGGTGCTGGAGGGCCAGGGCACCGCTTCGGTCTCGATCTACCGGGCACCGCTGCTTCCGGTCGCCTCGGCGTCCTCGGTGGGGACGCTGGTGGGGATGGCGAAGGGCGCGCAGGACACTTTCCTCAAGCGGTTGCCGGACCGCAAGATCACCTACACCGCCTACGATTCGCAGCGCGAAGCCCCGATCACGCACCACCAGGTGGCCGAATCGGCGCTGAAGATCGACGAGGCCGAGTTCCACGCGCATCGGCTGTCCACTCTGGTCGACCGGAAGACCGCGGACGGCTCGCCGTGGAAACTCGACGAACGCGCGATAGCGCGGGCCGACCTCGGCGCCGTGGTCCGCCTCGCCAAGGAAGGCATCGACATCCTGGCCGGCGCCTCCGGCGGTTCGTCGGTCTACCACGGCATCCCGATCCAGCGCATCGCCCGCGACGTCGCCGCGGTCAACCTCCACGCGCTGATGCACCCCAACACCAACACCGAGCTGTACGGCCGCGTGCTCTGCGGGCTCGAGCCCAACACCCTCTACATCTAGGAGGATCCTCCGATGACCACGACCGAAACCGGTACCGCCGCCGACCAGGCGGCCATCGCGGCGCTGACCCAGAAGGTGATCGCCGCGTGGGCCTACCACGACGCCGACTCCTTCGCCGGCGTCTTCACCGAAGACGGCACGATGATCCTTCCCGGCGTCTACAAGAAGGGCCGCGACGAGATCCGGTCGTTCCTCGTGGAATCCTTCGAGGGCGACTACAAGGGCACCCAGGTCACCGGGCGTCCGCTGGAGATCCGGTTCTTCACCCCGGACTCCGGCGTCCTGATCACCCAGGGCGGCGTGCTCGGCCCCGGCGAGACCGAGGTCGCGGACTCGCAGTCGATCCGTGCGTCGTGGACGGTCGTCAAACGGGACGGCGCCTGGCGGCTGGCGTCCTATCAGAACACCCCGGCCAAGCAGCAGCTGCCCAAACCGGGCACGGCCGCCTGACCCTCCCCCTCGGAACCCGGGCCTCCCCTCCTTCTGGGCCCGGGTTCCGCCCTGTCCGGGGATGCTTTCGGCCGGGAGTTCGTGAAATCCGTGAAGGCCTCCTTGAGGGACTCTGGGTCCCTCAAGGAGGCCTTCACGGATTAGCGGGACTGCACGTGCCCACGCGAGTGACGGCCACCTACCCGATGGCGAAGACCTCGACCGGATGCGGGATGCGAACGTGCCCCGCGGAAACCGTGCCGAGTCCGGCGACCGCGTCGAGCAGTTCCCCGCGACCGGTCCCGCCGCGCCACGGCTGGTGCCGGGCGAAGGTCAGGAATTCGAGCAACCGGTGCGCCGGCGCGGAAACCGGCACCGCGATCTCCGCGCCCACCGTGACGGACCGGAACTCGATGCCGAACCGCGCCAGTTCCGCCGCGAGCGTCTGCGCGAACAGCGGACGCGTGACGCCTTGCCGTGCGAGAGAGTCCGCGAAAGGACCGTTCAGCCGGTTCAGCGGGGTCACCGCCACGATCAGGACCCGGTGCCGGTTGCGGGCCTCCTTCAGCACGGCCATGCCGTCGTCCGCGTCGAGGTAGCACAGCGACTGGACGAAGAGGCCGTACTCGGTCGGGCTGACCCGGAGGTCGGCGACGTCGGCCATGCTCACCGTGAGCACGCGATGGCCCCGCACCTTCGGCAGCCCGGCGAGCTCCGTGCGCAGCCGTGCCACCGCTTCACCGTTCGTGTCGACGCCTTGGAACCACACCGTTCTCCGCGGCACCCGAGCGATCAGTTCCAGTTCGAACATGCCGAACCCGCAGCCGTACGACGTGAGTTCGAGATCGGCGTCCGCACCGATCAGTCTCGACGTCTCCTCGACCATCAGCCGCTGCTGATCGGTCAGGCTCCGGAAGGTGGCATTGCAGGTGTTGTAATCCCATTCGTCCATCGGCGCTCCCCGGTCCAGGCCCCCGAAACACCGAAGCCGTGGCGCGCGGGCGTCACGGCTTCGGTGGTCGAGCGGCGAATACTCAGATCCGCTTCTTCAAGGCACGTACCGAAAGCGCCCCGAACACGATCGCGATCACGGCCGCCCAGATGAGCGACCAGACCACCGCCGAGGTGACCCCGACGCCGCCGTTCATCAGGCCGCGGCACGCCTTGAGCAGGATCGCCACCGGGCTGACCTCCGCGAAGGCCTGGAGCCAGGAGGGCATCGACTCGACCGGCGCGAACACCCCGCTGACGAAGTTCAGCGGGAGGATCACCGCGAACGCGAACACCTGGACCTTCTCCGCCTGGTCGGCGGCGACACCCACCAGCGTGGGCACCCAGGAGAACGCGATCGCGAACACCAGCAGCAGCAGCCCGGCCGCCAGCACGCCGAGGAAACCCTTCTCCGGCCGGAAACCGAGCAGGAGACCGACGCCGACCACCAGCAGTACGGACCAGACCTGCTTGAACTGGTCGCCGATGATCCGCCCGGCCAGCGGCGCCCAGCGTGCGATGGGCAGCGAACGGAACCGGTCGAACACGCCCTGGGAAAGGTCGGTGTTGAGGCCGATGCCGACGTTGATGGTCGCGAACAGCATGCTCATCACCAGCATGCCCGGAATCATGAACTGCAGGTACGCGTGCCGGTCCCCGGAAATGGCGCCACCGAAGACGAACGTGAACAGCAAAGTGAAGATGATCGGCTGGAAACTGATGTCGGCCAGCTGTTTCGGCTCGTGCTTCACCGAAACGGTGCTTCGCCAGGCGAGGGTGAACATCTGCGAGACGCCCTGAAAGAACCCGACCCTGGCCGACAACTGCCGCGGCGGCAGCGTCGTGGTCACGGCGGTCATCGGATCTCCTCGGTCTCTTCAGCGGTCTCTTCGGTCGTCTCCTCGGCCGGACGCCCGGTCAGGCTCAGGAACACCTCGTCCAGGCTGGAGCTGCGCAGGGACAGCTCACCGATGACGATGCCCGCCTCCTCCAGCCGCCGGACCGCGCCGGGCAACGCCGCCGGGTCGGTGACCGGGACGCTGACGACCTGGCCCGAGATGTCCGGCGTCACGCCGGCGATCTCGCCGATCAGCCGGGCGACCTTCTCCAGGTCGGCGGGCTGGGCGCCGCGCACCGTCAGGCGCTGGGCGCCGGTGCTGGCCTTGAGTTCGTCCGGGGTGCCCTTGGCGATCACCTTGCCGTGGTCGACGACCACGATCTCGTCGGCGAGCGCGTCGGCCTCTTCGAGGTACTGGGTGGTCAGCAGGACCGTGACGCCGTCGGCGACCAGGCCGCGCACGACGTCCCACAGTTCGAGCCTGCTGCGCGGGTCGAGGCCGGTGGTGGGCTCGTCCAGGAACAGCAGGCGCGCGTTGCCGACCAGGCTGGCGGCCAGGTCGAGCCGGCGGCGCATACCGCCCGAGTAGCCCTTGGCGGCCCGTCCGCCCGCCTCGGTGAGGGAGAACCGCTCCAGGAGCTCATGCGCGCGGGCCTTGGCCGCCCGCCGTGAAAAGCCGAGCAGCCGCCCGATCAGCAGCAGGTTCTCCACGCCGGTCAGGCTTTCGTCGACCGAGGCGTACTGCCCGGTCAGTCCGATCAGCTGCCGCACCTGGTGGGCGTCTTTTTCGATGTCGTATCCGGCCACGGTGGCGTGGCCCTCGTCCGGGGTCACCAGCGTGGACAGGATCCGGACCGTGGTGGTCTTCCCGGCGCCGTTCGGCCCGAGGACCCCGAGCACGGTACCCGTGCGGACGGTCAAGTCGACCCCGTCGAGCGCGGTCGTCTCGCCGAACCGTTTCACCAGCCCTTCGGCGTGGATCGCGAATTCCGTCTCGATCCCCCGCGGCCCCGGGCCGGCCCTCGACGCGGTCGCGGGTTCGACGTTCTGCAACATGACGCACTACCTTCCTGTTCCTCACTACGGAGACACTCTCGTGCGGTTACATCATGCGACCGGGCGCGGCGCGGGAGGAGTGAATGGTTAATCTCTCGGGTATGAATTCTTCATTTTCGGGATGAATGTCCCATCATCGCAACAGCACACTGCACCGACAATACCCACGCGGGCCGCGGTCGCACTTCTCCATAATTGCGGCAAATAATCGTGGTCGGTTCCCGAATTCCGCTGCTAACCTGCGAATGTCCGCCTTTCGGCGAAAACGCGATTACCCAGCCAGGAAAGGACCGTCTCGGTCATGGTCGCCGTCATCACCGCAGCTCCGCGGGCCGGCACGGTCTTCGCCGGATTCGCCGCGTACGGCGCGTTGTGGGGTCCGTATCTTTCGATGCTGCCGGACGTCCGCCACGCCACCGGCGCCGGTGAGGCGCAACTCGGTGCCGCGTTGCTGATCGGCGCACTCGCGGCGATGCCCGCCATGTTCGCGATCGGCAAGCTGCTCGACCGGTTCGGTCGTCCGGTGGCCGTCGCGACTTTCGCCGGCTTCGCGCTCATCGCGCCGACCCCCGCTCTCGCCGGATCCGTTCCCGGCCTGTTCCTGACCCTGGGTTTGTTCGGCTTCGGATCCGGTGCCTGCAATGTCGTCGTGGTCGCGCTGGCGGCGTCCGCCGAAGCAGGCGACGGGCCCCGCGTGATGAACCGGGCGCACGCGTTGTTCAGCGTCGGCCTGTTGACGTGCAGCCTCGGCACCGGGGCGGCGCGGAGCGCGGGTGTCCCCGCGGAGGTGATCGCGCTGACGCTTTCGACGCTGGTCGTGCTCGGCGCGGTCGTGGCGAGGAACTCCGTGCCGGGGCGGCTGGTGCGGCAGGGCCGCGAACCCGGACAGCGGACGCGGCTCGGCCCGGCGGTCCTGTTGCTGTGCCTGCTCGCCGCGCTCGCCATGGTCGTGGAGAGCGGTGTGCAGCAGTGGAGCGCGGTGTTCCTGGCCGACGTCACCCGGGCACCGGTGGGGATCTCCGCCGCCGCGCCCGGCATCTTCGCCGCGGGCATGGCACTGGGCAGGCTCGGCGGGCATTGGCTGTCCGGCCGCGCCTCGGATCGCCGGGTGCTGCTCGCCTCCGGCGCGCTCTCCGGAGTGGGCGTGCTGCTGCTTTCCCTCGCCGACGCGCCGGTACACGGCCTGATCGGCACCGCCGTGGTGGGCGGCGCGATCTCGGTGTCGACACCCACCGTCTACGGCCTGATCGGGCGCGGGGCGGCGCCGGAGGACCGCGGCGCGGTGATCGGCTCGGCCGCGTCGCTGGCCAGCGTCGGCCTGCTGCTCGGCCCGGCCGTGGTCGGCCAGATCGCCGGACACACCGACCTGAGGGTCGCCATCGCGGCCTTGTCCGTGGCCTCGGTCGCGGTCTGCCTGCT
This sequence comes from Amycolatopsis sp. QT-25, assembly GCF_029369745.1. Classification (NCBI taxonomy): domain Bacteria; kingdom Bacillati; phylum Actinomycetota; class Actinomycetes; order Pseudonocardiales; family Pseudonocardiaceae; genus Amycolatopsis; species Amycolatopsis sp. QT-25. Next base: position 6,509,721 of record NZ_CP120210.1, read on the forward strand.
CGCGCTGCGCGTGCCCGCCCGGAACGACTGATCGACAGGAGGAACCGGATGACCGGCGTAACAGGAGGTCGTGGAGGCTCGGATTTCGCCGAGGGACGGCATCGGCGGCTGCTCGTCGGGGACGACGTCCCGGCCGGGTGTCCTCTCGGTTCCCGCTCGCGCGACGGGCGGCGTGAATGGCTGGTGAGCAGCTATTCCGAAGCGCGCGAGTTCCTGCGCGACAAGCGGTTCAGCCGGGCCGTGCTGGCCGAGACGACCCATCCGCGTGGTCCGGCCACCCGGATGTCGGTGACCGATCTCGACCCGCCCCGGCACACCCGGATCCGGAAACTGATCGGCGGCGCGTTCTCCGCGCGCCGCGCGGAACAGCTGCGCGATCACGTGGAAACCGTCGCCACCGATCTGCTCGACCGGCTGATCGCGACGGGCCCCACGGCGGACCTGATCGCCGATTTCTGCGCTCCGCTGACCTTCGGCGCACAGGCCGAACTGCTGGGGGTGCCGCCGTCGCGGCGCGAGGCCGTCCGCAAACGCGCGAACGCACGGCTCGGCAAGCCCGGCTCCCCGCGATCCGCCGTCTATCAGGGTGAACTGCTGCTGCACGACGAGGTCGCCATGATGCTCGCCGACACCGAGGACCCGCCGTCCGGGCTGATGGCGGAACTCGTCGCGGCACACCGTTCGGGTGCTCTCGACGAAAGCGAGCTGACCGGTCTGGCGGCGTCGCTGTTCTTCGACGGGCACGCGCTGGCCGCCGCGCAGATCACCAACACGGTGCTGTGCGTGATCTCCCGTCCGGGAACGCTGGCCGAGCTGGACGCGAAGCCGGCGCTGCTGGACGCCACCGTCGAGGAAGCGCTGCGCTACAGCCCCGCGGTGAACTTCAGCATGACGCGGATCGCGACGGAAGACGTCACCCTCGCGGGCACCCGGATCGCACCGGGCGACCTGGTGACCGCGCTGCTCCCGGTGGTCAACCGCGACGAGGACGTCTTCGCCGAACCGGACCGGTTCGCGATGGACCGCAACGGCAGGCATCTGTCCTTCGGGCACGGCACGCACCACTGCATCGGCGCCCACCTCGCCCGGGTCGAGATCCAGTCGGCGTTGCGCGCGCTTTCCCGTCGCGCACCGGAACTCTCGCTCGCCGTGCCCGAATCGTCCCTGGACTGGACCGTCTCGCCGACGATGCGCGCATTGTCGGCGTTGCCGATTCGCTGGAATTCTTCGGTCGTGCCGGACTCTTTGGAGCGTCGCGATCGGCAGTGGGAGGATCGGCCCGCGGCCTGAACTCAGGCTTCCGGTCAACGAAGGAGTTTTCATGCGCGAAATCGCCGCGGGATTGTTCATGTCGCTGGACGGGGTGGCGGAACAGCCCGATCGCTGGATGGGTCAGTACTGGTCCGACGAGATGAGCGAAGGCATCGCCGAGAGCCTCGCCGCCTCGGACGCCATTCTGATGGGCAAGGACACCTACTTGGCTTTCGAGCAGTTGTGGAAGCCCCAGGGGGACAGCAACCCGATGGCGGCGTTCCTCAACGGCACGCACAAATACGTCGTTTCTTCGACGCTCGACGAAGCGACACTGACCTGGCCGGACACGAGCCTGATCACCGGCGACGTCGCGGGTGAGATCATCCGGCTGAAGGAAGCGCCCGGCAAGACGATCCGCGTGCCCGGCAGCCCGAAACTGGTGAGCTGGCTGCTCGCCGAAGACCTGCTGGACGAGCTGGCGCTCAACATCATGCCGCTGGTGGCCGGCGAGGGAGCACGGCTGTTCGACGGCATCGGCAAGGAAATCCCGCTGACCCTGACGAAGTCGGATTCGCTGAAGACCGGCGTCATCGGAGCCGTCTACAACCGGGCGGAGTGAAGCACGGAAAGCGCGGCTCGGCACCGACGTGAAAAATTCATTCTTCCGTCGTGAAGAAAACATACCCCGATCGCACGTGAACGGACTTCCGGGGAACCCCTCGGCACTGCGATACTGGCGAGCAGGCGCGATCGTTCACGCGCGACGGCGAGGAAAGGACCTTCTGTGACTGCCGCAGCCCGCAAGACCAAGCAACCGGCGGGTGAGGGAATCCGCGTCACCGGCGCTCACGAGAACAATCTGAAGGATGTCTCCCTCGAGCTCCCGAAGAACCAGATCACGGTTTTCGTCGGGGTGTCGGGTTCCGGGAAGTCTTCCGTCGTCTTCGACACGATCGCCGTCGAGGCGCAGCGTCAGCTGAACGCCACCTTCCCCTGGTTCATCCGCAACCAGCTGCCCAAACACGAACGACCGCAGGTCGACGGGATCGAGAACCTGACCACCCCGGTCGTCGTCGACCAGCGCCCGCTCGGCGGGAACGCCCGTTCGACGGTCGGCACGGTCGCCGACATCCATCCGCTGCTGCGGGTGCTGTTCTCGCGTCAGGGAAAGCCCAGCGCGGGCAACCCGTCGCTGTACTCCTTCAACGACCCCAACGGGATGTGCCCCGAGTGCGAGGGAATCGGGCGCGCGCTGCGCCCGGACCCCGAGCTGATGCTCGACATGACGAAGTCGCTCGACGAGGGCGCCATCCTGGTGCCGGGCTACCCGGTCGGCAGCCCCGGCTGGCAGTTCTACGCCAACCACGACGCCATCAACCCGGCCAAGAAGCTGAACAAGTACACCGCCAAGGAGATGGACACCCTGCTGCACGGCAAGGAGGGCAAGGTCCAGCTCACCTTCAAGAACGGCAAGACGCAGACGCTGACGTTCGAGGGCCTGGTCGCGAACTTCACCCGGCGCCACCTCAAGCGCGACACCGGGTCGATGAGCGAGAAGACCCGCGCCCAGGCGGAGAAGTTCATCACCGAAGGGCCCTGCCCGGCCTGCCGCGGCGGAAGGTTGAGCGAGACCGCGCTGGCGACCAAGCTGGCGGGCAAGAACATCGCGCAGTGGTGCGAACTGCAGATCACCGACCTGATCGAGCTGATCCGGTCCATCAAGGACAAGCAGACCAGCGCGATGGCACAAGGGGTGCTGGCCGCGCTCGAGCGCATCGAGGCGATCGGCCTCGGCTACCTTTCACTGGACCGTGCGACGACCTCGCTGTCCGGCGGCGAGGGGCAGCGGCTCAAACTGGTCAAGCATCTGGGCAGCGACCTGACCGGCCTGACGTACATCTTCGACGAGCCCAGCGTCGGCCTGCACCCCCGCGACGTCGGCAGGCTCAACGACCTGCTGCGGGCGTTGCGGGACAAGGGCAACACGATCCTGGTGGTCGAACACGACCCGGACGTCATCGAGATCGCCGACCACGTGGTCGAGATCGGGCCGCGGGCGGGTGTGCACGGCGGCGAGGTGGTCTTCCAGGGAACGTACCGGCAGTTGCGCGCCGGCAAGACGCTGACCGGGGCCGGGCTGGCACGCGCGGGTGCCGTCAAGACGGATCCACGGCGTGCCAAGGGAAAGTTGCCGATCAAGCGGGCTTCATTGCACAACCTGAAGAACGTCACGGTCGACATCCCGACCGGTGTGCTCACCGCGGTCACCGGTGTCGCGGGTTCGGGTAAGAGCTCGTTGATCTCCGGTGTCTTCCGCGAGGCGCATCCGGACGCGATCTTCGTGGACCAGGCGCCGATCGCGGCGTCCTCCCGGTCGACGCCGGCGACGTACCTCGGCCTGATGGACCCGGTGCGCAAGCTCTTCGCGAAGGCGAGCGGCGCGAACGCGGCGTTGTTCAGCTTCAACTCCCAGGGCGCCTGCGAGGAATGCCAGGGCCGCGGCGTGCTGATCACCGAGGTGTCCTATATGGACCCCATCACGACGCATTGCGAAAGCTGCGACGGGCGGCGGTTCAAAGACGAGGTGCTCGCGCACAAGCTGCGTGGCAAGTCGATCGCCGACGTGCTGGAGCTGTCGGCCGAGCAGGCGGCGGAGTACTTCACCGAGGCACCGGTGCTGGCGAAGGTGAACGCGCTGATCGAGACCGGGCTCGGATATCTCGGGCTGGGACAGGCGCTGAGCACGCTATCCGGTGGTGAACGCCAGCGCATCAAGCTGGCGGACCGGCTTTCCGGCGGCGGCAACGTCTACCTCCTCGACGAACCGACCACCGGCCTGCACATGACCGACATCGACATGCTGCTCGGCCTGCTCAACGGCATGGTCGACGCGGGTAACACGGTGGTGGTGATCGAGCACAACCTGGCGGTGATCGAGCAGGCCGACTGGATCATCGACCTCGGCCCCGGCGGCGGCAAGAACGGCGGCGAGATCGTCTTCACCGGCCCTCCCGAAAAGCTCCTGACCGCGGAGAGTTCGCTGACCGGCGAGTATCTCAGGCGCTACCAGCAGGCCTAGGCGTTGTCCTGCAAGTCCCGGCTCCTCGACTGAAGGGGACGTCCCACGCGGGGCGTCCCCTTCAGTGCGTTCGGGCTCGTTCGCCGCAGGATGCGAGACGCACGACACCGCCGGGATCCGCCATGCTGGGAGCCGATTCGGTGAGGAGGCTCGGATGGCGGTGCGGCTGGAGCTGACCGGCGGGCTGGAATGGCTGGATTCGCTTCCGGAAAGCGAACGCGCGACGGTTTTCACCGCGTTGTTCGCCCTCTGCGACGGCTCCGCGTTCCTGACCTACGGCGTTTTCCAGGTCGGCGGTGGTCCCGACCGGTTCCTGCTGACCGTGGCGCCCGAACTGGCGATCCGGATCCGCATCGCTTGGACGCGTTCGGAATTCGAACTGCTCGGGTTCACCAGGAAGGCCCTTCACTGGCCGCAGGAGCTGGACGCGCTGTGAGAGCCGATTCCGTTGCGGCATCCGGCTGCGGGCAACGACGTGCCCGGTGTCCCCCGATCGCCACACCGGAAAGTGCTGCTCGCCTGAGACGTGCACATGGTCCGCGGTGCGCTCGTCGCGCTGCTGAACCTGGAATCCGACATCGAGGTCGTCGCCCGAGTCGCTTCGGGTGACCAGATCCTCCCGGCCGTGAAGGCCGTCCAGCCCGACGTCGCGGTCATCGGCATCGGCCTGCCGGGCAAGGACGGGCTGACCGCCGCCACGGAGATCCGCGAATGCCCGCCCGGCTGCCACACGCTGATCCTCACCAGCCTCGGCCGCCCTCCGCCGGCGAGGAAAACGGGTCCCGCAGCGGTTACGCGGAGACCAAGTCGCACGCGGAGCAGCTGATCAGCACCGCGTACCAGCGTGGGCTGCCGTCGGCGACCTACCGGTTGCCCCGGATCGTCGGCGACTCGCGTACCGGACAAGGGAACACGCGGGACATCATGCTGCGTGTCCTGCGGATCATCCTCGAACTCGGCTGCGCGCCCGACACCGAGATCGAGGAACCGTGGATCGCGGTGGACGAAACGGCGGGCGCGCTCGCCAGGCTCGGCATGGCACAGCACCGGGACGGCGGCCGGTTCGTGCTGGCGAGCCGTCGGCCGATGCGGCTCACACACCTGGTCGAGCTCCTGCGGAGCACCGGCACGGAGATCGGCGTCCGGCCGGTGGCGGACTGGCTCGCGCTGCTCGAAGCCCACTCCCCCGAGGAACACGCCATCCTGCAGTCGCTCTTCGGCTCCGCCACTCCCACCGGACGGCCGAGCAGTGACTTCGCACCGATCGTCGTGCCGAGCCCCGACGACGGCGCCCTGCTCCGGTACGTCGACCGCATGCTCGTCCGGACCTCCGTAGAAGGCACAGAAGGGCTGTCGCGAAAATGACCAGTGAAATCCGGGTGGCCCGGTACCGCTCCATGAAACAGATCAGGGAATTCGAAGAGCGCTGCCTGGCCATGGCCATCGCCGGTGAGATCGACGGCGGCATCCACCCGTACATCGGGCAGGAAGCGGTGGCCGTGGGCATCTGCGCGAACCTGACCGACCGGGACTCCATCACCAGTACGCACCGGGGGCACGGTCACGTGCTGGCGAAGGGAGCGGATCCGCGCCGTCTGCTCGCCGAACTCCTCGGCACCCTCGAAGGCTTCAACAAGGGTCGCGGCGGGTCGATGCACGCCGCGGACATGAAGCTGGGCATCCTGGGCGCCAACGGCATCGTCGGTGCCGGCGGGGCGATCGCCTCCGGCGCCGCCTGGGCCGCCAAGGCGCGAGGGAACTCGGAGGTCGTCGTCAGCTTCTTCGGCGACGGGGCGATGAGCCAGGGTGTCCTCCTGGAGGCCTTCAACCTGGCCGCGATCTGGTCACTGCCGGTGCTCTTCGTCTGCGAGAACAACATGTACGCGACGAGCCTCAAACTCGAATCGGGGCTCGCGGGCGGTGCGGCACGGCGCGCGGAAGGCTTCGGGATGGTCGCGCGCACGGTCGACGGCATGGACGTCGAGGCGGTGGCGGAAGTCGCGGCGGAACTCGTCGAAGGGTGTCGCGCGGGCCGGGGCCCGGCGTTCCTGGAATGTCGGACGTACCGGTTCTTCGGGCATCACTCCGTGCTCGAACTCCTGGGCGTCGAGTTCCGCGATCCCGGCGAAGTGGCCCGGTGGCGCAAGCGGGATCCGCTTCTCCTGCTGGGAAACCGGCTGGGTGAAGACGTCGTCGCCGAGATCGACGCCGCTGTGAAGACCGAAATCGACGAGGCGGTCGAGTTCGCGAAGAACGCCCCGTCGCCCGATCCGAAGGACGCATTGATGTACCTGTACGCGGGAACGACCGCCGTCCGGCCTGGGGTGATCCTGTGAGCGAGCTGCCTTCTCCGTCGAATTTCGGCTACATGCACGCGATGAATCTCGCCCTGCACGCCGAGATGGCGGCCGACGAGGACGTGTTCCTGCTCGGCGAAGACGTCGGCGTCGGCGCGAGCGGGGTCACTTCGGGGCTGCTGCCCCGGTTCGGCCCGGAGCGAGTGCTGGACACGCCGTTGTCCGAGCAGGCCTTCACCAGTTTCGGGACCGGCGCGGCGATGGCGGGCAAGAAACCCGTGATCGAGTTCCAGATCTCTTCGCTGATCTACCTGGTCTTCGAGCAGATCGTGAACCAGGCCCACAAGTTTTCGCTGATGACCGGCGGGCAGGTGCGGATCCCCGTCACCTACCTCGTGTCCGGTTCGGGTTCGCGGTTCGGCTGGGCGGGTCAGCATTCGGACAACCCGTACAGCCTGCTCGCCCACGCCGGGATCAAGACGGTGGTCGCCGGCCTGCCCGCGGACGCCTACGGGCTGCTGCGGTCGGCGATCCAGGATCCCGACCCGGTCGCCGTGTTCGCCCCGTCGTCGTTGCTGGGGGCGACGGATGTGGTCTACGGGGGTGAGGAGGAGATCGTCCCGCTGGGCGAGGCGAACGTCGTCCGCGAGGGCGGCGACCTGACGGTGGTGGCGGTGGGCCAGCACGTCGGTACGGCGATCGAGGTCGCCGAGAGCCTCCACGGCCGGGCCGACATCGAGATCGTCGACCCGCGAACGGTCTACCCCTTCGATTGGGAGTGCCTGCGCAAATCGGTCGACAAGACCGGGCGGCTGGTCGTGATCGACGACTCGAACCGCATGTGCGGGCTCGGGGCGGAGATCGTCGCGACGGCGGCCGAGGAGTTCGACCTGGCGGCGCCGCCGAGGCGGGTGTGCCGCCCGGACGGCACCGTCATCCCGTACGCCCTCGCGCTCGACAAGGCCTTGGTGCCGGGACCCGGACAGTTGCTGGCCGCCATCAACGCGACGCTGAAATGAGGTGCCGATGAACGAGACCTCGGACCGCTACCGGCGGACGCAGGACGCCTTCGACGCCGTACTCGCGGCCGTGCCCGAGGACCGGTGGAACGCGACGTCGGCATGCGAACACTGGACGGTGCGTGACGTGACGGGTCACGTCATCTGGGGCTTGGAGGTGCTGCGGCAGCACGCGGACGGGCGGGAATTCTCGGTGGAGGACGGGCCCGCGGGTTCGGAGAAGCCCGGCGAGCTGGCCGGCGACGCCCCCCTCGCCGAATGGCGCGCGACCCGCTCCGCGACCGACGCCGTCCTCACCGACGAGATGCTTCTTCGGCCTGCTCCGGCTTGGTACGTGGCCAACCGTCCCGATGCGACGGTCACGGATTACCTGGCCTTGCTCACCTTCGACACCCTGGTCCACACCTGGGACATCGGCTCGGTGCTCGGCATGGACGTGCGCATGGAACCCGACCTCATCGCACCGTCGTTCTCGCTGGCCCGGTTGATCATCAGCCGCACGCCGGGCACCTTCGGCCCGCGGGTGAAACCACCCGCCGACGCCGACCCCCAGGCCCGGTTCCTGGCCTTCCTGGGCCGCACGGCCTGAGAGTTCCGCCCCCAAACACGCGAGTTCCGCCTTCAAACACGCGAGTTCCGCCTCCAAGCACGCGAGTTCCGCCTCCTTGAGGGATCCGGGGTCCCTCAAGGAGGCCTTCACGGACTCCTGTGTCGCTTATGCTCCCCGTGTGTACTCACCGATCCCCGTCCTGAACGAGCTGAAGGACCTCTACGACTCGGCCGGCGACTTCATCGCCGATGGCTTCGAACTCCACGACTACGACGACAAGGACCGTTTCCCCAAGGAGCTGGACGACCCGGAGTTCCTGTCGCGTTTGATTCCCTTCGCTCAGGCGAACGGGAGCGGCTCGACGTACGCGATCTGGCGATCCGGCGACGAGACGGACCTCGCCCTGTCACCCGTCGTGGTCTTCGGCGACGAGGGCGGGGAGCAGGTCGTCGCCCGCGACTTCCGGGATTTCCTGCGGCTGCTGGGCTACGACGGTGAGGTCATGGTCGACCACGATTCGGCCGACTACTTCCGCGAGGAAGACGACGACCACAGCGGCTCACACGACGAGCTCGTCGAGTGGCTCCAGGCGCGAGACCTGACGCCTGCCGAAGACCCGGATGCCATCGTGGCCGCCGCTCAAGAGGCTTACGGGGAGCGATTCCGGGCGTGGATCACGCCGTTCTACGAGCAGGTCGGCTGGGTCTGACCAGGTACTCGCCTGTCCGCGAAGGCCTCCTTGCCTGCTTTGAAGAGCCTGAAGGCCGTACTCGCGTGCTTGAAGGCGGAACTCTCGCACCGTTAGACCCCTCTCACTTTTCCTCTTGACGCTCACCGCCGTTTCGTTATAGCTTCTAACTATAGCGAGAGCTGCTAACGAAGCGGCTCGCGACCAAGAGGAGAAGGATCATGTTCGGCACCGCACGCCACCGGCTCGCCGCCCGCGCCGCCCTGCTCACCGTCCCGCTGACCCTCGCCGGCGTCCTCGGCGCCACGACGCCCGCCCAAGCCGCTCCCACTCCCGCTCCCACTCCCGGTCACGGTCACGGTCCCGGTCACGGTCACCAGCCGGCTTCCCTCACCTGCCAAGGCAAAGGCATCGACCGCGCCGCCAAGGTGCACTATCGGACCGAGACCTTCGTCAAGGCACCGCCGCGCACCGTCTGGAACCTGCAGACCGACGTGGAGGCCTGGCCGACGTGGCAGAACCCCGCCATCCCCGTCACCATGAAACGCTTGGACGACGGCCCGTTCCGCAAGTATTCCCGCTTCCAGTGGACCATCCCCGTCCCGCCCGGCATGCCGTACCCGCCCGGTGACGTGACCATCGTTTCCACCGTCCGCCAGCTCCAGCCCGGCAAGTGCATCCGCTGGACCGGGCCCCTCGACGGCCCGGGCGGCATGCACATCGACGGCGTCCACGTCTGGAACTTCGTCAAGGTCCCCGGCGGCGTCATCGTCCGCACCGAAGAGAGCCACACCGGCCCCCAGGTCGACAAGGACGTGCCCAATTCCACCGAGATGCTCGGACAGGGCCTCGAAATCTGGCTGAAGGACCTCAAGACGGCCGCCGAAAAGCGGTAGCGAAGACGGCATGCCGACCGCGGCCAAGGCATGTCCCCAGGGGTGGCACGGCGCCGCGCACCTTCCGAAGAGCTCCCTGCCCCTCGATAGGCTTTCCAGATGCGGATCATCGGGCCGGACGATGCTCTTCCCGGACGCCGGCTCCGGCGAGTCGCGGTGGCGGATCCCGCCGGAGCCGGCAAGGTCGACGCCGGCGCGGACCCTGTGCGAGCGCAGGGGATTACCGATCGTCGAGTTCGAGTCCTTCTTCCACGCGCCGGGCTGGACCGTGCGGGAGACCTGGCAGGCCGGCGTCCTGGAATTCATCGACGGTGACGAGTGGGCCATCGAATGGCAGGGCGAACAGGTCCGGGAGCGGATGACCGCACGATCGGACGTCCTCGTCCGGCTCGATCATCCCCGTGCCCTGACTGTGGCACGCACGGTCGTCCGGACGCTGAAACGTCACATGGGGTGCGGCTCGAAGATCGCCGGGGGGGGAACGTCGAAGGCCCTCTGTACACGTTCTTCACCGACGACGACCACATCGTGAAGCTCGCCTGGCGCTACCGCCCGATCATGCGCGCTCGCGTGCACGGGGTCATCGCCGAGAACCGGTATCCGGACCTCGGCGTCGTCCGCCTGCGAGGTCAGCGTCAGGTCGATCGCCGGCTCGACGGCCCCCTGGCCCGGAATCTCCGCTAGCGGAGATTCCGGAAGCGCCACACCACACCGAGCCGAGGGTCCCCCGTGGGACTCGGTTCGATCCGTTCCACCGCGAAACCCTCGCGTTCGTAGAAGGCTCCCGCGCGTTCGTTGGCCACGAAATGCTCGATGTACAGCCGCCGGGCGTCCGCGGGCAACTGTCCGATGAGGACTTCGAGCAGCCGCTTGCCCAACCCGCCACCCCGGTGACGAGGATGCACGTACAGCTTGTAGATCACGTGCTCGGCGCCATCGAGTCCGCGCTGGCCGACCCCCACCAGGTGCCCGCCGTCTTCGGCGACCACCACCGCACCGCGGGCCACGGCGCCGGCGACGTTCGTCTCGTTCCACCACATCCGCACCTGCTGGGCAGCGGCTTCCTCACCGATCAGCGGCGTGTAGTGGGCTCGGACGTGCTCCTCACCGAAGCGGCAGATGGCCATGACGTCGTCTCGATCGGCGTCCCGCACGATCGGTTCGCTTCCCATCGCGGTACCTCTTTCAGGCTCTGGCCCGAATTATCACCACCGGAGGGCCTTTCGGGCACTTCCCGTTCCCCCGGGTTGTCCGGACGCCCGTGCGATGGTAACGATACGTGACGATCTCGGGCAGTTCCGCGGACCGCCTCGTCGACCTCGCACTTTCTCCGATCGTGCCCCGACCCAACCGAGCCAAGGCGACGCATGCAACCCAATTTCGACGCAGGTGAGGACTTCGCCCTTCTTTTGGAGCGAGAAGCCAGGAAACTCCAGGAAAAAGCCGAAGCCCTGACGGCCGCGTTCACCTCCTCCGCGTCCACGGTGCGGTCCCCCGACGGCTCGGTGACGGTGACGGTCGAGGCCAACGGTTCGCTGAGCGCGATCGAGTTCGGCGACCGGGCCACCGCGCTGGGACCGGCCCGGCTCTCCTCCCTGGTCATGCGGACGGTGCGCGAGGCCCAGCGCAAGACCGTGGAGAAGGTCACGGAGTCCTACACCGGGATCAACGGCAACGACGAGGCCGCCGAACTGGTCCGCACGTTCCTGCCGAAGGTCGAGGACGAGGAAACCGCCCCGGAGAACCCCGAGCAGGACAAGTGGGCTCCCGAGGCGCACCACGAGGACCCGCGTCCGCAGGCGGCGTACCGGCCGCCGCCCCCGCCGCAGGCAGGCCCCCCGATGACCCCGCAGCCGGGCCGTCCCGTGCGGCCGTCGCAGCCACCGGCGCCGCGACCCCGGCGACCGGCCACCCCCGACGACGACGAAATGAGCCCGTGGTGAGCGGATTCGGTGTCAAGACGGAAACCCTGAACGAGTTCGCCGGCCACCTCGACAGACTCGAGGACGCGTTGCGCAAGAGCGCCGACATGGTGGGCGGCTGCGTGGCGGACCCCGGCATCTTCGGCATCTTCGGCGGCCAGATCTACGGCGCCGGCGCGAGCATGCACTGCGGGAAGGCGCGGGACCACCTGAACAAGTACTCCGAGAACGTGCGGGAGTTCTCGGACAGGGTGCGCGAGGCCGCGAAGAAGTACGACGCCAACGAGCAGGAGTCGGAGAAGCTGATCACCGAGGCCGGCAAGGGCGTCGACGAGGTGAAGGTCAAGTGAGCGACGAGTACCACCGGAACGACTTCGGCAACAACAGCGGCACCAAGGCCGAGGACTTCAAGGACGAGAAGAACAGCTTCCTCGCCGGCAGTGGGGACACCACGGGCGCGGGATTCTTCGACTCCGCGTTCGCGCTGAAGAAGGCGGTCGACGAAGGCGACAGCCTCAGCATCGGGCTGGCCTCGGCGGGGATGGCGATCGAGGCCCTCGGCATGGTCGTCGACCCGATCGGGTCGCTGCTCACCGCCGGGATCGGCTGGCTGATCGAGCACATCGTCATCTTCCGCTGGCCGCTGGACTTCCTCCTGGGTGACCCGAAGGGCATCGAGGCGGCCAAGACGGCTATCTACAACGAGGGCAAGGCCGTCAAGGAGTGGTCGGAGGACCATGCGGCCGCCACCAACAAGTTCCTGGAGAAGTGGGACGGCGAGGCCGCCGACAAGTTCCGTGCCGACATGGAAGGCGTCGCCGCCCAGATCGACGCGCTCGCCGAGTACGTCGATTTCGCGGGCAAGCAGATGGGGATCGCGGGTGCCGTCATCGGTGCGGTCCGCGGCATCGTCCGCGACATCATCGCCATGACGCTGGCGGGCATCATCAAGGCCGCGATCGTGGCGGTGGCACTGGCACCCGTCACCTTCGGCGGATCGATCATCGCGGCGATCACCTCCATCATGACCACGGTCGGCGTGGCGATCGCCAAGATCGCCAAGCAGATCGCCGACACGGCCAAGAAACTCGCCGAGATGCTCAAGATCCTGGCCAAGACCCGCGGAGCGGCGGACGACGTCGTGAAGCTGACGCTCGGCGGCGGCAAGGTGACGCTGCCCAAGCCGAAACCCGGTGGTGGCACGCCGATGCCCGGCGGCAAGAAGCCGATCGAGGGCCCGCCCGCCAAACCGGCCGACACCACTCCGGACGCGAAGCCCGACGGTCCCAAGCCTCCCCTGGAGAAGCTCAGCGACATCCCGTCCAGGATCGTCGGCGAAAAGCTGGGGAAGGTACTGGATGGGCACCCGGACAAGGCCAGGATCATGGAGAACTTCAACTACTGGAACAGCTTTCCGCTCGGCCGGCTGGCACAGAAGCATCCCGACATCGCGAGGGCGATCGACTCGACGATCAAGGTGCTCAGTGACCCGACCTACGGTGCGTCGGGCCTGGCCGGGAAGACCATCGTCGAGCTGACGAAGGCCATCCCGCCGGCCGTGAAGGAGCAACCACCGGAGGACAAGGAAGAGAAGTGAGCGTCGGCGGCTCCGTACCGGTTTCGGTACGGGGCCGCTTTGTGCTTTCGTCCGGTCCATGACGGAACGGGTGAACATCTCCTCCGGCGGGGACTTCGAGCGGGTCTTCGGCTACAGCCGGGCGGTGCGCGTCGGCGAGCACATCCACGTCTCCGGGACGACGGCGCGGGAACCCGCCCGATCCGGTGAGGCGTACGAGCAGGCCACGGCCGTGCTGTCGATCGTCGAGACCGCGTTGCGGGACGCCGGTCCGAGTTCGGTCGCGGTGGTCCGCACAGTCACTTACGTGACCGACATCCAGGACGCCGAACTCGTCGCGCGGGCGCACCGCGAAGCCTTCGGTGACGTGCTTCCCGCGGCCACGATGGTCGAGGTCTCGGCGTTGCTCGACCCGAAGACGAAGGTCGAGGCCTACACCCTCGAAAAGTAGGTCACCTCCCGAACGAACCGACCAGCGCCTCGGGAGCCTCGCCCGTCTCGTGGAGCCTGCGGGCTCGGAGACGTCGGCGACGAACCCGCTCGCCTCGATGCCGTCCTCGGCGAGTTCGGCGACGAGTGCTTCGAGGTTCTCGGTGGTGCGCGCGACGAGGGCGATGCGGAACCCCTCGCGGCCGAAGCGACGCGCGAGAGTCACGGTAATCGAGATCTGGCGCTATCCCGGGAGCCGGCCTGGGTGCCCCCGGCCCTACCTCAGGAATCGATCTCCGGCGTGATCCCGCCCGCCGCGGCGAGCGCGCGATGCAGCGCCAGCTCCGCGGTCGGCCCCTCGGCCAGCACGATCCCGGTGCAGGACCGCTGATCCGCGAGGTGCCGGATCTCGTCACCGGGGCTCGCCGTCGGATACCACTCAGGCGCGCCCGGGAGACCGGGCAGCCTGTCGAGCCCTGACCAACCCTCCAGCACGCCTTCCGCGGCCGGATACGCCAGGACGAACGCGACGCCCGGTCCTCCGCCGAACTCCTGGGTGAGCAATACGGGCTCCTCACCGAGCGCCATGGCGATCATCGCGGAGTAGACGTTGGTACCCAAAGACCGGCAGAGTGCCTCACCGAGCATCGCCCCGCCGATCCGGATGTTGATCTCGACGACTTCCGGCCCGTCGGCGGTGAGCACGAATTCGGTGTGCGCGAAGCCCTGCTCGTGTCCGGCGGCCTTGAGCACCCGGCCGATCCAGTCGGCCAGTCCGGCGTGTTCGGCCGCGGGGAAGGCCACCGGGAACGCGGCGGCCTCCTCACGCCGCACGGGTTCGGGCGACAACTGCCGGGAGAGGATCCCGAGCAGCCGCGTCCTTCCTTGCCAGGAAACGGTTTCGGCACTGTAGAGCGGGCCGGCGAAGTACGGTTCGGCGATCAGATGGCCCTTGAGCGGCGTTTCCTTCGCCTCCAGCCTGGCTCGCTCGAGTTCGTCCCGGTCGCGGACCAGCCACACCCCGCGTGACGACGTTCCCGAAGAGTCCTTGACCACCAACGGAAATCCCAGTTCTTCGGCGACCATGACCGGCACCGGCCTGCCGCGCGTGAGCCCGTGTTCGTACAGCAGATCGCGTACGGAACCCTTGTCCCGCAAGACACGGACGGCGGCGGCGGCGGGACCGGGCAGACCGAGCCGAGCGGTGAGTTCCGCACCGGGAAGTGCCCAGGTGTCGGTCGAATTGATGATCCCGGCCAGATCCGGGATGGCGCGCAACGCCGTTTCACAGGCCTCGATGTCGGTGGTGTCGATGTCGACGACCTCGACCCTGTCCGGTCCGAGGGTGCCGAGTTCGTACCGGTAGATGTCGCGGTTCCCGGTGAACAGCACCAGTCGCCGCCCGGCTTCCGCCGCGGCGTCGGCCAGCCTGCCGAGACCGAAGGTCAAGGCTTCCAACAGGACGACGGTCACGACGCCCGCTCCTTCCGGTACAGCGACTGTGCGGGAACCCCGAATCGGCGGCGGCTCCAGTCCATCGCCGCCCACGGCAGGGCGAGTTCGTCCAGTGAAGCGATCTCGCGCGGGGCGAGCCCCGCCGGGTCGACAGCCTCCCGGTGCCGGGCGAAGACCCTTGCCGTGTAGCGATGTCCGGTGTCGGCGCCGATCACGACGTGGTTCCGGTCCGGATCCCGCGCCGCCTCCCAGCCCGCGACGAGGTACGCGGCACCGGTGGAAAGCCCGGCGAAGACGGCGTGGTCGCGCATCAAGCCGATGGTCCCGGCCATGGCGTGCACGAAGTCCAGCCAGTGGATCCGGTCGTACAACGCGTGATCGACGTTGCCGAACGGGATGGCGGACCCGATCCCGGCGATGATCGCGTCCGGATCGGTGAACCGCTCGCTGCCGAAGGTGACACTGCCGAACGGCTGGACGCCGGTGAGGCGGACGTCCGGATCGCGTTCGCGCAGCGACCGCGCGATCCCGCCGGTCGACGCGCCGGTGCCGACACTGCCGACGACGGTGAGCGGGCCGGACGGCAGCGCGCGGGCGACGAGGTCGGCGACCTCGCCGTAACCCAGGTAGTGCACGGGATCGTGGTACTGACGCATCCAGTGCATACTCGGATGGCGTTCCAGCAGTTCGTGCACGCGCGCGACGCGGCGCCGCTGGTCGAGGCGGAGGTCGTCCGACGGCGGCATCTGATCCACCGTCGCGCCCAGGATCTCCAGCTGCGACCGCATGGTGAGGTCGACGGTGGTGGAGGCGACGATATGGCAGCGCAGACCGTAGCGGTGACAGGCCATCGCCAGCGCGAGCGCGTAGATCCCGCTGGAGCTGTCGATCAGCGTCTGTCCTTTTCGGACTGTTCCGTCGGCGAGCAGTGACCGGACCGCGCCGAGCGCCGCGTAGACCTTCAGGGTTTCGAAGCGGATCAGCACGACGTTCGGCGTGAGCCGGATCAACGCCGGGGTCTTGATCGCGTCGGTGACGTGTGCGTGGACCAGCGCGGACATCCCGTTCACCGGCCGATCGAACGCAGGTACGCGGCCAGCGATTCGGCGGCCGCCGCGTTGCGCGGACCGCTCACCAGATCGCCGTAGGAGACGACGTGGAACCGGTTGTCGCGCACGGCGGGGGTGTTCTTCAGTTGTGGCGCGGAGCTGAGGAACGCGATCTTGTCCCGCGCGGGCTGGTCCGCGTAATCCACCACGACGATCACCTCGGGTTCGGTCTTCACCACCGCTTCCCAGCCGACGCTGCCCCAGCCGTCCTGGAGGTCGCGGAAGACGTTGGTCCCGCCCGCGGCGTCGATGATGTCGTGGGGAGCGGCGTGTTTTCCCGCGGTGAAAGGCTGGTCGGTGCCGGAGTCGTAGACGAACACCTTGGCGGGCGGGGTCTTCGGCGCTCCGGCGCGGACCTTGTCGAAGCGTCCCTTGAGTTCCGTGACCAGTTCGTCGGCCCGCTGACGGACGCCGAAGATGTCACCGAGGTTGCGCAGGTCGGTGTAGAGCGCTTCGAGCGGCGTCACTTCCGACTTCGCCGCCGGGTATTCCCAGCAGGTCTCGGTGTGCAGATAGCTGCGGATGCCGACCTGTTCCAGCAGTTTCGGGGTGATCCCGCGCTCCTCGCTGAAGCCGGAGTTCCAGCCGGCGATCACCCAGTCCGCCTTGGCGTCGACCAGGATCTCGCGGGTGACCCGCGAGGTGCCGAGCCGTTCGACCTTGGCGTAGTCGTCCTTCCACGGCGACCCGGCGATCGACGGATCACCGAGCGAGTTCATCACGTAGCCGCGCATCCGACCGGCGAGCCCGAGCGCGAACATCTTCTCGGCGCCGGAGACGTCGTAGGCCACCGGGCGCTGCGGCGCCGGAAAGGTGACCTGCGCGCCGCAGTTGGTCACCGTGGCCTGTGCCGGTGCGGCCGGTCCGGCCTCGACCTGGGCACCACAGGCGCTCGACAGCAAGGCCGCGGTGAAAAGCGCGGCCACCCTGGACGGCTTCATCGGGAGATCCCCTCGGTTTCGTCGGCGGGAAGGTCGTACAGCAGTTGGAGCGCCCCGGTCACGGGATGGGTCACCTGGGTGACCTCGACGCCGAACACGGCGCGGACCGTCGCGGGCGTGAGCACTTCGGCCGGGGTCCCGCAGGCGGCGAGCGACCCGCCGCGCAGCAACGCGATCCGGTGACAGACGGCGGCGGCGAGGTTGAGATCGTGCAGGGCGACGAGCACGGTGAGCCCGCAGTCGCGCAGGAATTTCAGCAGTTCCACCTGATGGCGGACGTCGAGGTGATTGGTCGGCTCGTCGAGGACCAGCACCTCCGGTTCGCCGACGAGCGCCCTCGCCACCAGGACCCGCTGCCGTTCGCCGCCGGAAAGCGTCAGCACACTGCGCTGGGCGAGATGGGTGATGTCCAATCGCCGCAACGCTTCCCGGCACAGCGCGCGTTCGCGGGCCGAGAGCCGGAGGTTGCCACGCTGATGCGGCGACCGGCCGAGTGTGACGACCTCCTCGACGGTGAAGTCCAGATCCGCGCGGCTGTCCTGGGTGAGCGCGGCGATCCGGCGGGCGGTGTCGCGCAAACCCTGCTCCGCCAGATCGATGCCGTCGAGCAGGACGGCACCCCCGGACGGGGTCAGCGCGCGGTAGACGCAGCGCAACGCCGTCGACTTGCCGCTGCCGTTGGGGCCGAGAAGGCCGACGACCTCGCCCGCCCCGACGTCCAGGCTCAGTTCGCGGATCAGCGTCGATCCGGCCACCTCGACGGAAAGCGCGCTCAAGGACAGCATCAGCGACCCCCGAACGCGTAGCCGCGGCGCCGCATCACGACGAGGAACACCGGGACGCCGATCAGCGCGGTGATCACGCCGAGCGGCAGTTCCTCCGGCGCGACGAGCGTACGGGCGAGCAGATCGACCCACACCAGGAAGACCGCGCCCACGAGCGGGGCGAGCGCCAGCACCCGGCGATGCCCCGAACCGGCGATCATCCGCACCACGTGCGGCAGGACCAGCCCGACGAACCCGATCGAGCCGCTGACCGCCACCAGCAGTCCGGTGACGACCGCGGTGAGCAGGAAAAGCCGGCGGCGCAAGGCGGCCGCGTCGGTGCCGAGGCTCATCGCGGTCTCGTCGCCCATGGACAGGACGTCGAGCGCGGTGCCGTACCGCAGCAGGACCACGATCGCCACGGCCACCCCGAGCGCGGCCAGCGGCAGGGCCGCCCAGGTCGCCGCGCCGAGGCTGCCCAGCAGCCAGAACAGCACGGTCTGCGCGGCCTGGCCGCTCGGCGAGAGGTAGACGAGCACGCTCATCACGGCTTGGAAGGCGTAGGTGAGCGCGACCCCGGTGAGCACGAGACGCAACGGCGTCAGGCCGAATCCACCGCGGGCAGCCAGATACACGAGCGCCGTCGCACCCAGCGCGCCGAGGAAGGCGGCCGTCGACAGCGCCAGCACGCCGAGCCCGGCGAACAGGCCGAACACCACGACGGCGGCGGCGCCGACGGAGGCGCCCGACGAGATCCCGAGCACGAACGGATCGGCGAGGGCGTTGCGGACCAGGGCCTGCACGGCGACCCCGACCACCGCGAGCCCCGCGCCGACCACGGCCGCCAGCAGTACCCGTGGGGTGCGGACCTGCCAGACGATCGAGTACCCGGTGACGTCGTCGCCGGTGATGGTGCCACCGATGATCGCCTTTCCCAGATAACGCAGGACATCCGGGAGCGCGACGGTGGTCGGGCCGAGTGCGATGCCCGCGATCAGCGAGAGCAGGAGCGCCGCCGACAGCAGCAGCACCGGGCCGGTGAGCCGCAGCGGGCGAGCGGCTCGTTCGCCGGACCCAGCGTCGTCCGGTTCGGCGAACAGGCGAAGCGGTTCAGCCGGCACGTTCACCACGCACGATCAGGCGGCGTGCGTGGTTGTCGTACGGCGAGCCGTCGAAGTCACCGAAGCACTCGACGCGGTGAAGCCCACCGTCTCGAACAGCGCCTTCAGCTCCGCGGCGCTGTAGAGGAAGGACAGGATCGACGCCTGCTTCGCCACACCATCGCGGATCAGCGTCCATTCGGTCTCGAGGCGGGTCCAGTCGTCGAGGATGGTGTCGCGCATGAACACCGTCCCACCGTCGACGTCGACCGCTTTCGGGTGGCCGACCCAGCCCGCGAGCACCTCCTTGCCGAGGACGTCGACCAGCAGCCTGCCACCGGGTGCGAGACTCGCGTAGGCGTTCCGCAGCACGGTGAGGTTGTCACCCGGTTCGGTGAAGTAGCCGAACGAGGTGTACATGTTGACGATCAGGTCGTACGCGCCGGACTCGGTGTACTCCAGCATGTCGGCCTGGATCAGTTTCGCGGCGACTCCGGCGCTTTCACAGGCCTCGCGCGCGCGTTCGAGCATCGCCGGGCTGAGGTCGACGCCGGTCACGTCGGCACCCTTCCTCGCCAGCGGCACGACGTGGATCGCCGGGCCGCACGCCAGATCGAGCACTTTCGCGCCATCGGCGACCTGGAGCAGCGGTGACGTGGCCGTCAGGCGTTCGGCCTCTTCGGCCCGGCTGGGCGGGAACATCACGTCCGCGAAGCCGACCCACAGGTCGTCGTCCTCGTACCAGTGCATCTCTCTCCGCTCGCCGGGCCGCAGGATTCAGCCCCACAAGTCGTCGAAAGGTCGTCTCCGGTTCCCGGTTTCGCCGCCTTTCTCGTGGAGTGATCACGCGAGTGCCGGTCGGGATGGGCGTGAGGGGCGTGTGCAGTACATGAAGGACCCCTTCCTGTACCCAGGCGCAAGGATGGGGTCCTTCATGTACCGGGGACCGGCTGGGGCAGGTGAGCGAGTCTTCCGCGGTACGGGCCGGACCGGGGGGTCGTGAGGGGCGATTCCGATTATCGAGAGGTAAGTCGAGCCTGTCGTGTCGCAGGGCTTGTGGTCGCTCTGTGCAGGCGGTCTCGAAGTCCGTGAAGGCCTCCTTGAGGGACCCTGGGTCCCTCAAGGAGGCCTTCACGGACTTGCCACCTACACGAACGCTTGCCTTACCCCTCAATGGGCCGGCCGCTCAGGGAGGCGGGATCAGCTCGATGAGGAACGCCTGGTCGGGCGCGCCGGAGCAGCGTTCCCGGACGACCTCCGTACCGGCGACGGTGTCCATGTCACGCAGGCCGAGGCACTGGCTGGTGCCGATAGGGCGGATGACGAAACGCCCCTCCTCCGCCGGACCGGCCGAGCCGATGGTGAACAACTGGTCCATACCATCGTCGTCGCAGTCGTCGCGGGGTTCGATCAGGTCGTGCCCCGGCCCCTCGTTCACGACCGTGAGGCAGCCGACCCCGCTCTCCGGATGGTGCCACTGGATCTGCACGGCGTTTTCTTCGCCGACCGGGTCGATGAACAGATGTGGCGACGTGTCACCACCGCAGAGCTGCTGGGCGACGATGGTGCCGGCATAGTGCCTGGTCCGGTCCGTCCCTTCGGCGAGACAGAACTCGGGAGAGCGGGCGGGGCGGATCTGCGCCCAGCTGCCCACCTCCCGGATGTCCAGCCCCGGCACCACGGCCACGGTGTCCTTGCCCTTCGACGCCACGCCGAAGGACCGGGTCAGATAGCCCAGGGTCCCGACGAGGACGACGCTCACGACCGCGGCCACGATCAGCGGGCCACGCCAGCGCCGAGGTCGCCGCGTCTCCGGCGCGGGCTCCGGTTCCGGCGGAAGCGCGGGGGTCACCTTCACGTCGTCGACGAGCCGCAGCGGAACCCCCATCGCGATCCGCGTCCGGGCGCCGAGCCACCGTCGTACCTCTTCGTCGTTCAGCCCGCACGCGCGCGTGAACGTCTCCACGAACGATTCGCGGGGCAATGTGGTCCGGCCGAGAGTGGTCGCGACCGTACTCGCCGGAAGCGTTCCCCCGAGTTCTTTCGCGCGTCCGGCCAGCTGTCGATAAGTCAATCCGGACCACGTTCTCAATACACGCAGTGCCGCCGTGAACTCAGCCGGTGAAGACGCCGAGTCCGGTGCTGGAACAGCCGTCGACGACTCCCCGTCGCCGTCCCCCTCATCCACGATCATCGCTCTAGATTGACTGAACCGATCTCGACCGTGATACCGCCATTCAGCGGCGCCGAAACCTGCTGTTCGGGCGACTCGAACGATTTCGAACAAGGCCGAACTGGCCGAAGGTTGCCCACGCGCTGGTCAGGAAGTCAGGCTGACCCCAGTCGGTCCCCAAGCCGGCCCCCACGAGGGGAGCTCGGGAATACCGGGCCGAAGAAACATGAGCAAACCAGAAGAGTCCGCACGATCATCGTCAAGGGCGACGGTGAACCCGGCGGAAACACCTGGTTCACCTCGGAAGGTATCCACTGAAATTCCTGCTTTGAAAGACCGGATGACGTTCGACGTCGCCCTCATCGGGCCATGACCTGCTGATTCCGAAGAGAAATCCTCGTGCGCCGCACATCTGAGCACACGCGAGGAATGAAAGCTGCGATTCCAGCAGCGAACCGGCGGTTCGCAGACCGACCCACCGCGCCGATCGTATCGGCCCGGTGACCGTGCGTGGACATAAGCGACAACCATGCCTGACGCGGTATGCCCGGTCTCGGTCGAACCCGGTCGTCCATAAATGGCGAACATCGGATTGTGTGGAGCGTTGTTGATGTATAGCGGGCAAAATGCCGTGGCCGAGAGGCAGGTCGTCGTCGTCGGGGCCGGTAATGCGGGTCTTTGCGCGGGTATAGCCGCGCTGCAGGAGGGCGCGATCTCCGTCAGTGTCCTCGAAGCCGCGCCGAAAGAACTGCGCGGCGGTAACAGTTCCTTGACCAGGACCATGCGTTTCTCTTGGACAGGAAGCCGCTTCATCGCGAGCCTGTTGCGAGAGGCGGACAAAAGCCGGGTCGAAGAGATCTTGGCCGGCCGGCCGGGGTACACGGACGAGCAGTACCTCGACGACTGGTTGCGCGTGTGCGGGGATCAGGTGGACGTCGCGCTGATCGAATCGATCGTCCGCCGTTCCACCGAAACGATCACCTGGATGCGCGGCTTCGGCCAGCGCTGGGCACCGCGGCCGACCCCGCTCCCCGGCGACGTGCCGATCGTGCTCGACGGTGGCGGCCAGCGCCTTCAGGACCGCAACTTCGACCGGTTCGAACGGCTCGGTGGAACGGTCTTCCACGACAGCGCGGTCACCGGCTTCGAGAAGACCGCCGACGGCCGGTACCTGGTCCACGGATCCGGGCCCGCCTTCCCGGTGATCGCCGACGCGCTGGTGCTGGCGTCCGCGGGTTTCGAGGCGAACACCCGGCTGCGGGAACGCCACCTCGGCGAGGACTGGCGGGACGTGAAGCTGCGCGGCATACCGTTCAACGACGGTGTCCCGCTGGCGGCGGCCGTCGAATTCGGCGCCGACACCGCGGGCAACTGGGAAAAGTGCCACACCACGCCGCAGGGTGTCGAGCTGCCCGACCACATGCTGCCCGGGCAGATGCACGAATCCCACGGCCTCGCCAGGTACGCCTTCCCGCTGGGTGTCGTGGTCAACCGGGAAGGGCACCGGTTCTTCGACGAAGACGGCGGCTACAGCAACCTCACCTACGTCTCGCTCGGGCAGAAGATCCAGGAACAGCCGGGACGGATCGCGTTCCAGATCTTCGACGACAAGGTCGTCTCGGCCGGGGCACTCCCGAAGGGCTACCTCGGCGATCCGGCGTCGGTGACCGTCTCCTCGATCGAGGAAGGCGCCCGTCGGCTCGGCATCGACGCCGCGAACCTGGCGGCCGAGATCGAGCGGTTGCACGCCGGCCGAACGGAGAAGCGGCTCGACACGCCGCCGTTCCTGTTCGTCCCGGTGGTCTGCGGTCTGACCTTCACCTATGGCGGGCTGTCCGTGACCCCCGGCGCCGAGGTGCGCGGCGGCGGTGAACCGATCGACGGTCTCTACGCGGCGGGCGTGATCGTGGGCGGGCTCTACGACCAGGGCTATCCGGGCGGAACCGGCTTGATGGCGGGCGCCGTCCTGGGCCGGATGGCCGGCACGTCCGCCGCCCGCCACGCCATCCGGTCGCGGGGAGGGGAAGCCCGTGTCGGCACCGTCGCTGGCTGAGAAGACGATCGTGATCGTCGGACTCGGCAAGATCGGGTCCCTGTACGCCGCGTGCTACGGGCAAGCGGGTCATCGGCTCCGCACGGTGGACCTCGGCGACGGCGCCGAGTGGGACCAGGTGGCGCGGGTGCCGGATCCGACGGGCGTCGACGCCTGGGTGGTCGCCACCCCGACGGCGACCCATCTCTGCGTGGTCGAAGAGATCCTGCGGCTTCAGCCCGACGCGCGGATCCTGCTCGAGAAACCGGCCTGCTACCCGGACGAACTCGACGCTCTCGGCCGCACGATGCTGCGGCATCCCCGTGCCCGGATCATCGTCAACGACGTCTATTCCCACAGCGAGGCCGTGCAGCGCTTCGCGGCGTCGGTGCGGGAAGCCGGTGCTTTCGACGCGATCCGGAAGATCACCATCGAATTCACCAAGAACCGGGAGTTCGACGTCGCGAACGGCAGGTTCGTCGACACTCGATACGGCGAGGCCGGCTACGAGGGCTTCCACATGCTCAGCATTCTGCGCGCGATCCTTCCGGTCGATCAGTACCGGACGTACCTGCGCACGGTGCCTTCGTCGGTGACGGCGGAAATGCGGGTGCTGACCTCGGCGATCGACCTGCCGGACGTCGAGCTCTACACGTCGTCGACCGGCGCTGTCGCCTTTCCGGCCTTGGCCGGATTCGCCTTCCCCGAGGACGTGTCGAGGGACTTCGTCATCCCCGCCACCATTCCCTACGGCTCCGAGTTCCGGTATCGCTTCGCCGACGTGGAATTCCACTCCGGCAAACACGTCACCCTCGTCTTCGAACCGTTCTTCGGCTCCGGACTCGACCACAAGAACATCCACGCCGTTCACGTCCGGCACGCCGGCGACCTTCTCGAACCGGTCGCGGCACGCCATTTCCTGATCACCGTCAACCACTTCAAGGAGGCACTTCTGACCCAGCTGAACCTGTTGGGGCACCTCGACGAGGGCAGCACGGTGACCCGGCCCGCCGAGCACCGGTTCCTCGCCGCGCTGGGTTCGGCGATGTTCACCGGCACCTTCCCGCAGACATCGGAAAACGACCACGAAGAGTTCGCACGAATTGGGAGCGAAGCATGACACGAAGCATTGAGGACCTTTCGACGCTGTTGCGACCGGCCAAGGACATGCTGGCCGAGGTCTCGGACCGCGAAGCGGCACTGACCGAGGTCACGAGCCAGCTCAAGAACGACGACGCGGCCCGCGAATTGTTCGGGAAGGTGTGCCGATTCGAGGCCCCCTTCACCGCGAGCTGGATCCACGGTCCCGGCGACAAATCCCCTTACCTGTCCCTGGAACTGGCCGCGGCTTCCCTCGACGACGACCGGCATCGCGCCCTGCTCGCCGACATCGTGCTGTCGACGTCGCCCTCCATCCCTTACGACTACCGGGCGCTGGCCGCGGAAAAGCTCGTCCAGGTCGGCACGGGTCGGTTCGCCGACGCCCTCCAGGAAGTCGTCGACTCGTACGAACCGCTGCCCAACCGTGGCCTCCAGGCCAAGATCGCCGTTCCCACCGACGGCATCGACCACCTCTTCGACATCCCGGAAACGGTGACCGGCAGGCTCGATCTCCTGATCGCGGCCAGCAAGGCGAAGACGCTGGAGACCAGGCACCTGCTCGCCGTCCGGGTCCTCGCGAACGGCGTCCTGCCGACGGAACCGGCCGGCGAAGCGGAGCGGCTGATCCTCGAAGACGTCGGGACGACCATGGTGGCGGCGTCGGACTACCTCGTGCCGTGGGACCAGGAGTTCCCCGGGGAGCACGGTTCCGGTCTCACCCTCGCGGAACTGGTGCGCATCACGCTGATGTGCGGGGAATTCTCGCTTCCGGACACGACCGTCCGGCCGATCCTGGTCGACTTCTACCGCTCGGTGCTGCGGACCGGCGGCCGGTCGATCATCGGCCTCTCGGCCGGCGTCTTCCACGTGGAGCACGGCACGCTCGCCACGCCCTCGTACTACTACCAGGGCCGCGACGCGATCCTCGGCAAGGGCTGCGTGATCGACTGCGTGGGCGGGGCGGTCCTGCAGGCGGGTTCGTTCCTCGGCGGCGGCTACATGCCGATCCTGATCCACACCCACAAGCACATCCGCAAGGGGGGCCAGGCCGCCGCCTCGGAGCGCAAGCAGATCCTCCCGTGCGTTTTCGCGGCGGAAGCGGGCGCTCGCTATCCGATGGACGCCATCGGCCTGTTCGAGACCGTGGACTACCTCGGCAAGGAGACCCCGTACCAGGGAATCCGGGCGATCCCGCACGCGTGACGCACGACTTGTTCGGCTGAGCACGAAATCCGTATCTCGCGATGCCATCGGGCAGGGCGGTTCCGTCCTGCCCGATGGCATCGCAAAGTGGAGGGTGAAGAGAATGGGTGCAACATCGGGGGCCAAGGTCGCCGTGATCGGCGCGGGCTACGTCGGTCTCACGACGGCCGCGTGCCTCTCGTCCTTGGGACATCGGGTCGTCTGCGCGGACGTCGACCAGGAGAAGGTCGACGCGTTGCGGCGCGGCGAGGCGACCATCAGGGAACCGGGTATCTGCGAACTGGTGGTCGGCGGGCTGGCGTCCGGGCGGCTGGGCTTCGTGCTCGGCGCGAGCGCGGCGGCGGCCGGGGCGGACATCGTGATCCTGTGCGTGCCGACGCCGATGGGCGTGACCGGCGCGGCGGATCTGACCACACTGGAGTCCGTCGTGACCGAGGTGCGGGACCTGCTGCCGACCGGCTGCGTCGTGGTGAACAAATCGACGGTTCCCGTCGGCACGGCGGCCCGCGTCGCGCGCCTGATCGACCGCGCCGACGTGGCGGTGGTGTCCAATCCCGAATTCCTGCGCGAAGGGTTCGCGGTCCGCGACTTCCTGAACCCGGACCGGATCGTGGTCGGCTCGGCCGATCGCGACCCGGTCTCCGCCCGCCGTGTCGCCGAGCTGTACGAGAAACTCGACACCGCCGTCCTGGTGACCGATTCCGCGAGCGCGGAGATGATCAAGTACGCGTCCAACTGCTACCTGGCGACGCGGCTGTCCTTTGTGAACACCGTCGCCGAACTCTGCGAATACCTCGACGCGAACGTCGACGACGTGACCGCGGGGATGGGGTACGACGCGCGGATCGGCAAGGCGTTCCTGCGGCCGGGGCCGGGCTGGGGTGGCTCGTGCCTGCCGAAGGACACTTTCGCGCTGCTGCACATCGCGGAATCCGCGGGCAGTGACTTCACCCTGCTGCGAGCGGCGATCGAGACCAACCTCAAGCAGCAGGACCTGGTGGTGGACAAGGTGCGCAAGGCCGTCGGCGGCACCCTCGCCGGCACCCGGATCGGCCTGCTCGGCTTGACCTTCAAGGCCGGAACGGACGATCTGCGGGACTCCCCGGCCCTGGCCATCGCGGCCCGGCTGGCGGCCGAAGGCGCGGACCTGTCCGGCTACGACCCCAGCGTCCGCGCGCCGGTGCCGGGCGTGACCGACAACGTGCGGATCACCGGCACCGCCTATCACGCCGCGAAGGGCGCGGCCGCGCTCGTGGTGCTGACCGAATGGCCGGAGTTCCGCGCCCTCGACTGGTCCCGGATCGCCGACCGGCTCGACGGCCGGGCCGTCATCGACACCCGGAACCTCCTCGACCCGGTCGCCGTGGCCGGGACGGGGCTCTCGTATCAGGGCATCGGCCGTCCGGACAGCGCCGGGAAGCCGTCGCCGAGCACCGTCGGCATGGTGCGGCAAGCAGGGTGATCACGGGGCGGACGGCGAGTGGCCCTGCTCGTCGTCCCACCCCTCCGGCGTCGCCGAACAGGAGGACGGATGCCGAAGCGAACCAAGTCCTGGTCCGCGCTTTTCGCATTGTGCCTGGGTTTCTTCATGGTCATGCTGGACGTCGGCATCGTGAACATCGCGGTGCCTTCGCTGGTGCGCGAACTCGGCACCGACCTGACCACGGTGATCTGGGTGACCAGCGTGTACCTGCTCGCCTACGCCGTCCCGATCCTGCCCGCCAGCAGACTGGGTGACCGGTTCGGGCCGAAGCGCGTCTTCGTCGCCGGTCTCCTGGTGTTCACCGCCGCCTCGCTGTGGTGCGGGCTTTCCGGCACCGTGGAAACGCTGATCGTCGCCCGCGCGGTGCAGGGTTTCGGCGCCGCGCTGCTGACCCCGCAGACCACGGCTTTCATCACGCGGTTGTTCCCGCCGGACGAACGCGGCCCGGCGATGGGCGCCTGGGGCAGTGTCGCCGGACTCGCCATGATCGCCGGTCCGGTGCTGGGCGGCGTGCTCGTCGACGATCTCGGCTGGGAGTGGATCTTCTTCGCGAACGTCCCGATCGGGCTGATCGCGCTGGTGCTCACCCTCGTCCTCGTCCCCGACTGGCGACCGGGGAATTCGCACCGGTTCGACGTTCCCGGCATCCTGCTCTTCGGCGCCGGTCTCGTCTGCGTCGTCTTCGGTGTCCAGAATGGACAGACCTACGGCTGGGGCACGGTCGCCGCCGGGATCTCGGTCTTCGACCTCATCGTGGCCGGGGTGCTGCTGCTGGGCAGTTTCGTCCTGTGGCAACGGGTCGACCGCCGCGAACCGCTGCTGCCGTTGCGGATCTTCCGCCACCGCGACTTCTCCCTGGGGACCGCGACCGCGGTGGCGGTCGGCTTCGCGATGACCAGCATGCTCCTGTTACTGGTCATCTACGTGCAGTCGGTACTCGGCCTGTCCCCGGCCGAAGCCGGCCTGCTCATCGCACCGCTCGCCCTGGTGTCCGGCGGCGTCGCGCCGTTCGCCGGACGGCTGTCGGACCGGGTGAATCCCGGGTACCTGGTGATGTTCGGGTTGCTCTGCCTGTCCGGCGGCCTCTGTGTCCTCTCGCTGGTGATCATCCCGGCGAGTTCGCCGCGGGCCCTGATCCCCGCCCTGCTGCTCTGCGGTCTCGGCGTCGGGTTCACCTTCTCCCCGATGAACAACGTGACCATCGGCTCGGTCGACCGTGCGCTGGTCGGCAGCGCGTCGGGCATCTTCAACACCGCGCGCCAGGTCGGCGGGGTGCTCGGCGGCGCGGCCGTCGGAGTGCTGCTGCAGGCCCGGACCAGCGCCTCGATGGCCGTCCGGGCGAACGAGGCGGCGGCCGCGCTGCCCGCCGAATTCCGGCAGCGCTTCGTCGAGGGCTTCACCGGTGAGGCCGGGTCGGCGGCCGCCGCCACCGAGTTCGGCGGCTCCCCCGCGGTCCCGGCGGACCTGCCGTCCGAGGTCGCCGGCCAGGCACGGGAACTGGCCGCGCAAATCACCGGGGCCGCGCTCACCGATGCCGTCAAGACCGCCTTCCTGCTTCCGGTCGGTGTGCTGCTCGTCGGTGTGCTGTGTTCGGCGGGTATGCGAGCCACCCGGCGGCGTCCGATCGGGCAGGACAGATCGCCCGATCGGATGGCCGCGACCCGGTGATCACCGGCCCGGCCTCGCTACCGTCACTGCATGGCACTCGTACCGCCGGTCGGCCTGGGCATCTGGGACGACGTCGACCGCGCAGAAGGCGCGCCGGTGGTGAACCTCGGCGACCTCACCGCGCGGTGGACCAACGACCGCTGGCGCTCCGCCCTGCACCGGGTCGTGCCGGGTCCGTCAGCGGCGAAGGGTGGCGTTCTTCTTCGGCGGCGACCACGACGCGCGGTTCGCAGGCCTCCCGGCCTGCCGCTCCGCCGAAATATCCGCCGGACCGCGGCTGTGGAAAAATTTCCGGTGGAAGACGTCCGGTCCTCCTCCGGCGGCTCCGACGTCCCCGGCAGAAGGCACCGACGCGGTGCCCGCCGAGAGGAGAGAACCGTGAAGTACATGATCATGATGATGGGGTCGCAGCAGGACCTCGACAGCATCGGTGGCAACTGGAGCGCCGACGACGTCACGGCCCTGCACGAGTTCATGGCCGACTGGAACAACGCCCTGGTCGAATCCGGGGAGTTCGTCGACGCGCAGGGCCTTTCCCAGCCTGCTCACGCCCGGCGCATCTCCCTGCGCGACGGCGCGCCCGTGGTGACCGACGGACCGTACGCCGAGACGCAGGAGGTCCTGGTCGGCTACACCATCGTCGACACCGCGAGCTACGACCGCGCGACCGAGATCGCGGCGAAGCTGGCGGACACCCCTCATCCGGAGGACATGTCGCTCGGCCGCGAGTGGTACGTCGACATCCGGCCGTGCGCCGACAGCTTCGAAGAACTGGAGCTGTAAGTGCCGGACAGCGGTGCCGAGGAGCTGCTGCGCACGCTGTCGCCGCAGGTCCTCGGCGCCGTCGTCCGCCGCTACGGTCACTTCGACCTGGCGGAGGACGCGACCCAGGAAGCACTGCTCGCGGCCTCGACGCGATGGCCCGCCGGCGGACGCCCCGACGATCCGCGCGCCTGGCTCATCACCGTCGCCTCACGGCGGCTGACCGACCTGCTCCGCGCCGAGCAAGCGCGGCGCCGTCGCGAGGACACCGTCGTCCAGCGGACGTTGCCGGAGGAGCACCTCGCCCCTTCCGCGGACCGGCGGGCCGCCGACTCGGACGACACACTCGTCCTGCTCTTCCTGTGCTGTCACCCGTCGCTCTCACCCGCGTCGCAGATCGCGCTGACCCTGCGGGCGGTCGGCGGCCTCACCACGGCGGAGATCGCCCGCGCCTTCCTGGTCCCCGAAGCGACGATGACCCGGCGGATCACCCGCGCGAAGGCCGGCATCAAGTCCAGCGGCGTCCCGTTCGGCATGCCACCGGCGGCGGACCGCGCCGCGCGGCTCGACGCGGTGCTGCACGTGCTGTACCTGATCTTCAACGAGGGTTACGTCAGCACGTCCGGCCCCGATCTGGTGCGGGGCGAGCTGTCCGCCGAAGCCATCCGGCTGACCAGGATCGTCCACCGGCTGTTGCCGGACGACAGCGAGGTCGCCGGCCTGCTCGCGCTGATGCTGCTCACCGACGCGCGCCGCCCGGCGAGGACGGGGCCGGACGGCGCGCCGATCCCGATGTCCGGACAGGACCGGAGCCGGTGGGACACCGAGTACGTCACCGAGGGCGTCGCGCTGCTGTCCGAGGCCTTGCCGCACGGCCCGACCGGGCAGTTCCAGATCCAGGCGGCGATCGCCGCATTGCACGACGAGGCGCCGAGCGCCGAAAAGACCGACTGGCCGCAGATCGAGGCCCTCTACGAACTGCTGTTGCGTCTCTCCGACAATCCCGTGGTGGCGTTGAACCACGCCGTCGCCGTCGGGATGGCTCGCGGTCCGCGAGAAGGGCTGGCGGCACTGGGAAAACTCGGCGACCGGATCTCCGGTGACCACCGCTACCACGCCGCCCGCGCGCATCTGCTCGAACTGGCAGGCGAAACCGCCGCGGCCATCGAGTCCTATGTGGACGCCGCACGGCGGGCGACGGGCCTGCCGCAACAGCGCTATCTGCACTCACGCGCCGCACGCCTGCGCTGACTCGTGTGGATCCCGGCAAGGCACGGAGGGCGAACGTGGTGAGCTGGAGGCGGAGCGACCTCGCCGAAGCTCTGGCCCGCCCTCGACGACGTCGTGAGTGACAAGGAGCGTTCTATTGAAGGGTAAGGCAATCGTGTCGTGTCGCCGGAGCTTCGGATGGCCCGATCGCCGGAGTCCGGCACGGCTGTCATTGTCCACAAAGGACTTCAGAAAGGTTCTCGGCGCCCGGTTTGAGCATTTGTACAGCCTTACGCGGGGTCGTGAATGGCGAGGACGGTCAGGTCGAAAGTGTCTCGGATACCACCGCATTTCGACCTAAGCTGATCACAGGCCCGTGGCGGCCCCCCTCCCTACACCGAAGGCACGGCAAGGAGGCCCTCACGCACTTCGGCAGACGAGGGTCGGGTCTCGTCGGCTTCGCCGGTGCGCTGGGGGCGAACATGGGGTACATGAAGGCCCCTTCCTTGCGCTAGACGCAAGGAAGGGGCCTTCATGTACCCCACAACAGAGAACCACGGCGGGCACAGGGGTCTATTCGCCACTCACGCCCCCCGGTACAGACCTCGCACCAGCCCGGCTTCTAGCAGCTCAGCAGCAGCCCGGTGACAGCCGTGCAAGTCGATGTCGACGTGTCGTTGGCCGCGTTCGGGTCGGCGACGGAGCTCTGCGTGATCTTCGCGGTCGTCTTGACCTGCCCGAGGGACAGCAGCCCGGCGGCCACCGAGAACTTGGCCGTGCCACTGGCTCCGGAGGCGAGCGACGAGAAGTCGCAGTGGACGGTCTTCGTACCGCCCGGATTCGAGCAGGTGGACGAGCCGGTGAAGTCCAGCCCGGTGCCCAGGGTGGACACCACCCGGACGCCGGACGCCGCGGCCGGGCCCGCGTTCGTGACCTTGACCGTGTATTCGATTGACGACGTCAGGACCCCGCGCGGCGACGCGGTCAGCGTGACACCGAGGTCGGCGGCGCTCGGCGTGTCGGTGACGGTCAGCACGGGACCGTCGAGGATCTCGAAACTGTAGTTGTCACCGACGAACTGGTGCTGCAGGGTGACGTCGCCCAGCGGGGCGTCGTCCTTGATCCGGAAGGTGAACACCACGGTCTTGCTCTGGCCGGGGGTCACGGTGCCGACCCCGCCGCGGATACTGCCGCCGAGCATGTCGCAGGCGAACGCACCGGGGCAGGACACCAGGTCGACGATGCCCGGCAGCGAGGATTCTTTGCCATACAGCGTCGCCTTGCCACCTTCGACGGTCGACGTGGCGTCGGCGTTGTAGACGGTTTGCGTGACGGTGAACGTCTGTCCACGTTGGACGGTGGTCGGCGAGACCGCCACCGCGCTGGTCGGCGGGGCCGCGTTCGCGGAAACGGGCGTCACGAGCATGATCGTGGCCACCGCGGCCACCAGAGACAGAAGTGAGGCTCTTCGAAGCTTCATCGTTTCTCACTGTTCCGGTCGGGGGCGTCGCGCCGATCGGTGCGGACAACGATCAGTCGCCGAAGAACGGGCGTTCGTTACCGTTGTCTCGCCCCGAGTGGCCCGCCGGCCCTCACCCGCTCGGACCAACAGTGCCGCGTGTTCCCTGGTCACGGCGACATCGTGGCGGCACGGCGGAGCGTGGAAGCGCATTCGCCTCCGCGTAGGCGAATTGATCCTTTTAGCCCCTTCGCGCCCCGTTCGACTTCTTCCCGCAGGGCACCACTTTCGCTGTACTCCCGGCGCAGCCGTCCGATGTCGGCGCGAGCCGGGATGGGCGTCGCGCAGGGTGTCCGCGCCTGGCAGAGAGCGCTCGCACCGCTGATCCCGGCCGAACGGCGCGTGGTCGTCGATACCCTGCACGCCTGCGAAGACGGACCGGCCGATCAGGAGGAGCGGTGCGCTACCTGCTCATGCTTTGCGGGAGCGTCGGCGACGACGCGCTCGAAACGGACATCACCGAGCCCTGCCGCGCCTGGGGTGAAGAGATGACGCGACGGGGCCTGCGCGTCAACGACATGGGTCTGCGTCCGCCCGAGTCGGCGACGGCCGTCCGCGTCCGCGACGGCGAGGCGCTGCTCACCGACGGGCCGTTCGCCGAGACCAAGGAACAGATCGGTGGCAGCACCATCCTCGAATGCGAAAGCCGCGAACAGGCCGTCGAGGCGGCGAAAACCCACCCCTGGGCCGCGATCGGGACGATCGAAGTGCGCGAACTGCTCGAGCCGGTGAGCTGATCGCCGTCGTCAGAGTTCGTCCGGCAGGCCGTCGCGCGCGTACACGAGAGCGAAACGATCGCAGTTGCGCGGCGGCCCGTTCGGTTCCTCCGGATACGGACCGCGTATCCGGGTGCGGAACATCCGGGGCCGGTTTCGTTGCGGTAACCGAGGGGTGCGCTCCTAGCATCGCGTTCGCCGCCGGTGATCGGAAACCGGCAAGGGAAAAGGAGCACGATGAGCAGGATCGTCATCTTCGGGGCAGGCGGACGCGGAGGACGCCGAGCCGTCGCCGAGGCCGTGAGCCGCGGGCATCAGGTCACCGCCGCCGTCCGGGATCCCGGACGCCACGCGGACCTCGCCGGGGACCACGTCACCTTGACCGCCGCCGACGTCACGGTCGCGGACGACGTCGCGAAGGCGGCCACCGGGCACGACGCCGCGATCAGTTCCATCTACCGCGCGGATCTCCCGTCGCGGGAGTACTACCCGGCCGCCGCGCACGCGCTGATCGACGGCCTCGGCCGGGCCGGCGTCGCGCGACTGGTCGTCGTGGGGGTCGGATCGGCGTTGGAGATCGCGCCGGGCGTCGCGTTCCACGACCAGCCGGGCTGGCCGCCGGAGCACCGCGAGTTCTCGCTCGGGCACACGGCGGAACTGGAGGTCTTCCGTGCGTCCGGCGGCGATCTCGACTGGGTGATCATCGCGCCGCCGCCGGGGATGCTCGACGAACACGCCGACCGTACGGGCGAATACCGCAGCGGGGACCACCGGGTACTGCCGCGCGCGGCGGACGCGGCGCCGTTCTCGTACGCGGATCTCGCGGTCGCGCTGCTCGACGAGGTCGAACGGCCGAACCACGCACGAGCGATGGTCGCCGTCGACCACTGAGGGAAGAAGGCCTTCACGGACAGACGATCGACACCCTCACCACAGGGAGCCACAACGGCGGCGTGTGAAGGCCCCTTCGCCCGTCTCGATCGAGGGAACTCGACGGCCGCAAGTACCTGGAGGCCTTCTTCAGCGCGGCGAAGGGGGCCTCCAGGTCCTGCAACCTCAGCGCTCCGGCGTCTCGCCACCGTTCTGCTCGGCCAGGAACCGCTCGAACTCGGAGCCCAGCTCCTCGGCGGTCGGCATGTGCTCGACCGACTCCGCGAGCAGGCTCTCCTTGTCCGACGCCTCCATGAAGGTGTCGTACTGCTGTTCCAGCGCGCGTACGACGTCGGCGACCTTCTCCGAACCGGCGACCTGGCGGGCGATCTCGGCCTCCGCCTCGTGTGACGCCTCCCGCAGGTCGCCGTCCGGCAGGTTCAGCCCGGTCGCCGAGGCGACGGCGCCGAGCAGGTTCAGCGCGGCGCTCGGGTACGTCGAATCCGCCAGGTAGTGCGGCACGTGCGCGGCGAAGCCGGAAGCGTCGTGTCCCCACTCGCCGAACCGGAACTCCAGCAGCCCGGCGACACTGCCCGGCACCTGCATCCGGTTGGGCAGCGGGCGGTGTTCGCCGACCAGTTCGTTCCTGGTCGCGTGTGCGGTCACCCCGAGCGGGCGGGTGTGCGGCGCGCCCATCGGGATGCCGTGGAAACCGGTGGTGAGCCGGACGTCCCAGCGTTCCACCAGCGCGCGCACGGCCGCGCAGAACCGCTCCCAGTCGTGATCCGGTTCCGGCCCGGTGAGCAGCAGGAACGGCACGCCGTCGGCGTCGTGCAGCAGGTTGACGACCAGTTCGGGGGCGTCGTAGGCCTCCCAGTGGTCGAGGGAATAGGTCATCGCGGGGCGGCGCGAGCGGTAGTCGATGAGGCGGTCGACGTCGAAGCGCGCGATCACGCGGTGCTCGAAGGAGTTCAGCAGATGCTCGGCGACGAGCTTGCCCGCCGAACCGGCGTCCATGAACCCGTCGAAGTAGTGCAGGAGCACGGCCCCGCCGAGGTCAGGGACGTCCGAGTCCACCTCGTACAGGTCTTCCGGGTCCAGCGCCACCAGATCCTCCAGGTTTCATGGGTACGACCGTCCACCGGTGACAACGCCCCGACAGGGGGTATCCATTCCGCCGACGGTGGTCTGGATCCTATCGGGCCGTGACGATTGTCGTGGGCGGTCCGCACGGAGGTGGTGCAGGGTGAAGGGGTGACAGAAGAGACGCTCAGCCTGCGCCCGCCCGCCCATCGGGTGAGCCGTCGCGCCATCGGTTACTGGACGGTGTGGGCCGCGGTCGGCTGGGCGGTGCTCCTCGGCGTCCAGCTGGTGTTCGTCCTCACGAGTGACGACGCGCCGACGTGGCTCACGGTGACGCTCATCGTCTCGTGCGTGCTCGCGCCGCTGCATCTGCTGGTCATGCCCCGGTGGCGCTACCGGATCCACCGCTGGGAGGTCACCGGCGAGGCCGTGTACACCCAGGAAGGATGGCTCAAACAGGACTGGCGGATCGCGCCGATCTCGCGGATCCAGACCGTCGACATCGAGCGGGATCCGGTCGAGCAGCTGTTCCGGCTGGCGAAGATCACCGTGACGACGGCGTCGGCCGCGGGCCCGGTCAAGATCGCCGGTCTCGACCACGCCGAAGCGCTGGCGCTGGCCGCGGAACTCACGAAGACCACGCAGGCCACCCCCGGTGACGCGACATGAGCACCGAGGCACCACCGGACGCCGCCGTCGGCCAGTGGCGACGGCTCGATCGCCGGATGCTGCTGATCCGGCCGGTGCTCGACGTGGTCAAATCGCTCCCGGTGCTGATCGGGACGGTGCTCCTCGGCCGGGGCAACGGCTGGGAGTGGTTCGGGCTGGGGATCACCGCGCTGACCGTGCTCGTCGGTGTCTCGCACGTGCTCACTTCGCGGTATCGCATCGCCGAGGGCCAGGTGGAATGGACCACGGGCCTGCTGCTGCGCAAACACCGCGCGATCCCGCTGGACCGGGTGCGCACGGTCGACGTCACCTCGGAACCGAAGCACCGCCTGTTCTCCCTCAGCGCCGTGCGCATCGGCACCGGACGGCATTCGCCCGCGCGGGGCGCGAGCGGCGACCAACTGGTGCTCGACGCCGTCAGTCAGGCCGAAGCGGATCGGCTGCGCACGGTTCTCCTGCACCGCAAGGAGCTCCCGGCCGAAGCCGAGGCCGCCCCGCCGCCGGAGGAGGTCGTCGCGGAGGTCGACCGGAAGTGGGTGCGGTACGCGCCGTTCACCCTCTCCGGGCTCGCCGTGGTGGGCGCGGTGTTCGCCACGGTGTGGCATTTCGCGCACCAGTTGAACATCGCCCCGGAGAACGTCGGCCCGCTGCGGGAGCTCTTGGACGACCTGGCGAACACGGCGGTGTGGCTGATCGTGGTCGTCGCGGCGGTCGCCCTGCTCGTGGTGGTCTCGCTGCTTTCGGTCGGCGGTTACGTGCTCTCGTTCTGGAACTTCAAGCTCACCCGGGAGGCGGAGGGCACCCTGCACGTCCGGCGCGGGCTGCTCACCACGCGTTCGGTGTCCATCGAGGAAGACCGGCTGCGCGGCGTCGAGGTGAAGGAACCGCTCCCGCTGAGGATCGCGGGCGGGGCGCGGCTCACCGCGATCGCGGGCGGACTGCGCGAGGGCAAGGGCGGGGACAAGGGCGGCGGGCTCCTGCTGCCACCCGCGCCCGTCGGCCGGGTCCACGAGGTCGCCGCCGACGTGCTGCGGGAGAACTTCGCTCCGGCCACCGTGCCGATGAACCGGCATCCCCGACGGGCACTGACCAGACGGCTCACCCGTGCGGTGGGTGCCGTGCTGCTGCCGGCGGCGGCCCTGTTCGGCCTGGCCTGGATCGATTTCCTGCCGTCGTGGATGTGGCAGGTCGCGCTCGGCCTGGTGCCGCTCGCCGCGTTCGTGGGCTGGGATCGTTACCGCGCTCTCGGCCACGCGATCGTCGGGCGCTACCTGGTCAGCCGTTCCGGCTCATTGGCGCGAGCGACGGTGGCGATCCGGCGTGAAGGGGTCACCGGAATCGTCGTCAGCCGCTCGTTCTTCCAGCGCCGCGCCGGGTTGATCACCGTGACGGCCCCGATCGCGGCGGGCAGCGGCAGCTGTCAGGTGGTCGACGTCGGCGAATCGGCCGGACTGGCGATGGCGGAGCAGGCCGCGCCCGGTCTGCTCACCCCCTTCCTGCGCCGGGAGACTCAGCGGTAGCCGGTGACGTCCGCCGGTGGGCCGCGATCCTGGACCTCGACGAGATAGCGCCAGCAGTCGGGACGGCTGCCGTCGAGGTCGGTGAATCCGTATTTTTTCGCCAATTCGCCACTGGACACCGATTTCCCGTTCCAGCGGCCGACTTCCGCGTCATCGGCCAGTGCCGCGACGGCCCTGCCGGCGAACGCGGGGCTTTCAGAAATGGCGAAATGCGGCTGCGCCTTCGTGGCGTCCTGGCAATTCTCTTCGGTGACCCGGTAAGCGTCGAGCATCGCCTCGGAACGCGACCGGTCCGGCGTGACCGCCACCGCGGTACCGCCATGCGGTGCCAATTCGTGGCCAATTCGTGGCCGAGGGCGAACGCCATCCGGTTCACCGCGGTCTTGACGAGGCCGCGGAAGAACGAAACACGGTAGTTCTCCGAGTCGTACTCGGCCGTTCCGTCATCGACCGCCACGACCAGTGCCCCCGGCTTCCCGATCATGAGCGGAAGCGCGAAATGGCTGGTGATGACATGGGGTGTCGACGGCGAGCCGCAGGGTCCCGCAGCCCGATGTCCAAAGTGGACTACCAGACCGTTTTGTCCCACTCGATGGGCGCGCCGTAGATGTCGTCGACCAGCACGTGCAACGCGCCCTGTCCGGCGTCGATCCGTTGCACCAGTTCGCGGACCTGGGCTGCCTCCAAATGGTCCACACCGATCGCGATCCCGTGCGCGCCCGCTTCGCCGACGAGCGCCGCCGTCTCCTCGATCGTCTCCGGGCGCTTCATTTCCGGCCGCCGGGAACGGGTACTGCGGCCGGTCACGTAGACGGTCGCCCCGGCGGCACCCGACCGGACCGCTATTCCCCGCCCGGCGCCGCGGGTCGCCCCGGTGACCAACGCGATCTTGCCGGCCAATGGCTTTTCCCTGGTCTCAAAGCCAGCAAGAAGTCCGCTTGTTCGTGGACCAAAGACCCTGGTCCGCAATTCACACAATGTGCTATTTTCTTGACTCTTTGTGATTGCCCCGGCGAGAGGTCGAGATGACGCCTGCCGCACGATCCCTGGACACCACCACCCCGCCGAAACGCACCCCCGGCGCCAGCAGCTCACGCAAGGTCCTGCAGCTGCTGCTGTCCTTCTCCGAACGCCGCTGGGACGCCAGCGTCGCCGAACTCGCCGCGAGGATCGGCACCCCGGTCGCCACGACGTATCGCTATGTCGCGCTGCTGAAGGAACTCCAGCTCCTGGAGGAGGGAAGGACGGGGCGCTATCACGTGACGAGCCAGGTGATGCCGCTCGCGCGGGCCGCCCAGCTGGCCAACGACCTCGCCCGCCTGGCCCGGCCGGCGATGGAGGAGGCGGCGCGCGCGCTCGGGGAGACGGTGCTGTTGTTCCAGCATTTCGGCGACTCCGCCGTCTGCGCCGACCGGGTGGAATGCGAACGCGCGATGCGGTTCACCTTCCAGCCCGGCCATTCCG
The DNA here is from genome assembly GCF_029369745.1 of Amycolatopsis sp. QT-25. Lineage (NCBI taxonomy): Bacteria > Bacillati > Actinomycetota > Actinomycetes > Pseudonocardiales > Pseudonocardiaceae > Amycolatopsis > Amycolatopsis sp. QT-25. Next base: position 6,548,272 of record NZ_CP120210.1, read on the forward strand.
TCCCGCTCGGCACCGGCGCGTCGGGCAAGATGCTGCTCGCCATGCTGCCGGAGGGCGAACGCGAAAGACGGCTTTCGTCGATCGTCCACCGCCGCGGCCCGAGCGTGCGAGAAGAGGTCAAACGCGCCGGGGCGAACCGGTATTCGGTCAGCTGGGGCGAACTGGACGACGGTGTCTGGTCCTGTTCGGTGCCGATCCCGGGCACCGGGCCCCGGCCCGCCGTGCTGACCCTCGCCGCCCCGGCGACCCGGATCGGCGACGACGAGAAACGGGCCGCCATCGTCGCGCTCCAGTCGTACGCGAGCAGGATCCACCGGGCCATCTCTTCGTTCTCCCTCTGATCCGCGCGGCCAAGTGAGCGCCGGTGAAGCGTGTCGTCCGTCCAGTCACGCGTGTCGTCCGTCGGATCACGCATGCCGTCCCACCAGTCACGCGAGATCGCCAAGTCGGTACCGGTGCCCGCCAGAAGTCCGCCAATTCGCGCGCACCCGCTCCCGGCGGCGGGTAGAACTCGATCCGTGATCCGACTCGCCACCCCCGAAGACCTGCCCGCGCTCCAGGACATCGAACGCGCGGCGGGCGAACCGTTCCGCACACTCGGCATGGCCGCGATCGCCGACGACGACCCGCCGTCGATCGCGGACCTCACGGCCTTCCAGCGCGAGGGCCGGGCCTGGGTGTGGGACGACGGCGACGGCCCGGTGGCGTATCTGCTCGCCGAGGTCGTCGACGGCCACGGCCACCTCGAGCAGGTGTCCGTCCATCCGGATCACGCGCGGCGGGGCCTCGGGCGCCGGTTGATCGACCACGCCGCCGGCTGGGCCGCGCGCGAAGGCCTCGCGGGGCTGACGCTGACGACGTACGCCGAGGTGCCGTGGAACGCGCCGTACTACGCCCGGCTCGGCTTCGAGCCCCTCGACGAGGAGAGCCTCACCGAAGGTCTGCGCACCATCCGAGCGCACGAAATCTCCCGTGGGCTGGACGCGTGGCCGCGGGTGACCATGCGGCGATGACCCGCCCGAGGGGGTCGGATTGGCGAGGGTCGTCGAACATGTGTTCTACTGTCCGCGCCGGCCCCGGAGGGGGAAGCTCCGCGGGCCGGCACCGGACTTCAGGGAGGCACGGATGGCGGTCAAGATCACCCATCTCACCAACGGCCAGCAGGTGCGCTTCGCCAACGCGGACGGCGCCCGGCGGTACGCCGAGATCATCGGCGGCGGGGTCGACAAATGGCGATTCACCGTGGTCAGCGGGCACGAGTTCCCGGAAATGCCGGGGCGGGTGGTCAATGTGCCGGTATGGCGTATGACCTCCAGATGACATCGAGACCGTCCGCGGTGTTCGTCACCGCGGGCTTCGAGGGCGAAGAACTCCGCCTCCAGCGCGGCGGGCCCATGCGGGTCCGCCGCGCTGGGGGGTCATGAAGGGACTTGGTCCCGTCGGCTGTGCCCTTCATGACCGCGCGCGCGGCCCTCGTGCACGTCACGCACCGCACTCGACACTTGCCCGTGCCGGTTGCGGCGGACGTGACATGAAGGGGCCTTTCCTGGCGAAATTCGCCAGGAAAGGCCCCTTCATTGCGTCTTGGCCTGACGAAGCCCGCTGGACCAGCCGGTCGAGCGCGCGGGCAGGGCCGAAGCGAGCAGGTCCAGTTCGGCCTCCGCCGCGATCAGCGGCGGCGACGCCGCGATCCCCTTGGCCGGGTTTCGCACGAGGACGCCCTCCTCGCGCGCGCCGGCCCGCTGCGACCGGTTCGGCGCGCCCGCGTCGGAGGCGAGGAAACGACCCGACGCTCAATCCCGCCGGCCGTAAGCGGCCAGCAGCTGTTTCTCCGCGTCCCGCAGATATTTCTCCAGCGCCGTCTCCGCGGACCCGAACCGTCCTCGTTCCAGCTCCCGCAGGATCCGCTCGTGCCGCCGCAGGAACGGCTCGAAGAACGCGCGCGTGTTCTCCGTCAGGACGAAGAAGAGCCGCGTCTCCGCCAGTACCTGACGCATCGTCGTGCTGACCCGCTCGCTGCCCGCCAGGTCGCCCACCGCTTGGTGGAACGCGATGCTCGCGGTCCCGACGGCCTGCCAGTCGTCTTCGCCCGCCGCGGCATGTCCCTCCCGCACCGCGGTCCCGATGGCCGAAAGGTCCACAGTGGACAATTCGGACGCCCGTCGCAGCGCACCGCATTCGGTGACCCGCCGCATCACGTAGAGATCCGAGATGTCCTGCACGGTCAGTTCCCGGACGAACACGCCGCGGTTGAGTTCGTGTACCGCGAGCCGCTCGTGCGCCAGGAGCTGGAAGGACTCGCGCAGCGTGTTGCGTGAAACACCCAGTGCGGCGCTGATCGACGGTTCGGAAAGCCTCGACCCGGGCGGGAACACCCCTTCGGTGATGCGCTGGCGCAGGATCTCGGCGACCCGCTCCGCTGTCCCGCTCCGTTCGAGCAAGGGTCTGTCGCGGGCCAGTGCCTCCTCGGCGGCCGAAGTGGACATGGCGCTACCTGACGCCGAGTTCGAAGTCGAGACCGTACCGGTTGCCCGGCAGGGCACCGGCGGCCTCGGCACCGTCGATCGGCAGCGCGACCCCGTTGCCGGACCGCGACTCGTCACCGGCCGGGAAGACGACCGCCTTCGCGACCTCCCACGCCTCGCCGACCCGGTCGGTCTCGGCGAGTACGAACTCGTCGACCTGTCCTTCGTCCGCCGCGTCCACAAGGGAGTGCCGGACACCTTCGGCGGGTTCGGCGAGTTCGCGGACGTCGCTGGAGAACACGGCCGTGCCCTCGGCGACGAACTCCTTCACCGTGGCGAGGCCGATGCCCCTCGCGCCGCCGAAGACCACCGCGACCTTGCGCCGTATCTCCAGCACGTCACGGAAACCGGCCGTCGCCGGCAGGGCGGTGCGTGCTCCCTCCCGCTCGATCAGCGCGTTCGTGACCAGCGTGGTCCCGTGCACGAACTGCTCGACGTCATCCGCGTGCGACCCGGCGTCGGCGAGTGTCCTCTTGAGACCTTCCTCCACCGCGCGAGCAGGCTCGTCGCGGGTCGTCAGCACCTTGCCGGGGGCGACGGCACCGCTCTCGTCGAGCACGCAGAGATCGGTGAACGTGCCGCCGATGTCCACGCCGACGCGAAGGCCGGTCACGGGGATTCCTTGCGATACCAGCGCGGCGAGGCGTTGAGCGGTGGCGCCATCTTCGCGCGGACGACCAGTACGTTCGGCTCGTCGGACTCGACGAACTCACCGAGCAGTCGCCGGAACGCGCGTCCGAACCCGGACACGCGGTCCGCGTGCACACCGAAAGACCGCGCCAGGCCGACGAAATCGGGACTGTCCCAATCGATGCCCCGGCGCGGCAGGCCGGCCCGGTCCTGGTCGTAACGCAGCATTCCGTAGCCACCGTCGTCGACGATGATCACCGTGACCGGCAACTGCTCCTGCGCCATCGTGGCGAGATCACCGCAGGCGAACAGGAATCCGCCGTCACCGCTGACGCAGATCGCGCGGCCCGTGCCCGCGACACCGGCGCCGAGCGCGGCAGGGAAGCCGTAGCCGAGCGTGCCCCAGCCCATCGGGTACGCGAGTTTGCGCGGCGCGCGGACACGGTGGAAGCCGCCGATCCAGTATCCGGCCACGCACATGTCCGCGACCACGACCGCGTCCGGCGGCAACACCTCGTCGAAAGTGGCCAGCAGATCCGCCGCCTGCGGTTCTTCTTCCCTGATCCGCCGGCGGACCCGCGCGGAGACCTTGGCGAGCCTGCCGACGAGAGCCGCGATACCGGGCCGTTCCTCGACCTTGAGCGCCTCGGTGAGCACCCGGGCGTCGCCGACCAGCGTGATGTCCGGCTGGTAGTTCTTGGCGGCGTCGTCCGGATCGACGTTGATCGCGATGAGCTTCTCCGGCTGCGGCATCAGCCAGTTCTGCGTCATCAGCCCGTCGAAGTCGGTGCCGATGGCGAGGACGACGTCGGCCTCGTCCCACAGCGCCCCGACCTCGGGCGCGTGCACCGGATTCGGGGCGAGACAGGGATGATCGACCGGCAGGAGGCCGCGAGCGCCGAACGTGGTGAGCACCGGCGCGGCCAGCCGTTCGGCGAGCTTCCCGATCGCCTCACCCGCCCCGGCGCGCGACGCGCCACCGCCCGCCCAGATCAGCGGCCGTCCGGCGGTGGCCAGGGCTGTCTCGGCCTCGGTGAGATCCGGGATCTCGGCGGGCCGGGCGTGCGACCTCGGCGGACGACGCGCCGGTGTCCGCTCCGACAGGAAGTCGGCCGGGATGCCGAGGTACACCGGCCCGCTCTGTGGCTGGAGCGCGAGCCGGGCCGCGCGGTGGAGCGTCGCGGCGACCTGGTCGGCGCTCGGGACGGTGAACCCGGCCTTGGTGACCGGCGCGAACATCGCCTGCTGATCCGAGGTCTCGTGCAGCACGCCGCGGACCACGCCGGGCCGCCGCAGCGTGGACGGGATGTCGGTCGCGATGACCAGCACCGGCGCGGCCGACGCCATGGCCTCGCCGACGGCGGCGAGCGTGTTCGCCGCGCCGGGCCCCGTGGTCACCAGCGCGACACCGAGCTTGCCGGTCGCGCGGGCATAACCGTCCGCCGCGTACCCGGCCGTCTGCTCGTGCCGGACACCGACGAGCCGGATGTCCGTAGCGGCCAGCGCCTCCCATAACGGCAGGTTGTGCACCCCGGGGAGACCGAAGACGACTTCGGCCCCCAGAGCGGTCAGCGCGTCGGCCAGATGCTGGGCTCCGGTGGGTGCAGGCACCCCGCCGATAGTGCCAGATCGTTCAACGATCCAGCAACCATCACGCCGTCCCCGGTATTGGCTACCTAACCTTGACCAGGGCGGTGATGCGGGTCGACCACTCGGCGCGTGCCGGGTGTCGACGATGGAGGATTCGGGACGTTGAGTGTCCCCATTCCTCCATCGTCGAAGAGGCGTTCCGGTCCCGGTACTGATCACCCAGCGAACGAAGGTCCGCCAAGGCTGCCTTCACGGACAGTGGCCTCAGTACAGCCCGGTCGCGTAGGCGGGACCGTAGTAGGTCTCCAGGTCGGCGAGGGAATCCTCCGGCCGTTCGAAGGTCTTGGAGAGCATCGCCCGCGACGGCAGCGCATCGGGCGCCCAGCTTTCCGGCGACCAGAGCTTCGACCGCATGAACGCCTTCTGGCAGTGGTGGAAGATCTCGTCGATGTCGACCACCAGCGCCAGCTTGGGCCGGCTGCCCTTGACGATCATGTCGTCGAAGAACGGCGCCTCCCGCACGAGCCGCGCGCGGCCGTTGATCCGCAGGGTGTCGCCGCGGCCGGGGATCAGGTAGATCAGCCCGACGTGCGGGTTCGACAGCACGTTGCGGAACCCGTCGGCGCGCCGGTTGCCGGGGCGCTCCGGGATGGCGATCCGCGAGTCGTCCAGCACCAGGGTGAACCCGGCGGGGTCGCCCTTCGGCGAGACGTCGCAGGTGCCGTCGGCCGCCGACGTCCCGATCAGCACGAACGGCGACTCCGCGAGCCACTGACGGTCCATCTCGTGCAGCTTCGGGCGCGCCTTGTTCGCGGTCCGCTCCAGCGGCGGCGGCAGGATCTCGCGCAGTTCCGCCTCGGTGGTGACTTCGACGAACTCAGACAATGTTGTGCTCCCTCGTCACGGCCCGGTCGCCGGCGAACCGGCGGACATCGAGCCCGGTGATGTCGATGGCCGGGACCCGCCCCAGGTAGAGGTCCCGCACGAGCTCCCCCACCGCCGGGCCCATTTGGAACCCGTGTCCCGAAAAGCCGGTGGCGTAGAAGAACCGCGACAGGTGGACGCTTTCCCCCACGATCTGGTTGCGGTCGGGGGTGACCTCGTACAGCCCGGCCCAGCCGCCGCGGATTCCCGCGCCGAGTACCGCGGGCACCCGGCGTGCGGCGATCTCGGCGAGTTCCGGCAGCCAGTCGCCCGGCTGGTAGCGGGTGTCGAAGCCGGGATCGCCGTCACCGTCGCAGAAGGACATCGCCAGGCCGAGGCCCTCGCGGTGGAAGTAGAACGCGGACGGCATCTCGATGGTCAGCGGCACCGATCCGGGCAGGCCCGCGACCGGCCCGGTGAACACGACCTGCCGCCGGAACGGCCGCACCGGAAGGTCGACGCCGGCGAGTTCGCCGATCCGTCCCGACCACGCACCCGCCGCGCAGACCACCGCGTTCGTCCGCACGAGGCCTTCACCGGTCAGGACACCGGTGATCTCGTCGCCGTCGCGTTCGATCCCGACGACTTCGACACCGGTCCTCAGCATCGCCCCGTGCCCGCGGGCCGCCCGCGCGTAGCCCTGGACCGCGGAGTCCGGTGTCGCCTTGGCGTCGTCCGGCGACCACAGGGCCGCGATCACGCCTTCGGTGTCGATCAGCGGGGAGAACCGCCGCGCTTCGGCGGGCTCGACGAGCCGGCTGCGGACGCCGTAGGAGTTCTGCAGTTCGGCGCAGCGTTCGAATTCGGGCAGGTCGGCGGCGTCGGTGACCAGGTACAGGTAGCCGTCGCGACGGAAGTCGATCTCGGTCCCGTACGTCTCGGCGAAAGAGGCATACTCGGCCAGCCCGCGCAGCCCGATCTCGATGTTGACGCGCGTGGTGAACGACGACCGGATCCCGCCCGCGGCCTTGGCCGTCGAGCCCCCGCCCAGGAGCCCGCGTTCGAGCAGCAGCACCGAGACCCCGGCCGCGGCGAGCCGGTACGCGCAGCTCACCCCGATGATGCCGCCGCCGATCACGACGACTTCGGCGCGTTCAGGGAGTGGCTCCATCCGGGTCCCCGATCCGTTCGTCCTGGGGCGGCGGTCCCGGCGGCGTGCCGTCGCCGAACGGGCGCCCGCCCAGCTGCTCCCGGTGGTGCGGCGCCGTCCAGCCGGACAGGTCCGGTCCCAGTGGGACGATCCGCGTCGGGTTCACCTGCTCGTGCACCGCGTGGTAGTGCCGCTTGATGTGGTCGAAGTCGACGGTGTCACCGAAACCCGGCGTTTGGAAGAGATCACGGGCGTAGGCCCACAGCACCGGCATCTCGGTCAGTTTGTTCCGGTTGCATTTGAAATGCCCGTGATAGACCGGATCGAAGCGGACGAGCGTGGTGAACAGCCGGATGTCCGCTTCGGTGATCGTGTCACCGACGAGGTAGCGCTGTGTTTCCAGCCGCTCGGAAAGCACGTCCAGCATGGCGAAGAGCCGGATGTACGCGTCTTCGTACGCGGCCTGTCCGGTCGCGAACCCGGCTTGGTACACAGCGGCGTTGACGTCCGCGTAGACGCCTACGTTGACGTCGTCGATCTCGTCACGCAGTCGCTCCGGGTAGAGGTCGGGCGCACCGGGCCGGTGGAGACTGGTCCATTCGGTGGACAGATCGAGGGTGATCCGCGGGTAGTCGTTGGTCACGAGCCGCTTGCTCGGAATGTCCACAATGGCCGGAACGCTGATCCCGCCCATGTAGTGCGGGTCGGCCGCGTGATAGGCCTCGGCCAGGTACTTGATGCCGAGTACCGGATCCCGGTCGTCGGGATCGAGGGTGAACCGCCAGCTCTTCTCGTCCTGGATCGGGTCGGCCACGGCCACGCTCAGCGCGGACTCGAGACCGAGCAGCCGCCGCACGACCAGCGCTCGGCTCGCCCAGGGACAGGCCCGGCTGACCACCAGCCGGTATCTCCCCGCCTCCACCGGCCAGCCGTCACGGCCGTCGGCGGTGACGCGCGCGTCGAAATGGTTGGCGGACCGACGGAACTCTCCTGAGGGGTTCTCGGCGGGAAAACGTACCTCGAACCTGCCCGTCTGCGGATCGGTCGGGATCGTCATGTGATCCACCCTAAAGCGTGAGATGGTGGTTTCGGTGTGCGTAAACTCTGGCACCCGGCGTGCTCGCACGCCGTAGCGCGGAAGGTGGTCCGACGATGCCGTTCATGCCCGTGACCGACTCGATGTTCCTTCTCGTCGAGACGCGTGAACATCCGATGCACGTCGGCGGGCTGCAACTGTTCAAGAAACCCGAGGACGCCGGACCCGACTACCTGCGCGACATCCGGCGGAAACTGCTCGATTCCGACAACATGCGCCCGGTGTTCCGGCGCCGTCCCGCCCGGCCGCTCACCACCGCGGGCCACCTCGCCTGGTCGACCGACACCGACCTCGAACTCGATTACCACTTCCGGCATTCGGCGCTGCCCCGGCCCGGCCGGATCCGCGAACTGCTGGAGCTGACCGGACGCTGGCACAGCACCCTCCTCGACCGGCATCGCCCCCTCTGGGAGATCCACCTGATCGAGGGGCTGCAGGACGGCCGGTTCGCGATCTACAGCAAGATCCACCACGCGCTGATGGACGGCGTCTCGGCGCTGCGGCATCTGCAGGGCACCCTGTCGGAAGACCCGTTCGACCTCGACTGCCCGCCGCCGTGGGGCTCGCGGCCCGAACCCGACGGGAGCCGCAACGGCAAGGCTTCCGCCTCGCTGTTCCAGACCATGGGCAAGACGGTCAACCAGCTCGCCGGGATCGCGCCCGCCGCGATGAAGGTGGCGCGCGAGGCGTTCCAGGAACACACCCTGACGCTGCCCTCGCAGGCGCCGAAGACGATGTTCAACGTCCCGATCGGCGGCGCCCGGCGGTTCGCGGCGCAGTCGTGGTCGCTGGACAGGGTCCGCGAGATCGCCACGGCGGCCGGGGTGTCGCGCAACGACGTCGTCCTCGCGATGTGCTCGGGCGCGCTGCGCGACTACCTGATCGAACAGAACGCGCTTCCCGACACGCCGCTGACCGCGATGGTCCCGGTGTCCCTGCGGCGCAGGGACACCGGGGACGCGGCGGGGAACAACATCGGCGCGCTGCTGTGCAACCTGGCCACCCACCTGACGGATCCGGCCGCACGGCTCGCGACGATCAGCGCGTCCATGCGGAACGGCAAGAAGCTGTTCTCGGAGCTGACCCCGCTACAGACACTGCTGCTGTCGGGGATCAACGTCGCCCGGCTCGGCGTGTCGCCGATCCCCGGTTTCGTGAACAACACGAAACCACCGTTCAACCTGGTGATCTCCAACGTGCCGGGGCCGCGCAAGCGGCTGTACTGGAACGGCGCGTCGCTCGACGGCATCTACCCGGCGTCGGTGCTGCTCGACGGGCAGGCGCTGAACATCACGCTCACCAGCAACGGGGACGAGCTGGACTTCGGCATCACCGGCTGCCGCCGCAGCGTCCCGCATCTCCAGCGCATCCTGACCCACCTGGACACCGCGCTGGTCGAACTCGAACACGCGGTGTCCGTCGGGCGCGGCTGACCCCGCGTTTCGGCACCTGGTTGCGGCGGTTCGACGTGGGACCACCGCAACCAGGTGCCGAAACGCGTCGGGGGGCTAGCTGCCGTCGGAGACGTAGAGCGCGCCCGGCGTGATCGTGTACAGGCGGCCGTCCGGGCCGGCGACCGCGTCACGCGTGCGGCCGAGGTTGGTCCAGAGCTTGCCGCCGTTGCCGTTCAGGTCCAGTTTGTACGTGCCGCCCTTGAGCGAAGCCATGTACAGCGAGCCTTGGTAAGCCGCGAGTCCGCTCGGCGTCGCCGAGGACGTCGGCCAGGCCTTGACCGGGTTGGTCATCCCCGCCGTGCTGCACGGACCCTCGCAGGTCGGCCAGCCGTAGTTCTTGCCCGGGTCGATCTTGTTCAGCTCGTCGAGCCTGTTGGCGCCGATGTCGGAAACGTACAGCTGCCCGTTCGCCCAGGTCAGCCCCTGGACGTTGCGGTGGCCGTAGGAGTAGACGCGGCTGTTGAACGGGTTGCCGGGCGCGGCCGCGCCGTCGGTGGTGACGCGCAGGACCTTGCCGCCGAGGGAGTTCTTGTTCTGCGCGTTGGCGCCGTTCTGACCGTCGCCGGTACCCGCGTAGAGATGGCCGTCGGGGCCGAACCTGATCCGCCCGCCGTGGTGGTACTGCGAACCACGCGGGATGCCGGTGACGATCGGCGTCGGGGTCTGGCCCAGCTTCAGCTTGGCGATCCGGTTGTCGGAACTGGTCGTGTAGTAGATGAAGACCGTCTGGTCGGCGGCGTAGTTCGGCGAGACGGCGATGCCGAGCAGGCCGGCTTCCGCGGTGACGCTCACCCCGGGGATGGTCTGGACCGTGGTGACCTTGCCCGCCTTGTCGATCTTGCTGATCGTCTTGGCGTCCTTCTGCGTGAAGAGGCCGGTGCCGTCGGGCAGGAAGTCGATCGACCAGGCCTGGTCGAGGCCGCTCGCGAGCTGCCTGATCGCCTGGACGGACGGCGCTTCGGCGGCCGCCGCCGGGACGGCCGCGATCGACACGGCCGTCGCCGCGGCGAACGTGGCGGCGAGAGTACGACGTAAGGACATGGGACGCCTCCTTCAGCTACACCCCTGGAGCTCGGATGGCGGCGGTGGACGGATGGTCGGGTGCATCCGCCAAGTTGGATACAAACACACCATAGGATGAAACGGACACCACTGGACGGGCTATCGGAAGCCCCTGTCGTTAACCGTTGCGTGTGCCGAGGGTGACCATCGGGGCGGCTCGATCGGCCATAGGTAGGAACCTTTACAAAACCCCGCCGGAAGTCGGTTCTTACGTCTGGTCAGAATCGGCGGCCCGCTTCTAGGGTGACGGGGGCTCGGCCCCTGTTCGATCCCATGTGGACGTTAGGAGTAGAAATGAGCGAAACCGTCGAGGTATGGACCACCCCCGACTTCGTCGAGTACGAGACCCCCATGGAGGTCACCGCCTACGCGGCCCGCATGGAGGACTGATCTCGCATCCGGTGGTGGGGGGCCCGCCCCCACCACCGCACCGCCCGTCCCGATCAGCGAGCCGTTGGAGGCAGCACGGTGTCCCTCATGTCGTCGTCGGACTTCATCGCGGCCTTGCGCGGGCTTTCGCACCGCTATTGGGGCACCCATCCGTTCCACGAGCGGATGCACCGCGGCGACCTGTCCGAAGACGAGCTGAGGATCTGGGCCGCGAACCGCTGGTACTACCAATGCGTGCTCCCGCAGAAGGACGCGGCGATCATCAGCAACTGCCCGGTACCGGAAATACGCCGGGAATGGCTCGACCGCATCGTCTATCACGATGGGACCAAGGCCGGAGACGGCGGAATCGAGCGATGGCTCCGCTTGTGCACCGCGGTGGGGCTCGACCGCGAGGAGGTTCTCGATCAGCGACACGTCGCCCCCGGCGTACGGTTCGCCGTCGACGCCTACGTGACTTTCGCCCGCACGAAACCTTGGCTCGAAGCGGTCGCTTCGGGGCTGACCGAAATGTTCGCCGGCCATCTCATGCAGCGCCGGGTCGCCGACATGCTGGCGAACTATTCGTGGATCGCGCGGGACGACCTCGACTATTTCACCAATCGCATCGACAAGGTCTCCGGTGAGGGCAAGGGGACGCTCGACATCGTGGTGCAGCACGCCGTCACCCGTGAGCAGCAGGAGAAGGCGATCGCGGCGTTGTCGTTCAAGACCGACGTGCTCTGGTCGATGCTCGACGCCATCGAGCGCGCCGCGGACCAGGAGTAGCGATGAGCACCCTCGAACCGGGCTCGGTGCCGCGGCTGCGGCGCGGGGTCCGGCTGAGCTACGACCAGACCAGGGAAACGCACGTCCTCCTGTTCCCCGAAGGCGTGCTCGTCCCCAATCCGACCGCCGCCGCCGTGCTCGGGCTCTGCGATGGCGTCGCAGACGTCGCGGCGATCGCTTCGGCCTTGTCCGAACGCTACGCCGGTGTGCGCGAAGACGAAATCCTGGACCTTCTGTCCCGGCTGGGAGAACGGCGGATCGTCGAATGGACCTGAAACCCGCGGCACCGCCACTGGGCATGCTGGCCGAGCTGACCCATCGCTGCCCGCTGCACTGTCCGTACTGTTCGAATCCGGTCGAGCTGATCGCCCGCGACGGCGAACTGTCCACTGAGGAATGGCTTTCCGTGCTGTCACAGGCACGGGAACTCGGTGTGCTCCAAGTGCACCTGTCCGGCGGCGAACCACTCGCCAGACCGGACCTGCCCATCCTGGTCGAACACGCCACGAAACTGGGTTGCTACGTGAACCTGGTGACGTCCGGGCTCGGTCTGACGGAGTCCAGATTGGACGATCTCGTCGAACGCGGCATCGCGCACATCCAGCTGTCCGTGCAAGGCGCGACAGCCGAACGCGCGGACCGGCTCGCCGGCGCACGGGCCCACGACCGGAAACTGGTCGCGGCCGAGCTGATCAAGAAGGCGGGCCTGCCGCTTTCGGTGAACGTCGTCCTGCACCGGCAGAACCACGATCAGCTCGCCGGGATCATCGACCTCGCCGAAGCGATGGGCGCGGACCGGCTCGAACTGGCCAACACGCAGTACTACGGCTGGGCCCTGCGCAACCGCGACGCCCTGATGCCGACCAGGCGGCAACTCGACGAGGCCGAGCCGATCGTGCGCGCGGCCATCGAACGGCTGCGCGGTCGCATGGAGATCATCTACGTCGTCGCCGACTACTACGAGCGGTACCCGAAGCCCTGCATGTACGGCTGGGGCGCACGGCAATTGACCGTGGCGCCCGACGGGAACGTGCTGCCGTGCCCCGCGTCGACGGCGATCGAGACGCTGGAATTCGACAACGTGCGGGACAGGCCGCTGGCGTGGATCTGGTACGAATCCGGTTCCTTCAACGCCTATCGCGGCGAGGACTGGATGCCGGACACCTGCGGCACCTGCGAACGCCGCGCGATCGACTTCGGCGGCTGCCGGTGCCAGGCGTTCCAGCTCATCGGCGACGCCGCGGCCACGGATCCGGTGTGCTCACGATCGCCCCAGCGCGACGTCGTCGACCTCATCCTCGCCACGCCCCCGAAAACGGACGACCTCGTGATGCGGGCGCCGCGATGAGGGTGATCCTGCTCGGCACCGCGGCGGGCGGCGGTTTCCCGCAATGGAACTGCGCCTGCGCGTTGTGCGTTTCGGCCGCGCCGCCGCGGACGCAGGACTGCGTCGCGGTGAGCGCGGACGGGCAGGGCTGGTACCTGCTCAACGCGTCACCGGACATCCGCGCGCAGATTCTCGCCACACCACCGTTGCGCGCCGGGCCCGGGCCGAGGGAGATCCCGCTGCGCGGGGTCCTGCTCACCGACGCCGAACTCGATCATTCACTCGGCCTGCTTCTGCTGCGGGAAGCGGGCGGGCTGCCGGTGTGGGCGCCGGACGCCGTCCTGCACGCGCTGTCCGAACAGTTCCCCGCGCGCTCGATCATCGACGGCTACGGCGGCTGGGACTGGCTGCCGTCGTCGGAGGTCGCCATCGACGGTCTTCGGGTCAGCACGCTTCCCGTGAGCGACAAGCGGCCGAAGTACGCGCGTTCGTCCACCGAGGATGGTTCGTGGGTGGTGGCGTACCGGATCGAGGATCCGCAGACCGGCGGTGTCCTCGTGTACGCTCCCTGTCTGAAGAGCTGGCCGGACGGCTTCGACGAGTTCACCCGCGATGCCGGCCTCGTGTTGCTGGACGGAACCTTCTTCGCGCCGGACGAGATGTCGGGTGCCACCGCGGCGAAGGTCGGCGACGGCGCCCAGCTGGCGATGGGGCATCTGCCGATCACCGGAAGTCTAGCGAAGCTCCGCCCCGGCCCGCGTTGGGCGTATACGCATCTGAACAACACGAACCCGGTGATCGACCCTGCCTCGCCGGAGCACGCCGCCGTCCTGGCCGGCGGCGCCTCACTTCCCTTGGACGGCAGTGAATTCAAGCTCTAGGCGACGTCTTCCGGGCTCGCGCCCGACACGGGAACGGCGTCGGTAATGAGCCGATCGAGTTTGGTGAGGTCTTCCGCGGTGAGGTCGGCTTCGGCCGCGGTGAATTCTTTGAGCCGGTCGACGACGGCGAGATCGCGCCGGAAGATCTCCCCGGTGAACGCCGAAGACCGGGAACGTCAGTCGGCCTTCTCGAACGTCGTCTCCGGCGTGAAAAACCGGTCAGCAGGCCACTGCCCAGCGGGCTGTACATGAGCACGCCGATGTCGTTCTTCCGCGCGTACGGCAGCACAGTGGTTTCGACGTCACGGCGGAACAGGTGGTACGGCGGCTGCCAAGTCTCCACCGGACGGGTCCGGCCGAAGGCGGCCGGCCCCGCGGCGTCGTCGTTCGAGACACCGACGTGCCGGATCTTTCCGGCGTCGACGAAATTCCTGCCGAGGTCGATGTGGTCGACGTCGAGGAAACGAAGGCTGTCCTCGATTCCCTGCGTCAGCCACTCACACCGGGAGTCGCGCGAGCGGTCGGAACGCGGCTCGATGCCGCCCTTCGTGGCGAGGACGAGGTTGTCGCGGTCGCGCTTGAGCTCTTCGCGCAACACCTTCCCGAGCATCGCTTCGGACATCCCGAAACCGTAGGCCTGGGCGGTGTCGAAGAAGTCGACTCGGAGTTCGCGGGCATAACGGATCGCGGCGATGGCCGCGTCCTCGTCGAAGGAACCTCAGTCCCCGCCGAGCCGCCAAGGTGCCGAAAGCGATCCTCGAGACCACTCCTGCCCGGTGGCGTCGTACGCATGACTTCAGCAGTGCACAGACGCCGGTTCACCACACCGGATCTCCCAGCCGACGAACCCCCAAATAACTGTTTGACGGTCGGCGTCCGGCAGCCGATACTCGCCTCATGTCCGAATCTCCCGGCCTCGACGGGCTGCGTGTCCTCGCCCACCCCGTACGGTTGCGCATTCTGTCGCTTTTGACCGGTGTCGCGATGAGTGCGGCCGAGGTCGCGCGCGAACTCGGTGAGACACAGGCGAATGTCAGCTATCACCTGCGGCGGCTGCACGAGGCCGGCCTGCTCGACGTCGCCGAGGTGGTGCGGATTCGAGGAGGGCTGGCGAAACGCTACCGGCACGATCCGGAGTCCGGAGCGCGGTTCACCTCGACGAACCCGCGGGAGGAGCAGCTTCTCCTCGCGACAATGGCCGAAGAACTCAAGCGCCGCAGCGAATTTCGCGTTCCGGGCGAACGCGCGTCGATGACGGACGCGGAGATGTGGGTCGACCGCGAGACCTGGGAGAAGGCGCTCGAACACGCGCGCGAACTGAGCAGGCTGCTGCACTCGGCCGCGCGGCCGCCCCGCACTCGGGACACGATCCCGGTCAGCGCGACGGTGTCGCTGTTCGAGATGACACGATCGTGACGTCGCTGCGCGAGCCCCTGCGCCACCACAACTTCCGCTGGCTGATCGGCGGTCGCACGTTCGGGGAGTTCGGCAACGCCGTCGCCCCGCTCGCGCTGGCGTTCGCGGTGATCGACCTGACCGGTTCGGCCGTCGACATCGGCATCGTCGTGGGCGCGCGTTCGGTGGCGAGCGTGGTGCTGCTGTTGTTCGGCGGGGTGCTGGCGGACCGGTTGCCGCGTTCGGTGATCCTGCAGGGCACCGAACTCGCCGCCACACTGACCCAGGCGGTCATCGCGACGAGTGTCCTTTGTGGATTCGCGTCGATCCCGCTGCTGGTCGGCCTCAGTGTGGTCAACGGCGCGGTGTCCGCGATCTCCGCGCCCGCCTCGGCGTCACTGACCCCGTCGACGGTGCCCGCCGAACTGCTGGCACCGGCCAACGCCCTCGGCAGGCTGCTCTCGAACTCCGGCCGGATCGCCGGCGCCGGCCTCGGCGGCATCCTGGTCACCGCGGCCGGCCCCGGCTGGGCACTCGGCGGGAACGCGCTGCTGTTCCTGGGTTCCGCCCTGTCCTACCGGCGTATCCGCCTCAGCCGCCGGGAACGGGTCCCCGGCAGTCGCCCGCTGGCGGAACTCGCCGAAGGCTGGCGCGAGTTCCGGTCACGGACCTGGGTGTGGGTCGTGGTCGCGCAGTTCATGGTGGTGAACGCGGTCATCGCCGGCGGGATCGCGATCCTCGGTCCCGTCGTCGCCGACAGTAGTTTCGGCCGCTCCGGTTGGGGGTTCGCCCTCGCCGCGCAAACGATCGGCTCACTCGTCGGCGGGATCCTCGTGGCTCGATGGCAGCCACGGCGCGCGTTGTTCGTCGGCGTCGCGGTGATCCTTTTCGAAGCGCCGCCGTTGCTCCTTCTCGGCCAAGCGCCGTGGCTGCCGCTGCTGCTGGCGGCCATGTTCGTGTCCGGCCTGGCGATCGAACAGTTCGTGGTCGCGTGGGACGTCTCGCTGCAGGAGAACGTGCCCGGCGAAAAGCTCGCGCGTGTCTACTCCTACGACATGCTCGGCTCCTTCATCGCCCTGCCGCTCGGCCAGATGGCGGCCGGGCCGGCCGCGCAGCACTTCGGGGTCGGCACGACGCTGCTCGCGTGCGCCGCCCTGGTCGTGACGGCCACCTGTCTCGCACTGTGCAGCAGCCAGGTGCGAGGGCTCGTCCGGAAGACCCACGCCGCCCGGCTCTGACCCCGTGGAAGTGACAGCAAAGGTCCCTTGCTCCCTTTCCGCAGGTCACGGCCAGGGACGGACCTCCTCTAGCAGCTTCGCGACCGCGAGGACCAGGTCGTCGGAGTGCCGCGGGCCCACGATCTGCAGACCCACCGGGAGCCCACGGGAGGTGCGCCCCGCCGGGACGCTGATGGCGGGCTGCTGGGTCATGTTGAACGGGTAGGTGAACGGCGTCCAGTCCGGCCAGCCGCTCAGTCCGCTGCCCGGCGGCACCTCGTGCCCGGCTTCGAAGGCGGGAATCGGCAGGGTGGGCGTGATCAGCACGTCGTAGCGCGTGTGGAACTGGCCCATCAGGATGCCCAGCGCGGCCCGCTCCGAGTTGGCGTCGAGGTAGTCGCTCGCCGAGAAGGTCTTGCCGAGTTCCCACACCTTCCGCAGTCCGGGATCGACCTTCGCCTCCGAACCGGCGGGGAAGGCGTCCAGCCACTTGGCCGCCCCCGTCGACCACAAGATGTCGAAGGCGGGTTTGGGGTCGGTGAAGCCGGGGTCGGTCTCCTCGATGTGCAGACCCGCGTCGCCCAGCGACTGGACCGCCGACTTGACGATCGCCGCGACTTCCGGGTCGACGTCGACGAAGCCGAGCGTCGGCGAGTACGCGGCGATCAGCCCGCGCACGTCCCGGCGGACGGCTTCGCGGTAGGCCGAGACAGGCGGGGCGAGCGCGGCCGGGTCACGATGGTCGGGCATCGCGAGGACGTCGAGGAGCAGCGCCGTGTCGTCGACCGAACGCGCCATCGGGCCGGCGTGCGAGAGCGGCCCGAACGGGCTCGCCGGGAACAGCGGAATCCGGCCGTGCGTCGGCTTGAGGCCGACAATCCCGCAGAACGAAGCCGGAATCCGGATCGAGCCGCCGCCGTCGGTGCCGACGGAGAGTTCCCCCATCCCCGCCGCCACGGCCGCGGCGCTGCCCCCACTGGACCCGCCCGCCGTCTTCGACGGGTCGATCGGGTTGCGGGTGATCCCGGTCAGCGTGTTGTCGGTGACGCCTTTCCACGCCAGTTCCGGCGTCGTGGTCTTCCCCAGCAGCACCAAGCCGTTCTCCCGCAGTCGCGCGGTGACCGGGCTGTCGACGTCCCATGCCTGGTCCGGGTCGATGCACCGCGAACCGCGCAGCGTCGGCCAGCCCTGGGTCAGGAACATGTCCTTGATCGAGGCCGGGACGCCGTCGAGCCAGCCGATCGGATTGCCGTCCCGCCAGCGGATTTCGGACGCTTTCGCCTGTTCGAGCGCGCCATCGGCTTCGACAAGGCAGAAAGCGTTCGTCTCACCGTCGCGTTCTTCGATGGCACGCAACGCGTTTTGAGTGGCCTCGACGGGGGACAGCTCTCCGGTGGCATACGCGGCGACGAGCTCACTCGCGGTCGACTTGGTGTCGTTCATCCGGCCCCTAACCTTGGCGAAGCGTCTCCGACGGCACGTATCCGAGTTGCTTGTCCACGACGTTGCGCAGCGGCTCCCCCGCGCGCCAGCGACGGAAGTTGTCCGCGAACACCTCTACCAGAGTATTGCGCCAGCCGACGAAGTCACCCGACATATGCGGCGAGATCAGCACGTTCTCCATAGTCCACAAAGGACTCTCAGGAGGTAGCGGCTCGGTGTCGAAGACGTCGAGCGCCGCCCCTCCGAGCGAGCCGTCCCGCAGCGCGCCGACCAGGTCCGAGGTGACCACCAGTTCGCCGCGGCCGACATTGACGAACCGCGCGCCGGGCTTCATCGTGGCGAAGGCCTCGGCGTCGAACATGCCTTTCGTCTGCTCGGTCAAGGGCGCGACCGCGACGACGTAATCCGCCTCGGGAAGATGGCGAACCAGGTCCGAAGAGGCGTACACGTCTCCGAAATCGGGATCGCCTGCACGAGGACGACGTCCGACGCCCGCCACCGACATCCCGGCCGCCCGCACCAGCCGCGCGATCGACCGGCCGATCGGCCCGGTGCCGACCACGAGCACCCGGCGACCGGAGATCCGCTCACTTTCCCGGTGCTTCCACTGCTTATGCCGCTGCAGGTCCCACGAACGGACGAAATCCTTGGCGAACGCGAGGACGACCCCGAGGACGTACTCGGCTATCGCCCCGTCGAACACCCCTCGCGAGTTGGTGAGTACGACGTCGCTCTCCCGCAGCCCGGGAAAGAGCACCGGGTCGACGCCCGCGCTGGCGATGTGCAGCCAGCGCAGCCGGTCGGCCGCGTGCCAGGCACCCGGGACGGCGGTCGAAAGGAAGTCGTAGACGAAGAACGCGTCGGCACCGGACAACGCGTCGGCCAACCCGGCCTCGTCGGTGTACCGAACCACCGCTTGGGCCTCGATGGCGCGCATGTCCGGGGGGCGCGTGTCTCCGCAGAGCACCGCCAGCACAGGGGTCTCCGAGGCGATCACGTTGACACCGTAAAAGTGGCTCGTATGATTGTCAACAATCCGAGGACGACCCCCGGAGCACCGGACTGTGACAGCAGAAGTTTCCGGAGGCTGAGACTTGGATTTCGACTTACTGGAGTTCGAAGGCCCGTTGGCACAACGTGGCATCGGCGTGATCGCCCCCTTCGACCTGGCCCTGGAACGCGAGCTGTGGCGCTGGGTGCCCATGGAGGTCTCCCTCCATCTGGCGCGGACGCCGTACGAACCCGTCCCCGTCAGCATGGAGATGGCCCGGCTCGTCAGTGACAGCAGGCATCTCTCCGCCGCCACGCGAGACGTGCTCCACGTGGAGCCCGAAGTCGTCGCCTATCTGTGCGCCTCCGGAAGCTTCGTCAATGGTGTGGTCTACGAACGTTCTTTGACCAAGGCGATCTGCGACGCCGGCGCGACGGACGCCGTCACCACGTCCGGAGCGCTGGCCGAGGTCCTGCACCAACTCGACCTTCACCGGCTCTCGGTGTTGACGCCCTATGACGGCGACCTGACCGGGAAGCTGCACGACTTCCTGGCCGAACTCGACGTCCGCACCGTCTCCAGCGACCATCTCGGCCTGGGCGGCGGCATCTGGAAGGTCGGCTACCGGACCATCGCCGAACGCATCCTCGCCGCCGACCACGCCGACGCGGAAGCCATCTTCGTCAGCTGCACCAACCTCCCCACCTACGATCTGATCGAGCCGCTCGAAAGCGCGCTCGGCAAACCCGTCCTCACCGCGAACCAGCTCACGATGTGGGCCTGTCTCCGGCGGATGAACCTGCCGATCGTCGGGCCCGGCAAGTGGCTACGAGAGGTCGACTGACCTCTTCCCTTACGATTGTCGACAATCTGCCCTCCGGAGGTCCCGTGCCCATCTCGCCGCTCACCCCACCCGAGCCGCCGTCCGCGACGACCACGATCGGATTCATCTACCCCGACCACGCGGCCGAAGACGACTACCCGCTCGCGGAGCAACTCCTCGGTGGGGACATGGCCGGGATCAAGCTGCCGGTCGAGCACATCTACGGGACCGATCTGCACGCCGTCCCGGAACTGCTCGACCTCGGTAGCGAAAGCCGGCTCGCCGACGGCGCCGCACTGCTGGCCAAACACGAACCGGACGCGGTGGTGTGGGCGTGCACCAGCGGCAGTTTCGTCTACGGCTGGGAAGGCGCCCGCGACCAGGCCGACCAGCTGGCCGCCGTCGCCGGTGTTCCGGCGTCGAGCACCTCTTTCGCCTTCGTCCACGCCGCTCGGGCCCTCGGTGTCCGGCGGGTCGCGGTCGCCGCCAGCTATCCGGACGACATCGCGCGGTTGTTCGTCGAGTTCCTCGGCGCGGGCGGGATCGAAGTGGTCTCGATGGGCAGCGCGGACATCGACACCGCCGCCGAGGTCGGCGAGCTCAGTCCGGAAGCCGTCGTCGAACTCGCCGTGAGCCGCGATCACCCGGCCGCCGACGCGCTGCTCGTCCCCGACACCGCCATGCGCACCCTCGGCGAGATCAACACGCTCGAGACCCGGCTCGGCAAGCCGGTGCTGACCGCCAATCAGGTCACCGTCTGGGAAGGGCTGCGGCTCACGGGAAAGTCGCCGCTCGTCCGCACACTGGGCGCGCTGTTCGGAAGAAGGAGCGACTGAACCATGTCCTTGCCGGAAATCGAGCCCGTCAGCCGGGAGTCGACCGCCGGGATCATCGCGCGCCAGTTGCGGGACGCGATCATGACCGGCGCTCTCCCTCCCGGCACCCAGCTCGGTGAAACGGATCTCGCCTCCCGGTTCCAGGTTTCGCGGGGACCGTTGCGGGAGGCGATGCAGCACCTCGTTTCCGAAGGGCTCCTGCGCAGCGAGCGTCACCGCGGCCTGTTCGTGATCGACCTCGAACCCGGCGACGTCTACGACATCTACTCGGCGCGCTCGGCCATCGAGCGAGCCGCGATGCTGCGCGCGCTGCGCGGTGACCGGGAACGGGTCGCCACCGAACTCGAACAGGCGGTGAGTGCCATGGCCGCCGCCGCGGACGACGACGATCCGACCGCGCTCTCCTGGGCGGACCTCCGTTTCCACGAGGCGCTGATCGCCGCCTCCGGCAGCAAGCGGCTCGTTCGGATGGCCCGGACCCTGCTGATCGAGACCCGGATGTGCCTCACCGCGCTGCAGGCGACCTACCAGCAGGTCGAAGAACGGGTCACCGAGCACACCAGGATCATCGAGGCCCTGCGGGCGGGAGACGAAGAGACCACATTGTCGCTGCTGGAAGCCCATATGGAGGACGCCGTCCAGCGACTGGCCCCGGGAACCAGCCTGAAAGCGGGCGAAGCTCCCGCGGTGCCTTGAGATTTCAGCCACGGCCCCGCGCCCCCAGCACCGGCTGCCCGCCCGTCCCGCCGCGGAACTCCCTGTCCCACGGCCATTTGCCGTGCTCGTCCTCGTAGACCAATTGCAGGGCACGGATGTCCTCGCCGTACAGGAGCGCGGCGGTGAGCAGATGCGCCGAGGGCGAACTGAGCGGAACGACCTCGAACGCCGGCCATCCCACCGCGGCGGGCAGCACCTCACCCGCTTCCGGCGGCCCCGACCGGACCACCTGCTGGGCGAAATAGTTCAGCAGCTGCCCGGATCTTCGCTCTCTCAGCCCGGTGACGACGAGTTCCGGCAACCCGGCGTCGGTGAGCCCGACCGTGTACGCGAAACCGGGTTGGGCGCTTCCGCGCTCGACCGTCTGCACCATCCAGCCGTACTTCCGGATCAGCGGACGGACCTCCTCGATGAGGTAGTCGCTGCGGCTCTTCCCGGGGTTGTCGCAATGCCAGCACATCGGCACTCCTCCAGTCGTCGAATTCGATGATCGACACTCTGCACCGGGGCACCGACAAAAACTCACGGCCCGGATGGCGCGCAGGCGGCGAACGCTCCTTTCGCGACGGGTTTCGTGCCGTGATTCCCTTTCAGGGCAACACTTTCGCCTTGCTCGAAAAATCTGTCGAGTCGACACTCTCCATGTGGCATGGGGGACGTTCGACGTTCCAGCGCCACATGAAGCCACGGCGTGCGACACGTCGGTTTCTCCTTGCTCCACAAGGTGCATCCGGCGCGCCTCTAACCGGTTTGGAGCCGCGAAGGCCGCTTGGGGACGCCGAAGGTCCTGGAAGTGGCTTTCGCGGTGTCCGGGTTGAACCGCTGACGTCGCGCAGGTCATCGACGACGCCGAAGCGCGTGTGCGCGCGAAGGTGCCGACGGCGAAGCTGATCTACCTGGAGCCGGACTTGGACCGCACACTGACCTGAGCCTCGGCCTGTCAGGTTCGCGCTTTGCGTGCCAGGAAAGGTCCCTTCCTTGCGAAATTTGCAAGGAAGGGACCTTTCCTGGCACGGGGAAGTCGGACTCGCCTACTCGGAAACCGAACTCACGTGCTTGGAGACGAAACTCGCGCGCTTGGGGGCCGAACTCACGTGACCGGGGACCAAACTCGCGCGCCTGAGGAGCGAACTGGCGTGATCGGAAGCGGAACTCGCACATCCGGCCCGGGACACGCGTGACGCGGCAAGGCCGTCTAGGGCCTGGGGGTGACTGGTCGCTCCAGAGACATGAGTGGCGACTCGACAGTCGAGCCGGATCCCCAGTTCGCATCGAAGACACTCAGTGTCCCAATGCGACAGCGAAACACCGATCGCTGTGGCGTCGCACCCTGCCCGCACGAAACATCAAGATCGCCTCACCCCCCGAACACGGGAAGGCCCCTTCCTTGCGCCTGGCGCAAGGAAGGGAGCCTTCCTGCACCTGGAAGTCATGAATGGACCATTCATGACTTCCGGGACTTGACACACCCCTATGCGGAGGGTTCAAGATAGAGCGGCGACCACCGCGGACCCGAGTTCGGCGGTGGTGGACTTCCCCCCGAGGTCAGGGGTCTGCACGGTCTCCTCCTCGAGAACCTTTTCCACCGCGGTACGAACAGCTTGTGCCGCAAGGGTTTCCCCGAGATGGTCGAGCAACATCGCCCCCGCCAGGATCTGCGCCACCGGATTCGCGATGCCCTGCCCGGCGATGTCGGGAGCGCTGCCGTGGACCGCCTCGAACATGGAAGGGAACTCACCGGTCGGATTGATATTGCCCGAAGGCGCCATTCCGAGCCCGCCCGTCACGGCCGCCGCCAGGTCGCTCAGGATGTCGCCGAAGAGATTGGAAGCGACCACGACGTCGAGCCGGTCCGGCGCCTGCACCATCCGCGCGGCCAGCGCGTCGACATGGCACTGTTCGGCGTGCACGTCCGGATACTCCGAAGAGATTTCGACGAAGATCTCGTCCCAGAACGGCATCGAGTGAATGAGCCCGTTGGACTTGGTCGCCGAGCAGACCCGACCCGTCCGCGTCTTGGCCAGTTCGAAGGCGTAACGAATGATCCGCTCCACCCCGACCCGCGTGAACACGGATTCCTGTAGGACGAACTCGTTTTCCAGACCACGATTGTGCCTGCCGCCGATCTCCGAGTACTCACCCTCGGAGTTCTCCCGGACGATCACCATTTCCAGCTTTTCGGCACCGCGGCCCGCCAGTGCCGACGTCGTCCCCGGCAGCAGGCGGACCGGCCGGAGGTTGACGTACTGACTGAACGCGCGCCGCACCGGAATGAGGAGACCCCACAACGACACATGGTCCGGAACGCCGGGGAAGCCGACGGCGCCGAGAATGATCCCATCGAAAGAGGAAAGCTGCTCGATACCGTCGCCGGGCATCATCGAGCCGGTCTTGGTGTACCGCTCACAGCTCCAGTCGAATTCTTTCCAGGACAGGGAGAAACCATGCGATGCCGCCGCGCGGTCGAGGACCTTGCGGGCCTCGACCGTCACATCGACACCGATCCCGTCGCCGGGAATGCTCGCGATCCGATAAGAAGTCACAGAGCCACCGCGATGTACTTGGTCTCGAGGAACTCCTCGATGCCGACAGTGCCACCTTCACGACCGAGCCCGGATTGCTTGATCCCGCCGAACGGTGCCGCCGGATTCGATACCAGCCCTTGGTTGAGGCCGATCATGCCGGCTTCCAACCGTTCCGAAACGCGAAGAGCCCGCTTGAGATCGGAGGTGTACACATAGGACACGAGACCGAATTCGGTGTCGTTCGCCGCCGCGATGGCCTCGTCCTCGCTGTCGAAGGGAGTGATCGGGGCGACCGGCCCGAAGATCTCCTCCGAAGCAAGCCTGGCGCCCTTGGGCACGTCGGTGAGCACCGTGGCCTGATAGAAGTTACCGGGGCCGTCCACGGTAGATCCGCCGGTGAGGACGCGCGCTCCCCGATCGGTGGCGTCGGAGACCAGGCTGCGCACCTTCTCGACGGCGGCTTCGTCGATGAGGGGGCCGACGACGACACCCTCTTCGGTGCCGCGCCCCATCGGCAGGGCCTCCATGCGCTCGGTGAGGCGCCGGGAGAACGCGTCGACGATGCCTCGCTGGACGTAGAAGCGGTTCGCGGCCGTACAGGCCTCGCCGATGTTGCGCATTTTGGCGGTCATCGCGCCTTCGATCGCCGCGTCGAGGTCGGCGTCTTCGAACACGAGGAAGGGGGCGTTGCCACCGAGTTCCATCGAGGTGCGGAGCACCTTGTCCGCGCACTGTTCCAGCAGCTTCCGCCCGACGCCGGTCGAGCCGGTGAAGGACAGCTTCCGGGCACGGCCGTCCCGGATCAGCGGCTCCATCACGCCGCCGGAGTCCGACGTCGTGAGCACGTTCAGCACACCTTCCGGCAATCCTGCCTCGGCGAGGATCGCCGCGAGGGCCAACATCGAAAGGGGGGTCTGAGCAGCGGGCTTGATGATCATTGTGCAGCCGGCCGCGACCGCGGGGCCGATCTTGCGGGTGCCCATCGCCGTGGGGAAGTTCCACGGGGTGATCAGCAGGCACGGTCCGACGGGCTGCTTCGTCACCAGGAACCGGCCCGACCCGTTGGGAGCGACGGCGTAGCCACCGCCGATCCGGACGGCCTCTTCCGCGAACCAGCGGAAGAACTCGGCCGCGTAGGTGATCTCGCCCTTCGATTCCGCGAGCGGCTTGCCCATCTCTAGCGTCATCAGCAGCGCGAGTTCGTCGGCGCGCTTGATCAGCAGTTCGTAGGCGCGGCGCAGGATCTCGCCGCGTTCACGCGGGGCGACGTTCGCCCAGTCGGCCTGGGCGGCGACGGCCGCGTCGAGTGCGCGGACGCCGTCCGCCGGTGACGCGTCGGCCACCTCGCACAGGGCTTCGCCTGTCGAGGGGTCGAGAACGGGGAAGGTCTTCCCGTCCGTGGCGGTCACCCACTTGCCGCCGATGAACAGTTCCTTGCCGACCGCCTTGATTACGCCGGCCTCACTGATCGAGCTCATCCCCACGCTCCTCCATGTTGTCCCGAAAGCCATGCTATGGATATTGTCAACAATCGACAACAGCTCAGCCGACCTAGGAGCGCAGCCCATGGCCCAGCTATCACCGCTGCTCAAGCAGGCAACGCCGGTCGTGGTCGACCACGGTGAGGGGGTTTACCTCTATGACACCGAGGGCAAACGTCACCTGGATTTCACCGCCGGCATCGGGGTGACCAGCACCGGCCACTGTCACCCGCACGTGGTGCGCGCGGCACGGGAGCAGATCGGCAAGCTCATCCACGGGCAGCACACGACGGTCATGCACAAGCCGATGCTCGAGCTGACCGAGAAGCTGGGCAGTGTCCTTCCGGAGGGCCTGAACTCCCTCTTCTACGCGAACTCCGGCAGCGAGGCGGTCGAGGCGGCGCTCCGCCTGTCGCGGCAGGCGACCAAGCGGCCCAATGTCATCGTCTTCCAGGGCGGGTTCCATGGCCGGACCATCGCGGCGGCGACGATGACGACGTCGGGCACCCGGTTCAGCGCCGGTATCTCGCCGCTCATGTCCGGGGTGCACGTCGCGCCGTTCCCGTACGCCTTCCACTACGGCTGGGACGAGGAGACCGCCACGAAGTTCGCCCTGCGCGAGCTCGACTACCTGTTCGCGACGGTCTGCTCGCCGAACGAGACAGCCGCCTTCTTCGTCGAGCCGGTGCTCGGAGAGGGCGGGTACGTGCCGGCGAACCGCGAGTTCCTCGCCGGGCTGCGCGAACGCGCCGACAAGCACGGGATCCTGCTGGTGATGGACGAGATCCAGACCGGCTTCGGCCGGACGGGCAGATTTTGGGGACACGAACACTTCGGGGTGAGCCCGGACATCGTGCTCATCGCGAAGGGGCTGGCGAGCGGCTTTCCGATCTCGGGCATCGCCGCGTCGGAGGAGCTGATGGCGAAGGCGCTCCCCGGTTCGCAGGGCGGCACCTACGGCGGCAACGCGGTGGCCTGCGCGGCGGCGATCGCCACGCTCGAGGTGATCCACCAGGAGGGTCTCGTCGAGAACGCCGCCGAACGAGGACGCCGGCTCCTGGAAGGTGTCCGGGTGATCGCGGACAAGTCGCCGTCGATCGGCGACGTCCGCGGGCTGGGGCTGCTGGTCGGTTCCGAGTTCACCACCCCGGACGGCGAGCCGGACACCGCGAAGGCCCAGGCGGCTCAGAAGGCCGCTGGCGCCAACGGATTGCTGCTGCTCACGTGCGGGGCGTACATGAACGTCGTGCGGATGGTGCCGCCGCTGGTCGTCGACTCCGAGCAGGTCGACGAGGCGCTGCGGATCTGGGGTGACGTCGTGGCGGGGGTCGGGTGATGGCCCGCTACCTCACGATCACGCTCGACAGGCGCGGAGTCTCCTGCCGGGCCCGGCTGCTCGACGCCGAAGCCCCGCGGACCTGCCGGGCGGTGTGGGAAGCGTTGCCGCAGAGCGGTTCGGCCTACCACGCGAAATACGCGCGCAACGAGGTCTACACCCTCGTTCCGCCCTTCGCCGAACCGAAACCGGGCCGCGAAAACCCCACGGTGACCCCGATTCCGGGGGATGTCGTGTATTTCGGGTTCGAGGCGTGGGAAATCGGCAACCCGGCGTACGGCTACGACGAGGGCAGCGAGGCCCACAGCGACCAGGGCGCGACGGATCTCGCGATCTTTTACGGCCGCAACAACCTGCTGATCAACGGCGACGCGGGCTGGGTGCCCGGCAACGTCTTCGCGACGATCGAAGAGGGACTGGCCGAAATGGCGGAAGCCGCCCAGGACCTCTGGCTGCGAGGTGTCGAGGGCGAGACGCTTTCGTTCGCCCGCGCGTGAACCCGTGGACGGTGCGGGCTCCCACCCTTCACCGCCCACGGGCCGGCACCCCTCCCTGGCTTACTGTCGCGCTTCGGTCAGCCGGTATTCGACGCCGCCGACCTCTTCACCGCGCTGGTCGACCTGGGTCACGTGGACGGTGTACTGCCCACCGGCCGCCTCGGCTCCGGCGGTGAAGCTCAGCTTGGCGTCCACCTGTTCGCCCGACTTGAACGTCAGGCCGCTGATCCGGGCCTGCTGCGGGTTCACGATCGCCAGCTCGGTCTCACCGACACGTTCGACGCCCTCACCCTTCGCGCCGGCCGCCCGCCAGCGGGCGGCGAGGTCGGGTCCGAGGTCGATGGTGATCCGTCCCGGACCGGTGAACGGCCTGCCCGGCTGGGTGAAGACGATGTCGCCGACCGCCGTGGGCTCGCGACCGTCCCAGCCGAACACGATCGGCCGCAGCACCGGGACCTTGATCTTGAACGGTACGGCGTTCACGTTGTGCCAGCCGATGTTGTTGTTGTTCCGCGCGTTCGCCGACGTGCTCAGGCCTTCGGTCGGCAGGTCCGTCGGCGAAAGCCACCGCGCCAGCAGGCAGAAGTGCGAGCCGATCGGCACCTTCCACGGGATGACGACCCGTTTGGTGCCGTAGGGCACGCTCACGTTGGTGGCCGATCCGATGTAGTTCCACTGGCTCGGCCACTGCGCCACGGTGCCTTGCTTCGTGTAGTAGACCTGCAGTGTCCCCTTCTCGAGGCCGTCCCCGTACGGGCCGGGGTTGTTCAGCGTGACATGGATGTAGGCGGTGCTCCCCTGGACGATCGGGTCGTCGGTCGCGCAGAGGACCGTCGCCGAGAAACACACCCGGATGTCGGGGCTGGAGTAGAGCGAACCGGCCGAGGGTTCGAACCCGACATCGGACGTGTTGTCCCGGATGAAGACGTCGCTGCGAGCCTCCGGCGCGGCCTGCACCGCCGGTGCGACACCCGTGAACAGCGTCGCGGCGGCCAAGACGGCCGAGGCGAGCAACGTTCGGCGACGCCGCGGATTCCTGCTGATCATGTACCCCTCCTTGGGCGAAAGGATCGATCCGTTGACCCTCTGCCAGGCCGGTTGTGGCGGGGTTGTCGAGATCGTGTGCCCTAATTGGCCGATTTCGGTGAGACTTCGCCCGGATACGCTCACCGAGGTCACATGCCGGAGGGAGCAGGGTGCCCGGGCCAGGGGAATTGCGGGTGCTGGGCCCGGTCGAAGCGATCGGCCCCACCGGGCGGGCGGAGTTGCACGGCGCCCGCCAGCGAGCCGTGCTGGGCGTGCTCGCCTTGCACGCGGGCTCGGTCGTCCCGATCCCCCGGCTGGTCGACGTGCTCTGGGGTGAGGATCCGCCCCGCACCGCGGTGAAGACCCTGCACAGCCACGTCGCCCGGATCCGGCAGGCGCTGGAGGACTGCGGCTTCCCGCCCGTCCTGCTGACACGCAAGCCCGGGTACGTCGTGACGATCGCACCGTCCTCAGTCGACGCTCTCCGCTTCGAAGAGGAACTTCGTGCCGCCAAGCGGAGCAACGCCGGCCAAGCGGTGGCGGCGTTGCGTGAGGCGTTGCGGCTCTGGCGCGGCGATGCCTTCGCGGATGCCGAACTCGACGGCTGGGGCCAACGCGAGGTCGAGCGGCTCCAAGAATTGCGGCTGTCCGCCTGGGAAGAACTCTGGGACGCGGAGCTTCGGCTCGGCGAACACGAAGAGGTCCTCCGGGAGCTTCCGCGGTTGCGGGCCGAACAGCCGTACCGCGAACGGCTCGCCGCGCTGCACATGCTCGCCCTGCATCGCTGCGGGCGGCATGCCGAGGCGTTGGAGACGTTCCGGGCCGTGCGCCGGGGACTGGCCGACGAGTTCGGCGTCGATCCCGGCCCGGAACTGGTCGAGCTGCACACGTCGATCCTGCGCCGGGCGCCCGAACTGGACGCGCCCGCACGGGGCACCGCGCCCGCGCAACTGCCCGCCAGGGTCGGCCATTTCACCGGACGGCACCAGGAACTCACTTCGCTCGACAAGCTCCTCGACGAACCCGAACCTCCGGTCGTGGTCATCTCCGGCGCGGCGGGGATGGGCAAATCCGCGTTGGCCGTGCAATGGGCGCACCGCATCGCGGACCGCTTCCCGGACGGTCAGCTCTTCCTCGATCTGGCCGGACACGACCCGCACGAAGCGGTCTCACCGGGCGACGCGCTCGCGCACTTGTCGCGTGGACTCGGCCTCCCCGACGATCGACTGCCCGACGCGACGGCCGAACGCGCGGCGCTCTACCGATCCCTGCTGCACGGCAGGCGTTGTGTGATCGTCGCCGACAACGCGGGCGGGGTCGACCAGATCCTCCCGCTCGTTCCCGGCACGGCGAAGGCGATGCTGATCGTCACGAGCAGGCAGACCCTGGCCGCGCTCGGCAGCAGGCACGCCGTCCGCGTGTTCGCCCTCGACGCGCTGGCCGATCCGGAGTCGATGACCCTGCTCACCCGGGTGCTGGGGGCCGAACGGGTCGCCCGCGAACCCGCGCAGGCCGCGCGGCTGGCCAGGTTGTGCGACGGGATGCCGCTGGCGCTGCGGATCGCCGCCGCGCGCCTGACCGGTGAACCGGGCCGTCCGATCGCGGAACTCACCGACGAACTGACCGGCGTCGGCCGATTGGAAACCCTTGCGGTGCAAGGAGATTCTCGTACGGTCGAAACCGTTCTCGCGAGCGCCTACCTGCCGCTGGAGCGTGCACCGGCTCGGCTGTTCCGGCTGTCCGGGCTGATCCCGGGGGCGTCGTTCAGCTCGGCTCTCGGCAGCGCGTTGTGCGGGGTGCCCGTCGAAGCGGGCCGGACCGCGGCCGCCGCACTGTCCGCCGCGCATCTGATCACCCCGGCGGGTCCGGATCGCTTCCGCCTTCACGATCTGATCCGCGAGTTCGCCGTCGCGTGCGCCCGCGCCGACGAAACGACGTCGAGCCGCGCCGAGGCCGCGGACCGGCTGATCGATTGGTACCTGCACGTGGCCGCCGAGGCGAACCGGGTCATCGACCCGAACCGCGATCTGGTCACCCCGGCGCTGTGCCACCCGCCACCCGGGCGGCCGTTCCCGGCGGAAAGGCGTTCGGCGTTGGCGTTCCTGAGTGCCGAACGCGCGAATCTGCTGCCCGTGGTGCGGTTCGCGCGCGAACACGGCCGCAACACCGCCGCCTGGCAGCTCACCTACCTGCTCACCAGTTTCTACGACACCACGGGTGGCTGGAACGAGCGGATCGGACTCTGCCGCGAAGGGGCCGCGGCGGCGGCCGAACTCGAGGATCCTCTGGCGGAGGCGGAAATGCTGCGCGCGCTGGGCGCGGCTTACTTCATGACCCGCAGGCTGACGGACGCGCTCGAAACGAACGCCCGTGCGTTGAAGGCCGCCCGCGCGGCCGGTGATCTCGAAGGTGAAGGGCACATCTACAACAACACCGCGAACGCCTACGCCGCGCTGCGCCGGTTCGACGAGGCGATCACCGCGTACCGGCTCGCGGTCCAGCGGTGCACCTCGGCGGGCAACCGGCTCGGGCGTGCGCTGTCGCAGCGCAACCTCGGCCACGCCTACATCCGCCGTGGCCAGCCGATGGACGGTCTCAACCCGTTGACGGACGCGTTGGAGACGTTCCGCGCGCTCGGCAACGCGCGGCTGGAAGCCGCCACCCTCGACACGCTCGGCGAGGCTTACGAGGAACTCGGCGATCACGACGTCGCGCTGGACCATCTCGGCAAGGCGCTGGCCGCGTCCCGGGCGATCGGCGACCGGTGGCAGGAGTGGGAATCGCTGCTGCACGCCGGCCAGGTCCACCTCGCCCGCCGGGATTTCCGGGCCGCGCGGGACGATTTCGACCAGGCGCTGCTGATCAGCCGGGACGTCGGGAACCGGCACAGTGAGGCGGCCGCGCTCGACCGGCTCGGCCGCGCCCACCTGGGGCTCGGCGATCTGGCGGCGGCGCGGGAACACCTCGAGCGCGGTGTCGCCGTCCGGGCGGGCGTCCCGGATCCGTACGAGGAGGCGCACCTGCACCGCGACCTCGGTGATTTGGAGGCACGATGTGGTGACACGGCCGCCGCGGCCGCCCACTGGGCTCGAGCGATCGAGCTGTACCGGCGGGCGAACGCGACGGCCGACGCCGACCTCGTCACCGGGCGGAGCTGATCACCACGGTCGAGGTCCCGTACACGAGCTTGCCCTGCGACGGATCGAAGAACTCGACCCGCGCCTTCCCCGGTTGACCGGACAAGACCGTGAACTCCGCGTATCCCCTGGTCTCACCGGGCCGGAAGGTGACGACACCGTCCTTCACCGGTACGTGAGCGGATCCTTCGGTGCGGTAGCGGATCGTGAGCGGACCCGCGAGCCACG
Organism: Amycolatopsis sp. QT-25; assembly: GCF_029369745.1. Classification (NCBI taxonomy): domain Bacteria; kingdom Bacillati; phylum Actinomycetota; class Actinomycetes; order Pseudonocardiales; family Pseudonocardiaceae; genus Amycolatopsis; species Amycolatopsis sp. QT-25. The sequence goes on from NZ_CP120210.1 coordinate 6,579,661, forward strand.
GCCGGGACAGCACGACCGGCACCCTGCAACCGGTGCCCGGCGCGAAATTGGGCGGGATCGACCAGCAGATCTCGCCTTCCTGAGTGGTGGCGAGCGGCGGGGTCTTGGTGGCGTCGTCGTCGGCCACCCAGGCGACGCCGACGCTGTGCCCGATTCGCACGCCTTTCTCGCCGGACAGGCGCAGGGAGAACATCTCGTCGTTCTCCACGAGGGAGTCGGCGCGGACCCTGACCGCGACGGTTCGCGTGCCCGCCGTCCCGGACCAGGTCAGCGTGCCCGTGCTCGGCAGGTAGTCGACGCTTTCCTTCGCGATGAACGCCGGGTCGACCGGCGAGCCGTTGCCCTCGATCGTCCGGTATTCGACCGAGCCCTGCGGCGCGCAGCCGCCATCGGCGAGCGAAACGGTGAAAAGAAGGGTGGTGTATCCGGCGCTGGTTCCCTCGGCCTGGCTGACCCCGCTGACGTCGACCACGGGAGCGGTGCAACCCGTTTCCCCGCCTTCGGCCGCCGGTACCGCGATTCCGAACGTGACCGCGAGCGCCGCCCCCAGCGTCGCGATCCGTCTCATCTTCGTTCCCATCGTGCGTCCACCCCTTCCGGCGGGCCGCCGCGGCCCGCTGCGACATGGGTAACCGAGTGAGGTTGTCGTGAGGTTGTGACCAGCGGAGACAAACATGAAAATGATTCATGGCCATCCCCGTCCATGACGTACTACGCTTCGGTAACCAGGCAAAGAAGCGTGAGGAAGGGCAGTCGATGGGCGATGTTGCGGCACGGTTCGCCGAGATCGTCGGGGACGCGAACTTGCTGTCAGGCGAGGCGATCCCCGAGGACTACGCACACGACGAGGCTTTGACCACCTCCGCGCAGAGGCCCGCCCACCTGGCGAAACCGGGAAGCGCCGAAGAGGTGGCGGAGCTGCTCAAGGCGGCGAGCGAACACGGCGTGCCGGTCACCGCGCGAGGGTCGGGCACCGGACTTTCAGGTGGTGCGCGGCCACGCGAGGACAGCCTGGTGCTCTCCTTCGAGCGGATGAACGCGGTGCTGGAGATCGACACCGAAAATCACGTCGCCGTCGTCCAGCCGGGTGTCACCTTGTCCGAATTGGACGAAAAGACCACGGCGGCCGGACTCGGCTACACCGTCTACCCCGGCGAGCTGAGCGCGAGCGTCGGCGGCAACGTCGGGACGAACGCGGGCGGCATGCGCGCGGTCAAGTACGGCGTCACCCGGCACAACGTCGTGGGCCTGCAGGCCGTGCTGCCCACCGGTGAGATCATCCGGACCGGTGGCAAAACCTCGAAGGTGTCGACGGGGTATGACCTGACTCAGCTGATCATCGGCTCCGAAGGCACCCTTGCGATCGCGACCGAGGTCATCGTGAAGCTGTACCCGCGTCTGCCGCACGGCGCCACGGTGCTCGCCCCGTTCGAGACCTTCGACGAGGTGATGACCGTCGTCCCGAAGATCATCGCCAGCGGGCTCGCGCCGCATATCCTCGAGTACATCGACAATCTGACGCTCGCCGCGATCAGTTACAACGAGAAGCTCAGCCTCGGCGTGCCGGACTCCATCCGCGACACCGCGCAGGCGTATCTGGTGGTGGCGCTGGAAAACCGCCACAACGACCGGTTGCACGCCGACATCGAGGAACTCGGCGGCATGCTGGGCGAGCTCGGCGCAATGGACGTGTACGTGCTCGAAGGCAATTCGGCGCGCAAGCTCATCGAGGCCCGCGAGAAGGCGTTCTGGACGGCCAAGTCGGTCGGGGCCGACGACATCATCGACGTGGTGGTCCCGCGGTCCGCGATGCCGGAATTCCTGCGCAAGGCCAGGGAAATGGCGTTGTCCCGCGAGTCGGGCGCACTCGGCTGCGGGCACGCCGGCGACGGCAACGTCCACCTCGCCATCTTCTGCAAGGACCCGGGCAAACGGAAACAGCTGCTGACCGACATCTTCGCGCTCGGCATGGAACTCGGCGGCGCGATCTCCGGCGAGCACGGTCTCGGGAGGACCAAGTCCGGCTACTTCCTCGAACTGGAGGACCCGGCGAAGATCGCGCTGATGCGCCGGATCAAGGAGAGCTTCGACCCGGCCGGGATCCTCAACCCCGGCGTTCTTTTCGCTGAGAGGGCTTGAAAAGTGAGTGAGATGAACGGCGCCCGGTCCCTGATCCGCACGCTCGTCGACAGCGGTGTCGACGTGTGCTTCTCGAATCCGGGCACTTCGGAGATGCACTTCGTGGCCGCGCTCGACACCGTGCCCGAGATGCGCGGCGTGCTCGGCCTGTTCGAAGGCGTCGTCACCGGTGCCGCGGACGGATACGCGCGCATCGCCGGTAAGCCCGCGGCCACGCTGCTGCACCTCGGCCCCGGCCTCGGCAACGGGCTGGCGAACCTGCACAACGCGCGCCGCGCGCACACGCCGATCGTCAACGTGATCGGCGATCACGCGACCTATCACAAGCAGTACGACGCCCCGCTCGAATCGGATATCGAAGGTGTCGCCGGTTCACTCGAAGGCTGGGTCCGCCGTTGCGAGCACACGAAGGACGTCGGTGCCGACGCCGCCGCGGCGGTCGCCGCATCCCAGGACGCACCCGGGCAGATCGCGACGCTGATCCTCCCCGCCGACGCGTCCTGGGGTGAAGGCGGCGAGGCTTGCCCGCCCATCCCGCCACGGATTCCCCAGGCCGTCGACGCGACGACGGTGAAGAACATCGCCGAAGTGCTGGCCAGTGGTGAACCGGTCGCGCTGCTCGTCGGCGGTAGTGGCTGCCGGGCGGCCGGCCTGCTCGCGACCAGCCGGATCGCCGCCGCGACCGGGGTGAAGGCGTTCGTCGAAACCTTCCCCGCCCGGCTCGAACGGGGCGAAGGCCTGCCGACGATCGAGCGGCTGGGCTACCTCGCCGAGCAGGTCGCGTACCAGCTCGACGGGATCAAGCACGTCATCGTCGCCGGGACGAAAGCGCCCGTGTCGTTCTTCGCCTACCCCGGCAAGGCGAGCAACCTGGTTCCCGAAGGCGCGCGGGTCCATGTGCTGGCCGACGTCGGGCAGGACGTGCCGCGTGCTCTGAACGACGTCGCGGCCCTGGTCGCGGCCGAGACGGAGCCCGTGCTGCAGGAGGCCGCCCGGCCAGCCCTGCCGTCCGGGCCGTTGACCCCGCAGAACTGGGTCGACGTGATCGGCGCGCTGCTGCCGGAGCGCGCGATCATCGCGGACGAGGCGAACACCTCCGGTCTGCTGCTCCCCGCCGCGACCGCGGGCGCGCCGCGGCACGACGTGCTGACCCTGACCGGCGGCGCGATCGGTTACGGCATGCCGGTCGCGACCGGGGCGGCCGTCGCCGCGCCGGACCGGCCGGTGATCAACCTGCAGTCCGACGGCAGCGCGCTGTACACGATTTCGGCGTTGTGGACGCAGGCGCGGGAGAACCTCGATGTCACCACGGTCCTGCTGAACAACCGCGCGTACGCGATCCTCCGGCTGGAGTTGCAGCGGGTCGGCGCGGACGCCAACGGGCCCAAGGCGAACGACCTGCTCGACCTTTCCCGGCCCGACATGGACTTCGTCAAGATCGCCGAAGGCATGGGCGTCCCGGCGACCAGGGCGACGACCGCGGAAGAGCTGGCCGAACAGTTCCAGCGCGCGCTCGCCGAGCCGGGACCGCATCTGATCGACGCGATCGTCCCGACGCTCTTCTGATCCCACGGGGACTAGTGGACCGGGACGACCAGAGGTTCGGGCTGGCGTTGTTTCGGGACGAAAGCGGTCAAGACGAGGCCGAGCAGTGCCGCACCGGCGGCGACCACGAAGCTCAACCGGAAACCGTCCGCGGACGGGACGGACACCCCGCCGACGGTGATCGCCAGCGACGCGAGCATCGTCGCCATCACCGCACTGGACGTCGACGTGCCGACGGAGCGCATCAGCGAGTTCAATCCGTTCGCGGACGCGGTTTCGGTGACCGGGACCGAGCCCATGATCAACGCGGGCATGGCCGCGTACGCGATACCGACGCCGCCACCGATGATGATCGACGCCGTGATCAGCTCGAAAGCGTTGTCCATCAGCACAGCCGCGAAGACGTACCCGGCCGCGATGGTGGTGGCACCGACCATCAGCGTCGTACGCGGGCCGTAGCGCTCGATGAGCCGGGCCGAAACCGGCGACAGCATGAACATGACCAGCCCGTTCGGCGCGAGGCAGAGTCCGGCCTGCACCATCGTCAAACCGAGCCCATAACCGGTCGACGCGGGCGCCTGGAGCAGCTGCGGGAACGACAACGCCATCGAGTACAGCGCGAACCCGATCATGATCGACGCGAGATTGGTGAACAGCACCGGCCGCCGCGCGGAGACCCTCAGATCCACGAGCGGATCGCGGCGGCGTAGCTGGTAGGCACCCCAACCCAGCAGGATCACCACCGCCGTCCCGGCGAAGCCGAGAGTGCGGCCGCCGCCCCAGCCCCACTCGCCGCCTTTGACGATCGGCAACAGCAGGCAGACCAGCCCGACCGTCAGCCCCAGGGCACCGAGGTGGTCGAACGGCGCCGGCGTCTTCACCGGCGACTCCGGCACCACGAACAGGATCAGCAGGCCGCAGACGAGCCCGAGCCCGGCCGACGCCCAGAAGAGGACGTGCCAGTCGGCGTTCTGCGCGACCAGCGCCGACACCGGGAGCCCGATGGCACCGCCGACACCGAGCGTCGAGCTCATCACCGAAATCGCGGCGCCGACGCGTTCCGGCGCGAGTTCGTCGCGCATGATGCTGATCCCCAGCGGGATCGCGCCCATCGCGCAGCCCTGCAGACCGCGGCCGACGACCATCAGCGCGAGCGAGCTGGTCAGCGCGGACACCACCGAACCGGCGACCAGGAAGCCCAGGCTGATCAGCAGCAACTTGCGCTTGCCGTAGAGATCGCCGAGCCTGCCGCTCACCGGCATCACCACGGCTGCGGCGATCAGGGTCGCCGTCACCACCCATGACGCGTCGGACGGGGTCGTGCCGAGCAGCCGGGGAAACACCGGGATGAGGGGGATGACGAGCGTCTGCATGAACGAGGCCACCAGACCGCACGTGGCGAGCACGATGACGAAGATCCGGGGCGAAGGTGCCCGTCCGGCCGGTTTCACCCTGCGCGTCCCATGATCCGACCTTACCCAGCACCACCCATCTCAGTGAACGGTTGACGGACAGGATCACAACCAGGTGCGGACCCCACCGTGCCCGGAACAGGTACCGCGACGATTCTGGCTGTAGCTGTAGGAACCGTCCTCGCAGAGAGCGGTCGCCCCCTCGGCCGCGCCGGGTCCGGTCGCCGGCCGGTGGACACAGACACCGTCGGTGTTGCGGTAGTGGTCGCTTCCGCACTCCGCCGGATTCGGCGCCTTGGCGGAGGGCGTCGTTTTCGGACGAGTCTTCGTCGGAGCCGGCTCGACCTGCTTCGGCACCTTGACCGCGGTCGTGGTCGGTGGCACGAACTGCTGAGGTGCCGGAGTCGGTGTGGCCGTACTCGTGGGCGGTGCCCAGCTACTGCTCGGCGTCGAGGTCGTCAGCGTTGTTCGCGCTGTCGACACCGGCCCGGTCTGCGGTGTGACCCGCCCGGTGGGCGCGGTCTCTACACCGCAGCCTCCGGCGAACAGAAGCCCGATCGCCAGCGCCATGCCCAGCTTCGTCGCTTTCTTCGGCATAACGGCCTCCCCGGCACTTGGTAGTGCCGCGTAGTCGGGAGATCGTTCACCGGTGTTACAGAGAGAACGTCGGTCGGCCATCGCGCCGCAACTGGGGTTCGACGCCGTCGCCGTCATGCTGCGCGCGTGGTCCGACGCGGCGAAGGCGGCCACACGTGCGACGTCTTCGAGCCCGGCGCCCGGCCGGAACGCGCCTGATGGCTGCCGCGGTGGCTGGACCGGCGGTGGCCGGAGGTGGCGCTGGAACCCGCTTCCCACTAGCCCCCGGATGCAATGAAAGGCCCCTTCATCACAAATTTCGCGATGAAGGGGCCTTTCATGTCACGCGCTTATTCGTAGATCTCGCCCTTCGCGGCCTTCGCGACCAGCGACTCCGGCGGGGTGAAGTGGTCGCCGTAGCGCTCCGCCAGCTCACGGGCGCGGTCGACGAAGCCTTGCAGGCCACCTTCGTACTGGTTGATGTACTGGATGACACCGCCGGTCCACGCCGGGAAACCGATGCCGAAGATCGAGCCGATGTTGGCGTCGGCGACGGTGGTGAGCACGCCTTCGTCGAAGCACTTCACGGTCTCGAGCGCCTCGGCGAACAGCATGCGCTCCTTGAGATCCTCGAACGGGACCTCGGCGCTGCCCGACTTGAACGCGTCACGCAGGCCCGGCCAGAGACCGGTCCGCTTGCCTGCTTCGTCGTAGTCGTAGAAGCCCGAGCCGGTGGAACGGCCCTTGCGGTCGAACTCCTCCACCATCCGGTCGATGACGCCCTCGGACGCGTGCGCGTTCCAGGTGCCGCCGGCGGCCTCGATCGCTTCGCGGGTCTCCTTGCGGATCTTGCGCGGCAGCGTCAGGGTCAGCTCGTCCATCAGCTGCAGCGGCGGGGCCGGGTAGCCGGCCTGGGCGCCGGCCTGCTCGATCGACGCCGGCTCGACACCCTCGCCCAGCGCGGCGACGGCCTCGTTGAGGAACGTGCCGATGACGCGAGAGGTGAAGAAGCCGCGGCTGTCGTTGACGACGATCGGGGTCTTCTTGATCTGCAGCGTGTAGTCGAAGACCTTCGCCAGTGTGGCGGGCGAGGTCTTCTCCCCGCAGATGATCTCGACCAGCGGCATCTTGTCCACCGGCGAGAAGAAGTGGATCCCGATGAAGTCCTCGCTCCGCTGCACGCCCTCGGCGAGCGCGGTGATCGGCAGGGTCGAGGTGTTGGAGCCGAGTACGGCGTCCGGGTCGACGAAGCTCTCGATCTCCTGGAACACCTTGTGCTTCAGCTCGACGCTCTCGAAGACGGCCTCGATCACGAAGTCGACACCGGCGAAGTCCTCCGCCTTGTCGGTCGGCTTGATCTTGGCGAGCAGCGCGTCGGACTTCTCCTGCGTGGTCTTGCCGCGGGAGAGAGCCTTCTCCTCCAGCTTGACCGCGTAGCCCTTGCCCTTTTCGGCGCCTTCGAGTGTGACGTCCTTGAGCACGACGTCGATGCCGGCCTTCGCCGAGACGTACGCGATCGCGGCGCCCATCATGCCCGCGCCGACGACACCGACCTTCTTGGCGGTGTACTTCTCGAAGCCGTCCGGCCGCGAGCCGCCGGAGTTGATGCTCTGCAGGTCGAAGAAGAACGCCTTCGTCATGTTCTTCGAGACCTGGCCGGTGGCGAGGCTGACGAAGTAGCGCGTCTCGACGGTGATCGCGGTGTCGAAGTCGACCTGCGAACCCTCGATGGCCGCGGCCAGGATCGCCCGCGGGGCGGGCATGTTCGCGCCCTTGATCTGCTTGCGCAGGTTCGCCGGGAACGCGGGCAGGTTCGCCGCGAAGCCCGGGTTCGACGGGGTGCCGCCAGGGATCTTGTACCCCTTGACGTCCCACGGCTGCACGCCGCCTTCGGGGTTCGCCTTGATCCACGCCTTCGCGGCCGGGACCAGTTCCTCGACCGTGCCGACGAGCTCGTGCACGAGGCCGATTTCCTTCGCCTTGGCCGGGCGGTGCCGCTGACCCTGCAGCAGCACGTTCAGCAGCGCGCTCTGGATGCCCAGCAGGCGCACGGTGCGGACCACGCCACCGCCACCGGGGAGCAGGCCGAGGGTGACCTCGGGAAGGCCGATCTGGCTGCCCTTGACGTCGGCCGCGATGCGGTGGTGCGTGGCGAGCGCGAGTTCGAGGCCGCCACCGAGCGCGGCGCCGTTGATGGCGGCCACGACCGGCTTGCCCAGCTGCTCGAGCCGTCGCATCTGGCCCTTCATCAGGCCACTGCTCCCGGTGATCTCGGCCGCGTTCTCCGGCTTGGCCTGGATCAGGTCGTTGAGGTCGCCACCGGCGAAGAAGGTCTTCTTGGCCGAGGTGAGGACGACACCGGTGATGCTGTCCTTCTCCGCCTCCAGGCGGTCCACGACGACGCCGAGCGACTCACGGAAGTCGGCGTTCATCGTGTTGGCGGACTGCTTCGGGTCGTCCAGGGTGAGCACGATGATGCCGTCGGCGTCCTGCTCCCAGCGGATGGTCTTCGCTTCAGTCATTGTCTCTTCCTCAGACCCGCTCGATGATGGTCGCGACGCCCATGCCGCCGCCGATGCACAGGGTGACCAGGGCGCGGCGCGCCTGGCGACGCTCCAGCTCGTCCACGACGGTGCCGACCAGCATCGCGCCGGTGGCGCCCAGCGGGTGCCCCATCGCGATGGCGCCGCCGTTGACGTTGACCTTCTCCTCGTCGAGGTGCAGGTCCTTGATCCACTTGAGGACGACCGAAGCGAAGGCCTCGTTCAGCTCCCACAGGTCGATGTCGTCCGGGGTGAGGCCGGCGAGCTTGAGGACCTTCTCGGTGGCCGGGGTCGGGCCGGTGAGCATGATCGTGGGCTCGGAGCCGACGGTCGCGGTGGCCACGATGCGGGCGCGCGGGGTCAGGCCGAAGTCCTTGCCGATCTGCTCGTTGCCGACCAGCACCACCGCGGCGCCGTCGACGATGCCGGACGAGTTGCCGCCGGTGTGGACGTGGTCGATCTTCTCGACCGAGTGGTACTTCTGGAGCGCGACGGCGTCGAAGCCGCCCAGCTCACCGATGCCGGCGAAGGCGGGCTTGAGCTTGCCGAGGCCCTCGACGGTGCTGCCGGGGCGACGGTGCTCGTCGTGGTCGAGGATCGTGACGCCGTTGATGTCCTTCACCGGGACGACGGACTTCGCGAAGTAGCCGCCGGACCAGGCCGCTTCGGCCCTTTCCTGCGAGCGGACGGCCCACGCGTCGACGTCCTCGCGGGAGAAGCCCTCGATCGTCGCGATCAGGTCGGCGCCGGTGCCCTGCGGGACGATGTAGTTGTCGTACGCGGTGGCCGGGTCCATGAACAGCGCGCCGCCGTCGGAGCCCATCGGCACGCGCGACATCGACTCGACACCGCCGGCGATGATCAGCTGGTCCCAGCCGGAGCGCACCTTCTGCGCGGCGGTGTTGGTGGCTTCGAGGCCCGAAGCGCAGAAACGGTTCAGCTGTACGCCGGCGACCGTCTCGGGAAGACCCGCGTTCAAGGCCGCGGTGCGCGCGATCACGGCGCCCTGCTCGCCGACCGGGGACACGACGCCGAGGACGATGTCGTCGATCACCGCGGGATCGAGGTTCGGGTGCCGGACCTTCAGTTCTTCGATGAGGCCGACCACGAGATCGACCGGCTTGGTGCCGTGAAGGGCACCGCCCTTGTTCTTGCCGCGAGGCGTACGGATCGCCTCGTAGATGTAGGCCTCGCTACTCACAGAAAAACTCCTCCGCAGTACGGCGCTGTATCGGGGATGGACACAGCCGGATCGTACCGGCCGGTAGCCATGCTAATCGCCATTAACATAAACCGCGATAACCCCACGGTGTCAATGGGTTGCGATGTACGCAACCGGCGCTATCGTGGGTTCACCTATGGAGCACCCGACCGAGCGTTCAGCCCGACCGCGCGACCGCAAGGCCCAGCTGGCAGGCCTCGCCGCGGAGCTGTTTCGCGCCCGCGGGTTCCACGGCGTCGGCATCAACGACATCGCCGCCGCGGCCGGCATCACCGGGCCCGCGCTGTACCGGCATTTCACGGACAAGCAGGCCGTGCTGTCCTACGTCGTGCTCTCCGGCATCGACGACATGGAAACGGCCACCATCGAGACCCTCGCCGACGTCGACCTTCCCGTTCCCGCGCAGGTCAACGCCCTGTTGGGCACTCTTGCCGCCCAAGCCGTGGAGCGGCGCGAAGTCGCCGCGCTGTGGCGCTGGGAGGGCAGGCATCTGCCCCGTGAGGGGCGCCGGGAGATCCGCCGACGGTCGGGCGCGGTGCTGGCGGCGTGGGCCAAGGCGCTGCTCGCGTTGCGCCCGGAACTGACCGCCGACGACGCCGAGCTGCTGTGCTGGGCGGGGCTGAGCGTGTTCGGCAGCGTCTCCGTACATCACACGTCCGTGGCGAAGAAACGCTTCGCGCAGATCCTGGTGCGGCTGGCGGAGTCGGTGCTGCATGTCACACTGCCCGAGCCCCGGGAACCGCCGGACGAGACGCCGTCGATGGCACTCGGCGAGCCGTCCCGCCGCGAGCGGATCCTCGCGGCCGCGACCGAGCTGTTCGGGCACCGCGGCTTCCGCGCGGTGAGCATGGAGGAGATCGGCGCGGCGGCCGGGATCGCCGGACCCAGCGTGTACCGCCATTTCCCGAGCAAGGCGGCGCTGATGGTGGCGATCGGGCACCGCGCTGCCGACCGACTGGCGCTCGCCGCGGAACGCGCGTTGCGGACCGGCGACGAACGCGACGCGCTGCGCAGGCTCGCGGCGTCCTACGTGCACACCTTGCTGCACACGCCCGAACTGCTGGTGTCGTTCTCCGGCAGCCCCATGGAGCTGCCGGAACGCGACAAGGCGGACCTGATCCGCGTCCAGCGGGACTACGTCGCGCGCTGGATCGCGCTGGCGTCGGAAGTCCGCCCGGAACTGAGCCTGCGCGAAGTGAAGATCACCGTGCACGCGGCGCTGACCATCGCGAACGACCTCGCGCGCACCCGGCGGGTCAACGGCCGCCCGAACATCGAAGCCGAGCTGACGACGCTGACGCACGCGGCACTCGGCGTCTGAAACCGGCTTGCGCTCAGTGGCGAGGTGCGGCTGGTCGTGAGTGGCGATTCGGGCGGTCGGCCACCAGCCGAGGAAACTCGACCTTCACGCCTTCCCACTACATGAAGGCCCCCATCCTTGCGCCTAAGTACAGGAAGGGGTCCTTCCTGTACTTCGACTGAGGCTCGTCAGGACTTGGATCGCACTCACGCGCGGCCTCCAGAGGCACCCACCCTCGCCTATCTCGTCACCTGGTGAGCAATCCGCCTCAGGGGAGGACCCGAATCACTCACGAGCGTGACGTTCGCCGCCCCCGTGGTGGCGCATCCGCCCGAGGAGCGTTAACCTACTCACGAGTAGGTAACGAGGCAGGGAGACTCACCGTGGGTGCGCCTAGGAAACGAGACGCGATGGGCCTTGGCCTGTCCGCGCTCACCCGGCTGGCCGGGAGCAAGGTCATTGAACGGGCCGGACTTCGGAAGCCCGTGCAGAACCTGGTCAGTGCCGGGACGCGCAACGGCTTCCGGGTCGCGGGCGCGGCGGGACGGACCTTCAAATCCGCCAAGAAGCTCGGCAAGCCGGCGCGGCTCGCGCCCGCCGGGGACACGGGGCTGTTCGACCTCACCCCCAGTGAGGACCAGCAGCTCATCGTCGAGACCGTGACGGAATTCGCGGCCGAGCAGCTTCGGCCCGCCGCGGCCGACGCCGACGCGAAGCTTCAGGCGCCCGAGGGGCTGTTGAGCCGTGCCGCCGAGCTCGGCATCACGCTCGTCGGCATTCCCGAGGAGCTGGGCGGCGTCGGCACCGAACGGTCGGTCGTCACGAACGCGCTGGTCGCCGAGGCCCTCGCGCACGGCGACCTCGGCCTCGCGGTCGCGGTGCTCGCGCCGTCCGCGGTCAGCACCGCGCTGGTGTCCTACGGCGACGAGCAGCAGCAGGCGGACTACCTGCCCGCGTTCGTCGGCGAGAACGTCCCGGCCGCGGCGCTCGCGCTGCAGGAGCGCACCGCGCTGTTCGACCCGTTCAAGCCGGCCACCAAAGCCCGCCGCACGCCGAGGGGCTACCAGCTCGATGGCGTGAAGTCGCTGGTCCCGAGGGCCGCGGACGCCGAACTCTTCATCGTGTCGGCCGACCTCGAAGGCCGGGGTCCCGCGTTGTTCCTCGTGGAGTCGTCCAACTCGGGCGTCACCATCGAGTCCGAACCGGCGATGGGCCTGCGGGGCGCGGCGACCGGGAAGCTGCACCTGGAGAAGGTCGCGTTGCCCGCCGGAGCACTGCTCGGCGGCGGCAAGACCGAGGTGTTCACCGAGGTCGTCCGGCTCTCACGGCTCGGCTGGGCCGCGTTGGCCGCCGGTACCGCGAAGGCCGTTCTCGATTACGTGGTGCCGTACGTCAACGAGCGCAAGGCGTTCGGGGAACCGGTGAGCCACCGGCAGGCCGTCGCGTTCTCGGTGGCCGACATCGCCATCGAGCTGGAAGGGCTGCGGCTGGTCACCCTTCGCGCCGCTTCCCGCGCCGAACAGGGCAAGCCGTACGCCCGCGAGGTCGCGCTGGCCCGGAAACTGGCCGCCGACAAGGGAATGCAGATCGGCAGCGCCGGTGTGCAGCTGCTCGGCGGGCACGGGTTCGTCAAGGAACACCCCGTCGAACGCTGGTACCGCGACCTCCGTGCGATCGGCGTGCTGGAAGGCGCCGTCCTCCTCTAGGACTTGTGAAAGGCGATCATGATCAACCTTGAGGTTCCGAAGAAGGCCGGCACCCTGATCAATCAGGCGTACCAGGCCGCGGCCGAGGTGTTCCGGCCGATCTCGCGCAAGTACGACCGCGCCGAGCACACCTATCCCGCCGAACTTGACATGTTCGCCGCACTGCTCGACGGGCTGAACTCCTCCGGCGAGGGCGGCGCGGGCGCGGCGGGCGTCCGCCGGTCAGAGAAGAACGAGAAACCGGGCAACCGCAACGGTTCCAACCTCAACATCGTGCTCGGCACGATCGAGATGTGCTGGGGCGACGTCGGTCTGCTGCTGTCGATGCCGCGTCAGGGGCTCGGCAACGCCGCCATCGGCTCGGTCGCCACCGACGAACAGCTCAAGAAGTTCTCCGGGCTGTGGGCCGCGATGGCGATCACCGAACCGGACTGCGGCTCGGATTCCGCCGCGATCACCGCGACCGCGCGCCTGGACGGCGACGAGTACGTGATCAACGGCGAGAAGATCTTCGTGACCGCAGGCGAACGCGCGGACGCCGTCGTCGTCTGGGCCACCCTGGACAAGACGAAGGGCCGCGCGGCGATCAAGTCCTTCGTCGTCGAGAAGGGCACGCCGGGCTTCGAGGTGGTGCGCGTCGAGCACAAACTCGGCATCCGCGCCTCCGACACCGCCGTGTTGCGGTTCGAGAACGTCCGCGTGCCCAAGGAGAATCTCCTCGGCACGCCGGAGATCGACACCGCCAAGGGTTTCGCCGGGGTCATGCAGACCTTCGACAACACCCGCCCGCTGGTCGCCGCCATGGCCATCGGCGTCGCCCGCGCGGCGCTGGAGGAGACCCGGAAGGTCCTCATCGACGCGGGTGTGGTCATCGACTACGACAAGCCCGTCCACGGCCAGCACGCCGCGGCCGCGACGTTCCTTCAGCTGGAGGCGGACTACGAATCGGCGTACCTGCTGACGATGGAGTCGGCGTGGATGGCCGACAACCGCAAGCCGAATTCGCTGCAGGCCTCGATGGCCAAGGCTAAGGCGGGCCGGTCGGTCGTCGAGATCACGCTCAAATGCGTCGAGCTGGCCGGAACCTGGGGATACACCGAGGAATCGCTGCTGGAGAAGTGGAGCCGGGACGCCAAGATCCTGGACATCTTCGAAGGCACGCAACAGATCCAGCAGCTCATCGTGGCGCGCCGGATCCTGGGCAAGACGAGCGCCGAGCTGAAGTAGCGCCCGAACTGCCGTGAAGAGGCCCGTGCAGCTGCACGGGCCTCTTTTTCGTTTGTTCCACCATAATGACAACACCATCAAGTGAACGGCCTTGACGGCCGGACAGAGGTACTCTCGAACCTTCCTTTGCCCGCCGAGGCCGGAGTCGCGATGAGACCGCTCTCCCCCGCCGCACGCTGGTGTCTCATCGTCCTCGGCGTGACGATCTGCTACTTCGCGACCGCGCAGATCGGGATCCAGTGGGCGATCGTGCGCGAGCAGATCTCGCCGCTGTGGCCTGCCGCGGGTGTCGCGCTGGCGGTGCCGATGCTGCTGGGTCCGCGGTTCTGGCCAGGGATCTTCCTCGGCGCACTCCTGACGAACATCGCTCTCGGCCCTTCGCCGGTCGCGATCCTGGTGATCTCGTCGGGGAACACGATCGGCCCGATGCTGGCTCACGCGGTGATGCGGCGGCTGGGTGGCCGCAACCGGCTCGACCGGCTGCCCGACGCCGTCCTCCTGGTGGTGGTCGGGGCGATCGGCGGCACCATCGTCAGTGCCGTGCTGGGCACCGGTGTGCTGATCCTCGACGGCGCGCTGGTGCCCGCGGATTTCTGGGCGACGGCGCTCGTCTGGTGGACCGGCGACGCGATGGGCGTGCTGACGATCACGCCGCTGCTGCTCCTGGCGCCGAGGTTCCGCCTGCCGAGGGGCGTTCCGCTCGCTCGCTGGGGTGAGGCGGCGGCGCTCTCGCTGTTCGGTCTCGGTACGGCGATCCTCGCGTCCGTCACCATGTCCAAGCTGTTCCTGGTCTTCCCGGTGCTCGTCTGGGCGGCGCTGCGGTTCCGGCAAGCCGGGGCGCTGATGTGCTCGTTGTGCGTCTGCACCTTCACGATCTTCGCCGCCATCCACGGACTCGGCCCTTACGGTTCCTACGCGCTGGCCGTCCGGATGTTGCACGTCCAGGCGTTCGACGCCACCGTGGGGCTGACGGCCCTCGTGTTGTCCACGATCGTCCTGCAACGCGATCGTGCGACCGCCGAGATCACCGACGCCTGGTGCCGGATCACCGAAATGGTCGACTTGATCGCGCCACGCCAGTCGCTGCGCAGTGCCATCACCCAGCGCAAGGACGCCGAGGCTCAGGCGGCCTGTTCGTCGAGGAAGCGGTCGAGGTAGCGCCAGGTGGTCCCGCGCGCCTTCCGGCCGGTCAGCACGCCCAGATGCCCGCCGGGGGCGGTCTCGAAGGTGACCGAAGGCGAGTTGTCCAGCAGCTCGGTGAGCCGTTCGACGGCCGCGCGCGGGGCGATCGTGTCGTTCTGCCCGGCGATGACCAGCGCCGGCACCTTGATCCCGGACAGCGCGATGATGCGGCCGTTGAGGTCGACCGTGCCCTCGGCGAGGTCGTTGGCGCGGAAGAACCGGTGATAGATCTGGCCGAACGTCCGCCCGGGGTAGGCGATCATGTTGTCCATGAAGTGGTCGACGGCCTCGATCTGCGCCAGGTAGTCCCGATCGTCGAGATTCTTCAGGATCGCCAGCGGTTTGGTGATCTCCTTGCTGATCCCGGTCGCCCGGAAGACCCGGCTGACCAGATAGGACGGTGCGCCGCCGAGTACGCGGTAGATCGGGGTCAGCAGATGGCCGCCGGTGAGGTCCACCAGCGGGCGGAACGGCGCGATCAGCGGGATCGCGGTGAAGTCGAACGGCGAGGCGATGGTCGCGATCGATTCGATCGGCAGCTTGGGCTGGTCCGCGGCGGTCAGCAGGGAGAAGATCCCGCCGAGGCACCAGGCGACGACGTGCACACCCTGGCCGCCGGAATCCTCGCTGACCTTGCGGATCGCGCGCGGGAGCACTTCCTCGACCCAGTGCTCGATGCCGAGGCGCCGGTCGGAGAAGGCGACGTTCCCGTAGTCGACCAGATAGGTGTTGCGGCCGCCGTCGACCAGGTGCTCGGCGAGGCTGCACCCTCGGCGCAGGTCGAAGCACAGCGCGGGCGCGGCCAGCGGCGGCACCAGCAGCACCGGCGGACCCGGCATTGGGGCCTTGCCGTTCGTCAGCCGGTACAGCGAACGGTTCGGGCCCTGGTCGATCAGGACGCGCGGCACCGGGCGAAGATCGGCGACACCACCGTGCAGCACCTTCCCGACGACGTTCGACGCGGCGGCGGCGAGCCGTGCCGGGGGTGTGGCCATGGTGTGCCTCCTGAGGAATCGACGCGGTAAGAGGTAATCTTGCCGCGTGCGGGCGCACGACTCAACACCGTGGCCGCCTCAGGCCGTCCATTTCGGACAGTGACTGGGCCGTACGAGTCAAGCATCGGCGTCCTTTTCCGCCGCCGGGGCACTCCGCGCGGCACGCGATTCGTACTCCGCGCGAGCACTGGAATGCGTTGCGGAGGACAAGATCTTGTCGCCGCCGAGCGCGCGAAGCAGTCCCTCGCCGAGGCGCCGCGGAAGCAGCCGTGTGATCCTGCTTATGACGTCCAGCGACGCGGGAACGAAGACGTCGAATTTGGGACGACGCACCACATCGACAATGGCCTGCGCCACATCTTCCGGCTGCACCGACTTGAAGAACTTCGCCTCGCCGAGTCCGCTCGCCAGCTCCGTGCGCACCACCGCGGGCATCACGCAGGAGACCAGCACACCCGTTCCGTGCAATTCCAGGTGCACCGATTCCGACAAGCCGACGACGGCGTGTTTCGTCGCGCAGTAGGTGGCGGCACCGGGGAAACCCGCCTTGCCCGCCATCGAGGCGATGTTGACGATATGGCCGGTGCCACGCGGGCGCATCCGCTTCACGGCTTCCCTGGTGCCGTGGACGACCGCGTGCAGGTTGATCTCGATCAGCCTGCGGGTCGCCGCGTCGTCCTCTTCTTCGAGCGGCGCGAGCGGCATGATGCCCGCGTTGTTGATCAGCACGTCGATCGGGCCGACGCGCCGCTCGACCTCGTCGAGGAACTCGGTGAAACCCTTCGTGTCGGTGACGTCGAGCGGCAGCGCTTCCGCGCCCAGTTCGGCGGCGGTCTTCTCGGCGAGGACCTGGTCCAGATCGCCGATGACCACCTTGGCGCCGAGCCGGGACAGTGCCGCCGCGGTACTGGCGCCGATGCCCCGCGCCGCTCCGGTGATCACGACGACCTTGCCGGTCAGGGAACGTGCACGCTTGGCCATGCCGGTCTCCTCTGCGACTTCACTGTCCCGGGGCACTGTTGGCGATGTGTCAACTATGGTGCCCCGGAAGCCGCGCGAACGCCAGTCCTACGGGCGCTGCTCGAACACCTGCCCGATCCAGCCCTTGACGTCGAAACGTTCCGTCGGCTTGAAACCCTGGCTTTCGTAATACCGCTGAAGGTCGCCGTCGCCTCCGGCCCAGCAGTCGACCCGCACCAGCCCGATGCCCCGTTCCCGAGCCTCGGCCAGCGCGAACTCGATCAGCCGTGAGCCGACCCGGTGACCGGTGAACCGGCGTGAGGTCAGCAGCAAGCCGATGTAGATCTCCGGTTCGTCGACCGGCGAGACATGGGGAAAACGGTCACCGAGGATGATCGCCCCGGCCGCCTGGCCGTCGATCTCGGCGAGGTACAGCCCCGGCCCGTCGGCCATCCCGCGAACCCGCTCGACCCGTTTCGGGATCGTGGACCACGGCTCGGTGCCCCACTGCCCCGCGCTGCCGCGTTCGGCCAGCCACGCGACGACCTCGTCGAACATGTCCAGCAACGTCGGCAAGTCCCCGGAACCACCCTGGCGGATGACGAAATCGCTCATGCTTCCGTTCTACAACATCGCGAGGAAGCGCGGGTGTTCTGTCGGATCAGGCGACACCGAGGTGCCGCGCGATCAGCATACGCTGCACTTCCGAGGTCCCCTCGCCGATCTCGAGGATCTTCGCGTCCCGGTAGAAACGGCTCACCGGGAACTCGTTCATGAAGCCGTATCCGCCGAAGATCTGCGTCGCCTCCCGCGAGTTGTCCATGGCGGCGTTCGACGCGACGAGCTTCGCGATCGACGCCTCCTGCTTGAACGGCTCACCGCGCAGCATCTTCGACGCCGCCGCGTAGTAGGCCAGCCGCGCGGTGTGCGTGCGCACCTCCATGTCGGCGATCTTGAACTGGATCGCCTGGTACTCACCGATCTTGTGCCCGAACGCCTCGCGTTCCTTCACATACCGCAGGCATTCGTCGACGCAGCCCTGCGCGAGTCCGACGCTCAGCGCGGCGATCGCGACCCGGCCTTCGTCCAGAATGGACAGGAACTGGGCGTAGCCGCGACCGCGTTCCCCGACCAGGTTCCCGGCCGGGACGCGGACGTCGTCGAACGAGAGCTCGTGCGTGTCCGAGCAGTTCCAGCCGACCTTGGAGTACTTCGGCGCGACGGTGAAGCCCGGCGTGCCGGACGGGACGATGATCGCCGAGATCTCCTTGCGGCCGTTTTCCTTCACGTCGGTGACCGCGGTGACCGTGACCAGTTTCGTGATGTCGGTGCCGGAATTGGTGATGAACGACTTGCTGCCGTTGATCACCCAGGTGTCGCCGTCGAGTTTCGCGCGCGTGCGGGTGGCGCCGGCGTCCGAGCCACCACCGGGTTCGGTGAGCCCGAAGGCGCCGAGCGCGGTGCCGGCACACAGCTCCGGAAGCCACTTCTGCTTCTGCTCCTCGGTGCCGAACCGGTGGATCGGCATGGCGCCCAGGGAAACACCGGCCTCGACGGTGATCGCGACCGAGGAATCGACGCGCGCCAGCTCCTCCAGGGTCAGGCAGAGCGCGAAGTAGTCGCCGCCCATGCCGCCGTACTCCTCGGGGAAGGGCAACCCGAACAGGCCCATCTCGGCCATCTTCGCGACGATCTCGTACGGGAACTCCTCCCGTTCGTAGAGGTCACCGATGACCGGGGCGACCTCGGAGCGCGCGAATTCCTCGACCGTCTTGCGCAGCGCCTCGTACTCGTCATCCAGTCGAAAGTCGATCATTGGCCATCCTTTTGGGGTGTCACAACGGCTACCGTCTCGTCCAGCGCGACCGGTTGGCCCACCCGGACGGGGAGTTCGCTGACCACGCCGTCGATCGGCGCGGTGATCGTGTGCTCCATCTTCATCGCCTCGACGACCACGAGTGGCGTTCCGGCGCTCACCACGTCACCGGCGGCGGCCTTGACCACCAGCACGGTTCCGGGCATCGGGCTGGTGACCGGTCCGGCGCCACCCGCGGCGCCGGCGGCCGAGCGCAGCCTTTCGCGCTCGCCGATCGCGAAGCTGTGACCGTCACGCGCGAGCCACACGGTCTTTCCGGAGCCGACGGCGTGCCGGTACCGATGGAAACCGCTGGGGTGCCGGACTTCCAGCAGGTCCCCCTCGCGTCGCGCGGACACCCGGACCGGCTCGGCGCCGTCTGCGCCGTCGACGCCGACGATACTGACGAGCGCGTCCGCCGGAGTGCCCTGCACCCGCACGACGACTTCGGAACTGCCCGACTTCAACGCGAAGTCGATCCCGCCGGAAGCGCCGAGCCGCCAGCCATCGGGAACGTCCCAGGGATCGATGACGGAACCCTTCGGCTGCAAGGAAAGCAGCCGGTCGAGCGCCGCCGCCACGAAGAACTCCGGCGGCACTTCTTCGGAGACCAAAGTGGACAATCGCCGGTCGACGAGCTCGGTGTCGAGCTTGCCGTCGCGGACGTCGCCATCGGCGAGGAGCCCGCGCAGGAAGGCGATGTTCGTGCCGAGGCCGAGCAACGCGGTGTCCGCGAGCGCCAGATCGAGCCGGTGCAACGCGGCCGCGCGGTCCGGGCCCCAGGCGATGACCTTGGCCAGCATCGGGTCGTAGTTCGACCCGACGACCGCGCCCTCGCTCATCCACGAGTCGACCCGCACTCCCTCGCCGGAGGGCTCGTGGACCGCGAGCACGGTTCCGCCCGTCGGAATGAAGCCGCGAGCGGGGTCTTCGGCGTAGACGCGGGCCTCGACGGCGTGACCGTCCAGCCGGACGTCGTCCTGCGAAACGGTGAGCACGTCACCGGCGGCGATCTTGACCTGCCATTCGACCAGGTCCAGCCCGGTGACCAGTTCGGTCACCGGATGCTCGACCTGCAGGCGCGTGTTCATCTCCATGAAGAAGAACTCGTCCGGCGCGGTGGCGGAGACGATGAACTCGACCGTCCCCGCGCCGACGTAGCCCACCGAGCGCGCGGCCTCGACCGCGGACGCGCCCATCTTCGCGCGCGTGGCTTCGTCGAGGAGCACGGAGGGTGCTTCTTCGATGATCTTCTGGTGCCGCCGTTGCAGGCTGCACTCGCGCTCACCGAGGTGGATCACGTTGCCGTGGGTGTCGGCGAGCACCTGGATCTCGATGTGGCGCGGCGTGGTGACGAACCGCTCCATGAGCAGCGTGTCGTCACCGAAGGACCCCTTGGCCTCCCGGCGGGCGGACTCGACGGCCGAGTCCAATTCGGACAGTTCGTTGACCAGCCGCATCCCCTTGCCGCCCCCGCCGGCGGACGGCTTGAGCAGCAAAGGGAACCCGACGCTCTCGGCGGCGGCGGCGAATCCGCCTTCAGGAATGTCCACATCGGACGCACCCGGTACCACCGGGACACCGGCCTCGGACACCGTCGCCTTGGCGCGGATCTTGTCGCCCATGGCGTCGATCGCCGCGACCGGCGGGCCGATGAAGACCAGCCCCGCCTCGGCGCAGGCGCGGGCGAATTCCGCGTTCTCCGCGAGAAAGCCGTAGCCGGGATGGATCGCCTGCGCACCCGTGTCGAGCGCCGCGCGGACGATCGCCGGGATGGACAGATAGCTTTTCGCCGCTTCGGCCGGGCCGATGCGCACCGCGGTGTGCGCCTCCCGGACGTGCCGGGCGTCGGCGTCCGCGTCGCTGTACACCGCGACCGAACGGATGCCGAGCCCCCGCAGCGAGCGGATCACGCGGACGGCGATCTCCCCGCGGTTGGCGACCAGAACCGTGTCGAACATGCTCACATCCCGTGTTTTCCGGCGGCGCGCGGGTTCGGGTCGTACACAGCGCGCCGGCTTCGGCCGAGTAGGACGATCCTCCGCATCGTCGCGCTCACATCCTGAAGACGCCGTAGTTGACATCGGACAACGGCGCGTTGGCCGCCGCGGACAGCGCGAGGCCGAGCACCGTGCGGGTGTCCGCCGGGTCGATCACGCCGTCGTCCCACAGCCGCGCCGTCGAGTAGTACGGACTGCCCTGCGCCTCGTACTGCTCGCGGATCGGATCCTTGAACGCCTCTTCGTCCTCGGCGGACCAGTCGCCGCCACGGGCCTCGATGGCGTCCCGGCGGACGGTGGACAGCACCGACGCCGCCTGCTCGCCGCCCATCACCGAGATCCGCGCGTTCGGCCACATCCACAGGAACCGCGGCGAGTACGCGCGGCCGCACATCGAATAGTTGCCCGCGCCGAACGAGCCGCCGATGACGACGGTCAGCTTCGGCACGCGCGCGCAGGCCACCGCGGTGACCATCTTCGCGCCGTGTTTGGCGATGCCGCCAGCCTCGTAGGCGCGGCCGACCATGAAACCGGTGATGTTCTGCAGGAACAGCAGCGGGATCGAGCGTTTGTCGCACAGCTCGATGAAGTGCGCGCCCTTCATCGCGGACTCGGCGAACAGCACGCCGTTGTTCGCGACGATGCCGACGGGGTGGCCGTGGATCCGGGCGAACCCGGTGACCAGCGTCGAGCCGTACTCCTTCTTGAACTCGCCGAACCGGCTGCCGTCGACGATCCGCGCGATGACCTCGCGGACGTCGTACGGGACGCGCGGGTCGGTGGGGACGACGCCGTACAACTCGTTCGGGTCGGCGACGGGGGCCTCAGTCGGATGGAGGTCCCACGGACGTGGCGTCCGCGGCCCCAAAGTCGACACGATCGAGCGAACGATGCGCAGGGCATCGGCGTCGTCCTCGGCCAGGTGGTCGGTGACGCCGGATTGGCGCGAGTGGACGTCGCCGCCGCCGAGTTCCTCGGCCGTGACGACCTCACCCGTCGCGGCCTTCACCAGCGGGGGGCCGCCGAGGAAGATGGTGCCCTGGTTCCGCACGATGACCGCTTCGTCGCTCATCGCCGGGACGTACGCGCCGCCCGCCGTGCAGGAGCCGAGCACCGCGGCGATCTGCGGGACACCGCGTGCGGACATCGTGGCTTGGTTGTAGAAGATCCGGCCGAAGTGCTCACGATCCGGGAAGACCTCATCCTGCCTGGGCAGGAACGCGCCGCCGGAGTCCACCAGGTAGACGCACGGCAGATTGTTGTGCAGCGCGACCTCTTGCGCCCGCAGGTGCTTCTTGACGGTCATCGGGTAGTAGGTGCCGCCCTTGACCGTGGCGTCGTTGGCGACGATCACGCATTCGCGGCCCGAGACCCGCCCGATCCCGGTGATGATCCCGGCCGACGGCGCTTCGTCGTCGTACAGTCCGGTGGCGGCCAGCGGGGACAGCTCCAGGAACGGCGATCCCGGGTCGAGGAGGGTGTCGACCCGGTCGCGCGGCAGGAGTTTGCCCCGCTCGACGTGGCGGGTGCGGGATTTCTCCGGGCCCCCGAGCCGGGCGGCGGCGAGCCGCTTGCGCAGATCCTCGACCAGCTCGGCGTGGGAGGTGACGCTGCGGGCGTACTCGTCGCTGCCCGGATCGGCCGAAGTGCTCAGTACGGGTGTGTCCATGGCTCCTCGTCGCCAAGTTAGCCGTCGTTAACTCGCGCTCGTAGGTTAACGCCCACTAACCCGCTCTGTCCACCGTGCCCCGCAAGTACGTGAAGGCCCCCTTCCTGCACATGGCGCAAGTAAGGGGGCCTTCATGTACCTCGTGCAGGTCAGCCGATCGCGGAGACCAGCGGGGCGTAGTAGCCGCCGCGCTGGCCGGCGGCCGTCGGGTGGTACGAGTTCACGATCGGCCAGGTGAGGCTGTGCAGGTAGTCGTTGGCCGCCGAGCAGATGTTGTGCCCGGTGAAGGCGGGCCGCACGTCGACGAACTTCGCGCCGTTCGCGGAAGCGCGGGCCGAGAGCACCGACGCGAGCGCGTCGGAACCCGAGTTGATCGCCGTGCGCTTGGTGTCGCTCAGCCCGACCGAGCACGAACCCGGCACCGTGTAGAAGCGCGGGTACCCGAGCACGACCAGCTTCGCGCTGGGCGCCTTCGCCTTGATCTTGCCGTAGACGTTGTCCAGCAAGCCCGGAAGCGTGTTGTTCACGTAGGTCTTCGCGGTGTTGACCCGGTTGATGCAGGTCTGGTCGCTGCCGGTGGTGCAGGTGGTCATGACGTCGGCGAACCCGGCGTCGTTGCCGCCGACCGAGACCGTCACCAGCGTGGTGCTGGAGGTGACGTTCGCGATCTGGTTCAAGACGTCGCCGGTGCGCGCCCCCGAGCACGCGACGAACTTGAACGTGGTCCCGGCGTGGGCGTTGGCCCACAGCTGGGGATAGGCGTTGGCACTGCGCAGGCAGTCGCCCGAGTTCCCGTAGCTGCCGGCACCGACGCCGGACGAGTACGAGTCACCGAGCGCCACGTAGTCGGTCGCCGCCTGGGCGGTGCCCGCGAGACCGAGGGTGGCGAGGACAGCGACCCCCAAGGCCGCACCTAAACGAGTGAAGGAAAGAGCTTTGATCCGAGCAGGGACGGCCATGGGTCACTCCTTCGTGACAAGTTAACGAGACACAGCATTACCAGGTGGTAGTCACCCGCAAAAGGGCCATTTCCGCAGGTAACCCGCTTGGCCCAGGCTGGAAGTACGGCCGCGTGTTAGCGCTCGCTAACACGCGGCCCTAATATGGCCAGATGCCGGCGAACTCCACCCCACTCGTGAACGGCGAGAAGGCGAACAGGCGCGAACAGATCATGTCCGCCGCCGCCGAGCTCTTCGCCCACCACGGTTTCCACGGCGTCGGCATCGACGACATCGGTGCCGCGGTCGGCATCTCCGGTCCGGCGTTGTACCGGCATTTCCGCAGCAAGGACGCCATTCTCGGCGAGATGCTGAACTCGATCAGCCGCTATCTGCTCGACGGCGGGACGGCGAGGGCGGGCCAGCGGGACGAGCCGGGCGAGGTTCTCGAAACATTGGTGCATTTTCACGTCGATTTCGCGCTCGCGCATCCCGCGCTGATCACCGTCCAGGAACGCAACCTCGCCAATCTCACCGACAGTGACCGGAAACAGGTCCGCGCCCTGCAGCGTCAGTACGTCGAGGTCTGGGTGCGTGCGATCAGTGACGCCGTCCCCGGAATCGGCGAACGTCAGGCGCGCTCGGCGGCACACGCGGTCTTCGGATTGATCAATTCGACGCCGTACAACCGCCATCTCGGTGACAGCGAACTGGCCGAGATGCTCTGCCGTCTCGCGCTGGGTGCACTGCGCGCCGCGAAGTGACCACGTCCGGGTTTCGGCCTATCCCCACATGTCCGTCCTCTGGTGTTTGATAGGCACGTGGAGCCGGACAGGAGCGAGTACGAGCGGAGGCTCGTCGAAAAGGCGCAGCGTGCGCTCGTGGCGATCAGCCTCGGGGAGGACGCCGAGGCGCTCGACGAGCTCATGCCGACCGCCGCCGAGCCTCGAGCCCGTTCCGAAGAGACCAAAGAGCTCGTGATGATGCTGTTCGGCGAATGCAGCGCCATGGTGTCCACTCTCGGCGACGGCGGGAGCGCGCCGGTCAAGGTGCAGGTGTTCGACGAGGACGGTGAAGAGGTCTCGATCGACCAGGCGGACCCGCCCGTGCGGACGGCCGTGCGCACCCTGCTGGCCGAAGTGCACGGCAACAGCGAGGCCGCGCAGGAGCAGGTCGAGATCGCGCTCGCCAACGCCGCGCCCGACGAGGTCGACAGCCTGGTGCTGCAGGCGCTGCGCTGGACGATCCGGCTGTCGTCGGAATGCCTGGACCGGGACCTGCCGGTGGCGCCGTGGATCTCGGACGCCGTCGCGGACTAGCCGGGCGTGGCCGGGCCGGTGATCCGGCCGCCCCGTGACGGACGCCCCGCGTGCTCAGCCGGCCATCACGCGCGTCGCCTAGTCGAGCAGGAGTTTCACCAGCCGTGCGATCTGCTCGGTCTCGATCAGGAACGAGTCGTGCCCGTAAGGCGACCCGATGACGGCGAACTCCGCCCCGTCGATCCCGTCCGCGATGGCCCGTGACTGGTACAGCGGGTAGAGCCGGTCACTGTCCACCCCGGCCGCGACGGTGCGCGCGGTGATCCGGCCGAGCGCGTTCGCGGCACCGCCCCGGCCCCGGCCGACGTCGTGGGTGTTCATCGATGCGGTGAGCACCACGTAACTGCCTGCGTCGAACCGGCGGGACAGCTTCCCGGCGTGATGGTCCAAATAGGACTCGACGGCGAATCGCCCACCGTGAAGCGGGTCTTCGCCGTCCTGGTGACGACGACCGAAGCGTTGCGACAGTTCGGCTTCACTGCGGTAGGTCGCGTGCGCGATACGGCGCGCGATGCCGAGGCCGGCGTCCGGGCCGCCACCGGGGCCGTCGTGGTAGTCACCGCCGCGCCAGCCCGGATCGGCGCGGATGGCGTGCAGTTGCGGCGCCGCCCAGGCGATCTGGTCGGCCGACGCCCGCGCCGTCGACGCGAGGACGAGCAGGGCCTCGACCCGGTCCGGCTCGCTCACCGCCCATTCCAGCGCGCGCATCCCGCCCATGGATCCGCCGATCACCGCGGCCCACCGGCCGATGCCCAGCGCGTCGGCGAGGATGGTTTCGGCGCCCACCTGGTCCCGTACGGTCACGGCGGGAAACCTGCTCCCCCAGGGCTTTCCGTCCGGATGCCGCGAAGACGGGCCGGTCGAGCCCTGGCAACCACCGAGCACGTTCGGGACCACGACGAAGAACGCGTCCGTGTCGATGGCCTTGCCCGGCCCGATCAGGCCGTCCCACCAACCGGGGCTGACATGGCCTTCCTCCGCGGGACCGACGGCGTGGCTGTCCCCGGTCAGCGCGTGCTCGACGAGGATCGCGTTGTCGGCACCCGGATTCAGCGTTCCCCAGGTCTCGTAGGCGAGCGTGAACGGCAGCGTCCCACCGGTTTCGAGCGCCTGGACGCCGCTGACGAATCGACGCCGACCGGGCGGATCTCCCTCCCGCCACGCACCGGTGGCGGGAGGGAGATCGGAAGCCTGGGTCACAGAGCCGCCTTGGCCGCCCGGAATCCGGCTTCGAGATCGGCTTTGAGGTCCTCGACCCCTTCCAGCCCGACGGCGAGCCGCACGAGACCCGGCGTGACCCCGCTGGAGGACTGCTCCTCGGGCGTGAGCTGGCTGTGCGTCGTCGAGGCCGGGTGCACGATCAGGCTGCGCACGTCGCCGATGTTGACCAGCTGGCTGTGCAGTTCCGTACCGTCCACGAAGGCCCGTCCGGCATCGACACCGCCACGCAGTTCGAACGACAGCACCGCACCGGCCCCCTTGGGCAGGTACTTCTTCGCGGCCTCGTGGTACGGGCTCGACGGCAGCCCGGCGTAGTACACCTTCTCGACCTCGTCGCGCTGCTCCAGCCACTCGGCCAGCGCCTGCGCGTTGGACACGTGCCGCTCCAGGCGCAGCGAAAGTGTCTCGATCCCTTGCAGGATCAGGAAACTGTTCAGCGGCGCGATCGCGGCGCCGGTGTCACGCAGGATCTGGACGCGGGCTTTGGCGGCGTACGCGCCCGGGCCGAGGGCCTCCCAGTACTTGAGACCGTGATAGCTCGGGTCGGCCTCGTTGAAGCCCGGGAAGCGCCCGGGGTCCTTGCCGAAGTCGAAGGTGCCGCCGTCGACCAGCACCCCGGCGACCGTGGTGCCGTGCCCGCCGAGGTACTTGGTGGCCGAGTGGACCACGATGTCGGCACCGTGCTCGATCGGGCGGACGAGGTACGGCGTCGGCACGGTGTTGTCCACGACCAGCGGGACCCCGGATTCGTGCGCGGCGTCGGCGACCGCGCGGATGTCGAGCACGTTGCTGCCGGGGTTGGCCAGCGTCTCGGCGAAGAACAGCTTGGTGTTGGGCCGGACGGCCGCCTTCCACTGCTCGACGTCGTCCTGGTCCTCGACGAACGAGACCTCGATGCCGAGCTTCGGCAGCGTGTAGTGGAAGAGGTTGTAGGTGCCGCCGTAGAGCGCCGGGCTGGAGACGAAGTGGTCGCCCGCGTTCGCGAGGTTGAGGATGGCCGCCGTGGTGGCCGCGCTCCCGGAGGCGAACGCGAGCGCCGCGACGCCGCCTTCGAGCGCGGCGAGCCGCTGCTCCAGCACGTCCTGCGTGGGGTTGTTGATCCGCGTGTAGATGTTGCCCGGCTCGGCGAGGCTGAAGAGATCGGCGCCGTGCTGGCTGTCGCGGAACACGTACGAGGTGGTCTGGTAGATCGGGGTCGCCCGCGCACCGGTGGCGGTGTCCGGCGCCGCACCCGCGTGGATCTGCTTGGTCTCGAACGACCATCCGTCCGCGCTCATCGCGATTCTCCTAGCGGCTCAAGGTTTCGGCTGTGGGCTCCGAAGCTAGCTCCGCCGAACGGAGCACCCAACTGTTCTCAAGAGGTGGGATTCTTTTCCTGTAGAACGAACCGGTTGCCCTCCGAGTCGGTGAACATGGCCCACCAGCCCCACGGCTGCTTTTCCGGCCGCGCCGGGAACTCGACACCCTTCGCCGAGAGCTCCTCGTACGTCCTTTCGACGTCGTCGGCGTAGAAGAAGAAGTTGGCCGTCGGGAGTTCGTCCCGCACCTCGAATCGCTTGAGATCCTCCGGCGCGGTGCTCAGGACGAGCGCCGTCGCACCGTCGGCGGACGTGACCTCCACCCAACGGCTCCCCTTGTCGCCGTAAGGCACGTCGGTGGTGATCTCGAATCCGACGACCTCGGACCAGAACCGCTTCGCCCGCTCCTGGTCGGTCACCCCGACGACGATCTTGTGCACGCCTCGAATCGCCACGTCCGGCCCCTTGTATCCATAGTGGATATAACGAGATCGGAGTGTATGCTCCCCGGATGGCCGACGGCAACCCGCAGCTCACCCCCGCGGCGTTCCAAACCCTGCTGGCGCTCGCGCGAGGTCGCGCGCACGGCTACGCGATCATGGGTTTCGTCGACGAGGTGAGCGGCGGGACCGCCCAGCTCGGCCCGGGCACGCTGTACCGGACGCTGGCCCGGCTCGTCGCCGACGGCCTGGCCGAAGAGGCCCCGGACGCAGGCGAGGACCAGCCGCACGATTCGCGCCGCCGTTACTACCGGCTGACCCGCGCCGGCCGGGCCGTCGCCGCCCGCGAGGCGGAGTTCCTGAGCAGGCTCGTCGCCGTGGCCGGGCAAGCCGGGCTGCTGAAGCGGGCGGAATCGGCGTGAGCCGGGCGCTCGGTTTGGTGCCGCATTTGTTCGTCAAGGACGTCGACGCGTCACTTTCCTTCTACGCCAAGGCGTTCGACGCCGTGGAGCTGTTCCGCAATGTGCTGCCGAACGGCGTCGTACTGTTCGTGGAACTCGCCGTCGGCGACGCGCGGCTGCTGGTGAGCCAGGAGATCCCGCGGCTGGACGCGCTCGCGCCGTCGACCCTCGGCGGCACACCGATGCTCCTGACGCTGGAGACCGGCGACCCCGACGACCTCGTGCGGCGCGCGGTGTTCGCGGGCGCACGGGTGGAGGCGCCGGTCGAGGAGATGTTCTTCGGCGAGCGCTACGGCCGGATCGTCGGCCCCGACGGGCACCGGTGGGCGCTGACGACCAAACGAGAGCGGTTCACCCCCGAAGACATCGACGCGAGAACTCCCCGCGAGGTCTGACGTGTGCGGTGGTCCCACCTGCTGGACAATCGCCCCATGGTTTCCGTGCGGAGCGTGGTCGATCGGGTCGGTCCGACGCTGTTGCACGCCCTGCGGATCCCCGAGGAGTCCCCCGCCGTCGGCGACGTCGTCATCGCCGAGCCCGGCAACACCCTCGCCGCGGGCGACCTCGTCCTCGGCGTCGCGATCACGGAGATGGCGGACGCGGCCGAACTCGTCAAGGTCAGCGCGTCGAAAGGTGCCGCCGCGGTCCTGCTGAAGCCGCCGCTCGCGGCGAAACCGGCAGTGAAGCGGGCGGCGAAGTCGGCGGACATCGCGTTGATCGAAGTGCGCTCGGCGACGTCGTGGGCTCAGCTCGTCTGGCTGCTCAGGACGGTCCTCGACGCGCTGGCCGACGAATCGGACGCGCTCGAGGACGGCGGCGGCCCCGGCTCCGGCGACCTGTTCCGGCTGGCGGACGCCGTCGCTTCGGTGGTCGACGCGCCCGTCACCATCGAGGACACCAACTCACGGGTGCTCGCCTACTCGGCCCGGCAGGATCTGACCGATTCGGCGCGCGTGTCCACGATCATGGGCCGCCGCATCCCCGACGACGTACTCGCGCGGTTCCGGTCGCGAGGGGTGTTCCGCGAGCTTTCCCGTGGGCGGCAAACGATCTTCGTACCCGCACAGCGCGACGGCACGCTGCCCCGGCTCATCGTGCCGATCCGGATGGGCGGTGAACTGCTGGGGTCGATGTGGGCGGTCGTCGCGGGTCCGGTCTCCGACGAACGCGCGGCCGCGTTCGCCGACGCCGCGCCCGTCGTCGCGCTGCACCTGCTGCGCCGCCGCGCGCACACCGACTCGCAACGCCGGGTTTCGGCCGAACTCCTGCGCGCGGTGCTGGAGGGGAACGCCAGCCCGCGCAAGGCGATCGCGGAACTCGATCTTTCCGAGGAGCCGCACCGCGTCGTGGTCGTCGAAGTCGCCGGCGGCGACGGCCGCGACGACGAGGGCCTGCGGCTCGCCCTCCTCGAACGGATCTCGCAGGGCGTCGGCAGGCGGCCGGTGGCCACGGAACTCGGCGGCGTGCTCTACGCCGTCGTCCCGGACGGCGACGGCTGGGCCGAACTCCGGGCCGCGCTCGAAGCCCTGCCGTCGTCGAGGAAGGGCGGGACACCACGGGCCGCGGCGGGGTCGGCCCGCGAAATCGGCGAGCTGGCGAGGTCGCGTGTCCAGGCCGATGAGGCACTGGGCCTGCTTCGCGCGAAGCTCGTCCCCGGGCGTGTCGTGGTCTTCGACGAGGCGTGGACGGCCCTTTCGCTGCACCGCGGAGCGACAGCGGCGAGCAGCGCGAAGGTCGCCGAACTCGGCCCGCTCGGGCTGCTGCGCGCGCACGACGATGCCCACGAAAGCGGCTACGTCGACACGTTGTACCAATGGCTACGGCATCCCGGAGATCCGCGCGCGGCCGCGAAGGAACTCCGGATCCATCCCAACACCCTGCGATACCGGATGCGGCGGCTGCTCGACCTCGTCCCGCTGGATCTCGACGATCCCGACGTCCGGCTGGCGCTGATCACCCAACTCGTTTCCCTGCGCTGGAGTTGATTCGACGACAAAATGCTCGGTACCGAACACTTTGTAGCGCGAAAGGGTCTTTCACGACGAAAATCGTCGTGAAAGACCCTTTCCCGACATCCGACGGTTCAGTGCGCGCTGGCGCGATATCCGTCCTCGATGGTCTGCCGTACCGCGGCGAGCAGATCCGCACCGGGGTAAAGCGGCAAAAGGACTCCCGGGCCACCGTCGACCCGCAGCGCGGCTTCGTAACCGTGCCCCGGGGTTTCGACCAGGCCCACGATGACATCGGCCGGATTGCCTTCGGTGTCGACGGTGCGGACGCGCCGCTCCCGCCGCCAATCCTGATTTGTCATGCGGAACAGAATGGCAGCTTACCGGCCAGTAAGATCAACATCTTGACTCGATCGTGCTGCATTTATCGTTTCGCGGGTTGCCCGGCCGCGGCGACCCTTGCCGTGAGCGGACCGGCGAGGAAGTCGTCGACGTCGAATATCAGAGTCGGACATCGGAGTCGGACATCGGAGTCGGACATCAGATCTCGAGCAACGTCTTGCCGATCGCGCCCCGCGACTGCATGACCGCGTGCGCGTCCGCCGCCCGGTCGAGCGGGAATCGTTGACCGATCACGGGTTCCAGCCGTCCGGCGGCGGCTTCGGCGAGCGCGGACTCGGTGAACGCCCGCATCTCGGCGGGCCCGCCGAGGCCCCGGACGACCGTGACCCCGCGCGCGAAGGCATCCTCTTCGGACACCTCCGTCCACGAACCACTCGAGAGCCCGTAAATCAGCATCCGGCCGCCCGGCCTGAGCAACCGGAACGACGTCGCTCCGATGTCGCCGCCGACCCCGTCGAACACGACGTCGACTTCGCCCGCCTTCGCCGCCCAGTCCGGCTCGCGGTAGTCGACCGCCAGATCGGCGCCGCGGTCCCGGACGTGCCCGGTCTTCTCCGGACCGCCCGCCGCGCCGACGACCTCGGCGCCCGCGGCCTTGGCCAGCTGGACGACCAGCCCGCCGACCCCGCCCGCCGCGGCCTCCACCAGCACGCGCTCGCCGGGGCGGATCCGCGCGGCGGTGACCAGCGCGGTCGCGGTGCGGCCGTCGGCGAGGATGGCGACCGCCGCGTCGAGCGCCAGGCCGTCCGGCACCGCGAAAACGGAATCGGCGGCGACCGCGACCCGTTCGGCGTACGCCCCGGAACCGCCGGTCGAGGTCACGACTTGCTTGCCGACCAGGCCGGGGTCGGCTCCTTCCCCGACCGCGCTGATCACGCCACCGACGCCGTTGCCCGGGATCATCGGCAGTTCGACGCGGAACGGCCCGCCCCCGCCGGCACGGAACTGCGTCTCGACGAACGTGATGTTGGCGAACGCCACCTCGATGAGGACCTGACCCGCTGCGGGCACCGGATCCGGGGCCTCGCCCGCGACGAGCACTTCGGGCCCGCCGAACTCTTTCAACCACACCGCTCTCATGGAGCCCAAGGTGCAAGCTCCAGATAACTGGAGGTCAAGCGGTTGTGCCACGAACCTCATGATCGGTGCCCAACATTGTCGCGCGCACACGATGACACCACTGTGCGGGTGGCTCACCGTGAGTGGCAGCACCTTTGTTCGCAGACCCGCCGCCAGGAGGCATCCCGTGCGTATCGCCGTCCCCCGTGAGATCAAGAAACACGAATACCGGGTGGCCCTCACCCCGGCGGGCGTGCACGAACTGACCGGGCGCGGCCACGACGTCTTCGTCGAGACCGGGGCCGGCCTCGGCTCCTCCATCACCGACGAGGAGTACCTCGCCGCGGGCGCGAAGATCCTCGCGACGGCGGAGGAGACCTGGTCCGAGGGCGAACTCGTGCTCAAGGTCAAGGAGCCGATCGCCGAGGAGTACCCGCGGTTGCGCGCCGACCAGGTGCTGTTCACCTATCTGCACATCGCCGCGGACCGTCCGCTGACCGACGCGCTGCTGGCCGCGGGCACCACCGCGATCGCCTACGAGACGGTGCAGACCCCGAACCGCGCGCTGCCGCTGCTGGCGCCGATGTCCGAGGTCGCCGGACGGCTGGCCCCGCAGGTGGGCGCGTTCTCGCTGATGAAGCCGAGCGGCGGCCGCGGCGTGCTGCCCGGCGGCATCCCCGGCGTCCACCCGGCGCGCGTGGTCGTGATCGGCGGCGGTGTCGCCGGCCTCAACGCGGCGCGGGTCGCGCTCGGCCTCGGCTCCGACGTCGAAATTCTCGACACCAACGTCGACCGGCTCCGCCAGATCGACAACGACTTCGGCGGCCGGATCCGCACGGTGACCTCGAACGCGCTGTCGGTCGAGCAGTCCGTGCTGGAGGCCGACATGGTCATCGGCGCGGTGCTCGTGCCCGGTGCCAAGGCGCCGAAGCTGGTCTCGAACGAACTCGTCTCGCGGATGCGCCCGGGCAGTGTGCTGGTGGACATCGCGATCGATCAGGGCGGCTGTTTCGCCGACTCGCGGCCGACCACGCACGACGAGCCGACCTACAAGGTCCACGAGTCGGTGTTCTACTGCGTCGCGAACATGCCGGGCGCGGTGCCCCGGACGTCGACCTACGGGCTGACCAACGTGACGCTGCCGTACGCCGTCCAGCTGGCGGAGCACGGCTGGCGCAAGGCGCTGCAGGCCGACACTTCGCTGGCGAAGGGCCTCAACACGCACGCGGGCGCCCTGACCAACGCCCCGGTCGCGGCCGCGCACGGCTTGCCCGCCACGGAACTGGCCGACGTCCTGGCCTGACCCCCACGCCACTCTCCCACGCGGGGGACCTTTGCCACCTCGGTGCGCAAAGGTCCCTCGCTCCTTTTTGCGCACTTCCACTTCCGGCGGAGGCGAGCCGGTGCTCAGCCGACGCTTCGTGGTCCGGGCTCCGAGACCGGACCAGGGGTCTCCCGATGCCACATCGGGACACCGAACAAGCCACTTCCGGGAGCTGAAGCAACAGCGGGATCCGTGATCGCCCAGCCCCCTTGCGCTCCCCGCCGCCGTCCCCTCACCAGACCACGGCGCCACGCCGTAGGCCACGGCGTCCGCGCCGCCGACCCTCACCAGGCCACGGCGTCCGCGCCGCCGACCCCTCACCAGGCCACGGCGCCCGCGCCGCCGGCCCTCACCAGGCCACGGCGCCCCGCGCCGTAGGCCCCACCCACCCGCCAACCGCAGCCGGACGCACCGTGGGGGTCCGGGGGGCTCGGCCCCCCGGGTGATACGACGAAGCCCCACCTTCGGGAAGACGCGCCAGCGTCGACCGAAGTGGGGCAAAGGGGCTGAGGGCGGCCCGCTCGACCAGCCTGGGGGTCACTGGGAGCGGGCCGCCTCCTTCATCGTAGGTAATAAGTCGCCGTCGCGCTGCATGGGGTCGCCATGTCTTCGAAATTATTTCTTCACGGGTCACCGTGATGGTCGGTGAATTTCCGCGATTCACGGCACATAACCGGTAGTCAGCGGCCATTCGGCCCAGTGACGGCTGCGCTGGCGGACGGAGCAGACACCACCCCGAACGTGACGAAGGTCGCTATCGCCGGATTGACCCCTTCCGCGCGTGCGGCGCCACCCGGTGAGGCAGGATGTCGCGTGATCGGCCTTCGTCAACAAAAGGGGACGGTATGCACGACGGCAGTGGCCGCATCGCGGTGCAGAACCTGAGCAAGCAGTTCGGTGCGGTCAACGCGGTCCAGAATCTGAGCTTCACGGTGGAACCCGGTTCGGTGACCGGCTTCCTCGGCCCGAACGGCGCCGGAAAGACGACGACGCTCCGGATGCTGCTCGGGCTGGTGACGCCCACGAACGGCACGGCGACCATCAACGGGCGCCCGCACGACCAGCTGGGGAATCCGGCACGGGTCGTCGGTTCGGTGCTGGAGAACGAGGGTTTCCACCCGGGGCGCACGGCGCGCAATCACCTGCGCGTGTACTCGGCGGCGATCGGGATGCCGGATCAGCGGGTGGACGAGGTGCTGGGGCTGGTCGGCCTTTCGTCGGCCGCGGACCGCAAGGCGGGCGGGTTCTCGCTCGGCATGCGGCAGCGGCTGGCGCTGGCGACGGCGTTGCTGGGGAACCCGCAGGTGCTGGTGCTGGACGAGCCGACGAACGGGCTCGACCCCGAGGGCATCCTGTGGCTGCGGAACTTCCTGCGCGCGTATGCGCGCGAGGGGCGCACGGTGCTGGTCTCGAGCCACCTTCTGAACGAGGTGGAGCAGACGATCGACCAGGTCGTGATCATCAGCCAGGGCATGACCCGCTACAACGGCTCGCTGGACCAGTTGCGCAAGAGCAACCAGTCCCGGGTGCTGGTGCAGTCGGCCGACGCGAGCGGGCTCGTCGCGGCGTTGCAGGAGGCGGGCATCACGCAGGTCGCGCCGATGCCGGACGGCCGTGTCGCGGTGTCGGGTGCGACGGTGCAGCAGATCGGCGACATCTCGGCCAAGGCGAGCATCGCGGTCTACGGCATGCAGGAGGAGACCGCGGATCTGGAGCGGATGTTCTTCCAGCTGACGCAGGGCCAGTACGCCGCGCCGCCGCCCGGTTTCCAGCAGGGCCCGCCGCCGGGATACCAGGGGCCGCCCCCGGGTTATCAGGGTCCGCCGCCCGGTTACCAAGGTCCGCCTCCCGGCTACGCGCCGCAGAACACGCCGCCGCCCGGTTTCGCGCCGCCGCAGCAGTTCCAGCAGGGCCAGCCGCCGCAACCGCAGCAGTACCAGCAGGCGCCGCCTCAGCAGCAGGCGCAGCAGCAGGGCCAGAACGAGGGCTGGGGAGGCCAGGGCTGATGGGCAACCTGATCAAGGCGGAGTTCCGCAAGACGCTCACGCTCAAGGCGTGGTGGGCGCTGATGATCCCCGCGGTGGTCTTCGCCTTCGCGTTCGCCCTGTTCTGGGGCATGATCACCAACGACTTCAGTGACTTCCTCGGCCGTTCCGACACCCGTGAGCTGACCGAGGCGCTCGGCATCTCGACCGGCGAACTGCCCGTCGGCCTGCTCGCGCTCGGGCACGGCATCAACATCGGCACGATGATCCCGATCATCTTCGGTGTCTTCGCCCTCGCCGGCGAGTACACGAAGAAGACGATCACCACGACGTTCCTCACCGCCCCGAACCGGGTTTCGGCGTTGAGCGCGAAGATGATCACCTACATCGCCTGGGGCGCGATCTACGGCGTGATCATCGTGGGCGCGGCGAGCCTCGGCACCGTGATCACGGTCGACAGCGCGCGCCTGCCCACCGCGGGCCAGTGGCTCGGCGTGCTCGGGGCGGGTGTCCTCGCGACCATCCTGGCGACCCTGTTCGGCATCGGGGTCGGCGCGGTCTGGCGCAGCGTCGTCGGCAGCATCATCACGCTGACCATCTGGATGCTGGTGGTCGAGAACGTCCTCGTGTTCGTCATGTTCGGCGTCGCCGACGTCACGTGGCTGGGCGGCGTCCTGCCGAACGGCACGGTCAACGGCATCGTGGGCGCCATCGGTGCCGAGGCGTTCGGCGCCGCCGGCGTGAAGGTCCCCGGCCTCCAGGACGAGACGGCGTGGGCACTGCAGTACGCGGCGGGCGCTCCCGGCGCGTTCTCGTGGTGGGCCTCGGCGCTCATCTTCTTCGGCTGGACGATGATCTTCTTCCTCGCCGGCTGGGCCGTGAACCAGAAGAAGGACATCACCTGAGTCACCGTTCACAAGTGCCATGAAAGGTCCCTTCATTGCAAATTTTGCAATGAAGGGACCTTTCATGGCATTCGGCTCTGCGCGAACCGGCCGGTCCTGTCGGTGAGGCCGCCTAGGCTTGCGGGGTGACTACTGCTCCACCTCGTCCGCGTCAAGCGAGCCCGGCCCGTGAGACGGCCCCGGTATCCACCGGAGGCTGGATCCGCCGCCTGGCCGCTTCGTGCTGGAAACATCCCTGGCTCGTCGTGCTGTCGCTGGGTGCGGCCATCATCGGCGTCGGGTTGCAGGCCGCCGCTCCGCTGCTGATCCGCGAGGCGCTCGACGACGCCGTCGCCGGCGACACCTCCCGTCTCGGCCTGCTCGCCGCCGTGATGGCGGTACTGCAGGTGCTGACCTTCGGCAACGCCTTCGCCCGCCGGTACGTCGGCGGGCGGCTGGCCCTCGACGTCCAGCACGACCTGCGCCGCCAGGTGTTCAACGCGGTCTCCCGGCTCGACGGCGGCAAGCAGGACGCGCTGCGCACCGGGCAGGTCGCCTCCCGCGCGATCTCGGACCTGCAATTGGTCACGTCGGTCCTGATGCAGGTGCCGCTTTCGGCGGGATCGGTGATCTTCGCGCTCCTGTCGCTCGGCGCGATGCTGTGGATGTCGCCGACGCTGACCCTGATCGCGATGGTGGTCGCCCCCGCGATCGCGATCATCATGGCGGTGAGCCGGAAACGGCTCTTCCCGGCGACGTGGGCGGCCCAGCAGCGCGCGGCCGACGTCGCGCAGCAGGTCGAGGAAACCGTCACCGGCGTACGCGTCGTGAAGGGCTTCGGCCAGGAAGCGCGCGAGGTCGCGAAGCTGGAAAAGACGGCGAAGAAGCTCTTCGCCGAACGCATGCGCGCGGCGCGGCTCTCGGCCTTGCCGACGGCGACGACGGCGGCGCTGCCCGCGGCCGGTCAGGTCGCGGTGCTGGCGGTCGGCGGCGTCCTCGCGCTGAAGGGCGAGATCAGCCTCGGCACCTTCCTGGCGTTCGCCACCTACCTGTCCATCCTGATCGGCCCGGCACGGATGATTTCGAGCCTCATCGTCCAGGCCCAGCTGACCAGGGCCGGGGCGGAACGGGTCAACGAACTGATCGACGCGCAGCCGGACGTCGTCGACAGCCCGGACGCGCGGCCACTGCCCGAAGGCCCGCTCGGCGTCCGGCTGGAGGACGTCTCCTTCGGCTACACGCGGTCGGATCCCGTGCTCGACGGTCTCACGCTGGAGGCCCGGCCGGGCGAAACCCTCGCGCTCGTCGGCACCGCCGGTTCGGGCAAGTCGACGATCTCCTTGCTGCTGCCCCGGTTCTACGACGTGCACAGCGGTTCGGTCCAGGTCGGTGACCTCGACGTCCGCGACGTCCGGCAGCACGACCTGCGCGGCGTGATCGGCGTGGTCTTCGAGGAGGCGTTCCTCTTCTCCTCGTCGGTGCGCGACAACATCGCCTACGGCAGGCCGGACGCCGGCGACGAAGAGATCCGCGCGGCCGCGCGAGCGGCGGAGGCGGACGAGTTCATCCAGCGCCTTCCCGAGGGGTACGACACGCTCGTCGGCGAGCGCGGCCTCACGCTTTCGGGCGGTCAGCGGCAGCGGCTCGGCCTCGCCAGGGCGCTGATGACCGACCCGCGTGTCCTCGTCCTCGACGACGCGACGTCCGCCATCGACACGGTCACCGAGGCGGCCATCCACGACACGCTGCGGTCCGTCACCGCGAGCCGGACCACCCTGCTGATCGCGCACCGCCGCTCCACCCTCGCCCTCGCCGACCGGATCGCCGTGCTGGACAAGGGCCGCGTCGTCGACGTCGGCACCGAGGAGGAACTGCTGGCTCGCTGCCCGCTGTTCCGCGAACTCGTCGCGGGTCCCGGTGACGACGTCGAGGAACCGCACCGCTGCGAAGGACTCGACTGTGGCCCCGCGGGCATCACCCCCGCTCTGTGGCCGGAGCAGGACAAGGCCGACGAACTGTCGGGCGAGCGCAAGGGCACCGGCGGTGAATGGGACGTCGACCTGCCGCCGAGCGGAGAACTCCTCGAAGGCGTCCGGAAACTGCCGCCCGCCACGGACGCCCCGCACCTGCCGGGCACCGACGTCACCGCGCCCGAGCCGAAGTTCCGGCTCGGGCGCCTGCTGAACCCGGTGCGCGGCCCGCTCGCCGTGGTGATCGGGCTGGTGGCGGCGGACGCGCTGGCCACCATCGCGATGCCCGCGCTGTACCAGTACGGCATCGACGGCGGGGTGCGTGCCGGAGCGGAGGCGGTGATCTGGCTGGCCGCCGGCATCGGTGCCTTGGTGATCCTCACGGACTGGCTGGTGGTCTACCTCCAGACCAGGATGACGGCACGGGTCGGGGAGACGGTGCTGTATTCGCTGCGCGTCCGCAGTTACGCCCATCTGCAACGGCTCGGGCTCGACTTCTACGAGCGCGAACTGTCCGGGAAGATCATGACCCGGATGACGACCGACGTCGACGCCCTCTCGACGTTCCTGCAGACCGGCGTCGCGCAGGCCGTGGTGAGCGCGCTGACCCTGGTCGGGATCGCGGCGGCGCTGATGATCACCGACATCGGGCTGGCGACGTACGCGCTCGCGGTGCTGCCGATCCTCGTCGTGGCGACGGTGATCTTCCGCCGGGCGTCGTCCAGGGCGTACACCGAAGCCCGGGAGCGGGTGAGCGTCGTCAACGCGGACATGCAGGAGAACGTGAACGGTCTGCGGGTCGCGCAGGCCTACACCCGCGAGGAGCGGACGGCGGAGAAGTTCGCTTCCCGCAGCGACGAGTACCGGCGTTCGCGGCTGCGCGCCCAGCGCTATGTCGCGACATACTTCCCTTTCGCGGCAATGCTTTCCGGATTGGCCGAGGTCGTCGTGCTGATCGTCGGCGCGAACCGGGTCGCGGCGGGCACGCTGTCGGCCGGTGTGCTGGTGGCGTTCCTGTTGTACCTCGGCCAGTTCTTCTCGCCGATCCAGCAACTGTCCTCGGTGTTCGACGGCTACCAGCAGGCGCGAGTCGGCCTGACCCGCATCGGTGACCTCCTCCGCACGC
The DNA here is from genome assembly GCF_029369745.1 of Amycolatopsis sp. QT-25. Taxonomy (NCBI): domain Bacteria; kingdom Bacillati; phylum Actinomycetota; class Actinomycetes; order Pseudonocardiales; family Pseudonocardiaceae; genus Amycolatopsis; species Amycolatopsis sp. QT-25. Next base: position 6,618,368 of record NZ_CP120210.1, read on the forward strand.
CGACTTCCGTTCCGGCGGCGGAAAACCCGGTCCCGGTCCCGGAGCGGTTACGAGGCGAGGTCTCCTTCAAGGACGTCGATTTCGCTTACCCCGCGACGGATGACCCCGCTTTGAAAGAGCTGACGCTGGAGGTCGCTTCCGGGGAGACCGTCGCCTTGGTCGGCGCGACGGGCGCCGGCAAGTCGACAGCGGTGAAGCTCGTCGCGCGCTTCTACGACGCCACAGGCGGCGTGGTCCGGATCGACGGGACCGATATCCGCGAGTACGACCTGGCCGCCCTCCGCACGCGAATGGGCGTGGTACCACAGGAAGCGCATCTGTTCTCGGGAACCGTCGCGGACAATGTGCGCTACGGCAGGCCGACCGCGACGGACGCGGAGGTCGAGGAAGCGGTGCGATCCGTCGGCGCGCTCGACGGGGTCGCCGCGCTCCCGGCCGGTTTCCACCAGCCCGTCGGTGAACGCGGACGGTCGCTTTCGGCCGGGCAACGGCAACTCGTCGCCCTCGCCCGCGCCGAACTCGTCGATCCGGACGTCCTCCTGCTCGACGAAGCGACCGCGGCCCTCGACCCGTCCACCGAAGCCGCCGTCCTGCGCGCCACGGAACAACTCGCCCGCCGCCGCACGACGTTCGTGGTCGCGCACCGCCTCGCCACCGCCGCCAAGGCCGACCGGATCGTGGTGCTGGACCACGGCCGCATCATCGAACAAGGCACCCACGCGGAACTGGTCGCCGCGGATGGCCACTACGCGCGCCTTTGGTCACTGGGCTGACCAAGCACGCAATTGGTCACCTGTTTGCGCCTTCTCCACAACGCAAGCAGGTGACCCAATTGCGCAGCAAGGCCATCCGCTTCCCGGCAGGCAAGGAATTTCGGTCGCGCGTGAATCCGCGTACCTGTCATCATCACGCCAAATGAAAGAAGAGCTCCCGGCACGGCAGATCCGCGCCGTGCACACCGAAACCACGATCCGCGTCTATCAGGCGTACTCGCCGGCCATCGCCGACGCCGCCGTGAAGGCGGGCACGTTCGTGCCGCCGTTCAAACGCGAACGCATGACCTGGATCAAGCCGTCCTTCCTCTGGATGGCGTATCGCTGCGGTTGGGCCGCGAAGCCCGGTCAAGAACGCGTACTCGCCCTCGACATCACTCGCGAAGGTTTCGCCTGGGCGCTCGAACACGCGGCGCTCAGCCACTACGACCCGGACGTCCACCCCGACCGGAAGACGTGGCAGGACGAGGTCAAGACCAGCCCCGTCCGCGTCCAGTGGGATCCGGAACGCAGCATCCGGCTCGGCGCCTTACGGCACCGTTCACTCCAGATGGGCCTGAGCGGCGAGGCCGTCGATCGCTATGTCGACAAATGGATCACGGCCGTCACCGACGTCACCTCGACCATGCGCGAGATCGGGGCCCTGGTCGCGGCGAACCGCATCGAAGACGCCGAAGCGCTGCTACCCGCGGAGCGCCCGTACCCCGGTTAAGGCCGCCACTTGAGGCCGCTCATCCCGGCGGCCTCGAGATCCAGGGTGGAAGCCCACCGGAAGGTCCCGGGCCGGACGTGCACCCCGGCCGTCACCGCCCAGTCCGGCTCGTCGGGCTCGACGTGTTCCATCTCCTTGAAGTCGGCGAGCGTCGGCCAGACCGCCGAGCACGAGTCGCACATCAGCACGACCTCACCGGACTCGGTGACCAGCGGGCGCACACGCCCCTCGTCCCAGAACGACGGGCACTCGTCGAGCCACATCGGCTGTCACCACCTCGCGGGTGATCGGCGGCCGGCACGACACCGGCCGCATCGTCCAGCCAGCGAAGCCCCCTGACGTGAACTTCAGGCTGTCCAGACCCGACGAGACGGCGAACCTTCACCGACGAAACAGCGATTTGACCTGCACGGACGGCGAAAACGACAGCAAAGGTCCCCCGCTCCCCCGAACGGCCGAGGACCGGGGCGACGGGGAAATATTTTCGGTCTCTTGATCGAGACAGTGACCCATCACCTAGTGCGCCACGCCTCACACAGGCCAGTTCCATCACACGGCTGCGACCGAGGGGGTTAGCCTGGTAGGCGCATCAGCGGTGTTCAAGATCTCGAGACGGATAGAGGCGAGTCCAAGCCGTGTCCAGCAGCAGCCCTGCGTCACAATTCGGCCCCAACGAGTGGGTCGTCGAGGAAATGTACGACCAGTTCCTCGCCGACCCCAGCTCAGTCGATGCCGCCTGGCACGACTTCTTCGCGGACTTCAAGCCAACGCAGGCCGCGCAGACCAAGGCTGACGACGCGCGTCAGACCTCCGCGGAGACCGCCAAGGAGGGCCCGGGCTCCAACGGCCAGGCCTCCGCGCCGTCCCCGCAGACGGTCCGCAACGCCGAGTCCACCGCGAAGCAGACGGCCCCGAAGACCGAGGCGAAGCCCGCCCCCGCGAAGCCCGCCCCGAAGACCGAGGCGAAGGCGGCGGCCCCCAAGTCCGCGCCCAAGGCGGCCGAGAAGGCCCCGGCCAAGCCCGCCGAGAAGGACGCCGAGCCGGAGTCGAAGCAGCTCCGTGGTGCCGCGGCCGCGATCGCGAAGAACATGGACGCCTCGCTGTCCGTGCCGACGGCCACGAGTGTGCGCGCCGTCCCGGCGAAGCTGATGGCCGACAACCGCATCGTCATCAACAACCACCTCAAGCGCACGCGCGGCGGCAAGATCTCCTTCACGCACCTCATCGGGTACGCGATGGTGCGCGCGCTGAAGAACTTCCCGAACATGAACCGGCACTACCAGCTGATCGACGGGAAGCCGTTCGCGGTCACGCCGGAGCACGTGAACTTCGGTCTCGCGATCGACATGAAGGGCAAGGAAGGCTCCCGCACGCTCGTCGTGGCCTCCATCAAGGCCACCGAGAACATGACCTTCATGCAGTTCTGGCAGGCCTACGAGGAGATCGTCAAGAAGGCCCGCAACGGCAAGCTGACCGCTGACGACTTCGCCGGCACCACGATCTCGCTGACCAACCCCGGCGGCATCGGCACCAACCACTCGGTGCCGCGGTTGCAGGCGGGCCAGGGCGCGATCATCGGCGTCGGCGCCATGCAGTACCCGGCGCATTTCGAGGGCACCAGCGAGAAGGCCCTGGTCGACCTCGGTGTCTCGAAGATCATGACGCTGACCTCGACGTACGACCACCGCATCATCCAGGGTGCGGAGTCGGGCGAGTTCCTCAAGCGCATCCACGAGCTGCTGCTCGGCGAAGACGGCTTCTACGACGACGTCTTCACCAGCCTGCGCCTGCCCTACGAGCCGATCCGCTGGGTCGCCGACATCCCGGACGGCCCGGTCGACAAGACCGCGCGCGTGATCGAGCTGATCGACGCCTTCCGCATGCGCGGTCACCTGATGGCCGACACCGACCCGCTGAACTACCGGCAGCGCAGCCACGCCGACCTCGACGTCCTCTCCCACGGCCTGACCCTGTGGGACCTGGACCGCGAGTTCCCGGTCGGCGGCTTCGCCGGCCAGGAGCGGATGAAGCTGCGTGACATCCTCGGCGTGCTGCGCAACTCCTACTGCCGCACCGTCGGCATCGAGTACACGCACATCCTCGACCCCGAGGAGCGTCGCTGGATCCAGGACCGCATCGAGATCCCGCACGAGAAGCCGGACCCCGCGGTCCAGAAGTACGTGCTCTCGAAGCTGAACGCCGCCGAGGCGTTCGAGACCTTCCTGCAGACCAAGTACGTCGGCCAGAAGCGGTTCTCCCTCGAAGGTGGCGAGACCGCGATCCCGCTGCTCGACACGCTGCTGGACAAGGCCGCCGAGCACGAACTCGACGAGGTCGTCATCGGCATGCCGCACCGCGGCCGCCTGAACGTGCTGGCGAACATCGTCGGCAAGCCGATCGCGCAGATCTTCCAGGAGTTCGAGGGCAACCTCGACCCCGGCCAGGCGCACGGTTCGGGTGACGTGAAGTACCACCTCGGCGCCGAGGGCAAGTACTTCCGCATGTTCGGTGACGGCGAGACCAAGGTGTCGCTGACCGCGAACCCGTCGCACCTGGAGACCGTCGACCCGGTGCTCGAAGGCATCGTCCGCGCGAAGCAGGACATCCTCGACAAGGGCGACAGTGACACAGGGGGCTTCTCCGTGCTGCCCGTCCTGATGCACGGCGACGCGGCCTTCGCGGGCCAGGGCGTCGTGGCCGAGACCCTGAACCTGGCGCTGCTGCGCGGGTACCGCACCGGCGGCACCGTGCACGTCATCGTCAACAACCAGGTCGGTTTCACCACCGCGCCCGAGCACTCGCGTTCGAGCCAGTACGCCACCGACGTCGCGAAGATGATCGGTTCGCCGATCTTCCACGTGAACGGCGACGACCCCGAGGCCGCGCACTGGGTGGCCAAGCTGGCCGTCGACTACCGCCAGGCGTTCCACAAGGACGTCGTGATCGACCTGATCTGCTACCGCCGCCGCGGCCACAACGAGGGCGACGACCCCTCGATGACGCAGCCGGCGATGTACGACATCATCGACACGAAGCGTTCGGTCCGGAAGACCTACACCGAATCGCTGATCGGCCGCGGCGACATCTCCGTCGAAGAGGCCGAAGCCGCGTTGCGCGACTTCTCCAGCCAGCTGGAGCACGTGTTCAACGAGGTCCGCGAGCTGGAGAAGCACCCGGCGAAGGCCAGCCCCTCCGTCGAGGAGGAGCAGCAGGTCCCGGCCAAGGTGCCCACCGCCACCACCAGCGAGGTCATCGAGCACATCGGTGACGCGTTCCTCAACGTGCCCGAGGGCTTCACCCCGCACCCGCGGGTCAAGCCGGTCATGGAACGCCGCCACAAGATGTCCCGCGAAGGCGGCATCGACTGGGCGTTCGGTGAGCTGCTCGCCTTCGGTTCGCTGGCCATGGAAGGCCGCCTCGTGCGGCTGTCCGGCCAAGACTCCCGCCGCGGCACCTTCACCCAGCGCCACTCGGTGCTGATCGACCGCAAGACCGGCCAGGAGTACTCGCCGCTGGCCAGCCTCGCCGAGGGCCAGGGCCGCGTCATGATCTACGACTCGGCGTTGTCCGAGTACGCCGCGGTCGGCTTCGAGTACGGCTACTCCGTGGCCAACTCCGAAGCGCTGGTCATGTGGGAAGCGCAGTTCGGTGACTTCGTCAACGGCGCGCAGACCGTCATCGACGAGTACATCTCCTCCGGCGAGGCCAAGTGGGGCCAGCTCTCCGACGTCGTGCTGCTGCTGCCGCACGGCCACGAAGGCCAGGGCCCGGACCACACCTCCGGCCGCATCGAGCGCTTCCTCTCGCTGTGCGCCGAAGGCTCCATGACCGTCTCCGTGCCGTCGACCCCGGCGAACTACTTCCACCTGCTCCGCCGCCACGCCCTCGACGGAGTCAACCGGCCGCTGGTGGTCTTCACCCCCAAGTCGATGCTGCGCAACAAGGCGGCGACCTCGGCGGTCGAGGACTTCACCGGCCAGTCGAAGTTCATGTCGGTCATCGACGACGCCGATGTCGACCCGTCGAAGGTGCGCAAGGTCCTGCTGACCTCGGGCAAGCTCTACTGGGAGCTGGTGGCCGAGCGGACGAAGCGCGAGGCGAACGACATCGCGATCGTGCGGGTCGAGCAGTACTACCCGCTGCCGAAGAAGAAGCTGCTGGCGGCGCTCGAGCGCTACAACGGCGCTCCCGCGGTCTGGGTCCAGGAGGAGCCGGAGAACCAGGGCGCGTGGCCGTTCTTCGGCCTGAACCTGCCGCGGAAGCTCCCGGAGGTGTTCTCCAGCCTGGACGTCGTTTCGCGTCGTCCGATGGCGGCCCCGTCGGCCGGTTCGTCCAAGGTGCACGAGGTCGAGCAGAAGGCGCTGATCGCGCGGGCGTTCGACTGATCGCCTGACTTGAGCTGAAGGGCCCTTCACCGCTCCATCCATGCCCCCGCCGCCCTCGACTGAGGCGCTGCGCGCCCGGCCTGGATTCCAGCGGTGAAGGGCCCCTTCGCTGCGTCTGATGCGGGGAAGGGGCCCTTCAGCCGATCGCCTCGGAGGTCGCCTTGGCCATCTTCAGCGCGTTCTCCTTGCAGACCGTCTGGTTGACCGTCCCGGACGCGTCGGGGCCGGTCACGATGATCTCGCCTTCGATGTTGCCCTGGTAGAACTTGATCTGACACTGGCTCGGCGAATCGAGCTTGGTGTGCACGGCTTTGGTCGACTTCGCCATGCCGGGGATGAGCACGCCCCCATCGGTCACGGCGTTCTCGACGCCCGCCTTCGCCCACGCCTCACCGGCGCCGGACCCCGGCTCCTTCGACTTGGACAGGTACATCGAGACGGTCGCCGAAGGCGCGTTGGGCTCACGCCAGCTGCAGAACGAACGGGTGTAGGTGATGTCGTCGTTCGACGTGCTCGCCGGCTCCTCGCCCTTCGGCGTTTCCAGCGGCGGCAGGTTCCTCACCTTGCTGCCGATCTTCTCGCAGCCGGGCATGGAGGTGTACTTGTCCGGCGGCCCGGTCTTCTTGGAAGAGGTCGGCGCCGCGGTCGGGGACGAACCGGAGTCGTCGGACAACAGCAGGAAGGCCGCGACCCCGCCACCGCCGAGCAGCACCACCGCGCCGATGACGAGCCCGACGATGAGCCCGGTGTTCGATTTCTTGGGCGGCGGCCCGTATCCGGGTGGCGGATAGCCGGGATATCCCTGCGGCGGATACGGCTGCTGAGGTCCCTGCGGATAGGGCGGTCCGGGGTGCATGCGGAGAGGGTAAGGCCTCGTGATGGTCCTTAGTGGACGAACGCCGCAACTGGGCGCCGAATCACTCTCCGGAGACGGGAAGGTCCCCTTCCCAGCAGGAGGAAGGGGACCTTCACGTATTCCAGGGGTGGATCAGACGGTCAGCGACCAGCTGTTGAGCGAGCCGGTGTCGGCCCGGTACACGTCCTGCACCTTCAGCTTCCAGGCGCCGTTCGCGGCCTCGGCCGAGACGTTGGCGGTGTAGGTGGTGTTGATGTTGTCGGACGAGTCGTTGTTCGAATTCTTCAGGCGGTACGAGCTGCCGTCCGGTGCGACCAGGTCGATGACGAGGTCACCGACGTAGGTGTGCGTGATGTTCACCGCGACCTTGGTGGTGGCCGAGGCGTTGCGGGCGCAGTTCGCGACGGTGATCGTGCTGGTCACCGCGGCACCGGCGTCGGGGATGGCGACGACGCCGCTGTTGGTCTGCGTGCCACAGGGGGTCGGCTCGGGGCCGGGGCCACCGTCGGCGCCGGTGTAGAGCAGCACGTTCGGCGAACCGGCACCCGGGTTGGTCACCTTGTCCTTGGTGCCGTTGGCGACCAGGGCGTCACGGACCTGCTTCGGCGTGGCCGTCGGGTTGGCGGAGGCGTACAGGGCCGCCGCGCCGACGACGTGCGGGGTCGCCATCGAGGTACCGCTGATGGTGTTGGTGCCGTTGTTCAGCCACGTCGACGTGATGTTGCTGCCCGGCGCGAAGATGTCGAGGCAGGTGCCGATGTTGGAGAAGCTGGACCGCGCGTCCGTGTTCGTCGTCGAGCCGACGGTGATCGCTTCCGGTGTACGGGCGGGCGAGACGTTGCAGGCGTTGGCGCCCGTGTCGTTACCGGCCGCGACACCATAGGTGACACCCGACGCGATCGACCGCTGGACGGCCTGGTCGAGGGTGGCCGACGCGCCGCCGCCGAGGCTCATGTTCGCGACGGCCGGCTTGACGGCGTTCGCGGTCACCCAGTCGACACCGGCGATGACGCCGGCGGTCGTCCCGGAACCGGAGCAGTTCAGCACGCGGACGGCGACGAGCTTGACGCCCTTGGCCAGACCGTGCGCGGTACCGCCGATGGTGCCGGCGACGTGGGTGCCGTGGCCCTGGCAGTCCGTGGCGTCGTTGTCGTTGTCGACGGTGTCACGGCCGTGGGTCGCGCGCCCGCCGAAGTCGGGGTGCGTGGTGAGGATGCCGGTGTCGACGACGTAGGCGGTGACGTTCGAGGCCGTGGTGCTGTAGCTGTACTTCTGGTCCAGCGGAAGGTTCCGCTGGTCGACCCGGTCCAGGCCCCACGACGGCGGGTTCGGCTGATCCGCCGAAATCGAGACCGTCTGGTTCTGCTCCACGTAGGCCACCGCGGGGTCGGCGGCGACGCGCTTCGCCTGCTTTTCGGTCAGCACACCGGAGAAACCGTGGACCGAAGAAGCGAAGGTCTTCTCGATCGTGCCGCCGTGGCGCTTGGTCACGCTCTTCGCGGTGGCTTCGACCGACGAGCCGTCCTTCAGCACGACGATGTAGCTGTCCTTGACGGCCTTGTCGCTACCCGCGTTGACGATCGAACCCTCCGCCGCCGACGCGACGGTGGTACCGCCCAGCGCCGTCAGCACGGCGACGGCCGCGGCCACACCGAAGGCGGGCAGTCGTCTCTTCAGGGTTCCCAGGGAATTGTTCAAGATATTCCTCCCAGGCAGGGGCGACCCACGGGCGTGAATGGCCCGCCGGATCGTTGGGGTGACTCAGAGGTGAAGCGCGTTCCACTTGGGAGCGCAGGCTGAGACTAAGTCTCGGATTCACCCCAAGGAAGACCTTGCATTACGGACATCTCGGTAGTAGTGGACGGCACGTCGGCGCAGTTCGGGCACCGTTCAGCCCCCGCCTTTAGTCGCGTTTTGCGCCCGTACGGCCCACGAAGAATTGGGGATCCGCACATCCGGTGGTCGCTTTCCGGCCCACCGGAAGTTTCAGTGGCGTGGAAGTACACACGGATGGCCGCCTACTAAAGTAGCGACCTCGGCGGGCGGAAATCGATTTCCACCCTACCTTCGGAGGGAGCACACTCGGGCGCATGCTGCTCCGACAGGAAATCCCGGCCGACCGCGCGGCGATCCACGCCGTGCATCTGGCCGCGTTCGCGAAACACAGTGTCTCGGTGGTCGAGGCGAGACTCGTCGATGAACTGCGGGAGGACGGCGCCCTGATCGGCGCACTGTCCATCGTGGCCGAACGCGAGGGCAAGGTCGTCGGGCATGTCTGCTGCAGCCCGGCCCAGCTCGGCTCCGACGAGAAGTCGGCGGTGGGCCTCGGTCCGCTCGGTGTCCTGCCCGAGTACCACGCCTCCGGCATCGGCTCCGCGCTCGTGCACGCGGTTCTCGGCGCGGCGGACGCCCTCGGCTACGGCGCCGTCGTCCTGCTGGGCGACCCGGCTTACTACGCCCGCTTCGGCTTCGTACTCGCCGCCCAGCACGGGATCACGCCGCCGGTCGCGGAATGGGCGCCGCACTTCCAGGTCCGCACCCTTCGCGCGTACAGACCCGATCTCCAGGGCGAGTTCCGCTACTCCCCCGCCTTCGACCGCCTGTGACCCCACCGTAATTCGGCACCTGGTTGCGATAGTTCGAATGACGAACTATCGCAACCAGGTGCCGAATTGCGTGGGGATCAGGCGGGCGCGAGGAGGTTGTTCCGGCGCAGGAACTCGTCGGCGATGTCGAGCGGGTTGCGCTTTTCCTCGCTGAACCGGACGTTCAACTCGGTCAATTGCTCGGTCGTGAGCGCCGCCGAAACGCGATTCAGCGCGTCGACCTCCTTCGACGACAAGGTCCCCTTCGCCGCGAGGGGCACGATGTTCTGCGCGGGGAACATGTTCTTGTCGTCCACCAGGGGCACGAACCCGTTCGCGGCGATCGACGAGGACGTGCTGAACAGATCGGCGACCTGGATGTCGCCGGACTTCAACGCGGCGACCGTGACCGGGCCGCCGGTGTCGGTCGTGCGGATCTCGGCGAACTCACAACCGTAGAGGGTCTTGATCTTGTCCTTCCAGCGGCTGCTCCACTGACCGGGACCGCCGAACACGAGTTCCTTGCACCGCTTGCCGAGATCGGAAAAGGTCCGCACGCCGGAATCGGCGAGTTCCCTGCGCACCACCAACAGGTCCTTGTCCTCCGCGGGCGCCTGCTCGAGGACTTCGAATCCGGACGGCAGCTTCTGCTTCAGTTGCGTGTAGACGTCTTGCGGGGTGGTGGCCTGCGTGTCCTTGTCGAAGTAGCGCAGCAGGTTCCCGCTGTAATCCGGGACGACCGAAAGTGATTTGTCCTGCAGTGCCTTGACGACGACCTCGCGGCTGCCGACCGGTGGCCGCACGGTCACGTTCTCCGCGCCCGCGTTGCGCAGCGCGCCCGCGTAGATCTGGGCCAGCAGCAGGGTTTCCCCGACATCCGAGGCGCCGATGACGATGTCGCCGGTGGTACCGCCCTCGGCACCGCCGGCGAGCGGGTTGCCACAGCTCGCCGTGAGCAAAGCGAGCCCGGCGGCCAGCGCCGCCATCCTCCGCCTCATGCCTTCGCCTTCTTCCCGCTCGCGGCCTGCGCCAGCCGAACTCCCTTGGGCACCAGCAGACGTTGCACGCCCGCCAGCGCCAGATCCAGTACGACGGCGAGCAACGTCGTCAGGAGCGCCCCCGCGACCACCTGTGGATAGTCCAAAATGGCCAGTCCGTCGAGCAGGAACCGGCCGAGCCCGCCGAGTCCGACGTAGGCGGCCACGGCCGCCGTCGCCACCAGTTGCAACACCGAATTCCGCACTCCGCCGAGCACGAGCGGCAGCGAGATGGGCACCTCGACCTTCCACAATCGCTGCCAGCCGGTCATTCCGATGCCCTGCGCCGCGTCGACCACCCCTCGGTCGGTGGCCTGGAGGCCGGCGTAGGTCCCGGCGAGGATCGGCGGGATGGCGAGCACCACGAGCCCGATGATCGTCGAAAGCTCGCTCTCGGTGAAGAGCAGGAACAGGAAGGTCACCAGCCCCAGCGTCGGCAGCGCGCGGATCGCGTTGCCGCCGCTCACCAGCAGCACCGCGCCGCGACCGGTGTGCCCGACGTAGAGCCCGAGCGGGATCGCGATGATCAACGCGAAGACCAGCGCCAATGCCGTGTAGCCGAGGTGCTGCAGCAACCGGGCCGGCACGCCGTCCGTGCCCTGCCAACGGGCCGGGTCCCCGAACCAGTTCAGGACGTCGCCGATCATTTCGCCCCCGCCGTGGTCGCCACCCGGTCCCAGGGTGTGAGGAGATTGCGGAGCTGAACCAGCGCCAGGTCGACGACCAGGGCGAGCAACAGTGTCGCGACGATCCCGACGACGATCGGCGAGAAGTACTCACGCTGGAAGCCGTCGGTGAACAGCACGCCGAGCCCGCCGGTGCCGATCAGCGCGCCGACACTGACCAGGCTGATGTTGCTGACCGAGGCCACCCGGACGCCTGCCGCGAGCACCGGCACCGAAAGCGGCAGCTCCACGGTGAGGAAGCGGCGCGCGGGTTCGTAGCCGATGGCCGTGGCCGCGGCGACGACGTGCGGCGGGACCGCGTCGAGCGCGTCCAGCACCGGGCGCACGAGCAGGGCGGCGGTGTAGACGGTGAGTGCCACGATGACGTTGACGCTGTCGAGGATCTTCGAACCGATGATACCCGGGATCACCACGAACAAGGCGAGCGACGGGATCGTGTACAGCAGGTTCGACACCACCAGCAGCACGGACCGCGCCGCGGCGAACCGGTGGCCGAGCCAGCCCGCCAGCACCGCGATCAGCAGGCCCAGCACCAGCGGCACCAGGGAGAGGTAGACGTGGTCGAGGAGGTTGCCGAAGAACTGCGAGCGGTTGTTGGCACTGCCCAGGTAGCGGCCCAGCTCCGCGAAGAAGCCGCCCATCAGGAACTCAGCGACGGCGCTTCGATCACCTCGAGGACTTGCCGGGCTCTGACCACGCCGAGGACCTTCTGGTCGGCGTCGACCACGACACCGAGGCTGGCGGGCGAGGAGAGCGCCGCGTCGAGCGCGCCGCGGATCGGTGCACCCTGGACGTACAGCGAGCCGCCCGCGACGAGATCGGTCTCGGCGAGTTCACCGTCCACAGTGGACCCAGGACGCAGCCAGCCGCGCGGCTGTCCGCCGGCGTTGACCGCGACCCGCCACTCGTCGGACGGTCCGGGACCGGGCTTGCCGACCTCGACCCGCTCGACGTCTTCGACGACGATCCCTTCCGCCGAGAGGAACGAAAGCCCGCGGTAGCCGCGGTCCTTGCCCACGAACGAAGCCACGAAGTCGTCGACGGGATGACGCAGCACCTCGGACGGCGTGCCGTACTGCGCGAGCACCCCGCCGACGCGGAGCACCGCGATCTTGTCGCCGAGGCGCACGGCCTCGTCGATGTCGTGGGTGACGAACACGATCGTCTTCCCCAGCTGCGATTGCAGGCGCAGCAACTCGTCCTGCAGTTCTTCGCGGACGATCGGGTCGACGGCGGAGAACGGCTCGTCCATCAGCAGCACCGGCGAATCCGCCGCGAGCGCCCTGGCGACGCCGACGCGCTGCTGCTGGCCACCGGAAAGCTGGGCGGGATAGCGCTTGCCGAGTTCCGCGGGCAGGCCGACGGTTTCGAGCAGTTCGGCGGCGCGTGCGCGGGCCTTGCCCTTGTCCCAGCCGGACAGCAGCGGCACGGTCGCGACGTTGTCGAGGACCGTCCTGTGTGGAAAGAGGCCGGCGTGCTGGATGACGTAACCGATGCCGCGGCGCAGCAGCGCCGGGTCGCCGTCGCTGACGTCCTCGCCGTCGAGCAGTACCGTGCCCGACGTCGGCTCGACCATGCGGTTGATCATCCGCAGCGACGTGGTCTTGCCGCAGCCGGAGGGCCCGACGAAGACGGTGATCGTGCCGTCCTCCACGGTGAGGTTCAGGTCGTCGACCGCGACCGTCCCGTCCGGATACCGCTTGGTCACGCCACGGAACTCGATAGTCACGTGTCTCTCCCCATGTCTGGTCGAAAAACCGTAGCCCAGATCGTGGGCGTTGGCACGGTGTCTCAGGGGGCGGGTCACTAGGCTGCTGCCTGTGAGTTCCCCCCTCGATGACGTCTTCGCGGCGCACGGTGTCCACGTGCGACCGCTCCATCAGGTGATATCCCTGCTCCGGACGGATTGGCGTGCTCTCGGCGAACTGGTCCGGCTCAGCACCGCGCCACGCCGGAGTGTCGAAGACGTCCTGACCGCGCTCGGCGACGACCTCGAGCGGAACGAGTCGCGCGTCCGGCTGGCCCCCGCCGCCAGGGAGAAGTACGCGCGCTTCGAGGCACGGGACCGGAAATCCGACCCCGACCTGCTGAAGACCATCACCAGCTACGTCGAGCACGTGCCGATGCCGCTGGCCGCGCTCGACCACGTGCAGGCGACACCGGAGACCGTGCTGAACCGCGCGTTGTGGCTGGACGAGCGCTACGACCTCGCGACGGCGAAACTGCTGTTCCTGGGTGACCACGACCTCACTTCGCTGGCCGTCCGCGCGTTGCGGCCCGACGCGGACCTCACCGTCGTGGACCTCGACGATCGTGTCCTCGCCTACATCGACGAACTCAGCGAGCGGTCGATCCGCACCCTGCACACCGATCTGCGCGTCGGCCTGCCACCCTCGGTGACCGGCCGGATGGATCTCGTGTTCAGTGATCCGCCTTACACCCCCGAAGGAATGGGCTTGTTCGCGGCACGCGGGGTGCAGGCACTCGCCGAACCCTCGGAGGGGCGGCTGCTGCTCGCCTACGGTTACAGCCCGCGCCATCCCGCGCTGGGCGCGCAGGTGCAGCGGGCACTCGCGACGCTCGGGCTGACCTTCGAAGCGATCCTGCCGGACTTCAACCGGTACTTCGGCGCGCAGGCGATCGGCAGCGCGGCGGATCTCTACGTCTGTCAGCCGACCGCGAAGTCGAAGAAGAACCGCGGTGGCAAGGGAAAGACCTCGATCTACACCCACGGCCCGCAGTCGGTGGAATCCGCCGGCGCGGCCAAGCCGTCACTGCTGGACAAGCTGCACGAGATCGCCACCGAGGGCGGGCTGGCGCTGGAGTCGCGGCCGGTCGACTGGTCCGGTTCCGGACCGGAGGGCGACGCGGTCGCGATGGATCTTTCGGCAGACCCCGGCCCGTGGCTGCTGCGGACCTTGCTGGGCACCAACGCGCGACGGCTGGCACTGCTGGTCCCGAACTCGCATCCCGACCTGACGAACGCCGAGGCACAGGGCGCGCTCAACCGGCTGGTCGGGGCGAAGTACAAGCTGCGGCTGCTGCGGAGCACCCCGGACAACCGGCACGCCATCGTCGTCGCGGACGCCGTCGAGCACCAGGACGAACTGCTGACCCGCGCGCACGCGCGGCTGGCGAACGTGTCACTGGACGTGCCGTCGGACCTCACGGACGCGCGGCTGATCGACCTGCCGCGGCACCGGCTGGCGGAGCTGCTCGGCTGAGCCGCGCTCGTCATCGGAACTTCACCCGTTGCCGACGGATCACGGCCGGGAACGTGGACAGTCCGCGACTCGACGCGGAAGCGTGTCTACACCGACCTGGGCTGCTTGAAGCCTGAGCGCGACGTCGGGAAGCACGACGTGCGCACCGTCTTCCACACGCTCCATTCGCCCGGCTCGCGGCTGGCCGATTCCACTCTCGTCCCCTGCGCCGATCCGGCCGTCCCGACCGGATGACCAGCGCAACCCCCGGATGCCATGAAAGGCCCCTTCATGGCGAATTTTGCCATGAAGAGGCCCTTCATAGCGCTTGAGCGAACGTGAAAGGGACCGTCACACCACGCCGTCGGCCTCGGCGGCCTTCGCGACGGCCGCGGCCACCTCGGGCGCGACCCGCGGGTCCAACGGGCTCGGGACGATCCGGTCCGGGCCGAGGTCGTCCTGCGCGACGGCGAAGATCGCTTCGGCCGCGGCCAGCTTCATGTTCTCCGTGATCGCCCGCGCGCCGGAGTCCAGCGCGCCGCGGAAGACACCGGGGAACGCCAGCACGTTGTTGATCTGGTTCGGGTAGTCGCTGCGCCCGGTCGCCACGATCTTGGCGTACTGCGACGCCACGGCCGGGTGAACCTCCGGGTCGGGGTTCGACAACGCGAACACGATCGCGTCGCCTGCCATCCCGGCCAGCAGGCTCTCGTCGATGGTCGCCCCGGACAGCCCCAGGAAGACGTCGGCACCCTTCAGCGCCTCGCCGAGGCCGCCGCGCAGACCGGCCGTGTTCGTGGTCTCGGCGAGCTTCTGCTTGATCGGGTTCAAGCCGTCGCGACCGGAGTGGATGATGCCGCGCGAATCGAGCACGGTGACGTCCGCGACGCCGGCGTTCCGCAGGATCCTGGCGCAGGCCACCCCCGCCGCGCCCGCTCCCGAGACGACCACGCGCTGGCCGGAGATGTCCTTGCCGAGGACCTGGTTCGCCCCGCGCAGCGCGGCCAGCGTGACGATCGCCGTGCCGTGCTGGTCGTCGTGCATGACCGGGCAGTCGAGGGCCTCCTTGAGGCGGTCCTCCAATTCGAAGCAGCGCGGCGCCGAGATGTCCTCCAGGTTCACCGCGCCGAACGACGGGCGCAGCCGGACCAGGGTCTCGACGATCTCGTCGACGTCGGTGGTGTCGAGCACCAGCGGGATCGAGTCGAGCCCGCCGAAGGTCTTGAACAGGACCGACTTGCCCTCCATGACCGGCAGCGACGCGCTCGCGCCGATGTCACCGAGGCCGAGCACCGCCGTACCGTCGCTCACCACCACGACCAGCCTGTCCGCCCACGTGTACCGCTTCGCCTTGGCCGCGTCCTCGGCGATCGCAAGGCTCACCTTCGCCACCCCAGGCGTGTACGCGACCGAGAGGTCACGGGGCGAGGAGATCGGGCGCGTCGCGGCCACGGAGAGCTTGCCGCCCTCGTGGCCCGCGAAGATCTCGGTGTCCGTCACTGGCGTGGTCATCGTGGTTCCCGTCGTTGCTTCCGCCGCGGCTAAGGACGGCGAAGACTCGATTCGAGCGAAGGTCATGGGATTCTCCTGGGACTGCGAGCGGGGGAACTGGCCGGTGAGCAGGCCGAAACTGGGCAGGGCCCGGCCACCTGGGGTAACTCGTCCTCCGACACGGCAGCCCAGCGCGGTAGCGCCGGCCTGTCGGCGAAGCGTCCAATCGGCCATCGGTGCCGTGGGTGTGGCGACGGCCGCGGACGCAGCGGTCAGATCATTGTGACAGGCAGGCGGACCAGTGTGCCCCTCTGGTGCGGTTCATGTCACAAAGCGGTCCGGCTTTCCGCAGCTCACGAGAGGTTTCGCAAGACGTCCATCCGGTTTGGGAACGCCTGGTTAGCATTGACGTCATGCAAGCCAGGCGCCTCGGCATCCCCGACTGTTTCGAGTTCACCCCGCACGTTTTCCCCGATCACCGCGGCCTGTTCGTGGCGCCGTTCCAGGAAGAGGTGTTCGTCGAAGCGGTCGGCCACCGGCTTCGCCTGGGACAGACCAACACCAGCGTCTCGCGGCGCGGTTCCCTCCGCGGCGTGCATTTCGCCGACACGCCGCCGGGGCAGGCGAAATACGTGTACTGCCCGAGTGGTTCGCTGCTGGACGTGATCGTCGACCTCCGGGTCGGCTCGCCCACTTTCGGCGAATGGGCGTCCGTACTGCTCGACAGCTCCGAATACAAAGCGGTCTACCTCGCCGAAGGCCTCGGCCACGCCTTCATGGCACTCGAAGACGAAACGGTCATGGCGTACCTCTGTTCCGAGCCGTACAACCCGGCGGGCGAGCACGGCGTCAACCCGATGGACATCGATCTCGCCTTGCCCTGGCCGCAGGACATCGAGCCCGTCGTGTCCGAAAAGGACATCGCCGCACCCCATCTGAAAGAGGCCTTGGAGCAGGGGTTGCTGCCGCGTTACGACGATTGCGTGGCGTACTACGAGAAGTTGCGGACCGCGGGCTGAGCTAGCGCGTCAAGTCCTCCCGCAGCACGCGTTCCACGTTCCGCTCGGCCAGCGCGGTGATCGTGACGAACGGGTTCACCCCGGTACTGCCCGGGATCAGCGATCCGTCGGTCACGTAGAGGTTTCGATAGCCCTTCACCCGGCCGTACGGATCGGTGGCCTCACCCAGCACCAGCCCACCCAGCGGGTGATAGGTGAACCGATCCTCGAACGACCGCGTATCCCCAAACAGGTCACTCCGGTAGATCGTGCGATTCGCGCGGTTGACCTTGTCGAACAACGACTTCGCCGCGCCGATCGACGACCGCCCCTGCGCCGCGTCCCACCGCAGTCGCGCGGAATCAGTGGCGGCGTCGTAGGTGAAGTGGCCGCGTTCGGGGTTCTTCGTGATCGCCAGATACAGGCTCAGCCAGGTCTCGATCCCGGCAGGCACCGGTGCGACCTCGGCGAAGACCGGGTTCACCGGGTCGTCCCACGCGTCGATGCCGAGCGCGGGCATCCCCGATTGCAGCGATCCGCCGACATCCCACGCGTGGCCGGCGCGGCCCAGCATCACGTTGCCGTTGGTGCCCCAGCCGCGGCCGACCTCGTCGTTCAGTTCGGGCAGCGTCCCGGTCTCCCGTGCCCGTACGAGCAGTTCCGTCGAACCCAGGCTGCCGGCGCCGAGGAACAGGTACTTCGCGCCGAGTTGCTTCCTCGCCACGACCACGCCGTCCTCCGTGGTCTCGTGCACGGTGAGGACGTAGGTGCCGTCGGCCTGGCGGGTGATCCCGCGAACCTGGTGCAGCGTCTGGATGGTCACCTTCCCGGTGCCCAGCGCGGCCGCGAGGTAGGTCTTGTCGAGGGAACGTTTGCCGTGGTTGTTTCCGTAGATGACCTCCGACGCGAGCGCCGACCGCGGCACCGTGCCGTCTTCTTCCCGCTTCATGTACTCGAAGTCGTAGACGCTGGGCACGAACACCGTCTTGAGTCCCGCTCGCGCCGCCGCCTTCCGGGAAACCCTCGCGTAGCGGTAGGAACGGCAGGTCTCGAACCAGCGCGGATCGATGTGGTTCACGCCGAGGGCCTGGTTGGCCCGCGGAAAGTACTTCCCGTACATCTCGTCGGCGTCGACGGCGGGCAGGATCTCCTCGAAGTACGACCGCCTCGGTGTCACGGCCATCGCGCCGTTGACCAGCGAGCCGCCGCCGACCCCTCGTCCGACGTAGACGGACATGTCGCCGTGGTCCACCCGGTCGAGGACACCGGGGTACCGTTCGATGTCGCGGTTGGCCAGGTCCAGCCACAGGAAGGACGCGAGCGGGGCCTGCGTGCGGTCCTTGAACCACATGGCCCGCCGGTCCGGCCGGAGCATGTCGCAGAAGACCTTGCCGTCCGGGCCGGGTTCGGCCCACAACCTGCCCATTTCGAGCATGACCGTGGGAATCCCGGCTTCACCGAGGCGGAGCGCGGTGACCGCGGCGCCGTAGCCGGTGCCGACGACCACGGCCGTCGAGAAGCCCGGAGACGATTCTCGAGCCCGCGCGGTGGAAATCGTGGTGAGCCCGAGAGTCGCGGCGGAGTTGAGCGCGGTGAACCCGAGGAACTCGCGGCGCGACAGTGCGGACATGGGCCGATGATCACCCGCCGTTCGACGCCGCTTCAAGGCCGAATCCGAAGCAAATTCGCGTCAGCTGGGTAAACACCGTTTATTTTCACTCGAACGTGGCAACTCCAGGGATCCCCCTGGGAACCTTCCCCGATGTGACCCAGGCCGACGCGGGCCAACGACCTACGTCCGGTTCAAGCCCCTCTGACCATCGCAATTAGTCACCTGGTTGCGGTAGTTGCACGCGCAAGGACCGCATTCACGTGCCGAATGGCGGGCGCGAGAGCGTCTTACTTCTTTTTGGTCACCCAGATGGTGATGGTCGCCGTGACAACGGATTTCCCGTTCGTGTCCGTGATCGTCACCGGCACGGGGAGCTCGAAGCCCTCGTCGCCGAATTCCGGCAACTCCGGCAGTTCGGCGACCGCGCGCAGGCCCGTTTCGGCCTTCGCCACGTAAGCGACCGTCATCCCCTTGGGCAGCCAGCGATGCGTCGTCGGGACGGTCGCCTCGGCGAGCATGCCCATGGCGATCTCGGCGAGGTTGCAGGCCGCGATCGCGTGATAGGTCTTGATGTGGTTGTGCACACCCCACCACTTCGGGGACGTCACCTCGCACCGGCCGGGACGCAGGTCGCGCACCGCCGGGAGCACCGTCCGGAAGTACGGCACCCGCAGGCACATCGCCGCCGAGAACAGCTGTTTGCCGACCGGCTTGCCCGCCAGCCGGTTCCACATCGCGTAGGTCGGATTCTGCGCCATCACGGTCTCCTCATCATGTTACTCTCCAGTAGCATAACCGGGACACAGGCTATATTCGCACCGTGGCAAATCGGCTCTTTCTCCTCCGGCACGGTCAGACCGAGTGGTCCGCCAACGGACGGCACACCGGACGCACCGACATCCCGCTCACGGCCGACGGCGAAGGGCAGGCCCGCGCGGCGGGCGGCACCCTGCGCGCGGTGCTCGGCGGCTCTCCCGCGCTCGTGCTGTCCAGTCCCCGCACCCGCGCGCTGCGGACGGCCGAACTGGCCGGGCTGCACGTCGACGAGGTCACCGAAGAGCTGGCCGAATGGGACTACGGCGATTACGAGGGCGTCACCACGCCGGTGATCCGCGAGACCGTGCCCGGATGGACGGTCTGGTCGCATCCGATCCCCGGCGGTGAAAGCGCGGAGGACGTCGACGCCCGCGCGGACAAGGTGATCGAACGCGTCCGCGGCCCGCTCGGCGAGGGCGACGTGATCCTCGTCGGTCACGGGCACTTCAGCCGCGTGCTGGTCGCACGCTGGATCGGCCTGCCGTCGACGGCGGGGGTCCACTTCGGACTCGACCCGGCCGGCGTCGCGGTGCTCGGCGACGAACGCGGCGAGCCCCAGATCGACCACCTCAACCTGCTCCCCACCTCAGAGGACGGACCGTGACCGACGACCGCATCCGGCGTATCCGCGAAGAAGACGTGGACGCCGTCGTCCAGCTCGTCTACGACCTCGCCGAGTTCGAACGCGCCCGGGACGAATGCCACCTCACGCCCGGGCAGCTGCGCACGGCGCTGTTCGGCGCGGCTCCCGGCCTGTTCGGGCACGTCGCCGAGGTCGACGGCGAGATCGTCGGCTACGCGCTCTGGTTCCTCAACTTCTCCACCTGGCGCGGTGTGCACGGCATCTACCTGGAAGACCTCTACGTCCGCCCCGAGCAGCGCGGCTCCGGCCTCGGCAAGGCGCTCCTGGCCACCCTCGCGGCAGTCTGCGTCGAGCGTGGGTACGCCCGCCTCGAATGGTCGGTGCTCGACTGGAACCCCGCGCAGGGCTTCTACAAGTCACTCGGCGCGGTGCCGATGGACGAATGGACCGTCGACCGCCTCACCGACGAACCCCTGAAGGCACTCGCCGCCCAGGCCTAGGCGTAACTCGCGTGATCAGAGACGTATCTCGCGTGATTGAAGGCGTAACTCGCGAGTTACGCCTTCGATCACGCGAGTTACGTCTCCAAACACGCGAGTGTGGAGTCAGGAGTCCCGCTCTTCGCGTTCGCGCCGCGCCGCACGGCCCGCGGCGCCGTCGCGCTCGGCGGCCTCCTCCTCGCTTTCGCCCTCCCGCATCCCGAGCGCCCACGCTCGCGAGGGGCGGCGGAACAGCAGCACGATGACGGCGACGCCGATCAGCGCGAGCGGCACTCCCCACAGCGGCTGCCCGGACGGGCCCGCGCCGTACCAGCCGACCCCCACCAGGATCAGCGCGACGACCACACCGGGCGACCTCGCCCACGTCTTCCCCAGCATCAGCCCGGCGGCGCAGGCCAGCGTTCCGGCGGCGAGGACGAGGTAATAGGCGACCTCGGCCACGAGGTTCTCCGGTCCCGCCTGGCCGTCGACCAGGAGCAGGATCGCGAACACGACGAGGGCGAGCCCCGGCAGCGCGGTGACGGCCCCGGCGAGGCGGACTTCACGGGGCGCGGGCGAGAGCTTGTCTGCGATGGACACGGCGAAACAGCCTTCCAGGCTTCCGGTCACGGCGCTCCACCAGGGCGGGTCACCGTACGTGAGCACTTTCGATCGTATGCCACCCGGTCGGCCGGTTTCCCCGGACCGCCGTACAGGAAGAATCGGAGGCGTCGTCGATGAGCGGGCGGTCGGCCCGGGTGCACTTGTCACGACACACTGCACGACACACTGTCGGTCACGGCGGTGAGGAGGAACGCCCGCCACAGGGGTCATACGGTGCTGCTTCGAGGCGCACGGGCACTGAGCTTCGCGTCACCTGACGCTCCCCTCTTCGGGCCGAAGAGGCTTACCCTGCGGTGTGTGCGTGCCATCCTCGTCGTGAATCCCCAGGCCACCTCGACCACCGCCGGTGGCCGTGACGTGCTGGCGCACGCACTGGCCAGCCAGGTCAAACTCGACGTGGTGGAGACCGACTACCGCGGCCACGCGATGGCCGTGGCACGGTCCGCCGCCCGTGACGGGATCGACCTGGTGGTCGCCCACGGCGGCGACGGCACGGTCAACGAGGTGGTCAACGGCCTGCTCGCGGACGCCGACGGTGATCCGGCGAAGGTGGGCGACGTCCCCATGCTCGGTGTCGTGCCGGGCGGCTCGGCGAACGTCTTCGCCCGCGCGCTGGGCATCGCGCACGATCCCGTGGAAGCGACCTATCAGCTTCTCAACGCCATCGAGAACGACCGGAGCCGCAAAGTCGGGCTCGGGATCGCCGACGGCCATTGGTTCACCTTCAACGCCGGCCTCGGCTGGGACGCCGACGTCGTCGGCCGGGTGGCCAAGCGACGGGGCAAACAGACCACCGCCGGGCTCTATCTGAGGGCCGCCGTGGTGTCGCATCTGCGGCCTCCGCTCGGCCGTCCGCCCCTCACGGTCCGGATTCCGGGTGAAGAGCCCACCGAAGTGCTGACCGCTTTCGTGTCGAACACCGATCCGTGGAGTTATCTGGGAGACCGTCCCGTCCACCTGAACCCGGGCAGTTCGTTCGACACCGGATTGGGCCTTTTCGCGTTGAACGGTCTGCGATTGCCCACCGTGTTCAAGCATGTACGGCAGGCGTTGCTCACGAAGAGCGACCAACGCGGACGACGTCTCCTTCGTCACGATGACCTGCCGATGATCCGCATCGACGCTGCTGAACCGGTAAACTTCCAGGTGGACGGCGACCTCGTCGGCCAGCGGAAGCGGGTGGAGTTCTTCAGCGTCCCGGAAGCACTGACGGTAATCGTCTGACGACCGGACCGCTGATCGTCTGCGGCAAAGTGCGACCTGCCGCTCATCGACGCAGAACCTCCGCTCACCGCATCGGCCTTCCCTCCGGAAGGCTGTTTCGGAACGAAACCGCAGGTCAGAAGCGTCGCTCGGCCGGGTGAGCTGACTCACCGATCTGCAGAAAACCCTTGTCGAAACGAGTGCTTCGTGAAAGCATTCACAAGCACCCAAAAAAACGACCGCCATGACGACTATGGCGCGGAGTACCGCGCCGTTATGAAGGAGCTCAGAAACATGGACTGGCGCCATGACGCGGCCTGCCGAGACGAGGACCCCGAGCTGTTCTTCCCGGTGGGAACCAGCGGTCCTGCTCTGTCGCAGGTAACTCAGGCGAAATCCGTGTGCCACCGCTGCACCGTCGCTTCCGACTGCCTGGCCTGGGCTTTGGCCAGCGGGCAGGACGCAGGCGTCTGGGGCGGGATGAGCGAGGACGAGCGACGGGCCCTGAAGCGCCGTCGTACGCACATCGGCACGCGTACCTCCGCCTGAGTTTTCAAGACTCAGCACGCTTCATCGAAATAACCGAAATCGAGTAGCACCCCAAGCTTCGGGAATCCCGCGGCGCGACGGCTGCATGGCCCTGCGTCGCGAGGGGACACCTACCCGACTTGAGCTTAACAAGCGAGGCCGACACGCCCTCACGGGGGTATGGCTTCACCGGACTTTCTCCAAGTCCTCCCGCGGAACCGTTACAGGGCCGGCGCCATCTTTCTCTTCGGGCGCCGGCCCTAAAACGTGTCCGGATGAGACAGTCCACAAAGGATGATCACCAGGGACAGTCCACTAGAGACGCCGCGACAACGGGATCCGCAGGGCCGCTTCGGTTCCCGCACGGCGGCCGCCGATCTCCTCGGATTCTCCGCGCAGTCCGCGCAGTGACAGCGATCCGCGCAGTTCCGACTCCACCAGGGTCCGCACGATCTGCAACCCGAGTCCGTCGCTGCGTTCCAGCGAGAACCCGGCGGGCAGCCCGCGGCCGTTGTCGCGGATGACGACGTCGAGCCAGCGGGCCGAGCGTTCCACCTCGAGTTCGACCTTGCCCGGCCGTCCGCCGGGGAACGCGTGCTCGATGGCGTTCTGGACCAGTTCGGCCAGCACCATCACCAGCGGCGTCGCGATCTCGGCGACGACGACGCCGAACGAGCCCGTGCGCGAAAGACCGACCTGCGATTCGGCCGTGGCGACCTCGCCGACCATCGGGAGGACGTTGTCGAGCAGCTTGTCGAGATCGACCCGTTCGTCCACCGAGATGGACAGCGCCTCGTGCACCATCGCGATCGAAGAGACCCGGCGCACGGACTCGCCGAGCGCGAGCCGCGCCTCCTCGCTGGCGGTCCGGCGTGACTGGAGCCGCAGCAGCGCGGCGACGGTCTGGAGGTTGTTCTTCACCCGATGGTGGATTTCACGGATGGTCGCGTCCTTCGAAAGGAGGGCGCGGTCACGGCGCTTGACCTCGGTGACATCGCGCACCAGCACCAGCGCGCCCGCGGCCTGGCCGGCGGGACGCAGCGGCAGCGCACGGAACAGCACGACGGCGCCGCGGCGGGAATCCGCCTCGGTGCGGCTGCTGGGCTTGCCGTCGAGCGCTTCGATGATCCGGTGCGACACCTCGGTCGCGTCGAACGGGTCACGGATCAGAGAGCGGGTCAACGGCGCGAGGCGCTGCCCGACGAGGTCGGATTCGTGCCCCATCCGGTGATAGGCCGACAACCCGTTCGGACTGGCGAAGACCACGGTGCCGGTCGGGTCGAGGCGGATCAGGCCGTCGCCGACGCGCGGGCTGGTGTGCGTGTCCGTCTGGTTGCCCGGGCTGGGGAAGGTGCCGTCGACGATCATCTGGCACAGGTCGCCCGCGCTGCCGAGGTAGGCGATTTCGAGCGGGCTCGGCACCCGTGAGGCCGCCAGGTTGGTCTCGCGGCTGAGAACGGCGATCACCGTGCCGGCGAACACCACCGGGATCGCCTCACGGCGCATCGGCAGGTCGCGATACCAGTGCGGATCCTCTTCGCGGCAGATCCGCACCTCGCGGCTCGCCTTGGCCAGCTGGGGATGCTCGTCGACGGTGAAGCGGGAGCCGACGACGTCCTCCGGATGGGCGGTCGGCGCCGTCGTCGGGCGCGCGTGCGCGACGCAGACGTAGTCGCCACCGTCGGGCTGCAACTCCTCCGAGACGGCGACCCAAAGCAGGAAGTCGGCGAAGGACAGATCGGCCAGCAGCTGCCATTCGGCGACCACGGTCTGGAGATGATCCGCGGCCTCACCGGACAGGCCGGTGTTCTCCGCGAGCAGATCGGCAAGGGTGGACACGTCCCCATCCAAGCAGGGTGAGGGCCGCATGACACACTGGAGAGGTTGACCCTGGCCCAGCGGTGTCGTATCACCCCGCGAGGGCCACTCGGACGAGGAGTGAAACATGTCGAAGCGCGCCCGCAAGCGTCGCGACCGTAAGAAGAACGGCGCGAACCACGGCAAGAAGCCCAACTCCTGATCATTCGATCAGACGACGAAGGCCCCCGCACCGATCCGGTACGGGGGCCTTCGTGTGTCCCGAGTCGCCTTACTCGAAGGTCTGCTCGATCTTGACCTCGGTGCGCTCGATGGTGATGGCGCCCTTGGTCTGCACGGTCTGGCGGATCGACGCCCGCAGCCGGGACTTGAGCTCGTCCGGCGCGTGGTCGCCGCCACACTTACGGGCGAGCAGCTGCTTGATGTGCTCGTCGATCCCGTATTCCTCGAGGCACGGCGGGCAGTCCTCGATGTGCTTGCGCAGGGCGGCGTCGCGCTCGGCGCTGCATTCCTTGTCCAGCAACAGGTAGATGTCGGCGAGCGCCTCCTCGCACCTGACCTTGTCGTCCGCGCCGGCGCAGTAGTCCTCGCTCATCGCCCCGCCACCTCCCGCTGTTCGTCCGCGCGGATGAAGCCCCGCTCGCGGGCGACATCGGCGAGCAGGTCACGGAGCTGGGCGCGGCCGCGGTGCAGCCGGGACATCACGGTGCCGATGGGCGTGTCCATGATCTCGGCGATCTCCTTGTACGCGAAACCTTCGACATCGGCGAGGTAGACCGCGAGGCGGAACTCCTCCGGCAGCTTCTGCAGCGCTTCCTTGACGTCGGCGTCGGGCAGGTTGTCCATCGCCTCGACTTCGGCCGAGCGCAGCCCGCTGGAGGTGTGGCTCTCCGCCTTGGCGATCTGCCAGTCGGTGATCTCCTCGGTGGGCTGCTGCACCGGCTGGCGCTGACGCTTGCGATAGCCGTTGATGTAGGTGTTCGTGAGGATGCGGTACATCCACGCCTTGAGATTCGTACCCGCCTTGAAGGACGCGAAGGCCGCGTACGCCTTCAGGTACGTCTCTTGGACGAGGTCCTCGGCGTCGGCGGGATTCCGGGTCATCCGCATGGCGGCCGAGTACAGCTGGTCGAGCAGGGGCATCGCGTCCCGCTCGAAGCGCTCGGCCCGCGCGGCCGCCTCTTCGGCGTCCGTGCCCGTGTCCGGCGCGGGATTCTGCGTGCTCGGCAAACCGTTCCCTTCCCGATCGGCGTCGATGCGCTTGTGCGCATGAGACGACGTCGAGTTTACGCGCGGACGGATCACCTGGCCGCCCGGCGTGCGCGGGATCAGGATTCGGGGAGCTTCGAGTGTGGTGGACACGTGCCTTCCAACAGTGCGGCCCGGCGGGGCATTCCCGGCGCGCTCGTAGACTCCGCCCATGGCAGGCAAGGGAACCCCGGCGACGGCACTGCTGGCGAAGCAGAAGGTGGCACACGTACTGCACGCCTACGACCACGATCCACGGGCCGAGTCGTACGGTCTCGAAGCCGTCGAGGCGCTGGGGCTCGATCCCGCGCGCGTGTTCAAGACACTGGTCGCCGAGGTCGACGGGAAACTGACCGTCGGCGTGGTCCCGGTCACCGGCCAGCTGGACCTGAAGGCGCTGGCGGCCGCCGCGGGCGGCAAGAAGGCGAAGATGGCCGACCCCGCCGCCGCGCAGCGCGCGACGGGCTACGTGCTCGGCGGCATCTCGCCGCTCGGGCACCGGAGCCGGCTGCCGGTGGTGATCGACGCCTCGGCGGAGAAGTTCGAGACCGTGCACTGCTCGGCCGGGCGCCGGGGCCTGGAGGTCGAACTCGCGCCCGGTGACCTGGTGCGGCTGACCGGTGCCGTGGTGGCTCCCATCGCGGGCTGACGCCCCGTCTCAGCGGTCCGTGAAGGCCTCCTCGGCGGATCCTTGTTTGCTTGCCCAGGGGAATCCGGCCTTCTCTCGCTGTCGCTGTGGGCGGCGTGTCCTCCGGCGATCAAGCACCGGAACGCCCTCTCGACGATGGAGGAATAGGGATACTCAACGTCCCGATTCCTCCATCGTCGGCACCCGGTACGCGCTGAGCGATCACCACATACCCCTCCGCTTTCCTCGCGCCAGGCGCACGGAAGGGCTTTCGCGGCAGCGGCACTGAGGGAGCAAGGGACCTTTAGTATCGCTAGCTTTCCTAGCGGCGCTAGCGCAATCGCAGGCGCCGCGGCAGCCGAGGAGGCGCGAATTTCACCCCAGCGAGGGAGCGGGGTCGGTCCGCGGCGGGAAGCTCACGCGGCCGCGTCCGGGAATCGTCGTCGGCAAGCGAACGACGACTTCTGGGAGCGACGAAATGACCGAGACCTTGCCCGGTGTGCCGAGATGGGCGAACCTCGCCGCCCACGCGACGCTGCTAGTGACGTTGCCGTCCGGGCTCTGGCGGATCGCGATGGGCCTCGGCCTGCCGGTCGGGTTCACCGCGCAAGGGTTGGAGGAGTTCGGCATCCCCGGCTGGGGCCAGGCCTACGTCTTCGGCCTGAGCCTGCTCGCCGAAGCGCTCGCGTTCCTCACCCTCGGGCTGGTCCGGCCGTGGGGTGAGGTGTGGCCGCGCTGGATCCCGGGGCTGCGTGGCCGCCGGATCCCGCCGCTCGCCGCGATCCTCCCGGCCGCCGCGGGGGCGATCGCGCTGACCGCGCTGAGCGTTCAGGGGTTGTTCGGCTGGGCGGAGGCCGGTTCTTCGATGGCGCAGGGCAGCTGGGAGGGTTCGCCGGTCTACGGCATCGTCATGGCGGCCTGTTACGCGCCGCTCCTGCTCTGGGGTCCGTTGCTGGCGGTCGTCACCGTGCACTACGCCCGGCGACGGCTCTCAGGCGAGCGGCCGCAGCACACGCTCCAGCCACTCGGCGGCCGCGCGTGACACGCCCTCCAGGTCCGCGCTGAGATCGTGGTCGCCCTCGAGCACCACGATCTCGTGATGCGGTCCCGCCTCGGGCAGGCCGAACGGGTCACGCGCGCCCTGCACCACGAGCGTCGGGACCTCGACGGCGTCCAGCTCGCCCTGCCGGGACTTCTCCGGCTTCCCGGGCGGGTGTTCGGGGAAAGCCAGGCAGAGCACCGCCACCGCCTGTCCCGCCGCGGCGGTCCGGCAGGCGACGCGGGCCCCGGAGGATCGGCCGCCGAAGACGATCGGAAGGTCGTCGAAGCGCGCCGAAATCTCGTCGGCCACGGCGAGCCAGGCGGTGTCGAGCTGGGTGGCGGGCGCGGGAGCACGACGGCCCGCCACCCGGTACGGCTGTTCGACGAGCGCGACGTGGACACCGGCCGCCTGCGCCGCCCGGGTGACCGCGACCAGGTCGTTCGCGCCGATCCCGCCGCCCGCGCCGTGGCCGAGCATCAGCACCGCGATGCCGTCGGCGGCACAGTGCAGCTCGACCCGCGCGGGGCCGTGGGCGGTGTCGATCTCCAGTTTCGTCATGACTTCGGCACGTCGAAGAGCGCGGTGTCGGCGGCGGGTTCGACGCGGTCCAGCAGCTGCGGGCCGTTGTTGCGGACGTTGTTGACCAGGCTGGAGACCGGCCGCAGCTCGATCGTATCGACCAGGTCCTCGGCGGGCGGGACGAGCAGCTCGGTGACGTCGGGCCGATCGGGGTCGAGCCAGGTGTCCCACTTCTCGCGCGGCATCAGCAGCGGCATGCGGTGGTGGATGTCGGTGAGCCTGCCGACCGAGTCCGTGGTGATCACGGAGAAGGTGATCAGCGGGTCGGCGTCCTTGTCGTCCTTCGGCCGCCAGGTCTCCCAGATTCCGGCGAACGCGAGCGAGCCGTCATCCGGTCCGGTCATGAAGAAGGGCTGCTTCTCCTTGCCGTCTCGCCGCCACTCGTACCAGCCGTCGGCGGGGACGAGACAACGCCGCGCGGAGACCGCCTTCTTGAACGACGGCTTCTCCTCGGCCGTCTCGGCACGCGTGTTGATCATCTTCGAGCCGACTCCCGGGTCCTTCGCCCAGAAGGGGACCAGTCCCCAGCGCATCATCCGCAGCGACCGGACGGCGGGCTCGTCCTCGAGCACCGCGCCGTCGGCGTCCCGCGGATGCCGCTGGACCACGATGGGGACGTCCTTGGTCGGCGCCACGTTGTGATCGGTCCGGATCCGGCCCTCGGTCAGATCCACCGCGGCGAACTCGTCGATCAGCGCCGCGGGGTCCTTGGTGGCGGCATAGCGCCCGCACATGCGAAAACCTCCCTGATCGACCGCCATCGTTACACGCCGGCCCGGCGATGGCGAACAGCATGGGATCATTGGTCCGCGGTGGGCGAAGAGCAGGAGGCGGTTTGGCTGGCAAGGACTGGCACAGGCTGGACGAATCCGACGTGCGGATCCGTCCCGGCAAGGGCACCAGGCCGCGCAGCAAACGCCGTCCCGAGCACGCCGACGCCTCCACCGCGATGGTCGTCGGCAAGGACCGAGGGCGGTGGACCTGCGCGATCGACTCCGATCCGGAGCGGGTCGTCACCGCGATGCGGGCCCGCGAGATGGGCCGCGTCTCGGTCGTCGTCGGCGACACCGTCGGCATCGTCGGCGACGTGAGCGGCAAGCCGGACACCCTCGCCCGCATCATCCGGGTGGAGGAGCGCTCCAGTGTGCTGCGCCGGACGGCGGACGACACCGATCCCTTCGAACGGGTGGTCGTCGCCAACGCCGAACAGTTGCTGATCGTGACCGCGCTGGCCGATCCCCCGCCGCGCACCGGCTTCATCGATCGCTGCCTCGTCGCCTGTTACGCGGGTGGCCTGAAACCGGTCCTGTGCCTGACGAAGGCCGACCTCGCGAGCCCGGACGAACTCCTCGCCGGTTACGCGGGCCTCGACATCCCGGCCGTGGTCACCCGGCACGACGAGCATCCGGAGGAGCTGACCGGACGGCTCACGGACCGGGTCACCGCGCTGGTCGGCCATTCCGGCGTCGGGAAGTCCACTTTGGTCAACCGGCTGGTGCCGGACGCCGGACTGGCGACCGGGGTGGTCAGCGCGGTCGGCAAGGGCAGGCACACGTCCGTCGCGGCGGTCGCGCTGTCCCTGCCCGGCGGCGGCTGGGTGGTCGACACGCCGGGCATCCGCTCCTTCGGGCTCGCGCACGTGACCGCCGACGACATCGTGCTCGCCTTCGAGGAGTTCGCCGAGGCGGCCGAAGAGTGCCCCTCCGGCTGCGGCCACCTCGGACCGCCTTCGGACCCGGACTGCGCGCTCGACGACGTGGTCACCGAGGGTCACGCGAGCACGGAGCGACTGGGCTCGTTGCGTCGACTTTTGGGTTCCCGAGCCGGGCATGACGACGACCGGTAACTAATTCCCGTCCGCAGCGATAACCCGTTCGGATTAGATCAACTTTTCTGAGGGGTCCTTTTGAAGCGCGTAACCACGCTCGCCGCCATCACCACGGCCGCCGTCCTGGCGCTGTCCGCCTGCGGTGGCGAGAAGCAGCCAGGCGCGGCTGCTCCCGCTCCTTCCGAAACGAAGAGCATGCTTTCGTCACCGCTGGGCGACGCGGTCCAGCTGGCCGCTCTCACCAGGGAGAGCACGACGAAGGCCAAGTCGTCGAAGGTCTCCATGGAGGCCGCCTCCGGCGGCCAGACCATGACCGTGACCGGTCAGGGCCTGTACGACGGCGACAACAGCAAGTTCTCGATGTCGATGGACAGCGACGGCAAGAAGATGGACATCCTGTTCGTCGACAAGGCGCTGTACTTCAAGCTCGACGCCGCCGACAAGGCGGAGATGAAGACCGACAAGGAGTACGTGAAGATCTCGGCCGACGGCCAGGATCCGATGTCTCAGCTGCTCGGCAAGATGATGTCGAAGGCCGTCAAGGACAGCGACCCGTCCCGCACCCTCGAGCAGGTCGCGAAGGCCGGGAAGATCAAGAACGCCGACCAGGTCCAGCTGAACGGCGAGCTGACCAACCACTACGTCATCGACATCGAGGTCGAGAAGGCCATCGCGCTCGTCGTGGGCGAGGCCGGTGTGCCGCTCCCGCCGGAGGCGCAGAAGCAGATCGACGCGAAGCTCAAGGGCAAGAACGTCACCATCCCCACCGAGCTGTGGCTCAACGCCGACAACCTTCCGCTGCAGGTCACCATGGACCAGACCGCGTTCATGAAGGCGCTGGGCGCTCCCGGTGAGGGCTCGTCGAAGGCCACGATCAAGTACACCGACTGGGGCACGCCGATCACCGTCACGGCCCCGCCCGCCGACCAGGTCGGCGACCTGGCGGAGATCATGAAGAAGGCCGGCGGCCGGTAGTGCGTCGCACCTTCGAGGTGGCCGCGGTGGGCGGCTGACCACTGCTCGCGCGTGAAGGCCCCTTCCTTCGGTTCAGCCGAGGGAAGGGGCCTTCACGCGTACCCCGACATTCGGACGGTGGAAATCCACACGACAGGCACTACGGTGGTGGTACAGACCATTCACCCGAGGGAGTCCTATGCGTGCCACCGGATTCGCTGCCGTCTGTACCGCTCTCCTGCTGCTGGGCGGCTGTTCCGGCGGAGAGGAACCGGCGGCGCCACCCGCGCAGGACGCGGCGCAACTGGCTTCGGCCGCCACCGCGGGCACCCAGAAGGCCCGTTCGTCCAAGATCGCGCTCGAGACCACCGCGGCGGACGGCCGCAAGGTCGTCGTCACCAGTTCCGGGCTCTACGAGGGCCCGAACAGCAAGTTCTCCATGGTCGCCGAGATCGGCGGTGAGAAACGGGACCTGATCTTCGCCGACGGTGTCCTCTACTACCACCTGTCGGACGCCCAGCTCCAGGAGAACAAGAGCGGCAAGGAATGGGTCAAGATCACCGCCGACGGCAAGGACGCGCTC
Source organism: Amycolatopsis sp. QT-25 (assembly GCF_029369745.1). Lineage (NCBI taxonomy): Bacteria > Bacillati > Actinomycetota > Actinomycetes > Pseudonocardiales > Pseudonocardiaceae > Amycolatopsis > Amycolatopsis sp. QT-25. Next base: position 6,649,619 of record NZ_CP120210.1, read on the forward strand.
TCCGCGGCCAACGGCGCTTTGATGACGAACGTCGTCGAGACGTTGGATCCGACCCGCACGATCGACCGGATCGCGAAATCGGGCAAGGTCACCAAGTCCGAACAGGCCGACGTGAACGGCACGGCCGCCACGCACTACGTCCTCGACCTCGGCGGCGCCCCCGCCGAGGTGTGGCTGGACGCCGAGCAGCGGCCGGTGCGGGTCGACATCGACAAGGCCACGGTGAAGTACGAAGGCTGGGCTTCGGACGTGGTGATCATCGCGCCGCCGCCCGAGGCGGTCGGCGACAGCCGCTGAGCCGTTCCCCCGATCGGGGCGAGGTTCGCGGCTGTGTTTCGCGGCTGTGTTTCGCTGGGGTGCCCGCACTGTGAAAGCAGGTCCTCATGCGAAGAACGGCCCTGTCGACCGTCGTGTTCGTACTCTGCGCACTGCTCGGCGCGTGCGACGGCGAGGCCGTCTCGTTCCCCGACGCCCGCGCGCTCGCCGACGGGGCCATGTCCGCCATGAACGGCAAGGCCGCGAAGTTCGCCACGGACGTCACGGCGGGCTCGATGCGTTCGAAGAGCCAGGGACGGGCGCGGGTGGCGGGGATGGGCACCGCACTGGCCATGACCACGGACTTCCTCGGTGAGGCGCTCGAACTCCGGCTGGTCGACAAGACCGTCTTCGCCAAGGTTCCCGAGACCACCCGTGAGGACGTTCCCGGCGGCAAACCGTGGGTCAAGGTCTCCCCCGACGGCGCGGACCCCTTCTCGCAGGTCGCCGGCGGCAGCATCGACCAGCTGGCGAAGCAGAACGATCCCGCCCGCGCGCTCGACCAGGTCCGGCGGGCGGGCACACTGACCGAATCGGGGCACGTCGAACTCGACGGCGTGACCGCCGAGCACTACCGGCTCGACGTCGACCTGGCCGCGCTGGGCGGTGACCTGCCCGCCGGGTTGTCGGCGGAAGCCGTCGGGGAGCTGCCCGGCGAACTCGGGAAGCTCCCGATGGAGGTCTGGCTCGACGACGCGCACCAGCCGCTGCGGATCGTGCTCGACCTCGCCCCCGTCCTCGCCGCTTCCGGCGTCCCGGACAGCGCGCTGGCCAGGATCGTCACGCAGTACCGCGAATGGGGCACACAGGCCGACATCCAGGCGCCACCGCCGGAGGAAATCGGGGAGATCCCGCCAGGCTGACCCGGTCACGTTCCCCGAGCCCGTCTCGTCCCTGCGGTGAAGGCGACAGGAGGAACGAACATGCGCGTGATGGTGACCGGGGTGCTGGGGCGACCACTGGTGCGCCGGCTGCCGGCCGAAGGCCACGAGGTGAGCGGGCTGACCCGCGGCGTGGACCGCGTCGTGGCGGTGCGGGCCACCGGTGCGAAACCGGTGCGGGGCTCGCTGTTCGACGTCGATGCGCCGGCAGGCGCGCTGCACGGACACGACGCGGTGGTGAACGTCGCGACGCGGATCCCGGACGCGCGCCACGGCATGACGTCGTCCGACGGGGCCGAGAACGACCGAGTGCGGATCGACGGCAGCCGGACCCTCGCCGACGTCGTCCGACGGGTCGGCGAGCTGGAAATCGTCGTGCAGGAAGGGATTCGTTCGTCTACGCCGACGGCGGCGACAAGGAGCTGGACGAAGACGCGCCCCTCGCGCCGCGCGGCGCCATCGCGTCCTCGACGGTGGCGCACGCGAACATCGCGGCACTGGCGGACGAGGGCCGCACCGCGATCCGGCTGCGCGTCGGGGCTCCCGGTCACCGCAATTCGGCACCTGGTTGCGATCGTTGCACGCGCAAGGATCGCAACCGGGTGCCGAATTGCGGAGAAGAGCTAGAGGAGTTCCAGCAAGAACGGGAGTTCTTGGGGCGCGTACCAGGCGAGTTCGTGGTCTTCGGCGTCACCGAGGGTGAATTCCGCGTCCGGATCGCCGAGGTCGGCCTGGTCGATCACCGCGGCGGCGGCCCGCACGGACTCCGCGGCCTCGGCCGCGTCGACGTGGATCGCGGCGACGTCGGCGATCTTCACCGGCCCGGGCAGCCGGACGACGGCGGCGTCGAGATCCGGGCGCGGCGTGACCTCCTCGACGTCGGCCGAGATCACCACCCGCCGCGGCTCGGGCTTCTCCTCGGCCGAGATCAGCCGCAGCGACGCCCTGGCCGCGTCGAGCAGCGCGGCGTACTCGAGTTCTTCGTCGGATCCGCTGGCATAGGACTCCCGCAGCGCCGGGGTCAGCGCGAATCCCGTGCCGCTGCGCGCCCGGAACTCTCCCGAGGTTTCGAGTTCACGGAGCATCGTGATCGTCGCCGGTAGATAGACCCTCACCAGTGCGCACCCTTCAGCTCTTCCAACGATTCCTCGATCATCCCGGCGAGCAGGTCCACATCGGACACGGCCTTGCGGTCGCCGTTCAGTCCGAAGTAGACACCGCCGTGATACGAGGTGACCCCGATCGCCAGCGCCTGATTGCGCACCAGCGGCATGACCGGGAACATCTCCACCATCTTCGCCTGTCCCGCGTAGAGCGGCACCTGCGGGCCCGGCGAGTTCGTGATCAGCACGTTGAAGATGCGCCCCGACATCGATCCGGCCACCCGCGCGCCCAGCGAATGCAGCGTCGCCGGCGCGAACCCGCCGACCGTCAGCAGCCCGCGTGCCGCGACCGAACGGCCGGAGTCGAGGTGGTCCGCCATCGCGTGGCCGATGTGCTGCAACCGCAGGACCGCGTTCGGCTCGCCCACCGGAAGATCCACCAGATAGGCGTCGACCTGGTTCCCGACCAAGGCCGGCGTCGAGTATTCGGCCGTCTCGGCGTCGCGGACGGCCATCGGCACCAGCGCGCGCACGGTCGTCGTCGCGGTCAGGTGCGAACCTCGGGAAAGCAGCCATTCCCGCAACGCGCCGGTGATCACCGCGAGCACGACGTCGTTGACCGTGCCTCCGTGGTTCGCGCGGACCTCGCGGAAGTCCTCCAGCCGCGTTCGGACGACGGCGAACACGCGACCGCCGGAGGTGCGGACGTTGAGCGGCCCGGACGGTGCCGGATGCACCATCGTCTTCAGCGCCGACGCGACGTCACCGACCGTTTCGGAGACCTTGCCCGCCATCGCGGTGGCGTCGTGGGCGATGGACCGGACGTTCTCCACCAGCTCCGTCGGCCGCTGCACGGTCTCGGCGACCGCGTCGAGGATCAGCTGGGTGCGGCTCGGTTCCCGGCGCGGCTGCCAGTTGTCGTCGACCGGTTCCGGCTCCTGCGGGGTGGCGTCGAGGATCAGCTGCCCGAGATCGATGGTGCCCAGCCCGTCCACGACCGATTGGTGCGTCTTGGTCACCAGCGCGACGCGGTCCCCCGCGAGCCCCTCGACGAAGTACGCCTCCCAGAGTGGCCTTCCCAGGTCGAGCCGCCTCGACATCAGCCGCGCCACGAGCTCGAAGAGCTGGCCGTCGGAGCCCGGCTGCGGCAGCGCGGACCGGCGGACGTGGTAGTTCAGGTCGAAGTCGACGTCGTCGGCCCACACCGGCCGGGCGAGATGCCCCGGCACCTCCAGCACCCGTTGCCGGTAGCGCGGCAGGAACGCCAGGCGCTGCCCGACGAGGTCCAGCAGCTGCTCGTGGCCGAAGCCGTCGCGCGGTCGCTCGAAGATCGCCACCCCGCCGACGTGCATGGGGGTCGAGTGGTCTTCCACGTACAGGAACGAGGCGTCGAGCGCGGAAAGGCGGTCGGGCATGGGCCGATCCTTACACAGTGGGACACTCGCCGGTGTGGGTGATGAGTCGGTGATCTCGCCGAAGGACCGGTTCCTGACGGTGTACGGGCGCAAACCGGTGCTCGAGGCGCTGGACGACACGACGCTCGAGGTGGACAAGGTGATTCTCGCCGACACCGTGCGCGGGCCGAACGCCGCCGAGATCGAACGGGCCGCCAAGGCCGCCGGGGTGCCGGTGCGGCGCGCGAGCGCGCACCGCGTCAAGGTGCTGGCCGGCAACGGCAAACAGGACCAAGGGGTGCTGGCCGACGTCGTCGCCCCGCGAATGCGGTCGCTGCACGCGGCCCTTTCCGACGGCAGGCCGCCGTCACGGGTGCTGCTGCTCGACGGCATCACCACCCCGGCGAACGTCGGGATGATCCTGCGCACGGCGACCGCCGCCGGGTTGGACGGCGTCGTGGTGCCGCGGCGCGGGGTCGCCGCCCTCGACCCGATGGTGGTCAAGGCTTCGGCCGGGGTCGCGTTCCGCGCGCCGGTGCTGCGGTGCGGCAGCGCGCGCGAAGCGGCCGAAATGCTCACCGAAGCCGGGTACGGGATCTACGCCCTGGGCGCTTCGGCACCCGGTTCGGTGTTCGATGTCGAGCTGCCCCAGCGCGCGGCCTTCGTACTGGGCGGGGAAACGAACGGGGTCGGCGCCGAGGTCGGCGAACTGGTGACCGAATGGGTGTCGATCCCGATGCCCGGCGAGGTCGAGTCGCTCAACGTCTCGGCCGCCGCCGCGGTGCTGTCCTTCGAGCTGGTGCGCCGGGTCACGGCTTCGGGAACAAAGCGCTGAGCTCGGTCAGCGTCTCTTCGACCGACGTGTGGTGCACTCCCGCCATTCCGGCCGACACCGCGGCGCGGACGTTGTGCGCCGCGTCGTCGACGAACACGCACCGGTCGGCAGGCAGGTCGAGCAGCCCCGCGGTGAGCAGGTAGACCTCGCGTTCGGGTTTGGCCACGCCGACCTCGCCGGAGAAGACCAGCACGTCGAAGAACGGGGCGAGCGACCGCTTGGCCTCGTCCGACGCGCCGGGTGCGTTCGACAGCAAGGCCGTTTTGATACCGCGGCCCCTGGCCGCCCGCAGATAGGCGTACAGCTCGTCCGCGCCGTCGTCCGTGAGCACCCCGACGTAGTCGACGACCAGCCCGTTCAGCACCGGCCCACCGTACACAAGCGATCACCGCACGGTTCATCCTCTCGGGCGGTCCCTGTCGCCGGTGGGCCCGCCACCGGTCCCTTACTTGCTGGGCGTGGCCGAGGGGCCGCGAAGGGGGACTGTCTGATGAGTTCGTACGTACTGAGACGGCTTGAACCGTTCGAACCGCCGTATCGGCTCGACGGCAGGCCGGGCAGGGCGGTGCACCGGGTGGCGCCGCCGGACAACCAGCTCGTGCTCGATCTGCCGCTGGCCGGCGAAAAGACCGTGGAAGTACCGGAGCCACGGCCCGACACGCCGGACAGGCGGCAGGTCGGCAGGCTGCTGACCACCATCCTCGAAGCCTGTGACGGACGCCGTCCGGCGGTCCAGGTGCGGCCGATCCTCGACCCCGCGCTCCACAGCGCGCTGCTCGACCAAGGCCGGCGCCGTCCACCGGGCGGCTATCGCCCGAAGTCGGTACATCTGTGCCATCCCGCTGACGGCGTCATCGAGGCCTGCGCGACCGTCGAACAGAACGACCGCTGCCTCGCCTTGGCCGCGCGTTTCGAGCGGACGTCGGCGGGCTGGGTGTGCACCCGCTTCCACCTGTTGAAGCCACCGCGCCGCGTCTCCGCGCTCCGGCTCACCGCATGACGGTGTCGCTTCGCGGGCGAGCGGCTCACGGCTGCCCGGTGGCCATGTCGCGTCGCCCTTCGGACCCGACTCCGCCTGCGTGAAGCGCGTGAAGGCCCCCTTCGCTCGGCTGGTCACTCGAAACCGTGGCCGAGGGAAGGAGGCCTTCAGGCACTTGAGGTGCTTAGCGGCGCGGGCCCTTCTTGCCCTTCTTCTGGGAGGCGCGCTGCGCGGCACGACGCTCCCGGCGGGTTCCGCTCTGGTCACCGGCGTCGCCGGCGCCACCGTCCGAATGCGACTCGACGCCACCGTCCTCGGACGGACCCGACATGGTCAACCCGGACTGCGAACCGCCGCCGAGTCCCTTGCCCCGCAAGGCGGTCGGCACGGATTCGGTGTCGGTCGCCGGAGCCTGCGGCGGCGTCGGCCGGGCGTGCCGTCCGCCGTCGCGGTTGGCGGCCTGGCCGTTCCCGGAGCCGACCCCGGCCGGCAGCGCGGACGCGGACTCCGGCGACGGCGTGGTGGGCTCGGCCTGCTCGACCTGGAGGTTGAACAGGAAGCCGACGGCCTCCTCCTTCAGCGATTCCAGCATCGCGCGGAACATGTCGTAGCCCTCGCGCTGGTACTCGATGACCGGGTCGCGCTGGGCCAGGGCCCGCATGCCGATGCCCTCCTTGAGATAGTCCATCTCGTAGAGGTGCTCGCGCCACTTGCGGTCGAGCACGGTGAGCATCACCTGACGTTCCAGGCTGCGCATCGCGCCTTCGCCGACCTTGGCGTCGATGTCGGCCTCACGCTCGTCGTACGCGCGGTGGGCGTCTTCGAGCAGCGCCTCACGCAGCTTGTCCGCGTCCAGGTCGTCGTCCTCGGTGAGCTCTTCCCAGGTGACCTTGACCGGGTACAGCGTCTTGAGCGCCGTCCACAGCTTCTCGTGGTCCCAGTCCTCGGCGTAGCCCGAAGAGGTCTCTTCGGTGACGTACGCGTTGATGACGTCGACCAGCATGTGCTCGATCTGCTCGCGAAGATCCTCGCCCTCGAGGACGCGCAGGCGCTCGGCGTAGATCACCTTGCGCTGCTCGTTCATGACCTCGTCGTACTTGAGGACGTTCTTGCGGATCTCCATGTTCTGCTGCTCGACCTGCGTCTGCGCGCTCTTGATCGCCTTGGAGACCATCTTGTGCTCGATCGGCACGTCGTCCGGCAGCCGCATGGTCGTCATGACCCGCTCGACCATCGTCGCGTTGAAGCGGCGCATGAGCTCGTCACCGAGCGACAGGTAGAACCGGGACTCGCCCGGGTCGCCCTGACGACCGGAACGACCGCGGAGCTGGTTGTCGATGCGGCGGGACTCGTGCCGCTCGGTACCGAGCACGTACAGGCCGCCCGCCTCGCGAACTTCCTCGGCCTCGGCCTTGGTCTCCGCTTGGATCTCTTCGAGCACCTTCGGCCAGGCGGCCTCGTACTCCTCGGAGTGCTCCACCGGGTCGAGACCGCGGGCACGCAGGACCTCGTCGGCGATGATGTCCGGGTTGCCGCCGAGCACGATGTCGGTACCGCGGCCCGCCATGTTGGTGGCGACGGTGACCGCGCCCTTGCGCCCCGCGCGGGCGACGATCAGCGCCTCCCGGTCGTGGTGCTTGGCGTTGAGGACCTCGTGCGGGACACCCAGCTTGAGCAGCAGCTTCGACAGGTGCTCGGACTTCTCGACACTCGTGGTGCCGACCAGCACCGGCTGGCCGTTCTCGTGCCGCTCGGCGATGTCCTCGGCGACGGCCTCGAACTTGGCCTGCTCGGTCTTGTAGATCAGGTCGGCCTGGTCGGCGCGGACCATCGGCTTGTTGGTCGGGATCGGCACCACACCCAGCTTGTAGGTCTGGTGGAACTCGGCCGCCTCGGTCTCGGCGGTACCGGTCATCCCCGACAGCTTGTCGTAGAGCCGGAAGTAGTTCTGCAGCGTGATCGTGGCGAGCGTCTGGTTCTCGGCCTTGATCTCGACGCCTTCCTTGGCCTCGATCGCCTGGTGCATGCCCTCGTTGTAGCGGCGGCCGTGCAGGATGCGGCCGGTGAACTCGTCGACGATGAGGACTTCGCCGTCACGGACGATGTAGTCCTTGTCGCGCTTGTAGAGCTCCTTGACCTTCAGCGCGTTGTTCAGGTAGCCGACCAGCGGCGTGTTCGCGGCCTCGTAGAGGTTGTCGATGCCGAGCTGGTCCTCGACGAACGCGACACCCTTCTCGGTGACGCCGACGGTGCGCTTGCGGATGTCCACCTCGTAGTGGATGTCCGGCTTCATCAGCGGGGTCATCCGGGCGAACTCGACGTACCAGCGCGAGGACTGGTCGGCGGGGCCGGAGATGATCAGCGGCGTCCTGGCCTCGTCGATGAGGATGGAGTCCACCTCGTCGACGATCGCGAAGTTGTGGCCGCGCTGCACGCAGTCGTCGAGGCTCCACGCCATGTTGTCGCGGAGGTAGTCGAAACCGAACTCGTTGTTCGTGCCGTGCGTGATGTCGGCGGCGTACTGCTGGCGGCGGACCTCGGGCGTCTGGTCGGCCAGGATGATGCCGACCTCGAGGCCGAGGAAGCGGTGGATGCGGCCCATCCACTCGGCGTCACGTTTGGCGAGGTAGTCGTTCACTGTGATGACGTGCACGCCCTTGCCGGACAGCCCGTTCAGGTACGCGGGAAGGACCTGGGTCAGGGTCTTGCCCTCACCGGTCTTCATCTCGGAGACCTGGCCGAGGTGCAGCGCGGCGCCGCCCATCAGCTGGACGTCGTAGGGCCGCTGGCCGAGCACGCGCCAGGCCGCCTCCCTCGCCACCGCGAAGGCCTCCGGCAGGAGGTCGTCGAGGGACTCGCCGTCCGCGTTCCGTTTACGGAACTCGTCGGTCTTGGCCCGCAACGCGGTGTCCGAAAGCTCCTTGACGTCGTCTTCGAGGGTGTTGATGTGATCGGCGATGTGTCGCAGCCGCTTCACCATTTTGCCCTCGCCCGCGCGGAGCAGGCGGTTCAGCACCATCCGGTCGACCTCACTAGCTGATTGTGATCGCACCCGAGCCGGTCCCGGGCAATCTCGTACGCGGTGGCGCCTGGTAACGCACCACCGTCCGACCCCATCGTAGGGAACACCTCGGTGTTCGCGCACGCACCGTCGGTCGGTACCTGACCGGACGGGGGCGTATCCCGCCTGATCCGGACACGACGGCGGCCCGCACGGGACGCGTGCGGGCCGCCGTCGTGGACGTAGGGGCCGGCTAACTCAGCCGGATGACGCCGTAGTCGAAGCCTCGCCTCCGATAGACGACGCTCGGGCACCCGGCGTCGGAGTCGTTGAACAGGTAGAAGTCGTGACCGACCAGTTCCATCTCGTAGAGAGCCTGGTCGACCGTCATGGGCTGCGCGTCGTGCTTCTTCTCGCGGACGATGCGACCGGGCTGGTGTTCGGTCACCCCGTCATCCCAGCGCTGCTGGGGCATGTCGAACTCTTCACCGCTCTCGACAGCGAAACCGTCGGCCAAGGATCCGGCCTCGGGCGCTTCGAGCACAGCGGTTCCCGCCAACTGCCGGGTGTCGGTGGTCATGCCACCGGCAGCCACGATCGAAGTCGCCTCGGCGACGGATTCCGGACGGCTGCGGCCGTAGTGCACGCGCCGTCGGTCGTGTGTCTTCCGCAGTCTGCTCTCGAGCTTGTTCAGTGCGGAATCCAGCGCTGCGTAGAAGTCGCCGGCACACGCTTCGGCGCGTACGGCGGGGCCTCGGCCCTTCCCGGTGATTTCGACGCGCTGGCAGTTCTTCGACTGCCGGCGATTGGGCTCGTGGAAGAGCTCCACGTCGTAACGGATGACCTTCTTGTCGTAGCGCTCTAGCCGGGCCAGCTTTTCGCTGACAAGTGCCCGATAGTGGTCGGGCACCTCCACGTTGCGGCCCTTGACGACGATGTCCATACACGACCTCCCTCGCTGAAATGACTGCGAGCTGTAGATGTGTTCACTAAGACGCCGGTAAAGCGGGGACGAAGCCCGCATCGCGGGCGATGAGAGAACTCGGCCTACGGGTCACGACGTCTCGTGTCGGATGGCCGAACTCGGACTCAGCGCGGCTCCGACGCCAGGGTCATGGGCTCGTCACCTCCCTGCCTGCCGGGATTGCTGATAGCGCTGCACGTTAGCTCCAACCCGTCGCGAGCAACAGCCCCCGAGCCGGGGGATATCAAGACGTGAGAGCCCGTCACCGCATGCGACGACGACCGTGCGCCCAGCGACACGATCCGGCCGGTCGGGCGTCGTTCCCGTGAGTTGTCTTCACGCGGACGGCGCAAACCTTCGGACGGGAAAAAGCCGAGGGTGACGCAGCCGGGGGAAACCGCCGCCACCCCGGTGGAGTGGCGGGCCGTTGGAGTGTTCCCCGGAAGGTCCCTCATATCGCGTCAACGCCCCTGTACCCATTCGCGTTCCCGAACATTCACCACTCTTGTAGGTGACCTCCCCTCACCCGGCGGCGGCCAGTGCGATCGCCGCGGAAACCTGTATTCCGTTTGCCCGCAAAAGGCGGGTGCAAGCGGCGACGGTCGTTCCGGTCGTGATGACGTCGTCGAGAAGAACAACTTTCTCCGGACAATGCCCCGGAAGAAGGCGAATCCGGCCGTCGAGGTTCGCCGCCCGCTCGGCGCGGGTGAGCCCCACGGCGTCGCGGACTCCGGCTCCGAGCCTGAGCAGCGGCGCCACCATCGCCGGATTTCCTTCGCTCGCATGCACTTTCACGCATTCTTCGGCGACGCGCTGGACATGCGGTCCACCCCGGACACGAGAGGCGTGCCGTCTCGACGGGACAGGGACGAGACAGGGACCTCGTGGTTCGCCGGGCAGCTGCCGCAGGGCGTCGGCAACCGCTCGCCCGAGGGACGGCGCGAGGTCGCGACGGCCGCGTTCCTTGTAGGCAAGGATCAGGCGACGGGCTTCGTCGGCGTAGCGGGCCAGGGCGTAGACGGGCACTAGACCGGCCGTCGGGCCTCGGGTGATCTCGCTGAGCGAGCCCCAGACGGTCTGGCAGACCGCGCAACAGGGCGCACCCGGCACTCCGCAGGACGCGCAACGGGCGGGGATGAGGAGATCGAGGATTTTGGACATGGGATGAGTGTCGGCCGGGGATCCGACAGTTCTGCGGCCGTTTTGTCGTGACAGGTCCCGTTTGGCCACTTTCCGGTTTGAAGGGGCCAGTCACGACAGCAATTCCGGAGAAGGGGCCGCCTTCGGCGCGCCAGCTCCTTCGCCCTCCTTCGCTCTCCTTCGCTCTCCTTCGCCCCTCCTGCCGTCCTACGTCACTTTGGGGCGCGGTCCGTGAAGGCCTCCTTGAGGGACTCTGGGTCCCTCAAGGAGGCCTTCACGGACTTCCGACGTCCAGTAATCGCTAGCGCCGCTAGGAAAGCTAGCGATACTAAAGGTCCCTTGCTCCCCCAGTGCGCTCCGCGAAGGTGCCAAGTACGTGAAGGCCCCCTTCCTTGCGCCTGGCGCAAGGAAGGGGCTTCACGTACTTGCGCGAGCCCTCAACCCGGATAGAACGGGTCCGCTTCGGTGACGGTGTGCGCCTGCGGCCGCCACACCTCGCCCAGTTCGGAGGCGACCCACAGCCCACCCGCATCCGCGACCAGGTTCTGCCTGCTCGGAGCCGCCGTGACGCCGTGCACCGGCGGGGTCAGGTTCGAGCCGCTGAAGGTGTCCATCCGCTGTCCGTCCAGCGGCACCTTGACCACCGGCAGGGTGCTCGACGAGGTCGCGGCGATCAGGTGGTCCTGGGTCGCCCAGTCGACGTCGACGACGTCCTTGAGGTCGCGTTCCTGCAGTTTCCGCGGCGCCCGCAGCGCCACCGAATCCGCCGTCCGCACGATCGAGGCGACCACCAGCTGCCCGTTGACGACCGCGGCCAGTCGTGAGCCGTCACGCGACAGCCGCAGTTCGGTGATCTGGCCGAGGCCGGTGAGCATGGTCGCGTCGACGCCGGCCTTCACCCAGCGGCCGTCTGCGGCCAGGGTGACCCTGGCGACGGTGTTGTGGTCGACGACCGTCCAGACCTCGCCCGACACCCCGCCACCGCCGCGCGCGATCGGCCGCCAGGTGGGGCGGCTCAGGCTGCCGCCGAACAAGTCCACCGACCCGAGGTCGTGCCCCAGTTCGCCGACCCGCAGCCACTGCCTGCCGTCGCGTTCTTCGACCACCGCGAGCCGTTTGCCGTCGACGGACTGCGCGGCGCTGACGACCTTGTACCCGCCGTTGCCCGCGGGCCCGCCGACCGGCGCCCCGTCACCGAGCGACCGGATCCGCCCGTTCACGGTCATCAGCCCCAGCAGCTCCGAGTTGGGCGCGATGTCCACGTTGTAGTTGGGCAGTTCGCTGGAGCGCCAGTATTCGTGTTCGGGCACCAGCGCGGTGCCGTCGGCCAGCAGCCGGATCCGGCTCAGTGTCACCGTTTGCAACGAGAGGACGATCTGCGCGGCGATCAGGTTCCGGTCCGCGAGGCTGGGCCCGCCGACGCCGGTCAGGTTGATGTCCAGGGTCCCGTCGTCCGTGCTGCGGACGTTGGACTCGGTGGTGACCTGATCGCCGAGCAGGTCCTTGACCGCGCCCTTCAACCCTTCCGACGGTCCCTGTAGCACCAGGTCCATCACCCGGCCGGGCAACCCGGCCTGCGGTTTCGCCGCGACGTATCGGAGGTCCGGCACGAAGGCGCCGGAGTCGGGCGAGTAGAAGCTGATCGGCACCCGGAAGTAGTTGAGCGCGAAATCCTCGTCGGTGACGGCGAGTTCCTGCGGCGGGTCCACGATCCGCCACTGGCCGTTCGGCTGCTTGCGCAGCTTGAACTGCTGCGAGTACTCGGCCTTCACCGGGATGAACGCGCTGTCGGGGCCCAGGTTGCCGAGTTTGAACCCGCGGACGTTCACCGTCTGTTCGTCCGGATCGCCCGTGGGCGACGACGTGTCGTAAACGGTGCCGAAGGTGTTGTCGATGATCGTCAGCCCCGGCGACGGCTTCCAGTTGCGACGGCCTTCTTCGTCGAGGTACACCCGCGCGTCGGCGTTCGCCGTGCCCGGCGTCGCGGAGTTGCGGATGAACTGGCGGGTGACGGTCAGCGGGTCGATCCCCGCCGCCGGTTCGGCGACGTCCGCCGGCGCCGTCCCCGGCTTTTCCCCGGGAACGGCGACGGGCTGGGATTCGAGTGGGATGTTGGCGCAGCCCGCGACCAGCAGGAACGCCGCGAGCAGGGGCAGCAGCCGCTTCACCGGCCCACCTCCTCGGGTTCGGCGAGGATCGCGTCGGGCGCGGGCCGGACCTCGAGCAGCCCGGAGGACCCGTGCGGATCGGCCCCCTGGTAATCGGACGGGGGCAGGACCAGCGGACTCTCCCCCATCGGCGTGTCCTGCTGGCGCGGGAGCACGAGCCGGAAGCAGGCACCGTGACCGGTCTCGCCCCACGCGTCGAGCAGGCCGCCGTGCAACCGGGCGTCCTCCTGGCTGATCGCGAGGCCGAGCCCGGTCCCGCCGGTGCGGCGGTTGCGGGACGGGTCGGCACGCCAGAACCGGTTGAACACCAGTTCCGCCTCGCCCGACCGGAGCCCGACACCGTGGTCCCGCACCGTGATGGCGACCGCGGTCTCGTTGACCGCCAAGGTCAGCACCACCGGATTCCCTTCGCTGTGGTCCACCGCGTTGGCCAGCAGGTTCCGCAGGATCCGCTCGACGCGGCGCGCGTCGACCTCGGCGGCCGCCTCCTCGTCCGGCAGGACCAGCTCGACCGAACTGCCCGCGTTGCCTGCGATCACCCGGACCTGTTCGACGGCCCTGGTCGCGATCGGCCGGACGTCGATCAGCTCGGCCGAAAGCTCCTCGACCCCGGCGTCGAGCCTGCTGATCTCCAGCAGGTCACCGAGCAGTGCCTCGAACCGGTCGAGTTCGTCGACCAGCAGTTCGGTGGAGCGGGCGAGCCCGGCCGGGAACTGCTCGCGCGACGCGTGCAGCACGTCGGCGGCCATCCGGACGGTGGTCAACGGGGTGCGCAGTTCGTGCGAGACGTCGGAGGTGAACCGGCGCTGCAACCCGCCGAACTCCTCCAGCTGGCGGATCTGCCGCTGGATGCTCGCGGCCATCTCGTTGTAGGAAACGGCGAGTTTGGCGAGATCGTCTTCGCCGAGCACGGCGAGCCGCTGGTCGAGCTCACCACCCGCGAACTGTTCGGCCGCCGCGGCGGCCTGCCGGACCGGCCGGACCACCTGTCTGGTGACCAGGTTCGTGATCCCGGCCAGCAGGAGCAGCAGCACGAGACCGCCGACGAGCAGCGTGTTCTGCACGGTCGAGACGGTGTTCTGCTCGCCGGTCAGCGGATAGAGCAGGTAGAGCTGGAGCGGGTTGATCATCGTGGCCACCGGCGCGCCGACGATCAGATACGTCGTCTTGCCGCCGTCGGCCTCGGTGACGGTGTGCATCAGGAAGCTGACCTGCTCGGTCTCCACGAACTGGCGCAGCCGCACCGGCACCTTGTCGTACGGGCCCGCGGCGGCGGGCCTGCTCGACTGGTCGCGACCGCCTGCGGCCAGCACCGGTTCGAAGGTGCCCGCGGCCGAGCCGGCGCCGTCCTGCGCGGTCGTGGTGCTGGTGATCTTCTTCAGCGCGTTGTTCAGCCGCGCGTCCATCGCTTCGCGCGTTTCGGCGCCGACGCCGACCAGCTCACTGGCCGCGGTCTCGACGACCGCCCTGGTCTGCGCGATCGCCGCGTTCTGCTTGGTCTCGAGCAGCCGTTCGGTGATCTGGTTCTGCAGCACCATGCCCAGTACGAACACCACGGCCGACGAGAGCGCCAGCGTGGACACGGTGACCCGGAACTGCAGCGAATGCCGCCACAGTTCGTTGAACGAGACGATCTTGTGGCGCACGAAAACCACGATGCGCCGGAGGTGGCGCATCGTGGTTTGGGCAAGCTTTCGCGAGCGTCCGCTCATGGGGTGATCACGGCGGGCCGGCCTTGTACCCGACGCCGCGAACGGTCAACACCACCTCGGGGTGTTCCGGGTCCTTCTCCACCTTCGAGCGCAGCCGCTGGACGTGCACGTTCACCAGACGGGTGTCGGCGGCGTGCCGGTAACCCCACACCTGCTCGAGGAGCACCTCGCGGGTGAACACCTGACGCGGCTTGCGGGCGAGCGCGACCAGGAGGTCGAACTCCAGCGGGGTCAGCGGGATGGCCTTGCCCTCCCGCGTCACCTCGTGGCCGGGGACGTCGATCGCGAGGTCGCCGATCGTCAGCGACTCGGCGGGCTCGGCCTCGGTGCGGCGCATCCGGGCGCGGACGCGGGCCACGAGTTCCTTCGGTTTGAAGGGCTTGACCACGTAGTCGTCGGCACCCGACTCGAGCCCGAGGACGATGTCCACGGTGTCGCTCTTGGCGGTGAGCATCACGATCGGCACGCCGGACTCGGCGCGGATCGCCTTGCAGACGTCGATGCCGTTCATCCCGGGCAGCATGAGGTCGAGGAGGACCAAATCGGGTTTCAGCTCACGGAGCGCGGGCAGCGCACGTGAGCCGTCGGCGACGACGGCTGTGTCGAACCCCTCCCCACGCAGCACGATGGTGAGCATCTCCGCGAGAGCAGGGTCGTCGTCGACGACCAGAACGCGTGCCTTCATAAACCTATGTTCGCACTAGTTTCCCCGCGCAAGCGCGCGACCCGGCGATGTGACCACCAGAAAGATCATCGAATCGGGCAAATTGCTCCATCCGAGTAGGGTCTTCGGACCGTGGAGAGCACGCCGAAGCCTGGTGAACGGCCGTGGGGAATCGATCGCGAACACGCCGGTCAGGACGTCGTCGCGGGGATAGGTCGCGACGAAGCGCTTCGAGGCGACGTCGCCTTCGACGACCCGCACGCCTTCCGTGTCCACTCCGGCGAATCGGAGCCGCCGTCCGTACTGATCGGACCGGAAGTAACCGTGTCGTGCGAAATGCGTGACGGTCGAACCGGCGAGGGGGTTCGCCACCGCGACGCCCGGTTGGATCGCCCGCCGCCGTCCAGTGGTCGGCACGGACCCGCCCGCCGCGCGGACGGCAGCGGTACCGAGCGACGTCACCCACCGCGATCACCCGCGGATTCGCTGTGACACAGCCGGAATCGACCAGCACGCCGCCGTCGACGGCGATCCCGGAGCCGGTCGGCCAGTCGACGGCGGGCCGCGCCCCGGTGACGCGGCCCGCCCCGGGGAATTCCGCGACGGGCACTGCCGTGAGCAGCCGGACGTCGTTTTCGGCGTGCAGTTCCCCGTAGACCGCACCCATCCGCGCGCCGACGACGGACGCGAGCGGCACGCGGACGCGACCTCCGCGCCGATGAATCACGCGCCGATGACGGCCACCGAAGAAGGCCCCGCCGCGAGATCCCGTTTCAGCGAGACGGCGTCGCCGAGCGTCCGCAAAGTGTGCACACCGTTCAGGTTCCTTGCCGTATACAGGGTTTTGGCCACCGCGCCGGTCGCGATGACGAGGCCGTCGGCGGCGATCGTGGTGCCGTCGCCGAGCGTCACGCCTTCGCGGCCGAGCCTTTCGGCGCGGACGCCGAGTGCCATTCAGCGGCCAGCGCGAGGTCGTCGGCGGAAGCCTTGCCCAGCAAGAACTCCTGTGCCGAAAGCAGTCCCGCCAGCGAGGTGACGCGGCGAAGATCCGGCGCCGATTCCCGACGATGGTTCCAGCGAACCACGAAATCGCGTTGTACGAGGAGAAAGTTCCCCCGTGGCGGCAGCCGGAGCTGCTCGCCGAACTCGGCGTCGAGTTCACCATCGAACGCCAGGTCCAGTACTGGTTCGCGCCGACGACCCTCCACCGGATGTACCCGCTCGCGCCGGACCGGACGGTCGTCGAACGCGACTGGCTCTACTCCTGGCTACTCACGCAACTCGGCACCTGATTGTGATCCTTTCGCATGCGAGACCTCGCAAGTAGGTGACTAATTGCGGAGGAGGGAGGTGGCGAGAGCCGGGGTGTCGACACCGGCGACGCCGTCGAGGACGTGCCAGGGCGCGAGCCAGCGCGTCGCGGCGAGTTCGTCGTAGACCACCGAGCACCGCTTCTGGAGCGCGTCGTCGGTCTCGAAGGAGTCCCGCGCACGGTCGGCGTCGCTCTCCGCGCGGCGCTGCGCGCGCTCGGCGGCGACGTCGGCGGTGACCCGGAGCAGCAGATGTGCGACGGGCACCGGCAGGCCGAACCGGTCGATCTCCAGCTCCTTGAGCCAGCGCACGAACTCGCCGTCCGCACCCTGATGGAGCCGGGCGGCACCGTACGCCGCGTTCGACGCGACGTACCTGTCGAGCAGGACGACGTCGTGCTCGCCGAGGCCGGCTCGGATCTCGTCGGCCGCGCCCCGCCGATCGAGCGCGTAGAGCATCGCCATGCCGTAGACGGAGTCGGCGAGGTCACCGTGGCCGCGGTGCAGCGCTTCCTTCACGAGGTCGGCGTGCACGCTCTCGCCGTACCGCGGGAACGCGATGGACGCGACGCTCGCTCCGGCCGCGTTCAGCGCCCCGGTCAGCGCGTCGGCGAGGGTGCGCTTGCCCGCGCCGTCCAGCCCTTCGATCACCACGAGTCGTCCCACGGCCCCAGAATATGACCAGCACCGCGAAGCGGTCCCGTCGAGGGCGGCGGCGGGGGCATGGCTGCAAACGCCGTGGTCGACCGGCGGGCCAGACGGGGTCAGCACACGTCCGGCCCACCGGTCCGCTAGGGGACGCGCCTCTTCGAGTGCAGGAAGAAGCCGGCGACACCGATGAGGAGCAAGCCACCGAAGATCAACAGTGGCACGAACCCGGTGTCCTGCGCGTCGGGCGCGGGGCCGCCGTCGCCGCGGGGCATCACTTGGGCGTTGTAACCGCCGGCCTTGCCCTCCTGGGCGTAGGGCGAGTTCGCGAGCAGGCCGCCGTAGCGGCCGGAGACCGTCTTCTGGTACTCCGCGAGGGTGACCGAAGCACCGGCCGCGGAACCACTGGCGCCCGAGTCGAGCAATGTCACCCGGCCGTCGCGCAGCGCGTACCAGGCGTCGACCTGGGGTTCGTGGAGCAGCGCCGCGCCGGCGGGCAGCCGTCGGGCCAAGGTGCTTTCCCGGTCACCCGAAGCGATGTTGCCGACGCGCCAGGCACCGTCGTCGCCGCGGACCGACCAGATGGTCGCGGTCCGCCCGTCGGACGCGGTCACCGGGACCGCGACGTAGGCGAGCCGTCCGGCGACCGCGCCCTCACCGGCGACGAAGTCCCTCGAAAGCTCGTAAACCGGGAAGGTTTCGTCGGTGACGTTGATGGCGCTGATGGCGTTGATGGCGCTGACCGACGACGTTCGGCTCGAATCACCCGTCTGCGTGAAGAAGCGACCGATTTCAGCACGCAGCGTAGGGTCGTCCGCAGCCGCCTTCGCGGCCGCGAGATCTTCACTCGACAGCTGTTCCGCGTGTGCTCCGGGCGCCGAGATCAGCAGTGTGACCGCGACCAATCCGGCGAGCCCGAGAAGACGCCGCGCGCTCATCGCCGGATCCCGGACAGCGTGTGGGTCCAGGTGAACGACTTGTTGCCGGCGTAGAAGTCGTAGGTCGACCAGTGGTGGCGGCTTCCCGTGGGCAGTGGATCCCCCCACGAGACCCACTTCCGGCCGGCGTCGGCGCCGTAGAGCACGTGCATGTGACCGCCGCCCGCGGCCCAGCCGACCCGCGTCTGGACCGGCTTGCCCGCTCCCGTCTGCGCCTGGACCGCGGCGTGGGGAATGCGGCCCTCGACGTAGTTCCCCGGGGCGGAGAAGCCGAGCTTGCCGAAGGCGCGCCGGACGTCGCCCAGCGTTCCCGGCTCGTCGGCGCACTCCCGGCGTCGCTCGTCGTGGGCGATCCGGCAGAATTCGTTCTGACTGAGGGCCACGCCGTGGTGTGCCGCGATGGTGTTGCCGGAAGCCACCCAGCACCACTGGGACTTCTCCTGCGCCTGCATGGCGATGGGGTGGCGGGCAGCCGGCGAGGGCAGCGCGCTCGCCGGGGTCTGGATCGCCAGCCACGCCGCGAGACTCGCGGCGCCGGCGGCGCAAACCCTGCTCGAGAACACAGGCACGACGGGCCTCCTGGTCACCATGGCGAACCAATGTGGTCACAACGGTGAACAGAAGGTTCACGCAGAGCAAGATGGGCACTCGGCGGAACGGACCGTTCCGGGGCGTTTCCACACCCCGGAACGGTCACTCTTCCGGGGTCAACCACCCCGAACGGGGGACGTAGTGTTCACAGTGCGCTGCTAACGTGAACGTTCCGCGGTGTTCACGCTCAGCGCACACACTGGTCTGGTGAAGGGACGAGCGGTGACACGAGACGGTGCTGATGCGTCCTCGGCGGAAAGGCGTGCCTCGGCCGTGGACGACACCCCGACGATCATCGACGGCACGCGCCGTCAGTCGCTCGAAGCCCTGCCCAAGGAACTCGTCGAGGCCCTCCGCAGTGGCGAGTTCCACCACGCCCTGCGGCAGGCGATCGCCTACCGGGGGCTGTCCCTTGCCCGGCTCCGGGCCCACCTCGGGCTCCGCGGTGTCCAAATCGGACAGTCGACGTTGAGCTACTGGCAGCGCGGATTGCGCCAGCCGGAGGTACCCAAGGCGCTTCCGGCCGTCCGTGCGCTGGAATCGGTGCTGCAGCTTCCCGCGGACGCGCTCGTCGTGCTGATCGGGCCGCGGACGGCGCGAGCCCGCGGGCATCAGATGGCCGCGTCGTTCCACGACATCCGGTCCGGCGACATGGGCTCGATCGTCGACCAGCTGCTGGCCGAACTGGGCGCGTACCCGTCGTCCAACCGCTACAACGCCGACCTCGAGATGCTCTCGGTGCACGACACGATCACCTTCGACGCCGCGCACCGGCAGGTCGGCCTCCAGACCCGGCTGGTGTGCCGGGCACGGCGGCACGGCCCGGACCGGTACGTCACCGTCTACAACGGCGACCCCGGTTGCCACATCGGCGACGTCGAGCTGTTCACCGCCGAGGGCTGCCGCGTCGGCCGGATCCGGCGCAACGCCGAGGCCGAGACGATGGCCACCGAACTGCTCTTCGACCGGAAACTGGCCGAGGGCGAAATCCACGTGTTCTGCTTCGAGGTCCGCGACGATTCCGGCACCGCGTCGCCCGGTTACTTCCGGATGCTGCGGGACCAGTGCTCGAGCTATCTGGTGCAGCTCAAGTTCGCGCTCGGCGCCCTGCCCGCCCGCTGCACGCGGCAGTTCCGGACACGCGACGACGCCGTGCCCGTCGAGTCCGAGGAACTGCCGCTCGACATGGGCGGCGTGACCAGTGGTTTCTTCAGCGACGCCGGGCCGGGGCTGGCCGGCATCGAGGTCGAGTGGCGCTAGCGTGCGATGAAAGGCCCCTTCATCGCAAATTTTGCGATGAAGGGGCCTTTCACTGCAGCGCTCAGTACCGGTAGTGATCTGTCTTGAAGGGGCCTTCGACGTCCACGTCGATGTACTCGGCCTGCTCCTTGGTCAGCTTCGTGAGTTCACCGCCGAGCGCGTCGAGGTGGATCTTCGCGACCTTCTCGTCGAGCTTCTTCGGGAGGCGGAAGACCTCCTTGTCGTACTCCTCGTACTTGGTGAACAGCTCGATCTGAGCGATCACCTGGTTGGAGAAGCTGTTCGACATCACGAACGACGGGTGGCCGGTCGCGTTGCCGAGGTTCAGCAGGCGGCCTTCCGACAGCACGATGATGCTCTTGCCGTCGGGGAAGACCCACTCGTCGACCTGCGGCTTGATGGTGATGCGCCGGATGCCCGGGTAGCGCTGGAGGCCCGCCATGTCGAGCTCGTTGTCGAAGTGGCCGATGTTGCCCAGGATCGCCTGGTGCTTCATCCGGGCCATGTGCTCGACGAGCACGACGTCCTTGTTGCCGGTGGTCGTGATGATGATGTCGGCCTCGCCGAGAACGTTCTCCAGCTTCTTGACCTGGTAGCCGTCCATCGCCGCCTGCAACGCGCAGATCGGGTCGATCTCGGTGACGATCACCCGCGCGCCCTGGCCGCGCAGCGATTCCGCGGCGCCCTTGCCGACGTCGCCGTAACCGCAGACGACCGCGACCTTGCCGCCGATGAGGACGTCGGTGCCGCGGTTGATGCCGTCGATCAGCGAGTGCCGGATGCCGTAGCGGTTGTCGAACTTCGACTTGGTCACCGCGTCGTTCACGTTGATCGCCGGGAACAGCAGTTCACCGGCCGCGGCGAGCTGGTAGAGCCGCAGCACGCCGGTGGTGGTCTCTTCGGTGACCCCGCGGACGCCTTCGCCGATCCTGGTCCACTTGCCGGTGTCGGCCGCGACCGAAGCACTCAGCAACTGCAGGAACACGCGGAACTCGTCCGAGGTGTTCTCGTCCGGCGCGGGGACGACGCCTGCCTTTTCGAACTCGGTTCCCTTGTGCACCAGCATGGTGGCGTCGCCACCGTCGTCGAGGATCATGTTGGGACCCTCGCCGTCCCAGGTGAGCATCCGCTCGGTGCACCACCAGTACTCCTCCAGCGACTCGCCCTTCCAGGCGAACACCGGAACACCCTTGGGCTCCTCGGGAGTGCCGTGCGGGCCGACGACGATCGCCGCGGCGGCGTGGTCCTGGGTGGAGAAGATGTTGCAGGAGGCCCAGCGCACCTCGGCACCCAGTGCGACGAGGGTTTCGATCAGGACCGCGGTCTGTACCGTCATGTGCAGCGAGCCCGAAACCCGGGCTCCCCGCAGGGGATAGACCTCGGCGTATTCACGGCGCAGCGCCATCAGGCCCGGCATCTCGTGCTCGGCGAGGCGGATCTCCTTGCGGCCGAACTCGGCGGCCTCGAGATCGGCGACGGCGAACTCGATGCCGTTGCGGGTGTCGTGCCGCTTGGCAACGCTTTCGGGGGTCATATGCGCGCTTCCTCCAAGGTTGGATGACATCGGAACAGTACCGTTGTCGGTTCAGTCCCCACTGAAACGGTTTGGAGGCCTTCGCCGTGGTCATGCCGGGTCCCGATACCCGCGTCGTCGAAATACGCGTACCCGGGCTGGTGGGCACGAGCGGCGAAAGCCTGCTGGATTCGACGTCCGTCGTGGACGTCGCGGGCGACGGGGTCGGCAGGCTGATCCGGCCGTCGGACCGGCTGCGCCGTCCCGCTCCCGGTCCGGTGCTGCCCGCGCTCGGCCGTTCGATCCCGCGCATCCTCGAAGGTTACCTGTGGAGCGGGATGACCTCGGGTGGCGCGGCGAAGGCGACATGGGCGCTGCTGTTCCCGTTTTCGCTGGCGAACGTCGCGCATTGGATGCTGCCGCCGGTCCCGGAGGGCAGTCGGTCCGCGGCACTGCTCGGCGCGGTCTGCCGTGGGCTGCTGCGGGTGGCCTCGCTGCTGCTGACGATGTTGCTGATCAGCCAGCTCGCCGTGGTCTCGCTCGACCTGTTCGCCGCGCAATGCCTCGCGCCCGGTTCGACCTGTCTCGAAGGGGCGCCGTCGTTCCTGCGTGACTTCGCGCCACTGCGGATCGCGATCGGGGTGCTCCCCCTGCTGGTGCTGATCTTCGTGCTCGACCGGATCCCGTCGTCGGACTGGCGATCGCGGAACAAGGTGCACCGCGCCCAGAGTTCGAGCCCGCTGCAACCGCAGGACCTGCCCAGGACGCCGGGCCTGCGCACGCTGCACACCGTCGCCGCCTTGACCTGTGTCGCGCTCCCGTTGCTCGGTGGGCCGTTCCGGCTGCCGGCGGTGACCTTCGACCTGATCGTCTGGATCTGCGCGCTGGCGCTCGTCTTCGCCGCGCTGGTGGCCTCGACGGTCGGTTTCTCGGCCGGACCGGTGATCCGGGGCGGGGTGATCGCGGCCGCCGTCGTACTGGTCGGGATCGCCGTCGTGCGCCGGACACCGCTGCCCGCGGGACTGCCGGGTGGCGGGCTCGGCGGAGCGGACGGGACGGTCGAGGCGCTGGGCGCGGCGATGGTCGCGGTGACCGTGCTGTTCGCGCTGGTGCTCGTCCCGGCGGCACTGCTCGGCCGGTCGGCCTGGAAACACCTGCCGCACCGGCTGCGGCCCTGGCTCGGCGGCTGGGCGGCGGCCCCGGTCCTCGCACTGGCCGGCCTGCTCGGTGGCGGTTTCGGGGCGGGACTCGCGGTCGCGCTGCGGCAACTGGTCGGCGCGACCGATCTCCGGCTGCCCGACACCTACTCCCTGGTGACCGTGCTGTGGGGCGCCGGGCTCGCGCTCGCCGTCGTACTCGGCGTGCTGGGCTTCGCGGTGGCCGTCCCGTTGCGAAGGCTGCGCCGCGGCATCCCGAAGATCGTCGCGCTGATGGAGATCGACGAGGCGCAGGAGGAGGAGGCCGCGAGCGCGTGGGCGCGTGCTTCGTGGGAGCGCAAGCATCTGCATCATCTGGCGTTCACCGTCGCGCTGGCGATGGCGGCGGGCGGCGGCGCGCTCCTGGTGCTGCGCTTCGGGTTCGGCCCGCTGCCCGACTGGTTCGAACCGATTTCGGCGATCGGCGTGTTCGCGCTGGGCGCGCTGGCGGCGGGCCTGCTGCGTGTCGTGTTCGCCGCCGCGACCACCCCCACGCGGAGCCGTCACCTCGGCGCGCTGGCGGATCTCGTGTGCTTCTGGCCGCGGGCCGCCCATCCGACCGTGCCGCCGAGTTACGCGCTCAAGGTCGTCCCGGAACTCGCGGACCGGGTCAAGGAGCATCTGGCCGATCCGGGCACGCGAGTCGTGCTGTCCGGATACAACCTCGGCAGCCTGCTGACCGTGCTCGCCGCCGCGCGGGTGATCGCCGATCTGCCGCCGGAGGACCGCGACCGAGTGGGACTGCTGACCGCGGGCTCGCCGCTGCAATGGGGTTATCAGCGCGCCTTCCCCGCGATGCTGCCGCAGGAACAGCTCGCCGGATTGTACGAGGATCTCGACGGCCGCTGGCGGGCGCTGTGCCGCGGGACGGACATCTTCGGCGGCGGCGTCACGACGTGGCGGCATCGTGTGGTGTCCGGGAAACTGCTGGGCGACGGATACCTGCCCGGCGGCGGAACGGGGCCGCTGATCGCCGAGGCCGACGAGCAGGGTGTCCTGGTGCTCGGCGGCGATCACTGGCTGCCCGACCCGATGCGCGGGCCGACCGGACGGCACCGCTGGGCGCCGGGCGTCCTCAAGCACACGGACTACGTCGTCGACGCCGAATGGGACAACGCCGTCGCGATGGCCGCCGGTCTCGGCCGCCCCCGCCCGAAGCATCCGTGGGGCGAGCAAGGATCGTTGTTCGGGGATTTCCCGCAAATGCGCTGAAGGCCCCCTTCGCGAGGAAGAGGGCCTTCAGGCGTCAGCTAGCTTCAGTTGGCCTTGCGACGCACGCGCAGCAGGACCAGGACGCCGGCCCCGGCCAGCACCAGCAAGCCACCGGCCCACAGCAGCCAGGCGTTGTCGAAACCGGTGTCCGCGAGGCCGCCACCGTTGCCGCCGTTGCCGCCGACGTTCGGGGCGGGCACCGCGGTGCTCGACGGGGCGGAGGTCTCGGACGGCTTGTCCGTGGTGGTCGGCGCGCTCGTGGGCGGCTTGACCGTCGAGGTCTTCGTCGGCTCGGTCGGCTTCGGCTGCTCGGTCGGCTTGGTCTTCTTCTCGCCGCAGGCGAACCAGTGGCTGATGTCGGCCTGCTTGCCGCCACCGTTCATCGGCGAGCGCAGCTTCTCCCACGGCGGGGTCTCGGCGAGACCGCGCTTGCCGGGCTCGTAGATGTTGTAGCCGTCGCCGCCCTTGACCACGATCGCGGTGACGGTGACGCCTTCACCGACCGCGGTGATGTTGAGGTACTTGTCCTTCTCCGTGCCACCGGTGAAGGTCAGGTCCTTCGTCGAGACCTCGGTGCCCGGCAGCTTCGCCTTTTCACAGGTGCTGACGTTCTTCGGGGTCGGGATGGCGCGGGGATCGTCGGTGTGGCACGCCAGCGCGGTGCCCGTGACACCGAGCAGGGCGGCGGTCGCCAGCGCGACGACGGTGGCGGCGGAGCGGACCCGCCGTCCGGTGATGATCTGCATTCAGAGCTCTCCTGTACCGATCGGGGGACAACCGAGCAAAGCGTGGTGCCTCTTTGGAGGGATGAAGGTCGACTCGCGGTACAGCTCCACGAGTCCCGTTCACCCGTCAGGGGGAAGCAGGGACCGGACGCTATCGCACACCGATTTCACACCGAAATCGGGGTCCCCGACCAAGCGGCCCACCATCCACAAAGGAATGGTGGGCCGCCGAAACGAGAAAGATCAGTCCGATTCGGACGTCGTGACCTTGTCCTTGTTCTGCTTGCCGAGCAGCGAATTGCGGCGGCTGTAGGCGAAGTAGATGACGATGCCCAGCGCCATCCAGGCCAGGAACCGCAGCCACGTGAGCACGGTCAGGTTCAGCATCAGCCAGATGCAGGCGACGATCGCGAGGATCGGGACCAGCGGGACCCACGGCACCCGGAAGGCCCGGGGCAGATCGGGCCGGGTCTTGCGCAGCACCAGCACGCCCGCTGAGACCAGAACGAAAGCGAACAGCGTCCCGACGTTGACCATTTCCTCGAGCTTGTCCGCCGGGAAGAACGTCGCCGCGACCGCGACGAGCCCGCCGACGACGATGGTCGCCCGCTTCGGCGTGCCGTGCTCCCCGGTCTTCGCGAGACCACGCGGCATCAGACCGTCACGCGACATCGCGAAGATGATCCGGA
Source organism: Amycolatopsis sp. QT-25 (assembly GCF_029369745.1). Taxonomy (NCBI): domain Bacteria; kingdom Bacillati; phylum Actinomycetota; class Actinomycetes; order Pseudonocardiales; family Pseudonocardiaceae; genus Amycolatopsis; species Amycolatopsis sp. QT-25. Next base: position 6,674,857 of record NZ_CP120210.1, read on the forward strand.
TCTGGCCGAGCATCAGCACCATGACGACGGTCGTCAGACCGGCGAGGGCACCGACGGAGATGATGTTGGCCGCCCAGTCGACGCCGTTGACCGCGAAGGCGGACGCGAGCGTCTTCTTGCCGCCGTCACCCGCCGAAGTGGCGAGATCCTTGTAGTTCACCATGCCGACGACCACGAGCGACACGGCCACGTACAGCACCGTGACGATGGCGAGCGAACCGAAAATGCCGCGGGGCACGGACTTCTGCGGGTTGCGGGTCTCCTCGGCGGTGGTCGCGACGATGTCGAACCCGATGAACGCGAAGAACACCAGTGACGCCGCGGCCAGCAGGCCGAAGACCCCGAAGGAACTGCTGCCGCCCCCGGCGACCAGCGAGAACAGCGACTGGTCGACCCCGGTGGACGCCGACTCCCCGGCGGACTGCGCCTCCGGGACGAACGGCGTGTAGTTGGCCCCCTTGATGTAGAAGATGCCGAGCACGATCACGAACAGCACCACCGCGACCTTGATCCCGGTGATCACCATGGAGAACCGCGAAGACAGCTTCGTGCCGAGCGCGAGCAGCGTGGCCAGCACGAGCACCACGAGCAGGGCACCCCAGTCGACCGGAACCGGGCCGATCTCGAAGGTCGTCTTCGTGCCCTTGCCGAAGATGTAGGAGAGCACGGTTTCCAGGTAGGCGGACCAGCCCTTCGACACCGCGGCCGCGCCGACGGCGAGTTCCAGGATGAGGTCCCAGCCGATGATCCACGCCATGAACTCGCCGAACGTGGCGTAGGAGAACGTGTACGCGCTCCCGGCCACCGGGACGGTCGACGCGAATTCCGCGTAACAGAGGGCGGCCAGCGCACAGGCGATGGCCGCGAACACGAACGCGAGCGAGACCGACGGCCCCGCGAAGTCACCCGCCGTGCGCGCGGTGAGGGTGAAGATACCGGCACCGATGACGACGGCGACACCGAAGACGGTCAGATCCCAGGCGCTCAGGTTCCGCCGGAGCTTCGTTCCCGGTTCGTCGGTGTCCGCGATGGACTGTTCGATGGTTTTCGTACGCCACAGACCGTTTCCGGGCACCCTTGACCTCCTACACCTGACTGCGGTTCAAGGGACCCTATCGCCCGGCCGTGACGGCAGCGCGGTGGGAGAGCAACGAAGTAGCCGGAGGTCGCGGGGGTGATCGGCGGTGTACGGACAGTTGCTCCGAACGGCGCACGCGCGTCCCGTCACCAAACACACGAGTTCCGGCTTCAAGCACACGAGTTCCGGCCTTCCGACGCAAGGAAAGGTCCTTTCCTCGCAAATTTCGCAAGGAAAGGACCTTTCATGGCACGCGAAGCGCGCGAAAGCGACAGAGGCGGCTCAGGCCAGCGCGCGGTCCAAGTCCGGCTCCAGGTAGATCAGCTTCGCCGTCGGCACCTTCGCGCGCACACGCGCTTCGGCGTCGTCGATGGCCTGCGCGATGTCGGCGGTGTCCAACCCGGGCACCAGCGCGAGCTTCGCGGCCACCAGCATCTCGTCCGGGCCGATGTACAGCGTGCGGATGTGGATGACCCGCTCGACCTTGCCCGCGGCGAGTTCGTCGACGATCACGTCGAGGTCGGTTTCGGAGGCGCCTTCGCCGATCAGCAGGCTCTTCATCTCGATGATCAGGATGATCGCGATGATCCCGAGGAGCACGCCGATCGTGACGGTGCCGATGCCGTCCCACACCGGTTCGCCGGTGATGACCGAGAGCCCGACGCCCGCGAGCGCGAACACGAGACCGAGCAGCGCGCCCGCGTCCTCCAGGAGTACGACTGGCAGCTCGGGCGTCTTGGCTTGGCGGATGAACGCCCACCAGCCCGCGTCGCCCTTGATCTTCTTCGATTCCTGGATCGCGGTGTAGAAGGAGTAGCACTCCAGCCCGATCGCCACCACGAGGATGCCGACGGCCACCAGCGGCGAGGTCAGCGCCTCGGGGTGCGAGATCTTGTGGATGCCCTCGTACAGCGCGAACACCGAGCCGAGGCTGAAGAGCATCAGCGCGACGATGAACGAGTAGAAGTACCGGTCCCGGCCGAAGCCGAACGGGTGGGTGCGGGTCGCCTTGCGCTGCGAAGTCTTCTGGCCGAGCAGCAGGAGGCCCTGGTTCGAGGTGTCCGCGAGCGAGTGCACGGACTCGGCCAGCATCGAGGACGACCCCGTGATGAGGAAGCCGGTGAACTTCGCGGCCGCGATTCCGGCGTTCGCCACGAGCGCGGCGATGATCGCCTTGGTTCCGCCACCTGCAGACACGTGCAACTCCCCGATTGGTGTCCCGATATGCCGGGTTCGAAGGCTAGCAGTGCAGATGAACCGGTACACGGTGGGCGGGACAGGTCACAGAATTGTCGGGCCCCCTCGCTAGTCTCGCCCCTCTCATGACCTGGGGAGGTGCCCGTGCCGCGATTCGGCGTGCTCGGACCGTTGACGATCGAGAGCCCGTCCGGGCGGCGGACGACGCCGCGCGGCGATCACCAGCGTGCCCTGCTGGCCGTCCTGTTGCTGAACGCGAACTCGCCCGTCCCGGTCGACGCCCTGGTCGAGACCCTCTGGCCGGAAACGCCCCCGAAGTCGTACGCCTCGAATCTGCACACGTATGTCTCCCGTCTGCGTGCCCGCTTCGCGGGGCTGGAGATCGAGCGGGACCCACACGGTTACCGGCTGGTGGTCGAGCGCGGCGACCTCGATCTGCTGTCCTTCCGCGAAGCCGCCGCGGCCGGGAAGGCGGCGGCGCGGGCGGGCGATCCGGCGGCGGCCGCCGGGCACTACCGCCGGGCGCTGGCGGAATGGCGCGGACCGGTCCTGTCCGGGCTGCACGTCCCCCGGCTCGACGCGGACGTCGCCCGGCTCGAATCGGAGCGGCTCGCCGCCTTCGAAGACTGTGTCGACGCCGAACTGTCCGACGGCAGGCACGCCGAGCTCACCGGCGAGCTCCAGGCGATGATCACCGAACATCCCCTGCGCGAACGGCTCGCCGCACAGCTGATGATCGCGTTGCACCGCGCCGGGCGGCAGGCCGATTCGCTGGCCGTCCATCGCGATCTGCGGGCCACCCTCGTCGAGGAGCTGGGGGTGGAACCCGGCGCCGAGGTCCGCCGCGTGCACGCCGCCGTGTTGCGCGGGGAGGATCCGGTGCCGGCGGTCAAGCCGGCGCCGGTCTTCCCGATCTGCCAGCTGCCGCCGGACATCGCGGATCTCGCGGGCCGCGAGGACGAGATCGCGGAACTGTCCGGGCTGCTCGGCGACGGCGCGGGTGTCCCGGTCGCGGTGATCACCGGCCAGCCCGGCGCGGGCAAGTCCACCCTCGCGGTCAGCACCGCCCACCGGCTCCGCCGGTCCTTCCCGGACGGGCAGCTGTTCGTCCCGCTGGCCGGCGCCTCCACCCCTCGCGACCTCGCGACCGTCCTCGGCGACCTCTTGCGCGCGCTGGGCGTCACCGGCCCGGCCATCCCGGACGACGTCGAAGCCCGGGCGGCGGTGTACCGCGGGCGCCTCGCCGACCGGCGGGTCCTCGTGGTGCTCGACGACGCCGCGAGTCCCGACCAGGTCCGCGCCCTGCTGCCGGGAACCCCGGGCAGCGCCGTCCTGATCACCAGCAGGCGGCGGCTTTCCGGGCTCGCCGGAGCGGAGCGGCTCGCCCTCGCACCGTTGTCCGGCGCCGAGGCGCTGGCCCTGCTGGCTCGGCTGGCCGGACGCGACCGGGTGGGCGCCGAACCCGCGAACGCGGAGCGGATCGCCAAGGCCTGTGGCAATCTCCCGCTGGCGCTGCGGATCGCCGGCAGCAGGCTCGCCATGCGGCCGGGGCTGGCGCTCGGGAAGCTCGCCGGGAAGCTGGAGGACGAGGTCTCGCGCCTCGACGAACTGCAGGTCAGCGATCTCCAGGTGCGGGGCAGTATCGCGTTGAGCTATCAGGCGCTGAGCCCGGCGGCGCGCCGCGCTTTCCGGTTGATCGGCCGCAGCCGCACCCTCGACCTTCCCGCGTGGGCGGTGTCGGCCCTGGTCGACGACAGCGCCGACGAGGGCGCGGACGAGGCCATCGACGAACTCGTCGAGGCCAGTCTCCTCGAAGCCACCGGTCTCGATCCGACGGGTGAGCAGCGGTTCCGCGTGCACGACCTGGTGCGCGTGTTCGCCACGGAACTCGGCCGGGAACTGGAGACCCGCGCCGAGCGGGTGGCCACGGTCGCGAAGGTGTCGGACGCGGTGCTGTGCCTCGCCGACACAGCGGCCCGCCGCCTGCCGAGGACGGTGCCGATGCCGTTGTCGGATCACGACGTTCCCGTGCAGCCCCTGGCGGGCGAACTGGTCGAGCGGCTGCTGCGCGACCCCGGCACCTGGTTCTCGGTGGAGCGGGCCAATCTGGTCGCCGCCGTCTCGTCGTTGTGCGCCGTCGGCTGGCTGCGGAAAGCGTTGCGAATACTGGAAAGACTGAGCGCGTACCTGTATTTGCACAGTCATTACACCGATATGCGGACGGCGTACGAGACGTTGCGCGACGCCGCCCGTGAGGCGGGTGACCGGCACATCGTGGTCATCGCCGAGGCGAATTTGGCGGTATTGCAGCATGTTCGCGGCGAGTACGAACGCGCCGTCGAGGGCTACCGCGAATGTTCGAGGGAATTGGCGGAGCTGGGCGACCTGGCCACGCGGGCGTGGGTGGAGACCAATCTGGCGCACAGCCTGGTCGGCCTCGGCCGGGCCGGGGAATCGCTGCACGCCGCGACCCAGGCTCGCGAACTGTCCACTGTGGAGGATTCCGGAACCCACGCCAGGCGAGCGGAATCCGCCGCTCTGCACAGGCTGGGGAAGATCTCCGAGGCGCTGGAAATCGACCGCCGGATTCTCGTCCAAGCGCGTGAAAGCGGCGACGAACGCCAGCTCGGTGTCGCCCTGCAAGGTCTTTCGTGGTCGCTGATGCTCGACGGGTGTCCCGCGGAGGCACTGGAAACGATCGAGGAATCGGTCCGGGTGCTGCGCCGGACGACGGCGAAATCGGCGCTGGCGAAGTCGTTGCGCACCCAGGGCGCCATCCTCGCGGGCGCCGGACGGCGTGCCGGCGCGGTGAAGGCCTACGAGAACGCGCGTCGGCTGGCCGGAGCGCTCGAAGAGCGGCCGAGGGAGCTTTCCTGCACGCGGGCGATCGCCGCGAGCTGGATCGGCGACGGCCGGGCCGATCGCGCGATCCCCGTGCTGCGCCGCTGTCTCGACGAATTCCGGGCCATGGGCGGGAAACCCGCGACAGGCCTCACCCTGCACGTGTTGCGCAGAGCGTACGAGGCCGTCGGGGAAACGAAAGCGGCCGAGGCGGCGGGCGAAGAGGCGAAGCGATTGGAAGTCCCCCACGACGCCAACGCTTCGACCCTTGTCCGGTTGCTGTTGTCGCTCACCGAACCCGCCCCGGCCTGACCGGGTGGTGCCCGACCCCTCAGACGGGCACCACCCGGAAATCTCCATCACTCGGAAGTCACCATCACTCAAGGTCGCCATCACTCGAGGTCGTCGCCATCACTCGAGGTCTCCATCACTCAAGGTCACAGCGCGGCGGCCTTGTCTCACGCCGCTAGGCGGAGAGCCAGGTCAGCGTGATCACCAGCACACCGCCGGCCGTGGCGTCCCACACCGGCGGCGAGGCCGGCCCGAGTCGTGCGACCGCGACCGCGGCGAGCGGAGCGGTGGGGCGCGCGGAGACCGGCACCCGGTAGGCACGCCCGCTCGCCCGCGTCGGGATGAGAAGTCACTACTGCTGCTCCTTGGCTATCGACCTCCGGGACGAGCCGACACCAAGCGCCGGGTCACCCCTTCGGGTGATAGTTACGGAAGCCACCACACGGAACGCACACACTTCGGCCCGGCGAGACCCGCAATTCGGCACCTGGTCGCGGTCCTTGCCCGGGCAAGGACCGCAACCAGGTGCCGAATTGCGGGGAGGGAGTGGGCTAGCAGGTGCCGGCGGTGGCGCGGAACACCTGGGTGCGCTCAGCGGAAAGCGGCCGCACGCGGACGGCGGGGTCGGCGGCCGGGAGCCACACCGACTGGCCGCGACGGAGTTCGACCTGCTCGCCGTCGTCGGCCGTGACCAGCAGGCTGCCGGCGGTGCACAGCAGGATCTGCGGGCCGACGTCGTGGACGGCGACCTCGCCGCCGTCCCCGGCCTCCCATTCGATCCGCGACAGCTCGAACTCCGGCGCGTCGGTGCGGTACACCGAGAGCCGCCGGTCCGAGGCGGTCTTTCCCGCCGAGGGCCCGCCGGCATCGCCGCACTCGCCGCGCTGGACCGGCATCTCGCCGCACGCGAAGTCGACGACGCGGAGCAGCTCCGGCACGTCGACGTGCTTGGGGGTCAGTCCGCAGCGCAGGATGTTGTCCGAGTTCGCCAGGATCTCGACGGCGGTGCCGTGCAGGTACAGGTGGAGATTGCCGGCGGGCAGGTAGATCGCCTCGCCCGCGCTGAGGGTGAGCCGGTTGAGCAGCAGCGCCGCGAGCACCCCCGCGTCCCGCGGATGCGCTTCGCCGAGTTCGAGGATGGTCCGGCATTCGACGTCGAACTCGCCGCGTTCCCGGACGTGTTTCACACACGAATCGAGGACCTCGGGCAGCAGTTCGTCGAGCGCGGCCTGCGGCAGCGTGATCCAGGTGGTGAACAGCGCCCGCAGTCCGGCCGGGTCCGGCTGTGCCTCCAGCAGCACCGCGTACTTCGCCAACCCCGGCGTTTCGATCGCCTTCAGCAGCGACATCGTGCGTTCCGGGGCACGGAAGCCCGCCAGCGCGTGGAACTCGGTCAGCGCGCAGACGAGTTCCGGTTTCGCCGTCGGATCCGGGTAGTTGCGGTTCGAGGCGTCGCGCGGGATCCCCGCCGACTCCTCGCGCGCGTATCCCTCCGCCGCCTGCGCGGCCGAGGGGTGCGCCTGCATCGAAAGCGGCTCTTCGGCGGCGAGGATCTTCAGCAGGAACGGCAGCCTGCCGCCCCAGCGTCCGGCGCAGGCGGTGCCGAGCTGGCCGACCGGATCGGCTTCGACGAGCTCCAGCAGGCTCCGCTCGGTGCCGTCCGGGCCGATGACGTGGGACGGGTCACCGGGGTGGGCGCCCATCCACAGCTCCGCCTCCGGATGCGGCGCCGGCACCGGTCGCCCCAGCAGCTCGGGGATCGTCGTTCTCGACCCCCACGCGTAGGGCCGCACCGCATTGCGCAGCAGCTCCACTGTCACCTCAACTCCTCGCCGGGCACGGGTGGTGCCGGCCCTCATTGCCTACGTCGCGCCCGGGATTCACGCCGTCGCGGGCGTGTACCTCCCGGCGCCGCCGATGCTGCCGACGGCCAGCCCCAGATAGACCGCGGCCAGCTCGAAACGCAGCGCGAGAACGGCCGCACGCACGATCTCGTCCGTTTCGATCTCTTCGGCCGGGGCGAGCACATCCGCACCGGGTAGCAGGTCTTCCGCCTGATAACGGGCCGCGTCCGCGGCCGGTCCCGTCCGCACCGAGAGGAGCAGCACCCTCGGCGCCGAACCGCTCCCCTCCTCCGGGTCCGCGAAGATATCGCGATCCCGGCCGCCGGACAACGCCGCCCGCCGCAACGCGGGCCTGGCCAGTGCCTGTCGGTAGTCCGCCGCGTCACAGACGACGGCGGCGTGCGCGGCGAACGCGTGGGCCGCGTGCTCGGCGACGGCGACCGCGACCGGGTCCAGCCCCCACAGCAGTGGCTGCCGCTCGGCCATCTTCAGCGCCATCGCCTTGGCCGGGTTCGCGAACGAATCCCTGGCCAGGTAGTCCTTCTCGGCTTCCGCGTCGAGGTGGTCGGCGAGCTGCTCCAGATCGGCCACGAGCAGGCCGAGCGCGTTCGCGGTGAGCAGGGCCGCGGCGAGCCCGCGCGGGAAGGCCATTTCCGGCGGGACCGGGAGCCTCGGGGCGAGCAGCAGACCCTTGCCCGCGACGGCGGCCGCGACCGGTCCTTCGGCGGGCGCGGACAGCACGACCGTCGCCCCGAACCGGGCAGCCCGTTCCAGGGAGGCGGCCAGCTCGCGATCACCGGCGTCGTCGGTGTGCGCGAAGACGACGTCGAGTGCGCCGATCCAGCTCGGCACCACCTCGGCGACGACCACGGGCACCGGGCACGACGGGGTGAGGAGCGCGCCGATCATCCGGGTCAGCGTCCGGCTGACGCCCGGCCGGTCGATCAGCACGAGCGACCGCGGGCGGCCGACGTCCAGGCGATCGCTCAGCTCGAGTTCGGCCGCGGCTTCGGCCGTCGCCCGGACCTGGGCGCCCGCCATCGCGGCGGCACGGAGAAGCCCCGCGGTGTCGGCCTCGGCCAGCCTCGCGGGATCGTCGAGCAGGGAATCGTCAGGGGCCGTCGGCATGATCGCCATCCGGGGTCGTCGGCGCGGTGGCTTCGTCCAGCAACAGTACCGGGATTCCATCACGGACCGGATACACCCGACCGCACTCGGTGCAGGTCAGTGCGTCGGCCTCCGGGTCGGCCGTCGTCCCCGGCCGCAGCGGCGCGTGATCGGGGGACGGGCAGGCCAGGATCTCCAGCAACTGTGCGTCGAACGTGACGGCCATGGTTACTCCCTACCTGTGGGACGTCGCTCTGGGTGTGTTCACGCCACCTTCGTCACCCACGGACGATCGCCAACACGTCTTCGGTCAGCGCCCGGACGGCCTCGGCGTCGGCGGCCTCGACGTTCAGGCGGAGCAGCGGCTCGGTGTTGGACGGGCGCAGGTTGAACCAGCCGCCACCGGGCAGCTGCACGGTGAGCCCGTCCAGTTCGTCGATTTCGACGCCGTCGCGGGCACCGAACGCGTCCTTGACCGCCATCATGCGCGCGACCTGGTCGTCGACCGTCGAGTTGATCTCACCGGAGGCCGCGTAACGCGAGTACTCCGCCGTCAGCTCGGACAGCGGGCCCGTCTGCTCGCCGAGGGCGGCGAGGACGTGCAGCGCGGCCAGCATGCCGGTGTCGGCGCGCCAGAAGTCGCGGAAGTAGTAGTGAGCGGAGTGCTCTCCGCCGAAGATCGCGCCGGTCTTGGCCATCTCGGCCTTGATGAACGAGTGCCCGACCCGGGTGCGCACCGGCTTGCCGCCGTGCTCGGCGACGATCTCCGGGACACCCTTCGACGTGATCAGGTTGTGGATGACGGTGCCGCCCGGCTCCTTCTCCAGCTCCCGGATCGCGACGAGCGCGGTGATGGCGCTCGGCGACACCGGCTCGCCGCGCTCGTCGACGACGAAACAGCGGTCCGCGTCGCCGTCGAAGGCGAGACCCGCGTCGGCGCCTTCTTCGCGCACCTTCGCCTGGAGGTCGACGATGTTCTTCGGGTCGAGCGGGTTGGCCTCGTGATTCGGGAAGTTTCCGTCGAGCTCGAAGTACATCGGCACGACCTCGATGGGCAGGCCCGCGAAGACCGTCGGGACGGTGTGGCCGCCCATGCCGTTGCCCGCGTCGACGACGATCTTCAGCGGGCGGCTGCCGGACAGGTCGACGAGTTTGCGCAGGTACGCCGCGTAGTCCGCGAGGACGTCCTTCTCGGTCACCGCACCGCGCTGGCCCGCGAAAGCGGGCACGCCCTGCTCGACGGTGTCGCGGATCTCCGCGAGACCGGAGTCCTGGCCGACCGGGGCGGCGCCGGAGCGGCACAGCTTGATGCCGTTGTACCGCGCCGGATTGTGACTGGCGGTGAACATGGCGCCCGGCAGGTTGAGCGATCCGGACGCGAAGTACAGCTGGTCGGTGCTGGCGAGGCCGATCGACACGACGTCGAGGCCCTGCGAGGTCACGCCGTCGGAGAAGGCGGCGGACAGCTCGGGCGAGGAGTCGCGCATGTCGTGGCCGATGACGATCGCGTCCGACTCGGGTTTGATCAACAGGGCGAAGGCCGAGCCGAGGTCGCGGACGAGTGCCGCGTCCAACTGCTCACCGACCACGCCGCGAATGTCATAGGCCTTTACGATGCCCGAAAGGTCTGGCACGCCTGCTCCCCGCCAATAGTCTCGTTACAACGCCCTCTGGCGCGCTCGAAAGCCTACCGGCGAGCCCCTGTGTCAGGCTCGGCCGGGCAGGACGCGCAGGTGGCCGCGCCTGCCGGAGGGTCCCTCGGGTTCAGGCTCGGGCGCGGGCTTGTCGGAGCGGCCCGCTTCACGCACGGCCTCGGCCAGCGCGGTCAACTCGTCCGCCGACGGGTCCGGCGCGGCGAACGCCCCTTCGTGCCGGACGACCTCCCAGCCCTTGGGCACGGTCAGCCGGAGAGCGTGGGCTTCGCAAAGGTCGTAGGAGTGCGGCTCGCTCGCGGTGGCCAGTGGGCCCACGACGGCTGTCGAATCGCTGTAGGCATACGTGAGCGTGGCGACAGCGGGTTCGAGACAACCCGTTCGCGAACACTTTCGTACGCTCCGCACGATCGAGAACGATAGCGCGTCGCGAGCCGGGCGTACCGGCGACACGCGCTTTGATTCGCCGAGCGCGTACCCTTCGGTTCGTGGCGACGGCTCGTGATTCCCGACAGCGACGGCGGATGCGCCGGGACCGGCACGGCCGGGGCCTGCGCGGAGCGCTGTATCCGTCGACCCTGCCCGCCGCCGCCAGCAGGGCCGAAAGGTTCGACGCGCTGGTGCTGGACGCGCTCGAACCGATCGAAGCGCGGTGGCGGCACGAGCTGACGAAGCTCGACGTCGCCGTCGACGACGTCCCCGAAGTTCGCTCGGATGGCGCACCGACCGGCGTGGACGGTGTGTTGCACGACGGAGCCGTCCCGCTGTCGCGGCTCGTGCCCGCCGGCGTCGACCGCGCCGGCCTCCCGACACGGGCCCGCATCGTCCTCTACCGACGCCCCCTCGAAGCGCGCGCGAAAGACCCCGGCGAACTCGCGGAACTCGTCCACGACGTCCTGGTCGAACAGGTCGCGGGCTACCTGGGCGTCGAACCCGACGTCATCGAAGGCGAATAGCCCTCACCCTCCGCACCCAGCCCTACCCCAGCCCCCGCCCTTCCCGGGGGGGCGTCCCCAGCCCGGTCTATCGCGCGGTGGGGCGGGGACCTGCGGAAACGGCGTGGAAGCGCCGAGTTGTCCACAAGGAGGAAAGGCTGTGGACAACTCCTCGGCGCCGGAAGAAGCGCTGCGGAAGGGGGCACCAGCCCTCACCGCGAGAAAGCGCTCACGAGACCGGGGAGCGCCGCCGCGTAGGCACAGCCGTCAGCAACGTGAACAGCACCGCGGCCATCTGCGCCAGCAGCAGCAGGTTCCGCGTGGTGCCCTGGTGCTCCACCACCACTTCCGAAGGCGTGGGCGGCACCGAGACCGCCACCTGGTGCCCCCAAGCCCGCACGATCGGCACGGCTTTGCCGTCCACACTCGCCCGCCAGCCCGCCTCGAACTCCGCGGCCAGCACGAGCAGCCGCCCGGTCGGCCCCTCCGACACGCGCACCCGCACGTCCGGCAGCCCGGCCTGAACCGGAGCCACCCCCGGCGAAGCACCGGGAGCACCCTTCCCGGTCACGGCGGCCTGCGCCAGTTCCGGGGAGAGCAACGCCACCTGTCCACCGTCGGGGACCAGGCGAAGCACCGGGCGTCCGTCCGAAGTCGGCGCCGCCGGGGCGACCAGGTCGCGCGCGAGTCCGACGAAAGCGCCGCCGTCGGCACCGCTCGGCAGAACGACATACGAGACCCCCGAGGCCAAAGCCGCCGCGAAAGCCTGGTGGACCGCGTCCGGAGAGCCCTGGAGCAGGTCTCTCCGCCATGAGGCCAGCCGGTCGGCGCTGCCGGGTGTCGGGGCGAGTTCGTCGTCACCGTAGAGCGGCAACCGCCCCCCGGTCTGCCGCACCGGCTCGGCCGAGGAACCCACCACCAGCACCGAACGCCCGCTCGCGGCCAGCTCCGCCGAAATCGCCGGATCCAGCGAAGGACGCTCACCCGACCGCAGAGGGCCTTCCCGCCCGGCGACGACCGCACCGGTCGCCAGCGCGAGCAGCACCAGCACCCCGGCCACTGCCGTGAATTTCACCAGCCACGGCGCGGGGTCGACACCGGACCCACCCCGCTGCCACGTCGCCAGCACCGTCCACGACAACCCCGCGCTGATCACCAGCAGCGGCACCCCGGCGTACCCGGTCGTGTGCGCGCCGCCCGACATCGGCGTCACCGCCACGAACCGCACCGCCACGAGACCGAGCACCCCCAGCACGACGACCGCGACACCGCCGGCCGCGCCCTTCGTCGGGCGGACGACCAGCGCGACGATCGCGGCCGCGACCAGCGCCACGCCGATCGGCCAGGCACCGGGGCCGCCCGGATCCAGTCCGGCGAGGTCGGCCCCGGACGCGGCCGGGACACCGCCGCCGAGTCCGTGCAGCAGCAGTTCCGGATGCCGCAGCAGCACACTCGGCCACGGCAGCAGCAACGCCAGCGGCAGGAACACCACGATGCCGACCGACGCGATCCGCCGCGCGAGCCCGGTCGGCGAAGGCAGCACCACGAACCCGAGCACCAGGCCGACCACCGCCAGCGCGTGCCCCAGCGGCGAGAAGGCGCCGATCAGCGCCAGCCCGATCGCGCTCAGCGCGGAAACGTGCAGCCATCGCGAGTCCGCGCGGACCAGCAGCCCCACGATGCCCGCGATCACCAGAGGCAGCAGCAGGTGCACGACGACGACGTCGAGTCGTCCCTGGGCGACCGAAGCCGTGGCCGCGGGCAGCACGCCGTACGCCGCCGCGACGACGGCTCGAACCCAGCGACGCACGCGAAGGTGCCGAGTGGCGGCGTACGCGCTCAAGGCGGCGAGCGGGATGTCGGCGATCAGCAGGATCGCGACCAGCGCCGCGGGTCCGCCGATCGGCGTGAAGAGCGCACCGAGGGTGCCCAGCACCGGCAGCGTCGCGGGCGCGGGACTCGCCGTCCCGCCGTCGACCGCGTGCCACGGCGCGAGATACGACGACCAGATCTCGCCGAGCCCGCCGACCGGCAGCAGCCTCCCCCCGAAGAGATCCAGGCCCAGCCGGGAACCGTTGATCACCAGCGCGAGCGCCGTCAGCACCACGAGCACGATCACCGGCGGCGCGAACACGGTCGCGCCGAGCACGCGCTTGCGGTCGACCTCGACGAACACGAGTTCCGGTTCCGGCCGCCGCCCGCCGTCCCGCGGCACCGGCGACGGTTTGAGCCCCTCCGAAACGGGTTTCTCGGGAACAGCGACCGCGACGACCGCGCTGGGCCGCCGCAGACCGGTCCCCCGCGAGCCGACCCCGCGCATCGCGCCCGCGGGCAGCGCGCCGGGTCCGATCGGGCGATCTTGCCCGGACTTCACCGCCTCCGGCGGGATCCAGGCCCCCTTCCGATCCGCGCTTTCGGGCACCGTCCCGAGCGCGAAATCGCGTTCCACACCGCGCCGGACGAGACCGACGACACCGGCGCGGACGGCGTTGCGCAGCCGCGTCGTGCGCCCGGTGAACAGACCGCGGACGCTGCCGGTCGCCGTCCGGCGTTCGGCGCGGGCCGCGCGCAGCCCGCCGCGACCGCGCAGCAGGTACCAGGTGGCCGCCAGTTCCGCCCCCGCCTCGCCGGTGCGCCGCAACAGCAGGAACGCCAGCGCCCGCAGCACCGCGAAAACCGGAATTCGAAAAAGACCGAACCACAAGGACGGTGCGGAACAGTTGACGAGGAACACCCGGAGCCCGTGCGCGCGGTTCGCCGTCGCGAGGGAAAGGCCGAGCGCGTCCGGTTCACGCTGTCCGGTGCTGAGCGCGCGGGCGTGCCGGAGCCGGGCCGCCGGCACCGAAAGCACGCGGCCGCCCGCGGCGTTGGCCCGCCAGCCGAAGTCGAGATCCTCGCGCAGCAAGGGAAATCCGGAGTCGTAGCCGCCGAGGTCATGCCAGACTTCCCGCCGCACCAGCGATCCCGCACTCGGTACGGCGAGCACCACGGTGTCGGTCTCGTCCGGTGAGATCTGCTGCCGGTGGCCGATGGCGTCCGTCGACAGTCCCGCTTCGACGATGAGCCTCGGGTCGCTCCAGTCCACCGCGAGCGGACCGAGCACCGTCGCCGCGGGCTCGTTTTCGGCCGCTGCCAACAGCTTTTCGAGACAGTCGGGTTCCGGCGCGCAGTCGTCGTGCAGCAACCAGAGCCAGCCGCCGGGATCACCCCAGCGTTCGATGGCGTGCTCGACGGCCTCGCCGACGGCGGCGCCGAAGCCGACATCACTGGAAAGTGTGAGAATTCCGTCCAAGACCGGAGCCTCGCCGACCGACGCCGCGTCGGCGAGGATCTTCGCCGTCCCGTCGGTGGATCCGGTGTCGACCGCGAGGACGTGCCGCGGCCGGACACCACTGCGCCGCAGCGCGGAAAGCGCCAGGGGCAACCAGTTTTCGCCGTTGTGACAGACCACAATGGCCAGTACGGGGACCGTGCGCGGCACAGGTGACGCGGCAGTGCGAGACAACGGGCACTCCAGATGTGGCGGCGAAGTCGGGTGCCGCCACCCTACGACGCGACCCTGTCACCCGTTGGTGGCCCCACTGGATGGAGGCGGGCGGAAGCGATCTCCGGCACCCGAGGCCACCGGAGATCGCCGTCACACAACTCGCTTTTTCAGTTTCCTACGCTCACGTTCGGAGAGCCCGCCCCAAATACCGAACCGCTCGTCATGTGCGAGGGCGTACTCGAGGCACTCGTCCTTCACCTCGCAACCGAGGCAGATCCGCTTGGCTTCGCGGGTGGAGCCGCCCTTCTCCGGGAAGAACGCCTCCGGGTCCGTCTGCGCGCAGAGGGCCCGTTCCTGCCAGTCCTGTTCTTCCGCGGAGGCATCGTCGAAAAGCTCGGTGAGATCGCCCAGTTGCTGCTCCGGGACCTCACCCCAGCCCACGACTTGCCCCCATTCCCTTCCATCTGCTTCCAACCGCACGTCCGCCTCCTCGCTGTCCACGCACTCCCCAGGCTGGCGGTGTTGAAACACCATCCGCCGCCCCCTTCCAGCGACGAATGACATCACTGTGATTACACCCGTGTAGTGCGGTCAGGTCAAGCGGAGTAGCGAGTTCGGGGGATACCCGCGCCTCATCGCGCAAGGGGACACGCCGAGAACTTCACATCGGGCATACGGAAGACTGGAGGGGTGCAGAGATCAGCAGTGCGGCCAAGCCCGATCTTCCTCGGCATCCTCGCGGTCACCGTCCTGGGCGGTGTACTGGCGGCTTTCGGTGACACGACCACTATTTCCAGCCAGAAGTACGACCCGCTCATCATCACCGGCGTCGTCCTGCTCGTCGCGGGCGGCTGGGTCGCGTCACTGACGCTCCACGAGTTCGGTCACGCGCTCGTGGCGTTCCGCGGGGGTGACCACAGCGTCGCCCACAAGGGTTACCTGTCCATGGACGTCCGGAAATACACGGATCCGGCACTGTCCATCATCCTGCCGTTGGTCTTCCTCTTCATCGGCGGCATCCCGCTGCCGGGTGGCGCGGTCTGGATCGAACACGGGCGTCTGCGGTCGCGCGGTGTCCAGTCCTGGGTGTCGCTCGCCGGACCGCTGAGCAACCTCGCCGTCGGCGTGGTGCTGACGCTTCTCGTCACGCTGGTGCCGATGTCGTCCGGTCTCGTGATCGGGCTCTCGTTCCTGGCGCTGCTCCAGATCGTCACGTTCATCCTGAACATCCTGCCGATCCCCGGTCTCGACGGCTGGGGCGCGATCGAGCCGTACCTTTCGCCCGGCGCGCGCGAGTTCGGCGCGAAGGCCCGGCCGTGGGCGCCGCTCGTGCTGTTCGCCGTGCTGTTCCTCGTGCCCGGGGCCAGCTCGCTGCTGTGGCAGGGGTCCTACGCGGTCTTCGACTCCGTCGGAGGGTTCACGCTCGCCGCCCAATACGGACAAGACGCGTTCATGTTCTGGAAGTGAGCGGTGACTCGCCTTCGGGATGCCGGGTGAACCATTCGTGCGCCCGCTTCCAGACGCGTTTGAGGCCGGACCGCTCGGCGAGGTAGTCGCCCGCCATCCCGACCACCGGAAGCTTCCCGAGCGCACGGTGGAAAAGACGGCCACGAGGCCGCTTCTCGAGTTCGTCGACGATGCCCAGCAGTCCCCGGCCGAGCCGCCACAGCGTGCCGGCGGCCGCCTTCAGGGTGATCTTGCCGTGCTTCTTCTTCGCGTCGTCGAGTTCTTCGGTGAGCTTCGCCGCTTCGTCGTCTTCGGCGACCTTGTCGTGTTCGGCGTGTTTGCCCGCCGCGATCACGGGATCGATGTCGCGTTCGAAGAGCACCCACGCGATCAGCCGGACCCGTGCGCCGACGTCGGTCACGCCGTATTCCCCCGCGATCGCGCACAACAACATCCCCTGCGCCGCCGAGCCGAGCGCGTCCTGTATCGGCAGCCGGTCGGCGAGCACGCCGCCGAGACCGGGGATGGCGGTGATCAGCGCGGTGAACCGGCCGACCCGGTTCACCCACCAGTCGGTCCGCTGATAGTTCGACATCTCGGCCCACGCCGCGGTGCCGGGCACCTTGACCGAGGTGATCCCGTTGAGCAGCTTGTCCTTCAGCTTCGGTTCGACGCCGTCCAGATCCTCGTGGCGGCGGCCCCTGGCCTGCAAACCGAACGGATCCGCGTCACGCAGCGCGTCGACCATCGGCCCGCAGGCCCGGACGAACGGCCGCAGCACCGCCACGACCTGGCGGTCCGAAATCGCTTCACCCACTGCTGACTCCCTTCGCGACCTTCGCCGCACTGCCCAGACCGCCACCCAGCGCCAGCGCCCCCGGCAGCGCCCCGCCGCCGATCAGCAGCAGTGCGCGCCAGTCCTGTATCAGCACCAGATCACCACCTGGTCCGGTCACACCCACCCCGAGTACGACTAGTACCCAGACGAGCAGCGGAATCACCGAAAAGGAGGGCCGCACCACTTTCGCGGTCGTCCGCACCAGCAACGGGGTGGTGACGACCGCGAGCACCACGGTCACCGGCATCGGGAAGTCACCGAACTTCGGCAGCACGATGCCGTCGAGCCGAAGCGGGAGGAAGAACAATTCGAGTACCCCGAGCACCAAGGCGTCGAAGGCCAGCAAAACGAGCAGCAGGCGCTGCCGCGAAGTGAGCGGCTGTGACGGCTGTGACGGCTGTAACGACGGTGAAGACACGGTCACCGCGCGAGTCCCCCGAACAGATCGGCCGCGGCACCTTCGGCCGGTCCGTGGGCGAGCACGAAGTACTCGTTCGGGGTGATCGGCTGCGCGACGTCGTTGCTCAGCGCGAAGTGATCGGCGAGGGCAGGCGCGGCGGGCACGCTGACCTGGGTCGCGTGCGCCCGCAGCGCGGCGGCCTTCGCGGGAATGTGCGCGCCGACGTCGAGGACGGTCGTGATGGTCTCGTCCGGTGTCACCGGCAGTTCGCCGTCTTCCGGGACGCGGAACGACGAGCGTCCGCGGAGCGCGGCGAGCCCGGCAGCGACCGCGTCGCGAGAAGAAACCGTGTGGAAGACCCGCTCGACCGACCCGGCCTTCGGCGCCGCGGCCATGGTGACCTCGTGCGCGCGGATGTGGTCAGGATGCCCGTAACCCCCGAAGGCGTCATAGGTGACGACGACCCGGGGCCGGACCTCGTCCAGGATTTCCGCGAGCTGAGCCGCCTGCTCCCCGAGGTCACCGCCGGAGAACGCGCGCGGATGGGCCGCGGACGGCGTCCCGGCCATCCCCGAATCACGCCAGCGGCCGATGCCACCGAGATACCGGTGCCTGGTGACGCCCAGCGCGGCGCACGCCGACGCCAGTTCGCCCGCGCGATAGCCGCCGAGCTGATCGGAGGCCCACGAACCGAGCCCGTCGAGGGAAGGCGGGATGATCTCGCCTTCCTCACCGAGCGTGCACGTGACGACAGTCACTTCGGCGCCTTCGGCCGCGTAGCGCGCGATGGTGCCGCCGGTGGTGATGCTTTCGTCGTCCGGATGGGCGTGCACCAGGAGCAATTCGGACCGGTCGGAGATCACGGCTTGAAGACTAATTCGAACACGGCGCGCTTTCCTTTATAGGGTGTCGGGAACGGAAGGCCCGAGAGCACCGACCTTAGTCGGGCGACTCTCGGTTATCCTCGCGCACGTCCGAGGCACTCTTCACCGCCGAGGGCGCGTTGACACCGTCATGGCCGATGCGCCGTGACCATATGTACCCCCACGAAGGGCATCTTGGTGAGCACTGAAGCAGCATCGTCGGACCTCGGCGGCGTGTCGGGTTCGGTTCTGTCCATCTCCGACCTGAGCGTCTCGTTCCCGACCGACGACGGCGTGGTCGACGCCGTCAAGGGCATCGGATTCGACGTCAAGCCGGGCGAGATCGTCGCGGTGGTCGGCGAGTCCGGTTCCGGCAAGTCGGTGACCTCGATGTCGGTGCTCGGGCTGCTCCCGAAGACGAGCCGGATCGCCGGCGAGCTTCGCCTCGGCGAGCGCAACCTGGCCGACCTCAAGGAGAAGGAGCTCCAGGAGATCCGCGGCAACCAGGTCGCGATGATCTTCCAGGAGCCGATGACCGCGCTGAACCCGGTCTACACCATCGGCTGGCAACTGCGCGAGGCGCTCCGCTCGCACCAGGACATCTCGAAGGAAGCCGCCGACAAGCGCGCCATCGAGCTGCTCGAAATGGTCGGCATCCCGAACCCGCCGCTGCGCTTCAAGCAGTACCCGCACCAGCTCTCGGGCGGTCTGCGACAGCGCGTCGTCATCGCGATGGCGATCTCGTGCGACCCGAAGGTGATCATCGCCGACGAGCCCACCACGGCCCTCGACGTCACCGTGCAGGCGGAGATCCTCGGCCTGCTGCGGAAGCTGCGCGACACCCTCAACACCGCGATCGTGCTGATCACGCACGACATGGGCGTCGTCGCCGACCTCGCCGACCGCGTGGTCGTGATGTACCAGGGCAACATCGTCGAGCAGGCGCCGGTGCGCGATCTGTTCGCGTCGCCGCAGGTGGAGTACACCCGCAAGCTGCTCGCCGCCGTTCCCGTGCTCGGCCAGCGCCCGGAAGGACGCCGCCTGCTCGACGACTCCGGTATCTCCGCCGACAGCGACGAGGCCTCGAAGATCGCCGAAGAGATCCGGCTCGAAGACTCCGAACTCGCCGCGGTGATCGAGGAGAACGCGCCCGCGCTCGAAATCAAGAACCTCGTGCTGGAGTACCCTGGCCGCCGCGGCCAGGCGAAGAACCGCGCGGTGGACGACGTCTCGCTGAGCATCGCCAAGGGCGAGATCGTCGGCCTGGTCGGCGAGTCCGGTTCCGGCAAGTCGACGGTCGGCCGCTGCGCGATCCGCCTGCTGTCCCCGACCGCGGGCACCGTGTCGATCGCGGGCAAGGACATCACGAACATGTCGAACAAGGAGCTGCGCCCGCTGCGCCGCTACTTCTCGATCGTGTTCCAGGACCCGGCGTCCACCCTGGACCCGAAGATGACCATCGGCGAGTCGATCGCCGAGCCGATGGTGCTGCACAAGTTCCTGCAGGGCAAGGCCCTGAACGAGCGCGTGGCCTCCCTGCTGGACAAGGTCGAGCTCGGTGGCCACTACCGCAACCGGTACCCGCACGAGCTGTCCGGCGGCCAGCGCCAGCGCGTCGCCATCGCGCGGGCGCTCTCGCTCGACCCGGCGCTGCTGATCGCGGACGAGCCGACCTCGGCGCTGGACGTGTCGGTGCAGGCCCGCGTACTGGACCTGTTCCTCGACCTGCAGCGCTCGCTGCAGTTCGCCTGCCTGTTCATCAGCCACGACCTCGCCGTCGTCGACCTGCTGGCCGACCGCGTCGCGGTGATGCAGTACGGCAAGCTGGTCGAGGTCGGCACGCGGGACCAGGTGCTGCACTCGCCGCGTGAGGACTACACCCGTCGTCTGCTGTCGGCCGCTCCGGTCGCGGACCCGGTGCTGCAGGCCGAACGGCGTGCGGCCTGGGAGGCGGGCAAGCTGGCCCCGGTGGCCGACTGACCCTCAGCAGTACGTCAAGGCCCCCTTCACCGCGTCTGACGCGGTGAAGGGGGCCTTGACGTAGCTACGGCACCGCGTGTCCGGAGCCGGATCACGCGTGTTTGAAGCCGTAACTCGCGTGCTCAGAGCCGTAACTCGCGTGCTTGAAGCCGTATCTCGCGAGTTACGGCTTCAAGCACGCGAGTTACGGCGGGAAACACGCGAGTGACGGCTTTCCGCCCCCGGGCATGAAACGCGTGAAGGTCCCCTTCTTCCGGCTGAGCCGGAAGAAGGGGACCTTCACGCGTTAAAGAGGGCCTTACGCCTTCATGCGGCGCTGGCGCGGGTCGAAAGCGTCCCGCAGGCCGTCACCGATGAAGTTGATCGTCAGCGAGATCAGCACCAGCACGACGAACGGGCCGAAGAACAACGCCGGCCGGTTCTGCAGCTGCGAGTAGTTCTCGAGGATGACGCGGCCGAGCGAGGTGTCCGGCAGCTGCACCCCCAGCCCGATGAACGACAGCGCCGCCTCGATCAGCACGGCCTGCGCGATCGCGAGGGTCGCGTTGACCGTGATGAGGCCGACCATGTTCGGCACCAGGTGCTTGAACACGATGTGGAACGTCCCGGCGCCGGACGCGCGGGCGGCGTCCACGAACTCGCGCTGGGACAACGACATCGATTCGGCCCTGGCGATCCGCGCGATCGGCATCCAGCCGAAGGCCGCCAGCACCATCGCGACGATGTACCAGCTACCGCCGCCGAACACCTTCGCCAGGATGGCGGCCGCGGCGATCTGCGGGACGATCAGGAACAGGTCCGTCACGCGCGAGATGGCCGAGTCGGTGAAACCGCGCAGGTAGCCGGCCATGGCGCCGAAGACGGTGCCGATGGTGGTGGCGACGATCGAGACGATGAGCGCGATCAGCAGCGAGTACTGGGTGCCGCGCAGGATCTGCGACACCATTTCCTTGCCGACCTGCGTCGTGCCGAGCGGGTAGTCCCCACTGGGCTTGGCGAAGGACGGGAAGGAGCTGTCCTCGTAGCTGTACGGCCAGAAGATCGGCATGATGAGGACGATCAGCACGAGCAGCAGCAGAATGCCCGTGCAGACCATCGCCAGCTTGTGCCGGAGGAACTTCCGCAGGACCAGCTTGCCCTGGCTCCGGGGTTCGGGCAGTGCCTCGTCCGGAAGCTTGCCATCGGCGGACTTGGGGTCTTCCGCCGCGATAAGGGAGTTCAAGTCAGCCAACGCGAATCCTCGGGTCCAGGATGCCGTACATCAGGTCGGCGATCAGGTTGGCGACGATGATGCTGCCGGCGATGAGCACCAGCCACCCCATCATCACCTGCGTGTCGCTCTTGGTCACGGCTTCGACGAGCAGCTTGCCCATGCCATTCCAGTTGAACACCGTCTCGGTGATGATCGCGCCCGAGAGCACGGCACCGAAGTTGACGGAGAACAGGGTGGTCACCGGGATGAGCGCGTTCCGGAAGGCGTGGCGGAAGATGACCCGGCCGTTGGCGAGTCCCTTGGCGCGCGCCGTCCGCACGTAGTCCGCGTTCAGCGTCTCCAGCATCGAAGCGCGCTGGAACCGGCTGTACGCGGCGAAACTGATCGCCATGATGGACAGGGTCGGCAGCAGGTACGCACCGACGTAACTGGCCAGGAAACCGCCTGGACCGTCGAAATTCAGCGATTCCGGGCTCGTCGTGCGGATCCACGGGTTGCCGAGCACATCGGACAGTCCCAGATCCCGGACCCAGCCGTTGAACTCGATCGCGTAGCCCTTCAGCACGATGGCGACACAGAAGATCGGCATCGAGAACAGCAGGAAGGCCAGCGTGGTCGCGACGTAGTCGACGATCGAGTACTGCTTGACCGCCGCGACCACACCGACGAGGACGCCGAGGACGAGCGCGAGGATCTCGGCTCCGACGACGAGCTTCAGGGTGACCTCGAACGCGGCCATGACCTTCGGGAACACCGGGGCCTGCGCGTTGCCCTGGGCGATGGAAACGCCCCATTCCCCGGTGACGAAGTTGCCGAGCCAAGTGAAGTACCGGGGCACGATGCTCTGGTCCAGCCCGAGCTGCGAGGCCATCTGCGCGATGGCCTCCTTGCTCATGGCCGGGTTGCTCTTCATCTCGGCGAGCGGGTCGCCGGTGCCGGCGACCATGATGAAACACAGGAAAGTCCCGACCAGAAGGACGGGAATCGATATCGCCAGACGGCGAAGAATGTAGATCACCAGGTTCAACGAACTGCTCCTCATCCGGGCCTGGTCGCCGAAGTGCTGGACCGCTGCCCGGTTGTCCACCGTAGTGGCGGTAACCCTACGGTCAACAGCTACTTCCGGCGGGTACGGGGGCCCGGCTTGTGGCCGGACCCCCGTACCACCAGGATCGCTTAAGCGAGTGGTGAAAAAGCGGGGCGTGAGCCCTACTTCTTCTGCTCCCACTCACCGGCGTTCCACAGGACACCGTTGTACGACTGCATGTAAGTGCGGTCGATGCCCTTGAACGCCCACATGGACGGGACCTGGAAAAGCGGCAGGGACGCGTACTCGTCCGCGATCGCCACGTCGGCCTTCTGGTAGTTCTCCACCTGGGCCGTCTCGTCGGTGGCCTTCACGGCCGCCTCGAAGGACTGGTCGATCGTCGGGTTGGACAGCCCCTGGTAGTTCTGGCTGCTGTCGTCGACACGGGTGATGTAGATCGATTTCGCCTCGGCCTTGAACGGCTGCTGCGACCAGGCGAAGAGCGCGGCGTCGTAGTCGCTGGCCGCGAGACGACCGCCCTTGAGGAAGTTGGCGTCCTGGTCGTCGGTGATCTCGATACCGGCGGCCTTGGCCTGGGAGATGATGATCTCGACGGTCTGCTGACGGCGGGCGTTCTGGTTGTGCGAGATCTTGAACGCCGCCCGCTGGCCGTTCTTGGCGAAGATGCCGTCGCCGCCCTTGACCCAACCGGCGTCGGTCAGCGTCTTGGCCGCCGCCTCGGCACCGAGACCGGCCTTGCTGCCGTACTGGTCCTTGAAGCCCTGCTCACCCGGGAAGAACACGATGCTGTTCAGCGGGGTCGCGTCGGCCTGAACCTCCTTGAGCAGCTTGTCGGTGATCTCCTGGCGGTTGACGACCTCGAAGAACGCCTTGCGCAGATCCTTGTCCTTGAACATGCGCCCGTAGTTGAGGTCGATGTGCTCGAAGCTCAGCTGCGAGGCCGAACCGTAGGTGACGCCCTGGGCACCGAGGTTCTTCATGGTGCCGGCGGCGGTGGCGTCGGGCTGGGTCGAAGCGGCGATGTCGATCTCACCGTTCTGCAGCGCGGTCGCCATGGCCTTGGTGTCCTCCATCGCCTTCACGACGATCCGGGAGGGGCCACCCTTTCCACCGATCCAGTTCGCGTTCTTCTCGAGCGTGACGGCCTTCTGGTTGGCGTCGAACGCGGTGATCTTGTACGGGCCGGAGGCGGGCATGATGTCCGCCTTGAAGCCCTTCCAGCCGTTCGTCCAGAACTCGCCTGCCTTCTTCAGCTCGGCCGCGTCACTGGTCGGGGTCAGCTTGGTGACGTCCGCGACGCCGGTCTGCGCCTCGAGGACGTGCGCCGGCATCAGGGCCGGTGAGCCGAAGAGGCCCTTGTAGTCGAGGTACGGCTCGGTGAACTTGGTCTCGAAGGTCAGGTCGTCCTTGCAGGTCGCCTGGTCGATCAGCTGGTAGCCGGTGGTCGAAGCGGCCAGGAAGGCCTGCTTGCCGTCCGCGGTCTTGGCCTTGCCGCTGTGGGACAGCCAGGCCAGGTAGAAGTCGTCGCAGTCCCAAGCCTGACCGTCGGACCATTTGACGTTCGGCTTGATCTTGTACTCGACGACCTGCGGCGACTTCGACGTGACGGTCCAGGAGTCCAGCACGTCGTTGTTCATCAGGACCTTGTTGTTGCCGTCGAGCACCAAGGAGCCGGAGAGCACAGCGGTCAGGACGTAGTTGTTGTACGACGTGTTGGTGTCGGGCGTGTCGTTGTTGTAGCCCGAGTACCCGTCGTCGATGCCCACCGTGACGGTGCCTTCGTACCCCGGAACGTCCGCGAGCTTGAAGTTCTCGCCGTTCTGCGCCTTGCCGAGCGCCATGGTCTTGATGTCGGTCGTCGACCCGTTCTGGTCGGTATTGCCGCTGTCGCCACCGCTGCATGCACTCAGCACGAGCGCGGAGGCCGCGACCAGCGACCAGGCGGAGACTGCCTTGGACTTCCTCATGAAGTGTGCCCTCCTAGCACTGGGTTCCTGAGATCGGAACAGGACCCCACACCGCTCCGGTGAGATGGCCCGGAGCTTATGACACGCCAAGCAACACTCATTTGGCGCACTGCGGGTGCACGCTAGAAAGGAAATGCACTAACAGTCACCAGTTACCGGACGATCGTGACCAAAGGGTAACTTGCGGCCGACATCGAGAAATAGCGCGGTCACCTTGCGGAATCACTCAGCCACTCGAACGTGCCGGGAAAGGTCACCCGCCGGAGACCCGCTCGGACTCAAATCGGCTACTTCGGGCCCCGCGTCCAGTTCACCGCTGACCCGAAAGGGCCCACCATAGGAGGACCAGCGGTTACTCCGGAAATACCAGAGCCGATGGCGAGGGTATCGGCCAGCTGGAACAACGGAATGACGACATTCCGGCGCCACAATTCCGGTTCCAGGGTCGAAAGCGTGTCGGCGACCGGGGTGGCGCCGGTCAGCGCGGCGTCGATCGACGGCTGCAGGGCGGGGTCGCAGAAGCCCAGCGGGTTCCCCGGGACGACGGCCTTGGTCTTGTCGGTGAGCTGATCGGGACGGCAGCCGAAGGTGGACGCCAACGCCGAAGCGACGTCCGCTCCCCCGGTGACCTGGCCGATCACCGCGATGTCGATGCCGACGTTGCCCGCGCCTTCCGGGGTCGTCTGCTGGATCCCGTCGAGCACCGGCATGGCCAGCAGCGTCGAGAACAGCTCTCTCGGCTGCGGTGCGATCGCGTTGACCTCGATCCCCGCGGCCACCAGTTGCGCCGTCAGTTCCTTGGCGATCGTCGCGTACGGCTCCTGTTTGGCAGGCGAGGCCACGACCAGCGAAAGGTTCTTCCCGTTCTTGCGCCAGGTTCCAGCTTCCTTGGTGTACCCGGCGGCTTTGAGCAGTTCCTCGCCCTTCGCCGGATCAGCCGTCGACGGCGGGCCGGGGGCCGGGATCGTCGGCCGGAAGCCGGGGGCCGAGGGGACGCGGACCTGGGCGTCGGCGCGGAGTTTGCCCGAAGGGCCGCCCTCCGTGGCCTCGGTGATCAGCTTGCCGCGGTCGATCAGCGCGGTGAGGCCTTCGCGGACCTTCGAATCCGACAGCGTCGAACTCACCGGCCGCAGGAGGAGCTGCGCCACCGTGGGGCGGGCGACCGTGTGCAGCTGGACGGCGGAACCGAGTTCGCCGAGCCGTTTGAGGCCGGTGCCGTCGGTCCTGGTCATCGCGAACTGGTCGTTGCCGCTGCGCAGGGCGGCCAAGGTGCCGTCCTGATCGGCCGCACGCAGCACGATCCGGTCGAGGGCGGAGGGTTTCTCCCAATAGCGCTCGTTGCGCTCCAGGGTGATCTCCCCGCGCGCGGTGTCGAGGCCCTTGATCGAGTACGGCCCGGCGACGGCGGGGAACGTCGTCGCCAGCGCGCCTCGCCACCCGTTCGGGGCGTCCTTGAGCAGATGGGCGGGCAGGAGGTTGGCGAAGAGTGTCTGCCAGCCCGGATACGGCTTGGCGAAGGTGACCTCGACCCGCTTGCCACCTTCACGCGATTGGATGTCCGAGATCAACCGGTAACCCGCGGCGCCGATGACGCCGGGCTGGTCGCGCATGGCCTCGTGGAGGTACGCGAAGTCCTCGGCGGCGATCGGCGCGCTGTCGGACCAGGAGGCGTCCGGCCGGATCGTGTACGCGACCGTGAACGGCTGCTGCGAAACGACCTCGGCGGCCTTCATCAGGTTCTTGTCCAGCTGGAAACTGCCGTCGTCCTTGGCCCGGAACACCGACGGGAGCAGCAGCTGCGAGAGCGCCGACGTCACCTGGGAGGCGTCGGCGAGGTTGTGCGGGTTGTAACCGCCGAGGACGTCGTCCACACCCACGACGACCTGCGAAGGCGCCTTCGTGGTCGACGTGCTCACCGGGGAGGCGGAAGAGCTGACCACCGGCGGCGGTGGCGTGTTGCTGCACGCGGCGAGGAGCACGGCCGCGCACGCCAGCATGGGCGCCGCTGTGTTCACTACCCGCACGCCTGAATCCTCCCGGTCGGTCCCTCACCCCGTCGCCATAGAGCTACCACGCCGGGCATGGCCTCGGCAGCGAGATTCCCATATCGGCCCGGCCGCCGCCCGACCGGCTGCCGTCTCCTCCGGTGGACGTCCGAGAGGCCCCGAAGGTTCCTGTCCGGGCCGAAGCATTTCGTCCGCATCCGATCGCGCTCCTTCGGCAATGGGTTCCGCAAACCCGGAACATTCCGGAACACCGCACCGGAATGTTCGCCACCGCACGATTGACGACCGATCCGATCACGAACTCGAGTCCTCTCCGGACCCATTCGGCTTTCCTTGTTTCGCGCCGGTCCGGTTCCGCGTTCTCGATCGAGTCGAGGCGGCAGCCCGGCCGGTCCGTTCCGGTGATGTGAACATCGCTCGAAAAGGAGCTCGGCTTTCCGGCGGAAATTGTCGGAAAAAACTTTTCTTAACCAGGAACGCCCGATCGAATACGGTGCGTGATCGCTTTCGAGGCCGAAAAAGCCGGAGGGCGCCTGCTCACGGTGAGTGAGCAGGCGCCCTCCGGCTGAGGCTCGACGCGGGTCAGCCGCGGTTCTTGTTGCGGTTGCGCTCCTTGGCACGCTGGTTGACGTCCAGCGTGACCTTGCGGATCCGGACGACGTCGGGGGCGACCTCGACGCATTCGTCGACGGAGCAGAACTCCAGCGCCTCCTCCAGGCCCATCTTGCGCGGGCGGGCCAGCGTCTCCATCACGTCGGCGGAGGACTGACGCATGTTGGTCAGCTTCTTCTCCTTGGTGATGTTGATGTCGAGGTCCTCGGCACGCGGGTTCTCGCCCACGACCATGCCCTCGTACACCTCGGCGCCCGGCTCCACGAAGAAGGTGCCGCGGTCGGCGAGCTGGATCATCGCGTACGCGGTGATGGGGCCCGAACGGTCGGCGACCAGCGAACCGGAGTGCCGGGTGCGGATCTCGCCGGCCCACGGGAAGTACCCCTCGAACACGTGGTTCGCGATACCGGTGCCGCGGGTCTCGGTGAGGAAGTCGGTGCGGAAGCCGATCAGGCCACGCGCCGGGAGGACGTAGTCGAGCTTGATCCGGCCGGAGCCGTGCCCGCCCATGTGCTCCATGCGGCCCTTGCGGGCGGCCAGCAGCTGCGTGATGCCGCCGAGGTGCTCCTCCGGGGCGTCGATCGACAGCCGCTCGAACGGCTCGTGCAGTTTGCCGTCGATCATCCTGGTGACCACCTGCGGCTTGCCGACGGTCAGCTCGAAGCCCTCGCGGCGCATCTGCTCGACGAGGATCGCCAGCGCCAGCTCGCCACGGCCCTGGACCTCCCAGGTGTCGGGGCGCTCGGTCGGCAGCACCTTGATGCTGACGTTACCGATCAGCTCCTGGTCCAGCCGGGCCTTGACCAGCCGGGCGGTGACCTTGTCACCACCGCTGCGGCCGGCCAGCGGCGAGGTGTTGACCCCGATGGTCATCGAGATGGCGGGCTCGTCGACGGCGATCCGGGGCAGCGCCTCCGGATTCTCGACGTCGGCGAGGGTGTCGCCGATGGTGATCTCGGGGATACCGGCGATGGCGACCAGTTCACCCGCGCTGGCCTCGGTCGCCGGGACGCGGGTGAGCGCCTCGGTGACGAGCAGCTCGGAGATCCGGACGTTCTGGATGGTGCCGTCCTCGCGCATCCAGGCCACGGTCTGGCCCTTGCGCAGGTTGCCGGAGTGGATGCGGATCAGCGCGATCCGGCCGAGGAAGTTCGACGCGTCGAGGTTGGTGACCAGTGCGCGCAGCGGGCCTTCGCGGTCGGCGAAGGGCGGCGGCACGTGGCGCAGCAGGGTCTCGAACAGCGGGTCGAGGTTCTCGCTCTCGGGCACCGCGCCGTCGGCGGGCTGCTCGAGGCTCGCCTTGCCCGCACGGGCGGAGGCGAAGACGACCGGGAGGTCGAGGATCGCGTCGAGGTCGGCGTCCTCGATGTCACCGGCCAGATCGAGCAGGAGGTCGTGGGTCTCCTCGACGACCTCGGAGATCCGGGCGTCGGGGCGGTCGGTCTTGTTGACCACGAGGATCACCGGCAGACCGGCCTCGAGCGTCTTGCGCAACACGAACCGGGTCTGCGGCAGCGGCCCCTCGCTGGCGTCCACCAGCAGGACGACGCCGTCGACCATGGCCAGCCCGCGCTCGACCTCGCCACCGAAGTCGGCGTGGCCGGGGGTGTCGATGACGTTGATCGTCACCGGGCCGTTCTCGGTCTCGCGGTGGATGGAGGTGTTCTTCGCGAGGATGGTGATGCCTTTTTCCCGCTCGAGCTCCCCGGAGTCCATCACGCGGTCGACGAGTTCGGCGCGTTCCTCGAAGGCTCCGGACTGCCGGAGCATCGCGTCGACGAGGGTCGTCTTGCCGTGGTCGACGTGGGCGACGATGGCGACGTTGCGCAGGTCGGGCCGGGTCTTGCCGGACGAGCGGCCGGCATCGACTGCGGTGGCGCTGGCTGCGGGCACGCGAAGGCTCCAAAGGTTTCAAGTTCGGGTGTGGTGCCCGCGCCGCCCCGAGTGCTCATTAGCGCGATCGGGTAACGTCGGCCGACTTTGGCCATACGCGGACCACACCAGGGTACCTGTAGCCGAACTGTGAGCACCCCCACGCCCCCGGACCGGTAAGCCTCACCTAACGTGGGCGGGTCGCCGACGCCGTCCGACGAGGAGCGCGAGTGGGCAAGAAACCATCCGACGACCCGCGCGAACTCGTGCGCAAGTGGACGAAGTCCGGCAAGGTCAAGAAGAAATGCTGCCGGTCGAAGCCACGGTGCGGCAAATGCCCCGTTCTCGCCCTGAAAAAGGCGAAGAAAAAGATCGCGAAAGCGGCTTAGCGCCCGCGGTTCCGGAAGGGGCCGGTCGCGAGGATCGCCCCCGGCTTTGCCCTGTTCACGGGCTTGGCGATGAGGACACCGCCGACGCGCGGCGTGATCCGGGAGCACGTGGTCGATTTCCTCGAGAGGGGCGATGCAGGGCAGCAGCACGACGAACAGGGAAATAAGGTGGCCGCGGTTCTCCACCGTGCCGGGCGTACTGCGCCGGCCGATATGAATCATCGACGCCACGTGCATCCCATCAATGACTCTCCCTTGCTTTTCACTCCGCAAGTAGTCCTCTGGACGCGACGGTTCGAGGACCGCTTGCGCGGGGTGGGTAGGATCGTCGGCATGCGCGCGCAGAACGCCCAGTGGTGGCCGCCCTCCGGCGGCCCCGAAGTCCTGCGCTGAACCAGACGAGCGCACCACCAGGCCGCCCCACCGGGCGGCCTTTTTCGTGCCCGGACCCCGGGGCGGCCCGAATCCGAGAGGAAGAAGGCAGATGATCAGGTTGTCCGGGATCACCCCGTCCGGCCACGTCCACGTCGGGAACCACCTGGGGGCCATTCGGCGCTGGGCGGACGAGGGCGGGCCGGACGACCTGTATTTCGTCTCCGACCTGCACGCGATGACGAACTCGCACAATCCGGCGAAGCTGCGTTCGATGGCTTCCGAGCAGCTGGCCGTGCTGATCGCGGCCGGGATCGAGCCGGACCGCGTGTTCGTGCAATCCGACCTGGCCCGCGAGCTGGGCGCCCTCAACTGGGTCCTCGAGTGCACCTGCAACTACGGCGAGGCGGCCAGGATGATCCAGTTCAAGGAGAAGTCGAAGGGTCGGGCGGGGGTCCGGCTGTCCCTGCTGACCTATCCGGTGCTGATGGCGGCGGACATCCTGCTGCAGGGTGCGGACGAGGTCCCGGTCGGCGAGGACCAGCGTCAGCACGTCGAGCTGGCGCGAACGCTGGCGAAGCGGTTCAACGCCACGTACGGCGACGTGTTCACCATGCCGAAGGCGGTGCTGCCGCCCGCCGGGGCGCGGGTCATGGACCTCGCCGAGCCGACGCGGAAGATGTCCAAGTCGACGCGGGAGGAGGCCGGGGTGATCTTCGTGCTCGACGAGGCCGACCAGGTCCGGCGGAAGGTCAAACGCGCGAAGACCGATGGCGGGTCGACACCGGCCTACGCGCCGGAAACGCGGCCGGGGATGGCGAACCTGCTGGACATCCTCGCGGCGTGCGTCAAGGAGAAGCCGGAAGTCCTCGCGGACCGGTTCGACTCCTACGGCCAGGTCAAACAGGCCGTCGCCGAGGCGCTCATCGAGGAGCTGCGGCCGGTCCGGGAACGCGCGCTGGCGCTGCTGGCCGATCCCGGCGAACTGGAGCGGGTGCGCAAGGCGGGCGCCGTCCGGGCCGCGCAGCGGGGTGAGCACCGGCTGCAGTCCGCGCTGCGGCTCATCGGCGCCGGCTGAAGAAGTACCTGAAGGACCCCTTCCTTGCGCCCAGGTATCGGGAGGGGTCCTTCACGTACTCGAAAGCAGGGCGTGCAGGTCTGGCAGGAGCACGCGGTCGGCGGGCAGCCAGTCGAGGTCGCCGAGTTCGCCGGCGGAGACCCACTGGACGTCCCTGTGTTCCACCGCGCGCGGCTCGTCCCCCGCGCTGACCAGCGAAGCGGCGTAGATCCGCAACAGCTTCCCGTTCGGCAGCGGCACGTCGTCGCCGACCCGGCCCGCGACCGTCACGACGACGTCGAGCTCTTCCAGGCATTCCCGCGCCAAGGCGGCTTCGTCGCTTTCGCCGTCCTCGACGCGCCCGCCCGGCAGCTCCCACTGCCCGGCGTGGTCGGCGGGCCAAGCCCGCTGCTGCGCCAGCACCTGTCCGTTCCGCACGATGGCGGCACCCACGATCACCACGCCCTCACCCTACGGGCGTGAGTTCCGCCTTCAGTCACGCGTGTTCCGCCTTCGATCACGCGTGTTCCGTGCCGGGACACGGGAATCACGCGGTCCGGCCGAAGGACATCACGCGCCGGGCCGTGCCGCCTGCCAGACGATCTGGAACCGAGCCCCGCCATCGGGTGATTCGCCGACGCGCACCCGGCCCCCGCGCCGCCGGACGGCCTCCCCGACCATCGCCAGCCCGAGCCCGGTGCCACCGGAGGACCGTGCCCGCGAGTCGGAGACGCGGTAGAAGCGGTCGAAGACCCGCTCCCGGTGTTCCGGTGCGATACCGGGCCCGTCGTCGTCGACCACCACCCGCACGGTGGACCGCGCCGCGAGCACCGACACCACGATCTGCCCGCGCGCGTAGCGGCACGCGTTGCGCAGCAGGTTGCTCAGCACCAGTTCGACCTCGGCGTGCGTCGCCAGCGCCCAAGCGCTCCCGACCGTGCCGCTCACCCGGATCTCGGGCGCGTCGGCGGGCATCCGCGCGATCGCCGCGCGCACCTCGCTCACCAGCTCGACCGGTTCCGCGGGCGGGACCTCCCCGGCGTCCGACCTCGCCAGCGCCAGCAGCCCGTCGAGCAGCGCGGACAGCCGCTCGGCCTCTTCGAGGACGTCGGAAAGCGTCTCCTGGGCGAGTTCGGGATCGGGATTGGTGACGGCGACCTCGGCCTGCACGCGGATCGACGCGACCGGCGACCGGAGTTCGTGCGCGGCGTCGCCGGTGAACCGCCGCAGCCGTTCGGCGCCCTCCTCCTGCCTGGCCAGCAGGGCGTTGAACTCCTCGGCGAGCGCGCGGAGTTCGTCGTGCGAATCCGGGAGCGGCAACCGCGCGCCCGGCGGGAGCGCCCGCACCGAGCCACGCATCCTCGCCACCGGCCGCAGCGCGAACCGCACCAGCAGCCACGTCGCGACCCCGGCGCCCACCGCGCCGACGGAGGCGATCACGAACAGCCACAGCCCGCCGGAGTGCACCGCGGTCGCGAAGCCGACCAGACCCGCACCCGCGACGACGAGCCGTTGCTGCCCGTCGGGCGCGGTGACCACGGTGCCCGCCCAGCGCCGGCTGTGCTCGCCGCCGGTGGTGACCGGCTCCCCCGCCTTCAGCGCGCGAATCTCCGCGGGGCCGAGATCCGGGGGCGGCAGGCCGTCGACCGGGCCGCCCCCGGTGTCGAGGACGCGGACGGTGACCACCGTTCCCGACGGCGTCCGTCCCGCGACGACCTCGGCCTTCGCGGTGTCCAACTGAGCACTCAGCTCGTCGTCGACCGAGCCGATGAGCAACGGCTGGAGGTTGTCCCCGGCGACCGCCGCCAGCCCGAGCAGGAAACCGAGCGTGACCGCGGCCGTGAGCAGGGTGATCCGGACCTGAAGCGAGCGGCGGCGCCACCAGGACGGCGAGCCGATCACCCCTGTCCCGCCGGGGCGATCACTTCGTCGAGCTGCGGATCCGAGGCCAGGTAACCGTGCCCGCGCACCGTCCGGACCAGCGCGCCGGCCCCGGCCGCGTCGAGTTTGCGGCGCACGTAACCGACGTAGACCTCGACGACGTTGCGGGTCGCGGCCTGCTCGTCCCCCCAGACGGCGCGCAGCAGCTCGTCCTTCGTGACCACCGTCCCCGCCCGGCCCGCGAGCACCTCCAGCAGCGCGAACTCGCGCGGGCTGAACGCCACTTCGATGCCGTCGTAACGGACCTGCCGCAGGCTCCGGTCGACTTCGAGCGCGCCGATCCGCAGCGGCCCGCGGATCCCGTCCGGCGCCGCCCGCCGCAGCACCGCGCGCACCTGCGCGACCAGGACGACGAACGAGAACGGCTTCACGAGGTAACCGTCGGCACCGAGGTCGAGCCCGTCCGCCTGGTCGACCTCGCCGTCCTTCGCGGAGATCATCAGCACCGGGGTGGTGACGCCGAGCGCACGCAGGCGTTCGAGCACGCGGTAGCCGGAAAGCCCGGGGAGCATGATGTCGAGCAGGACGACGTCGAAGGAGCCCGTCTGCGCCAGGCGCAGGCCACTGGGTCCGTCGGCCGCCGTGACCACGTCCATGTCCTCGGCGCGCAGTCCCCGCTGCAACGCCTTGCGCACGCCGGGCTCGTCGTCGACCACCAGTACTCGAGGTTTCACGGTCCTCATCATTCACGCTTTCACCAGCTCACGCGCGAGCTCTCAGCGCCATCTCAGCTCGGGCGGTGGAGTCTGAGTGGTATCTCAGCGTTTCCGGGGAAGCGTGGTCGCCGAGACCCGAGCACACTCCGGCTTCGGGGAAACAGGGAGAGACAGCATGGATCCGAAGAGGAAGGCCATCACCGCGGCGGTGGTGGGGACGGCACTGGGTGTCGGCGGGCTCGCCGTCGTCGCGATGCCCGCCACCGCGGGCGACGCACCCGTCTTGCCGCAGATCAGCGCCGAAGAGCTGGTGCAGTCGACGCTCAACGCGAAACCGTCGGCGTTCGACGGGAAGGTCAAGGTCGACAACGATCTCGGCCTGCCGCGGGTCGGCAGCACGCTGCCCGGCGCGTCGGCGCTCAGCATCGACTCGGCGCAGGTGTCGACCGACGGCGCGGGCAAGAGCAAGGTGTCGCTCACCGAGGGCTCGAGCCAGCAGACCATCGTCAAGAACGGTGGGACCGTCTGGGAGTACGACTCCAAGGACAACTCCGCCACCAAGATCACCATCCCGGCCGACTTGGCCAAGGAGCACCAGAACAAGGTCGAGGGCAAGGCCGTCGATCCGGCGACGGTGGCCGCGGAACTGCTCGCCAAGGTGCGTGAGAGCAGCACGATCGCCGTGGACGGGACGTCGTCCGTGGCGAGCCGCTCGGCGTACGAACTGGTGCTGACCCCGAAGCCGGCCGAGCGGACGCTCCTGCGCGAGATCCGCGTCGCGATCGACGAGCAGACCCGGATGCCGCTGCGCGTCACGGTGCTGGCCAACGGCGCGTCCTCCCCGGCGTTCGAGGCTTCGTTCAGCGAGATCAACTTCGCGAGCCAGCCCGCGTCGAACTTCGAGTTCACCCCACCGAAGGGCGCGAAGGTGACCGAGAAGGCCGCCGAGGTCGACCCGAAGAGCCGTGAACTCGCCGAGCAGGCGAAGTCCGAGATCAAGGTCGTCGGCGACGGCTGGGACACCGCGATCACCGGCAAGATCCCGGCCGACGCGCTGGCGAAGGCCGCAGACGCCAAGGACGAGGAAGGCCGCCAGGTCGACCCGAAGGCGTTGCTTTCGCGGTTCGCCAAGCCGGTCAGCGGTGCCTGGGGCAGCGGCTGGCTGGTGACCACCAAGGTCGGCAGCGGCGTGCTGACCGACGACGGCCGCTACGCCGTCGGCGCGGTTCCGGAGCAGGTCCTCTTCGAGGCCTTGGCCGCGAAGTGACCACCACGTTCGAAGCCGGGACGGACGCCTCTCGGGAGGCGTCCGCTCCGGCGGTACCCATGGCGGCCCGCACCAGGGGCCTGCGCAAGGTCTACGGCCGCACGGTGGCCGTGGACCACGTCGATCTCGACGTTCCCGAAGGCGCCGTGCTGGGGATGCTCGGCCCCAACGGATCGGGCAAGACGACGACCATCCGGATGCTGCTCGGTCTCGTGCGGCCCACCGAGGGCGAGGTCGAACTGTTCGGCAAGCGGATGCCCGACGAGGCGGCGCACGCGCTGCCCGACGTCGGCGCGCTGGTCGAAGGGCCGGGGTTCCACCCTTTCCTTTCCGGGCGGGAAAACCTGTTCCGGGTGGCCGCGGCCGAACCGAGGCTGGCCTCGGCCGGGATCCCCGGCGCGGTCGACGCGGCGCTCGAACGGGTGGGGCTGACCGACGCCGCGAACCGGCGCTACAAGGGGTATTCGCTGGGGATGAAGCAGCGGATGGGGCTGGCGAGCGCGCTGCTCGTGCCGAGGCGGATGGTCGTGCTCGACGAGCCGACCAACGGCCTCGACCCGGCGGGCACCAGGGAGATCCGCCGGATCATCGGCGAACTGCACGCCGACGGCGTCACTGTGCTGGTGTCGTCGCATCTGCTGGCCGAGGTCGAGGCGACCTGCACGCACGTCGCGGTGCTCCAGTCGGGGAACGTGATCGCCCAGGGCGAGCTCGCGGAACTGCTGGAGTCGGGGAACGCGGCGCTGCTGGTGCGGACGCCGGACGGTGAACTCGCGGTGGACACGTTGCGGGAGAACAGGATCGGCGCCCGGCTCACGCCCGACGGCGTCCGCGTCGATCTCACCGCGGCCGAGGCTCCCGACGTGCTGCGCCACCTGGTGACGGCCGGAGTGGCCGTGCACGAGGCGGCGAGGGCGCGCACCGGGCTCGAGGACCTGTTCGCCCGGCTGACCCAGCCGGAGTCCACTGTAGACGGTGAGGGGGAGTCGTGACGCACGCTCTGGCCGCGGCACCCGCGGCGCGAACCGGGCACGACAACGTCGGCCTGCTCAGGTTGTACCGTGCCGAACTCCGCTGGATCTTCCGACGCCCTCGCACGCTGGCCGTACTGGGCCTGCTCGCGTCGATCCCGGTGATCATCGGCGTCGCGCTGACCTTCGTCGACGCTTCGGAAACGAGAGGCGGACAGGACGGCGAACTGCTCGCGTCCGCGGTCAACAACGGCTTCGTCCTGCCGGTCGCGGCGCTGACCATGACACTGGCGCTGCTGCTCCCGCTCGCTTCGGCGATGGCCGGGGCGGACGCGATCGCCGGCGAGGCGGCCCACGGGACACTGCGGGGCTGGCTGATCGCCCCGGTCGGCCGGGGCAGGCTGCTCGCGATCAAGGCGTTCGGCGTGGCGACGGTTTCGACGATCGCCGTACTGGCCATGACGTTCACCGGGTTCGTCACCGGCCTGATCATCAGCGGCACCGAATCGATGTTCACCCTCACCGGCTCGACCCTGAGCGTCTGGGACGCGCTGGGCCGCATCCTGCTCGTGGCCGCGTGGGTGATCCTGCAACTGTGGGCGGTCGGCGCGGTCGCGCTCGCGATCTCGGCGTTCACCGAACATCCGATGCTGGTCGTGGCCTCGGTGCTGGCCGGGACGATCGTGTTCACCATCCTCGGGTTCCTCGACGCGGTTTCCTGGCTGCATCCGTTCCTGCTCAACGAGAACTGGTCAGAGGCGCCGGCTTCGGTCCTGATGGACCCGTTGGACACCGCGATGCTCGGCGAGGGCGCGCTGCGCGCCGCCTGCTACATCGCCATCGGGCTCTCGATCGCCTACGCGCGCCTGACCACGCGGGACGGCTGACCTCGCAAGTCAGTGAAGGCCTCCTTCCTGCCTTGAGGGTCGTGAAGGGGGCCTTCACGGCGTCGAGGCGCGGTAAGGTCGGGGCATGTTCGAGGTGGGGGCCGTCAAGTGGACGGGGGCGGGCTGTCTGGTGGGGCCGCTGCTCCTGCTCGGGCTCGGTGTCGGCGTCGTGTTCCAGGAGGTCTTCGACGGGCGACAGCTGATCACGGACATCGCCTGGGTGGCGGGTTTCGCGCTCAGCGCGATCCTGATCCGGGTGATCGGCCGCAGGCTGAACAGGTACGGCACCGCGCACACCCTGTACGACTCGCCGATGGAGGGCTACGCGTGGCTCGCGATCGCGTGCGCCGCCCTGACCCTCGGCCTGGTCTTGCTCATCCGCTTGGTCGCCGTCTGAACTCCCGCAATTCGGCACCTGAGTGCGATAGTTCGCGTTGCCAACCATCGCACTCAGGTGCCGAATTGTGTCGGTTGGGTGGGCGAAGCGTCGCAATCAGGTGACTGGTTGCGGAGTTGGGCGACGCCGTCCGGGTCCAGGGCGAGCCGGACGCGGTCGCCGGGGCGGAGGTCGGCCGTGACCGGCGCGACGGCGTCCACAGTGGAGGGATCGCCGCCGGGCGCGACCACGAGCCGCACGTGCTCCCGCCGGTGCACCACGGCGACGACCTCGCCCTCGACGCCGTCCGGGGAGACCCGCAGCCCGTGCGGCCGCAACCCCAGCCGCACCGGACCGTCCTCGACGTCGGGCAGCGTGACGTCCCCGAGCACCGTCCGCACCACACCGCCGGACGCCTCGCCGTCGACGAACGTGGTCACGCCGAGGAACCGCGCCACGTCCTCGTCCACCGGCTGCCGCCAGACACGGCGCACCGCGCCCTCCTGCCGGATCTCGCCGTCGTCGAGCACGGCGACACGGTCGGCGAGCGTGAACGCCTCTTCCTGATCGTGGGTGACCAGCAGCGCGGTGATCTTGCTGCGCCGCAGCAGGGCCGCGAGGTCGATCGCGAGCTGTTCCCGGAGTCCGGCGTCCAACCCGGACAGCGGTTCGTCCAGCAGCAGCAGCCGCGGTTCCGGCGCCAGCGCGCGGGCCAAGGCCACCCGCTGCGCTTGCCCGCCGGACAGCTCGGTGACCCGCCGTCGTTCGTACCCGGCCAGCCCGACCAGGTCGAGCAGCGCACGGACCCGCTCC
Organism: Amycolatopsis sp. QT-25; assembly: GCF_029369745.1. NCBI lineage: Bacteria > Bacillati > Actinomycetota > Actinomycetes > Pseudonocardiales > Pseudonocardiaceae > Amycolatopsis > Amycolatopsis sp. QT-25. Next base: position 6,712,263 of record NZ_CP120210.1, read on the forward strand.
GCGTGCTCGGCACGCGGGACGTCGTGCATCCGCAGGCCGAACGCGATGTTCGCGGCGACGTCCTGGTGCGGGAACAGCTGCCCGTCCTGGAACACGAGGCCGAACCCCCGGCGGTGCACCGGGACACCGGCGAGGTCCTCGCCGTCCCACCGCACGGTCCCCGACGTCAGCGGCTCCAGCCCGGTGATCGCCCGCAGCAAAGTCGACTTCCCCGAACCGGACGGGCCGAGCAGCGCCAGCACCTCGCCGTCGGCGATGTCCAGCCGGGCGTCCTCCACCGCGGTGAACGATCCATAGTGGACGGTCAGATCCCGTACCGACAGCGACACTAGAACTCCCCTACCGAATGCTGCCCGCGGACCGCGCCGAACCGGTCGATCAGCACCACCGCCACCACGGTCACGATCATGAGCAGCGCGCAGGCCGCGTAGGCCATCTGGTTGTTCAGCTCCCCCGGCCGCGAAATCAGCGTCGCGACGGCGACCGGCAGTGTCGGCGCGTCCGGCCTGGCCAGGAAGCTCGTCGCGCCGAACTCGCCGAGCGCGACCACGTACCCGAAACCGGCCGCCGCGACCAGCGAACGCGCGGTCAGCGGAAGATCGATCTCCCGCCACACCCGGCCGGGGCTCGCGCCGAGCGTGGACGCGGCTTGGCGCAGCCGGACGTCGACCGAGCGCAGCACCGGCAGCACCATCCGCACGATCAGCGGGATGATCACCAGCGCCTGCGCGAGCGGCACCAACAGCGGCGACGTCCGCAGGTCACCCGGCAGCGCGTCGAGCGTGACGAGGTACCCGAAACCGACGGTCACCGCGGACACGCCCAGCGGCAGCATGAGCGCGGCGTCCATCGTCTCGCCCATGCCCCTGGCCAGCCCGCCCGGCGTGCGGCGCAGCGCCACCAGCACGACCGAGGCCGGCACCCCGACGATCATCGCGAGCGTCGTCGCGTCGAACGCCGTCCGCAGTGACATCGACGCCGCGTCCCAGCCGGAAACCCCAAGCGCGCCACGGGAGCCCTGTCCGGCGAGTGCCTCGTAGCCGGAGAGGCTGAAACCGTCCGAAGCGGACACGGACTCGACGAGCAGCGCGACGATCGGTGTCATCAGGAGCGCGATCACCGCGAGGCCCGCGGAGACCGCCCACCACTCGCCGCCCCTGGGCCGCCGCGCGGTCTCGTTCCGCGCACGCAGCCGCACCGCGTTCTCCCGGCGCCGCCTCGCCAGCGCGCCGACGACGAGCGCGGCGACCACGGCGGCGAACTGCACCAGCGACAGCGCGGCCGCGCCGGAGAGGTCGAGCAGTTCCACCGTGCGCAGGTAGATCTCGGTCTCCAGGGTGCGGTACCGCGCCCCGCCGAGAATGAGCACGACCCCGAAGCTGGTGGCGCAGAACAGGAACACCACCGCCGCCGCCGACGCGATGGCGGGCGCGAGGGCGGGCAGCGTCACCGAGCGGAAGGCCCGCCACGGCGACGCGCCGAGTGCCCGTGCGGCGTCCACGGTGCGCGGATCGAGGTGGCTCCACAGCCCGGAAACCGTGCGAGCGACGACGGCGACGTTGAAGAAGGCGTTGGCCAGTACCAAAGGCAGCAGCCCACCGTCGGGCCAGAGCGCGCGGAACGCCAGGCCGACCACGACGGTCGGCAGTACGAACGGCACCAGCACGAGCGTCCGCACCAGCGAGACCCCCGGCAGCCGCACCCGCGCGAGCAGGAACGCCACCGGCAGACCGGCGAGCACCGCGACGATCGTCGAGACCCCCGCGCTCGCCACGGTGAACCCCGCGAGTTCCCAGGTCAGCGGGTCGCCGATGGCCGTGCCGACCCCACCGGAACCGAAGCCCCGGCCGACGATCGCCGCGACCGGCCAGGCGAAGAACACCACGAGGAAACCGAGCGGCGGCACGGCGAGCGCCGTCAGCCCGGCTCCTCGGAAAGTCGGCCTGGTGGTACTCAGCCTTCGAGAAGCGTGCGCCACTGGGCGATCCACTGCTCGCGTCCGGCCTGGATCTTGGCCGGTTCGAGCGTCTTCGGCTGCTGCGGCAGCGGGGCGGCCTGCGCCCAGCCCTGCGGGAGCTCGACGCCCTGCCGGGCCGGGTACACGTACATGTTGCCCGCCACGGTCACCTGGAACTGCTGGGACAGCAGGAAGTCCACGACCTTGCGGGCCTTCTCGACCTGCTTGCCGCCCGCCAGCACGCCCGCGTACTCGACCTGGCGGTAGCAGGTGTCCAGCAGCGCCTTCGTCCGCGGTTTGCCGTCGTCGCCGATTTCGGCGGCGGGCGAGGAGGCGTAGGAGACGACGATCGGACGCGGGCCCTTGCCGGAGGAACCCGAGAATTCCTTGGTGTAGGCCTCTTCCCAGCCACTGACCGTCTTGAGCCCGTTGGCCTTCAGCCGCGTCCAGTACGCCTGCCAGCCCTGCTCGCCGAACTGCGCGACGGTGCCGAGCAGGAACGCCAGCCCCGGCGACGACGTCGCCGGGCTCTCGGCGACCATCAGGTCCTTGTACTTGGCGTCGGCCAGGTCCGCGAACGACTTCGGCTCCGGGATGCCCTTGTCCACGAAGTACCGGGTGTCGATGTTGACGCAGACGTCGCCGAGGTCGACCGCGGAGAGGCGGTGCTCGGGGTCGACGGAGTAGCGCTGCGGGCCGCGATCGGCCTCCGGGCTGGTGTACTGCTCGAAAACGCCTTCGGTGAGCGCGCGGGAGGCGAACGTCGAGTCGATGCCGTACGCGACGTCGCCGATCGGGTTCGCCTTGGTCAGCACCAGTTTGTTGGTCAGCGCCCCGGCGTCACCCTGCTTGAGCACGGAGATCTTGATTCCGGACTGCCGCTCGAACGCGTCGAGGACCTCCTGTGGGGCGAGCCACGAGTCGTGTGTCACGAGCGTGACCGTCGCCGGCGCCTGCGGGTCGTCCCCCGTGTTCCCGGAGAGCGAGCAGCCCGCGACGAGGGCGGCCACCGTGCCGGCCGCGACGACCGTGCGGAGGGCGCGTTTCATCTAGCCTCCTGCGTTCTTCAAGGGGGATCCGTGGCGAAAGTGCAGCGTAGCCGACGGCGTACCACCATGGAGTCATGGCGGAAATCTTGAACGACCAGCAGGCCGACGAAGCCGTGACCAAGCTCTCCGGCTGGAGCCGCGACGGCGTCACGATCGAGCGGACGGCGAAGCTGCCGAGCTTCCCGAAAGCCATCGAAGCCGTGGACAAGGTGGCCGGACTGGCGGAGGCGGCCGACCATCATCCCGACATCGACATCCGCTGGCGGGCGGTCACGTTCCGGCTCAGCACCCACTCCGCCGGAGGACTGACGGAGAAGGACTTCACGCTGGCGTCGCAGATCGACCAGGTCCTCGGCGACGTGTGACGTCCGCGACGATCGCGCCACGACACCGCGTCCCGGACGTCTTGCCGGTACGACCGACGAGAAAAGGACGAGTGATGACGCAAGCGATCATGGTGGGATTCTCCGCGTTTGGCGCGATGGTGGCCGCCGCTGCCGGAGTGCTTTGGTACACGGCACGCGACCGCCACCACCAACACGATCAGTGATCTTGGTCACACCAGGGTGCCGAAGGTAACGCGGCGCCTGATCAACGCGCTGTTCCCGGCGGACCTGTCGCTTCTCTCCCCGGGGGGAACCGCCGTGAACAACGCCTCGATCACCGCCGCCCAGCGCGCCTGGGTGACCACCTTCGCCGCGGCCGTCACGCTGCTGACGATCGTCGTGCTCGGCCTTCTCGGCTAACCCGGGTAAGCCTTGCGCGCGGCGACAAGCTCCGGCAGGTGCTTGACCGCCCACTCTCGGCACGCTTCCATCGGCTCGAACAACGTCCGGCCGAGCGAAGTGAGCTCGTATTCCACGCGCGGCGGCGTCTCGTCGTACGCCGTCCGCGTGATCATGCCGTCGCGCTCGAGTGCCCTGAGGGTCTCCGTGAGGACCTTCGCCGTGACGCCCCTCAGCGGCACCCGTAGTTCGGAGAACCGGCGCGGGCCTTCTTCGAGACACAGCACGACCAGACCGGCCCACTTGTCGCCGATCCGGAACGGGGTCAGGTTCGACGGGCAGCCCGGGGCGAACATGTCGGGGCTCAACGGCTTCACCCGCCCGAAGTTACCCCCGCTCGCGCTTTTCGCGCTGGAGCTCCGCCAGCAGCCTCCCGGTGACCTCGGCCAGGCGTTGCGCCGCCTCGGGTTCGAAACCGGGTCCGGCCGGCTCGATCCGCCGTCCTTCCACGAACGCGCTGAGCGGTGCCGCGGGCGGGTCGTCGATCCGCGCGATGATCGGCACGACGCCTTCCTCGACCGGTTTGCCGTACCTCTTCAAGGCTTCGACGTGGGCGGCGGTCGCCGCGTCGTAGTCGCCGGAGAAGCTGGTCGCGACAGGGCCCGGGTTGACCAGCACGTAAGCGATGCCGCTCCCGGCGTGCTCGGCGGCGAAAGCGACTCCGAGCAGGTCGTTCGCCCGTCCGGCCTGAAGTTGCGCGGCGACCCCCTGATAGCTCCGCGACAAGGAGACGTCGTGCCAGCGGATCTCGGGTTTGGCCGTGCCCGGCCCGGACACGTTGACGATGACCGGCCGCTCGGCCCGGCCCAACGCGGTGGCGAGACCATGGCTGAGCAGGTGGCGGCTGAGGTATTCCAGCGCGAAGGTGCTTTCGATGCCTTCGGCCGTCTCCACTCTGGCCGAGCGGAAGTGGCGTGCGCACAACACGAGCGCGTCCACGACGGGGAAGCGCCGGGTGATCAGCTCGACGACTTCCCGGTTGCGCGCGACGAGGCCGAGATCCGCGGGGATGAACGTCGCCCGGCCTGCTTCGGCGAACAAGGCGCCCTTGACCGGATCACGGCCGAGGACGACGACGCGGTCACCGCGGCCGAGGTATTCCATCGCCAGGGCTTTGCCCATTCCGTCGGTGCCGCCGGAGATCACGATCGTCTTCACCGGTCTCCCCTTCCCGGCAGGCGGGTCGCGGCGGCGAGCAGGACGAGCAGGGTGCCCGCCACGAACCAGTACACCCCGTGCAGACCGGCGACCGGGCCGGTCGCGGTGCCGAGGAGCAACGCGACCACGGCGACCCCGATCGAACCGCCGAGCTGGTTGAGCATGTAGAGCACCGAACTTCCCTGCGGCACCAAAGGCCCCGGCAGTGTCCGGTACACCGCCCCCATCGCGGGCGGCCCCACGAAACCGAGTCCGGCGCCGAGGACGAGCCCGGCGAGCACGAGGGCCGCGTCACCCGTCCCGGTGTCGACCCGGGTGAAGAAGACGGCACTCAAGGCGGCCACGAGACCACCGGCCAAGGCGAGGTTGCGGGAACCGATCCGGTCGCTGACGCGCCCGGCCAGCGGGGCGGCGACGGCGGCCCCGACGCCCAGCGGTGCGACCAGCAGTCCGGCCGCGAGCGCACCGTGTCCCTTGACCTGCTGGAAGTGGAGCGGGAGCACGATCAGGCTCGCGAACAGCACCAGGCCGGTCAGCGCCATGACCGTGACGCTCGCGGCGAAGCCGCGACGGGCGAACAGCCGGACATCGACCAGGGGCGCCTCGCCGCGCAGCGCGCGGAGCACGTAACCCGTCAGCAGGAGAGCACCCACCGCCAGCGGGACGAGCACGGGCGAAGAGACGAGGCCTGCCCCGTCCGCGGCCTGGGAAAGCACCAGGAGCAGGCTCGCGAAACCCGGCCCGAGCAGGGCGACACCGAGGACGTCGAGCCGTTCCCGTCGCTCGACCGGGGGATCGGCGGGCATCACGCGCACCGCGAGCAGCACAGCCAGCGCGCCGAGGGGCACGCCGAGCAGGAACATCCACCGCCAGCCGAGCCCCTGCAGCACCATCCCGCCGAGTACCGGCCCGAGCACGGGACCGAGCGAGAGCACGGCGGCCATCAATCCCATCACCCGGCCCGCGCGCCGCGGCCCGGCGGCTCTGGCGAGCAAGGTGAGCACGAGCGGATCGAGGACGCCCGCGCCGATCCCCTGCAGCACGCGAAAGGCGATCAGGCTTTCGATGTCCCACGCCAGCCCGCACCCCAGCGAGCCGGCGAGGAAGACGGCGAGCCCGGTGAGCCACATCCGCTTGCCACCGAACACCTCTCCCGCCCAGCCGGTCACGGGGATGGTGACGGTGACCGCGAGCAGGAAGCCGGTCGAAACCCAGCCCACGGTGCCCAGGGAGGCTTCGAAGTCCTCGGCGAGGTCGCGGATCCCGACCGCGACCATCGTGCTGTTCAGGATGCCCAGCGCGCCGCCGAGCAGGATCACACCGATCAGCAGCCGCAGCGAGGAGCCCAGCCGATCGTCTCGGATGGTTGTCATGTTCTTCCCGTCCATCGACTCGAATCAGACTTGCCAGTCTGGTTTTTCAGACCAACGAGTCCGAGACTAACAGGTCTGCCAAAACAGACTCACGGGTCTGGTTATCCGGTCGGCGCGGTACGCTGTCGACATGAGTGCGACTGGTACCGCCCGAGGCCGGATCGACAAGCGCCAAGCGATCCTCGACGCGGCTTTCACCGTGTTCGCGCGAGAGGGGTACGCGCTGGCGGCCGTGGACGTGATCGCGGCCGAAGCCGGCGTCGCCAAAGCCACCGTGTACAGCCACTACGGCGACAAGGAGAGCCTGTTCCGCGAGACCGTCTCCGCGTCGGCGGATCAGGCCCTGGCCGACAACCTGGCCGTGGTCGAGCGGCTCACCGGCGCGGGCGACGAGCTCCGGGCCACCCTGGAAACAGTCGGCGTGAAACTGCTCAAGTGCTACTGCGCCGACCGCTCATGGGCGCTGCGGCGGCTGCTCGCCGCCGAGGCAGGGCAGTTCCCCGACCTGCTCGACGTCATCCACACCCGCGCGGCGGACCGAGTCGCCGAGGCACTGGCCGACCGGCTCGCCCGCCTGACCGTCTCCGGGCACCTTCACACCACGGACCCGCTCCTGGCCGCGGACCAGTTCTTCGCCCTGTTGTCCGGTCCGGCCGACAAGCGGGCGAGACTCGGCACTCGCCGCACTCCCGATGCCGACCTTCGCGCCATCGCCGAGGCCGCCGTCGACACCTTCTTGAAAGCCTTCGGCGCCGAAGCCTGAGGGAACGTCACGGAAAAAGGGGACGAACGGAGGTTGCTCTCCGAGCCGCGCGTCTATTGGCTACTCGAACGAAGGTTCTCCGAGAAGTGAGGGGTGCTCCATGGCAGGTCTGCGCAGACGTGAGGTGCTCGCGGGCGCGGTGGCACTGGCGGGCGCGGCGACGATCGGGCTGAACCCCGGCACCGCCGCCGCGGCCACGCAGCAACGTCCGGGTGCGCAGTTCCCACCGTCGCTGGAGTTCGGCGACTACCCCGTGGTCGCGCGGGTCCGTTCGCGGCGGGCGCTGGAACACCTGCGGGTGCTCAGCGACCGGATCGGCCCCCGGATCGCCGGCACCGAAGGCGAACTGCGGGCCAAGGAGTACATCGCGAAGGTGCTGCGTGAGCTGCGCTACCAGGTCACCCTGCAGCCGTTCCCGATCGCCGACAAGTTCCTCGGAACTCTCTCCATCGGCCGCGACAGCTGGCAGACCGGCTCGTCGCCGCAGGGCGCGCAGGACGTCACCCGCGAAGCCGTCGTCGTCGACGCCGGTGACGGCAGCACCCTGCCCGAAGACCTGACCGGCAAGATCGTGCTGATCGCCGCCGTGACGAACAAGGCCGACGCGTACCTGACGGCCGCGCAGCGCGGAGCGGACGCCGTGCTGCTCGGCCGGATCGGCGCCGACCCGGCACGCAAGCTGTCCGCGTTCTCCCCGACGCTCACCACGCCCGTCACGATCCCCGTGCTCGGCCTGGCCCAGGTGCAGGTGGAACGCCTGCGCGAGCGGCTCGCCAAGGGGTCGGTCAAGGCGAAGGCGACGGCCACCCACCACAAGAACCTGACGTCGTACAACGTCATCGCCGAACGGCCCGCCACGTTCCCCGGCAAGGACAACGGCGTCGTCATGGTGACGGCGCACTACGACAGCGTCCCCGGCTCCCCCGGCGCCAACGACGACGGCAGCGGCACCGTGCTGTGCCTAGAACTCGCCCGCGTCCTGCGCTACCTGCCGACGAACAAGACGCTGCGGTTCGCGTTGTGGGGCTCGGAGGAGTACGGGCTGATCGGTTCGCGGCACTACGTCAGCAACCTGTCCGACGCCGAGGCGCGGCGGATCACCGGCTGCTTCCAGAACGACATGGTCGCCACCAGCTGGGACCCGGCGATCACCTACTGGCTGCTCTCGGTCGACGGTGCCGACAACGCCACGACCGCAGCCGTCAACGCCGCCGCCAAGCGACTCGGCTACGACCCGCGGGTCAAGGGCCCGGTCGCGCGCGGTTCGAGCGACCACGTGCCGTTCTTCGAGCGCGGCATCGCTTCGGGCAACTTCAGCTGGCGCGGCGAGTCGGGCCCGGCGTTGCTGGAACCGACGTACCACACGCCGGAAGACACCATCAAGGACAACGTTTCCCTCGATCGGCTTCAGGTTTCGCTGGAGCTGATCGGGGCGGCGGCGTACAACCTGCTGCGGAAGTAGAGGGATCGTGAGTGGTTCGGGCGGCTCGACGGCCCAAACCACTCACGACCTTCGTCCGCCGGCGAGAGGTCGGCGCCGCCGAAGGTCGGTCATCCTGCTTTCCGGCCCGGTCGGCGGCTTCCGCATACATCAGGAAGCTCACCGTGCGCACCGCGTCGCCGACGAGATCCGGGTAGGCACGGCGAACCGCCCGCTCGACCTTTTCCTCGATTCGTCGCCGGTCACGCTGGTTCACCGCGTGCTCACCTCTTCGCCGGTCGCGGGAGACGCGCATCCCGGCGCACGCCTGCTCCGCGGTGGCGATCACCCGCATGGGATCCAGCCGTTCTCACGGGAGAAGAGAACCTCGGTCATGCGACCCAACCACGGGCGACCTAGCCGACGACGGCGACGATCCCGCGGGAAACGACCTCCAGCCGACTGCGGCTGCCGATGATCGGGCGAGGATAGGGCGGGTTCGGATCGGGCTCGCACGGGATCGGCGGATGGTCCACGCGATCGTGTGCAGCGTCTCGGGCTGCCCCTGCCGCTCCCCGTCCGTGAGTACCACCAAACCGCACTCTTGGGAGTTGAGTCCCCCGCCCGAGCTGGATCGCCAGACTGCACACGGTCCGTCCGCGGTGGACGACCGGTGGCACGGGTTCGAGGGCTTCGTTCCTCGCGAAACCGCGGCCCCGGCCGGGCGATACGCCTACATGAACTCGCTCGCGGGGAGTGCGGCGAACGCACCACTCGCGGTCAGCGGGGAGTCTTCCTCGTAGGTACCCGTCGCCTCGGCTGCCCAGTCGCGCTTGGTGTCGCACCAGCGATACCAGTTCTCCGCGAAGTCCGTGCGCGCCGGAGCACGGGTGAGCGGTGAGAGAGAGCGGAGCTCGTCATGAGTTCATCCTCGGTCCGTGGCGGCGTGCTCGAAAGGCCACATACCGTAGTGATCGAGCGCGATCTCGCGAACGACGTCCCGGTACTTGACCTCGCCGCCGTGTCATAAATGTTCCGACTTACGCTGCATGTTGACGCGTGGCTCAGACGTTGAAGGGAACTCCACCGGATTGCCCCGCTGGAAAAAATCAATTGGACAAGTACCGGCCAAAGCGGTCTCATCCACGGTCGAGCGCCCCGACGAGCAGGTCACCGACCAACCTCAAGTCGTCGATCTCCACATCTCGCCCCTCGGGCACGGCTCTGATCTTTCTCAGCGATTGACCTTCAAAACGATCGAACCATTGTCGAGTATGAAGGAGTGCGTCGGCGCGTAATTGCGCTTCAGCGGACTCAAGCTGATCTCGCGACGCTGGCCCACAGGTGCGGTCAAGCGTAAGGCGTACGACGTCCAGGAGATCCGTTCCCTCTTTGGCTGCGCCGCGATTCATTGTCGACTGCAGTTTCCTCGCGATAAGGGGACCCGGCTCGGCAACTCGCACCTTGAGGGGCAGGATCCCCTCCGCGCTGAGCAAGAGCTCGGATGCGGTTTACGCCACCCACGCGTGAGATTGGACATGAAGGCGATCGGTAGGGTCATCCGGAAGGTCATCGATGTCCGCGTCGGTAACCTCAAGGACGTCGACCTGCACCTCACCCCACGGAGTACGGACCAAGGCACCGGCCGGCCCGCTCGGCGTCGCACCGGCAGCCACGAGGAGTTGCAGCTGAGAGTCCTCGTTCACGGCCCGCCGATCAACCGTGTCGAGGTCGGTTGTCACCCGGTACGGCGTCGTCAGCCGACACATGACGGCGAGACCGCCCACGAGCACTACCGCACGCCCCGTCTGCTCGGCGACCACGGGTATCGCGCTGACGATTTGAGTCATCGACCTTCCGGCGAGAACCACGACCGCCGGTTCACCAGACACGGGCCCCGCCCCTTCCAGGGGTCCAGCCGTCAAGAATTTCCTTGCCTCGGCCCGGATCCTGCGCCAGGTCCAGTGCGACGAACAGCGGATTCGCCAGCGGCCACTCCTCGGCCGCCCACTCTGTGGCATCTATGCGACGCGCGCACACCAGCGACACCGGGGCGATACGGACACGACCCGCTCGCATGGTGGCCGTCGTGGCCGTCCCCAGCAGTTGCACGGACCGTCTCAGCGTGGCCTGATCAGGAACGTAGAAATCCGGTGGGTGATCAGCACGGATGGACACGGGTGCACCGTAGGCGGCGGCCGCGACGGTGTCGGTCAACGCCCATCCCACGGTCGATTCGACGTCGTCCATACCCAACCGGAGCGCGGCGTTGTCCCGTCCTCCGCCCGGCATCGGGACACTCGCCACATCACGGCTGACCGGCTTCCAGTGCTCGGCGAGTTCCCAGAAGAGGGCAGGTAGGACCGGCTTGTTGTTTTCACCTACGAGTCCCGCGCCTCGCAATGCCACGAAGGCTTCGGAAATCGAACTGGGCGCGCGCGACAACGCGACAGCAGCCGCACGGACACCGATTCGCCGAGCGGGGTCGAGTAGCAGCAGAGCGGCGAGCTCGATGCCGACCCGGCCGATGATCCCGTGCCGGTCCGTCTCCGGCCTTGGGAAAGCGGGAACATCCGAGTCTATGAACAGCCCGGGACCGGTAAGTCTCAAATGGCCGCGTAGGTCCAGCCACCCCCAACCCGCCTGGTTGAGAGCAACCCGCGCTTCCGCTGTAATCCTGTCCGCCACGACCACTCTGCCTCCCGTTATCTCGCTCGTCGACCAGCGACGGAGCAGACCGGGCAAACTGTCGGTCGTGAGCAACGCGACCGTCTTGACTTGAAGGCCGATTTCCCTGCCGTCAGGAAGCACGGCGGCGAGGTCCCTGCCAGGGAGCGCATCAGCCTCTCCCGGGCGCACGGCGAGCCCCAGTGAGCCGAACGCGCTGATCAGGGCGTCCAAAGCATTCTGCGCTCGCTGAAGGGGATCCACGAGCATATGCTCCATGCTGTTCGGTGTTCGGTCAGTACCGAACACCGAACAGTCACTCCATGCCACGAACCGTAGGTGGAAGTGGTACCCCACTCGATCAGACGTTGAAGCGGAACTCCACGACGTCCCCGTCGGACATGACGTAGTCCTTGCCCTCCATGCGCACCTTGCCCGCGGACCGGGCGGCGGCCATGGAGCCGTGCTCCATCAGGTCGGCGAAGGACACGACCTCGGCCTTGATGAAGCCGCGCTCGAAGTCGGTGTGGATGACGCCGGCGGCCTGCGGTGCGGTCGCGCCCTTCGGGATCGTCCAGGCGCGTGATTCCTTGGGGCCCGCAGTCAGGTACGTCTGGAGGCCGAGGGTGTGGAAGCCGGCGCGGGCGAGCGAGTAGAGGCCCGGCTCGTGCTGGCCGACGGATTCCAGCAGCTCGCGCACGGACTCCTCGTCGTCCAGTTCGAGCAGTTCGGCTTCGACCTTGGCGTCGAGGAACACCGCGTCGGCCGGGGCGACCAGTTTGGCCAGCTCCTCGCGGCGCGACTCGTCGGTGAGGATGCCTTCGTCGGCGTTGAAGACGTAGAGGAACGGCTTCGTGGTGAGCAGGCTCAGCTCGCGCAGTGCCTCGAAGTCGACCTCCTTCTGCGCCTGGAAGAGGGTGCGCCCGGCGTCGAGGATCTCTTTCGCCTTCTGGGCGTTGTCGAGCGCGGGCTTGTTCTCCTTCTTCGTCCGCGCTTCCTTCTCCAGCCGCGGCAGCGCCTTCTCCAGGGTCTGCAGGTCGGCGAGGATCAGTTCGGTGTTGATCGTCTCGATGTCGCTGGCCGGATCGACCCGGTCGTCGACGTGGATCACGTCCGGGTCGTCGAAGACGCGGACGACCTGGCAGATCGCGTTCGCCTCGCGGATGTTCGCGAGGAACTTGTTGCCGAGGCCGGCGCCCTCGGAGGCACCCTTCACGATGCCCGCGATGTCCACAAAGGACACGACGGCGGGCACGATCCGTTCGGAGCCGAAGACCTCGGCGAGCTGATCCAGCCGCGGATCCGGCAGCGGGACGACCCCGACGTTGGGCTCGATCGTCGCGAACGGGTAGTTCGCCGCGAGCACGTCGTTGCGGGTCAGCGCGTTGAACAGGGTGGACTTGCCGACGTTGGGCAGGCCGACGATGCCGAGGGTGAGACTCACGGGCCAGAAGTCTACGTGCCGCCCGCCGCCCCATCCCCCGAGGCCTTGATCGCCGTGTCGGATTTCCGCCAGCCGCGCCCTCGACCTGGTGGCACGATCGAGGTCATGACCGAGCAGACCTTGGCCGAACGGGCCGTGTGGCGCGACACCGAACGGTGTTATCGCGCCGTCGCCGCCCGTGATTCCCGGTTCGACGGCCAGTTCATCATGGCCGTCGCCACCACCGGGATCTACTGCCGCCCGTCCTGCCCCGCGTCGACACCGAAGCAGCAGAACGTCCGTTTCTACCCGACGTCGGCGGCCGCGCAGGCGAACGGTTTCCGCGCCTGCCGCCGCTGTCTCCCGGACGCCGTCCCCGGCTCGCCGGACTGGGACATCCGGGCCGACCTCGCCGCGCGGGCGATGCGGCTCATCTCGGACGGGGCCGTCGAACGCGACGGCGTTCCGGGGCTCGCGCGGCGGCTCGGCTATTCCGAACGCCAGCTCGGGCGGGTCCTCACCGCGGAACTCGGTGCCGGGCCGCTGGCGCTGGCCAGGGCGCACCGGGCGCACTCGGCGCGCCTGTTGATCGAAATGTCCGGCCTCCCGCTGACCGACGTCGCGTTCGCGGCGGGTTTCTCCAGCGTCCGTCAGTTCAACGAGACGATCCGCGAGGTGTTCGCGACGACGCCTTCGCAGCTTCGCGCGGTGAGCCTGCGCCGTCGCAAGGCCGAGGAGCTGCCGACCGGGACCAGGCTGAGCCTGCGGCTGCCGTTCCGGAGACCGTTCGACGCGGCCGGGGTGCTGGAGTTCCTGGCCGACCGGGCCGTCCCCGGCGTCGAGCACGTGACGCGCGACGAGTCGGGCGTGACCGGCTACGGGCGCACGCTGCGGCTCGCGCACGGCACGGGCGTGGTGTGGCTGACGGCGAAGGACGACCACGTCCGCAGCGAGCTGCGGCTCGCCGACCTGCGCGACCTGAGCAGCGCGGTGGCCAGGGTGCGGCGGCTGCTCGACCTCGACGCCGACCCGGAGGCGGTCGCGCGGGTGCTCGGGGCCGACCCGGCACTCGCACCGCTGGTCGAGGCGATCCCCGGCATCCGGGTGCCCGGCACGGTCGACGGTGACGAACTCGTGCTGCGCGCGCTGCTGCCCCCCGCCGAGGCGGCGTCCCTCGCCGACGCCCTCGGCGAGCGCCTGCCCAGCTGTGACGAGTCGCTGGCGGGGCTG